>JADCLI010000038.1 GCA_016803235.1 Pimelobacter simplex
CCGCCTCGGCGGGGAAGAACTTCATGTCGGTGAGGCCCGCGTCGAGCACGGCCATCACCTCGGAGACGGTCGAGGTGCCGGGCAGGAAGGGCACGCCGGTGTCCTGCAGCGCGTCCAGCAGTGAGGGCGTGCAGCCGGGGGAGACGAGGAAGCCCGCGCCGGCGGCCACCGCGGCCGATGCCTGGTCCGGCGTCACGATGGTCCCGGCGCCGAGCGCGATCTCGGGCACCTCGGCGGCGATGGCCCGGATCGCCTCCAGCGCGACCGGGGTGCGCAGGGTGAGCTCGATGGCGGGCAGGCCGCCGTCGACGAGCGCCCGGGCGAGGGGGACGGCGCTCGCCAGGTCGTCGACCACGACGACCGGCAGCACGGGGACCAGGTCAAGGGGAGACAAGGGAGACCTCCGAGGCAGTGGGGACGGGGAAGATGGAGGCGCCCTGGTCGGCCGGGCCGACAGTGGCGCGGAAGGCGGCGAACAGCTCGCGGCCGGTGCCTGCCCAGGCGTCCCCGGCGGGGGCGGCACCGACAGCCGGGCGCCCGGCCAGGTCGGCGCCGATCGTCAGCAGCCCGGCGTCCGCGTCGAGCGTGATCACGTCACCGTCGCGGACCCGGGACAGCGGCCCGCCGAGCGCGGCCTCCGGGGTGACGTGGATGGCGGCCGGGACCTTGCCGGACGCGCCCGACATCCGGCCGTCGGTGACGATCGCGACCTTCTGCCCCCGGTCCTGCAGCACCCCGAGCGCCGGCGTCAGCTTGTGCAGCTCGGGCATGCCGTTCGCGGCGGGCCCCTGGTAGCGGATCACCGCGACGAGGTCGATGCCGTCCAGCTCGCCCTCGGCGAAGGCCAGGAGGAAGTCGTGCTGGTCGTCGAACACCCGCGCTGGTGCGGAGACCACCCGGTGCTCGACCGCGACCGCCGAGGTCTTCACGACCCCGGTCCCGAGCGCGCCCCGGACCACCTTCACCCCGCCGTCGGGCGAGAACGGGTCGGTGACCGGGCGCAGCACGTCGAGGTCGAGGCTCGACGACGGTCCCGGCCGCCACGACAGCTCGTCGTCGACGAGGACGGGCTCGGTGGTGTAGCGCCGCAGCCCCCGTCCCACGATCGTCTCGACGTCCTCGTGCAGCAGCCCGGCGTCGAGCAGGGTCCGCACCAGGAAGCCGATCCCGCCAGCGGCGTGGAAGTGGTTCACGTCGGCCGCGCCGTTGGGGTACACCCGCGCCAGCAGCGGTACGACGGCCGAGAGGTCCGCGAGGTCGTCCCAGGTGAGCAGGATCCCGGCCGCGCGGGCGATCGCGACCAGGTGCAGGGTGTGGTTGGTCGACCCGCCGCTGGCCAGCAGGGCCACGCACGCGTTGAGCACGACCTTCTCGTCGACCAGCTCGCCGATCCCCGGGGCCGCCCCGGCCGCTCGGCGTACGGCCACCGCTGCGGCCTCCCGGGTCAGCGCCCCGCGCAGCGGGGTGTCCGGGTTGACGAAGGACGAGCCCGGCAGGTGCAGGCCCATCACCTCCATCAGCAGCTGGTTGGAGTTGGCGGTGCCGTAGAAGGTGCACGTCCCCCTCGAGTGGTACGACGCCGCCTCGGCCTCGAGCAGCTCCTCACGACCGACCTTGCCCTCGGCGTAGGCCTGCCGCACCCGTGCCTTCTCGCCGTTCGGCAGCCCGGAGGCCATCGGCCCCGCAGGGACGAACACGGTCGGCAGCTGCCCGAAGGACAGCGCGCCGATGAGCAGGCCGGGCACGATCTTGTCGCAGACGCCGAGCAGCAGGGCTGCGTCGAACATGTCGTGCGACAGCGCGATCGCGGTCGACATGGCGATCACGTCGCGGCTGTAGAGCGAGAGCTGCATGCCGTCGCGACCCTGGGTGATCCCGTCGCACATCGCGGGCACGCCGCCGGCGACCTGCGCCAGCCCACCGGCCCGGATCACCGCGTCCTTGAGCACGGGCGGGTAGGCGCCGTACGGCTGGTGCGCGGAGAGCATGTCGTTGTAGCTGGTGACGATCGCCAGGTTGGGCTTCTGCCCGCGCGCCAGCTCCGTCCTGGCCGGCCCCTCGGCCGCCGCGAAGCCGTGCGCGAGGTTGGCGCAGGCCAGCCGGCCACGGGCCGGGCCGCGGACCGCCGCGGACCGCACCCGGTCGAGGTACGCCGACCGGGTGGCCGCACTGCGCTCGACGAGCCGCTGGGTGACCTCGGCGAGCACGGGGTGGAGGACCTCGCTCATCGCCCGACCTCCTGCCAGGTGCGACCGTCGCGAGCAAGCAGCCGCTCGGCGGCTGCCGGCCCCTCGGTCCCGGGGTGGTAGCGGACGGGTTCGACGCCGGCCTCCTGCCACTGCGCGAGGATCGGCTCGACCCAGCCCCACGCCGCCTCCACCTCGTCACGGCGCATGAACAGGGTGGGGACGCCGCGCATCACGTCGCGCAGCAAGCGCTCGTACGGCTCCGGGCTGCGCTCGTCGAACGCCTCGGCCCAGGTCAGGTCGAGCGACGCCGGGTGCAGCCGGATCCCGCCGGGGCCGGGGTGCTTGGCGGTGAGGTGCAGCTGCATGCCCTCGTCGGGCTGCATCCGGATGGTCAGCCGGTTCGGGGTCGTGACGCCCTCGCTGTCGGGGAACATCGCGTGCGGCGGCTCCTTGAAGACCACCTCGATCGTCGACTCCTGGCGGGCCAGCCGCTTGCCGGTGCGCAGGTAGAACGGCACGCCGGACCACCGCCAGTTCTGCACCTCCGCCCGCAGCGCGACGAAGGTCTCGGTGGTGCTGGGGTGGCCGAGCTCGGCGCCGTACGACGTGTACTGGCCGCGCACCGTCGCCCGGTCGACGTCCACCCCGGTGAGCGGTGCGAGCGCGCGCAGCACCTTGAGCTTCTCGTCGCGGACGGCGTCGTGCGCGTCGCCGCCGACGTACGACGGCGGCTCCATCGCGACCAGGCAGAGCAGCTGCAGCAGGTGGTTCTGCACCATGTCGCGCAGCGCGCCGGCCCGGTCGTAGTAGTCGCCGCGCTCGCCGACGCCGAGGGTCTCGGCGACCGTGATCTGGACGTGGTCGACCCAGCGCGAGTTCCAGATCGGCTCGAGGAAGACGTTGGCGAACCGGGTGACGAGGAGGTTCTGCACGCTCTCCTTGCCGAGGTAGTGGTCGATCCGGAAGATCTGGCGCTCCTCGAAGACCCGGCCGACGGCGTCGTTGACCTGCCGCGACGAGGCGAGGTCGGCGCCGATCGGCTTCTCGAGGACGACCCGGCACCGCGGGGTGACCAGGCCGAGGTCGTCGAGCCGGTCGCAGATCGGCCCGAACAGGTCGGAGGCGACGGCGAGGTAGTGGATCCGGGTCGCCTCCTCGCCTGCCGGCCGCGATGCCGGCCGGTCCTTGAGGAGCCCGTGCAGCCGGTCCCAGTCCTCGGCGGAGCCGACGTCGAGGGTGAGGTGGTGCAGCCGGGCGGTGAGCCGGTGCAGCGCTCCCGCCTCGAGGTGGTCCTCGGCGACGTGGTCGAAGAGGGCGCGGGTGACGAGGTCGCGGTAGCCGGCGTCGTCGAGGGGACTGCGGGAGACGCCGATGATCCGGGTGCCCGCGGGCAGCTGGCGGCGGCGCTCCTGCTCGTAGAGCCCCGGCAGCAGCTTGCGCAGGGCCAGGTCGCCGGTGCCGCCGAACACGGTGAAGTCGCAAGGGGGAAGCACGAGGTCGGGTGCGGTCACCCGTGCAACCGTAGTGCGTAAGAGTGTCTGAAGAAAGTCATCCTTATGACTTTTTCGGGACAAAGTAGCCCGGGTTTAGAGTTCGGAGGCATGACGGAGGTGCGGCAGCCGGTCGGCCGCGACACAGCGACGGCGGGTGAGCTGTTCGCGCTGGTGCGCGCCGGCCGCGCGGCGACCCGGGCGGACCTGGTCCGGCTCACGGGCCTGTCCCGGACCGCGGTGGTCGCCCGGGTGAGCGCGCTCGGCGAGGCCGGGCTGCTCCGGGTCGGCGCCGACCTCGCCTCCACCGGCGGCCGCCCTCCCGGCAGCCTCGAGCTCGCCACCGACGCCGGGACGGTCCTCGCGATCGCGATCGGCCGGTCCCGCTCGCAGGTCGCCGTCTTCGACCTCGGCGGGACCGAGCTCGCCGCCTCGGCCGTCGACCACGAGGTCGGCGCCGGGCCCGACCTGGTGATGCCGGGCGTGGCTGACCAGCTGGCGCGATTGATCGGCCTGGTCACGCCACCCGTGCTCGGCGTCGGGCTCTCGCTCCCCGGTGCGGTCGACACCGCGCGTGGGGTCAGCGTGGACACGCCCGTCATGGCCGGCTGGGACGGCGTCCCGCTGGCGCCGTACCTGACCGCGGTGGCGGGGGAGGCCCCGCTCTTCCTGGCCAACGACGCCGACATCCTGGCCCGCTCGGAGTACCTCGGGCACGCCGCCCAGGCCCGCGACCTGCTCGTGCTCAAGGCCTCCACCGGCCTCGGCCTCGGCGTCGTCGCCGACGGCCGGATCGTCACCGGCGCCCTCGGCGCCGCCGGGGACCTCGGCCACACCAAGGTCCCCGAGGCGGCCGGCCGGCCCTGTCGTTGTGGGGACGTCGGCTGCCTGGAGACGATCGCCGCCGGCTGGGCGCTCGTCGCGCGACTGCGCGAGGAGGGGCGCGAGGTCGAGCACGTCCGCGACCTCGTCGCCCACGCGCTGGCCGGCGACCCCGAGGCCAAGCAGCTGCTCCGCGAGAGCGGCCGGATGGTCGGCGAGCTGCTGGCCGTCGCCATCAACCTGCTCAACCCGCGCGCCGTCGTGCTCGGTGGGGACATGGCGGCGGCGTACGACGTCTACGCCGCCGGCGTGCGCGAGGCGGTCTACGCCCGTGCCTCCGCCCTGGCGACCCGTGAGCTGCAGTTCCTCCCGGCAACGTACGGCGACCGGGCCGGCCTCGTCGGGTGCGCCGCCCTGGCGCTGGACGAGGTGCTCAGCCCGGGGGCCGTCGACGCGCGGCTGCGGAGCCTGGCCCGGGTCGGCGGCTGATGCCGGCTCGGCCCGGAGGACCGGCAGCGAGCCCGGGTCAGCGCAGGTCGGCGTCGAGGCGCGCGACCTGCCCCTCGACCAGGGCCCGCATCGGCGAGGACGCCGGTACGACGGACCGCTGGGCCAGCCACATCTCGTAGTCGTCGCGCCCCCAGCCCGAGCGGGTCCACGTCGACATCAGGTCGGCCTCGCCCGAGCGCAACAGGGCCTGGCGCAGCGACGCGGCCAGCGACTCGCGCAACCGGACGACACCCGGCGCCGTGGAGCGTGGCAGCACCGGGCCGCCGTACCCCCGCATCGCGCCGCGCAGGTCGCCCGCCGCGAGCTGCGCCTCGACGGCGAGCCAGTCGCCGGTGACCGGGGCGGCGAGGCGGTAGGGGCGCGAGGCGACCAGCGCGTCGCCCAGCAGGCCGCGCATCCGGTTGAGCTCGGCGCGCAGGGTCGACCCGCCACCGTCCTCCTCGTAGAGCAGCACGCCGAGCTCGTCGCCCGACAGCCCCGCGGGGAAGGAGGCGAGCAGCGCGAGGATCTCGCTGTGCCGTCGCGAGAGCCGCAGCCGCGCGAGCTTGCCGCGCCCGTCGTCGACGGTCGCCAGTGCCTCGTCGTGTCCGAGCAGCTCGAGCACGATGCGCAGGCCGGTGGCGCGCTCGTCCCGCGCCGGGGGCGGTGCCTGCCGGGCCAGCTCGGCCTCCGCGAGGCGGGCGGCGGCGCGCACCATCGCCATCGTCTGCGGCACCACGAGCGCGTCGCCACCGGTCACGTCGAGGACCCCGAGCACCCGGTTGCTGCCCGGGTCGTGGATCGGCGTCGCGGCGCAGCTCCACGAGCGGACGGCCGAGCGGAAGTGCTCGTCCCGGGTGACCACGGCGTCGCGGCCGGTGGCCAGGGCGAGCCCCGGCGCGTTGGTGCCGGCCAGCCGCTCGTCCCAGTTGCTGCCCTCGACGAAGCCGATCCGCTCCGCCTCGCGCAGGCGCTCCGGCGTACCGCAGACCCACAGCAGGGTGCCCTCCGCGTCGGCCAGCGCCATCACCGCCCCGCAGTCACGCACCTCCCGCCCCAGCACGTCGTCGAGCAGCGGGAACACCCGCGCGAGCGCGTGCGCCTCGCGCTGGCCCCGCAGCTCCGGCGCGTCCAGGGCGATCGGCGCCTCGCGCTGCGTGACGTCGACGCCGGCGGCGGCGGAGCGTTCCCAGGACGCGGCGACCTCGGCGCGCATGCCGCGCGACCGGTTGTCCGGGGTCATCAGTGCAGTGGCCACGGTGTCTCTCCCACGTGACGAGCGTCTCTCCGGACGACGATGACGGACAGAGGTTGCATCCAGGTTGCATCGCCCGTGGCCGGTGCGCGGATCGGCACCGGGATTTCGGGCCGCCGACACCGCTCCGGTAATGTCTCCCGCGGTGACGTGTCCGAGCGGCCTAAGGAGAACGCCTCGAAAGCGTTTGTGGGCGCAAGTCCACCGAGGGTTCAAATCCCTCCGTCACCGCCAGCCAGCGAAGAGCCCCCGTCGCATCCCGACGGGGGCTCTTGCCGTTCCGCAGCCCCCGCACGGCTGCGAGGGCTGCGCCGAGGGCCGCTGCCAGGTGGGTGGACGACCCCCGTTCGGAGGTCAAATGGGCGGCAGTCGGCCCGCTCGCCTCCGCTGGACCGGGCTTCCGGCCTACCGTGACGCGGGGTCGGGTGCACCACCGCCGGCGAGTGGCTCCCCTGTGCGGGGGTGGTGGAGCCCGTCGGCACGTCGATGTCGTCCGGACACCGGCCGACCAGGGTGGGGCGATGCCCCCTGCCGCGATGCGGCCGGGGCGCTGGTCCGAGGGGAGTCATGGAGCTCACGTCCGAGGAAGAGCTGCTCGAGCAGGTCCGTCAGGGGGCCGAGACCGCGTTCGGCACCCTGTTCGTCCGGCACCGCGCCCACGCGCTCGCCGTGGCGCGTCGTGTCGTCGGGGAGCGGGACGCGGAGGACGTCGTCGCGGAGGCGTTCGAACGGATCCTCGTGATCCTTCGCAGTGGTCGGGGACCGACGTCCACCTTCCGGCCCTACCTCGCCGTCACCGTCCACAACGTCGCCGTCAACCGGCTGCGTGGTCGCCGGCGGGAACGGGTCACCGAGCCGGGGGACCTGATCCCCCGGCTCGTCGCGGACGACACCTCCGGCCGGTACCTGACCGGCGCGGTGGTGCGCGACGCGTTCGCGTCCCTGCCCGCCCGCTGGCAGCAGGTGCTCTGGCTCTGCGAGGTCGACCGGGTGCCCCACGACGAGGTCGGTGAGCTCCTCGGCATCAACGCCAACGCGGTCGCCGCCCTGGCCCTGCGTGCCCGGCGCGGCCTTGCCGACGCCTACCTGGCGCAGTACGCCCGGTCGTCCGACTCGGCCGAGTGCCGGAAGATCGTCCACCACCTGCCCGGGTACGTGAACGGCCACCTGACCCGCGCCCGGCGCGAGGCGGTGGACGCCCACCTGAGGACCTGTCGCAGCTGCCCGGCCGCGATCCTCGAGCTCGGCGAGGCGCGCCGCGACGTCGGCGCACTGCTGGCGCCGCTGGCCCTCGCGGCCGCGGCGGGAGTCGTCGAGGCGACATCGGTGACCGGGACCGTCGGCGTCGCCGTCGGCAAGGCCGTGGCCGGGGTGCTCGCCTCGACCGCGGTTGCGGGCGTCGTCGCCGGCCTCGCCCTGGTGGCGATCCGCGTGCCCGTCCCGCAGGACGCCGCGGCCGGGGAGCCGGTGACTCCGGGACCGGCCCGCACCGGCGAGCCGGTGTCCTCCGCGGAGACGGCCCAGGTCCCGCACGCCACCCCTCCCGTCGGTGCCGGGCGACCGGCTCCCGGGCGACCGGGTCCCGGGCGGCCAGCACAGCCCCGGCGTCACCGCACCATCGACGTCCTGGAGCACGACGCCGCCCCGCAGCAGTCCGCGCCGTCCGCGCCGTCCGCGCCGTCAGCGCCGTCGGCGCCGACGAGGGCGGAGGCTCCCGCGGTCCCGTCGCCGGACCCGACGACGAGCACGCCCACGGACGAGCCGACCCGCGTCAGCGCCGACCCCCGCCTGGGTACGCCGGTCCGAGATGTCTCGCCCTCGGGCCCGGCGTGGCGGCGGGTCACGATCCAGGTGGACGGGGACGGGCTGCCCGTCCGGGTCGTCCTCGGCGGCGTCGGCGCCACCAGCTACTGCGTGACCGTCGCCGGAGCCGCCGGCGCCTGCGCCCCGCGCGCCCAGCACAGCCCCTGGGCCGAGACCGTGGTGGCCGGCGCCGGGACCACCGAGCTGACCATCGACGTCAAGGCCGCGCGGACGACGTACCTCACCGTCGGGATCGCCGGCGTCGACGACCGCGACGCCGACCCGGGCAACAACGACCGGGCGATCGCGGTGCCGTCGCCCGGCCGGACCGACCACCACTGAGCCGACGGGCCGGGTCGTCCGGCCGGGCCGGGTCGCGTCGAGAAGATCCTCCCCGAGGTCGCGTCATGATCGGGCCCGACGGTTGTCTCCCCAGGCATGGGAGCCGTCATCACGAACCGTTGCGCGGACGACCCGTCGCCCGATCGGGCCGACGACCGTCCGACCCGCGCCGCGTTGCAGCTGCTGGTCGACCACATGATCAGCGAGGGCGTCGCGGACCTCGACCGTCCGCACGTCCTGACCATCACCGAGGGTGGTCACACCTACGTCTCGGGCCCGTACGCCGACGCCCAGGCAGCGTTGTGCGCGCTCGAGGACGACCGGCGGGCCAATGCCGACGTCGTGGGGGAGCGCAGCCACCGCGTCACGCCGCTCCTCCCGCCGTTCTGTCCCCACCTCGTGGAGCGGCCGGCGGATGTCGACGGCTGAGCCCCGCGTGTCACCCGAACGGGTGTCATTTCGCCGCACCCGCGGCGCACGCCCCGCCATGGCTCGATCCGGTTCCTGCAGGATCTCCGCGCCCGGGGCGGGGCCCCGGGACCGGGCCGGACGAGACGTGCAGATCCATGTTGAACGACCCGCTGGTCGCGCCGGGCGCGACGTCGAGACGAAGGGGACAGATCAGTGAGCAAGTCGAGTTGGAGCCACCGCGCGTGGCGCGCCTGGGTGGTGGGCCTGGTGCTCGCCTTGGGCGCCGTGGTCGTGCCGTCGTCGGCGCCGTCGGCGTCCGCGGACGTCGTGCCGGGGGACGACCTGTGGGTCGGGCAGGGGGTCGGCTACGGCGGCACCTCCATGCACGCCATCTACCGGGAGCAGCCGGCGGACCCGCAGAACCCGGGAACGCCGGACTACTGGGCCTACTGCGTCGAGCACGACATCTCGGCGCAGCCACACCGCGAGGGTGAGGTCACCGACCCGTCGGGCTACCTCGGGGACAACCACTTCAACGACCCCGCCGTCCAGGCCAAGGTGCTCTGGGTGCTGGCGCACAGCTACCCGTACCTGAGCCTCACCGACTTCGCGGCCGCGGTCGGCCTGCCCAGCATCTCGGAGAACGACGCCATCGAGGCCACCCAGTACGCGATCTGGCGCTACACCGACCTCACCTTCGACGCCCCCTGGCCCTGGGAGACCAGCGACTCGGAGGACGCCTACTGGTACCTCGTGAACGGTGCCAACGCCAGCAGCGGCACGACCACCTTCCCGTCCGTGACCGCGACGGTGACCGCCCCGGTGAGCGCGCAGCAGGCCGGCACCCTGGTCGGGCCGTTCACCGTCGACACGAACCAGCCGACAGTCGGCGTCTCCGGGCCCTCCGGCGTCGCCGTCACCGACGCCTCCGGTACGCCGATCAGCACCTCGGCCGTGACCGACGGGCAGCAGCTCTACCTCGACCTGCGCGGCTCCACGACCGCCGGCTCCGCCACGGTCACCGTGACCGCCCAGGGCGCAGGCGGCAGCGGCAACATCATCACGGTGCCCACGACTCCGGGTGGCACGCCCACGTCCGACGCCCACGGGCAGACGATGATCCTGATCGCGCCGAGTACGGCCACCACCACCGACTCGGCAACGGTCAACTGGGCCGCCGCACCGACCCCGTCGATCGGCACCACGCTGACCGACAAGGGCGACGGTGACCACACGATCCCGGCTGGGGGCGGGATCGTGGTGGACACGATCGCGTACCAGAACCTGACCCCGGGCACGTCGTACACCGTCACCGGTGAGCTGCGTCGCAGGTCGGACGGGTCGGCCACCGGGATCACCGGCTCCACGACGTTCACGCCCACCCAGTCCAGCGGCACCGTCGCGGTCGAGCTCACGGTGCCGGCCGGGTACGCCGGGCAGCAGCTGGTGGCCTTCGAGGAGCTGACGATCACCGGCCAGGCGACCGTCGTCGCCGAGCACAAGGACATCAACGACGCCGCACAGACCGTGTCCGTCGCGCCGGAGACCGGGTCGGGTGGTCAGTCCAAGGTGTCGCTGACCACCGAGACGTCGCACGACCAGGCCAAGCCGGGCACCCAGATCTCGGACAAGGTCACCATCACCGGCTTCGTGCCGGGGCACGGTGCGACCGGCTCGGCCACGCTGTACGGACCGTTCGCGTCCCGCGACGAGATCGCCTGCACCCCGGCGCACGCCGTCGGCACGGTGGCGTTCGCGCCGGCCAACGGTGCGGTCCGGACGCCGACGGTGCAGGTGAACCGCACGGGCTACTACACCTGGGTCGCCTCGACCACGGCCGACAGCCGCAACACGGCGGCCACCCACGCCTGCGGCCTGGCGTCGGAGACGACGATCGTGCGCAAGCCGTCGTACCCCACGCCGGTCGTCGGCACGGGCTTCAGCACCGACGGCTGGGACGGCGCAGGCCGTCGCAAGGTCGACCGGATCCGCATCCCCTCGATCGGGGTCGACGCCCGCACCTCGCTGGTCGGCATCAAGAAGGGCAGCATGCAGGTCCCCGGCAACGTGGCCCGTACCGGCCAGCTCGCCCAGTCCGCCGCGGCCGGCGACCTGATCGGCACGACGGTCATCGCCGGCCACGTCTCGGACCGGCGGGACCGGCCGGGCGCGTTCTGGAAGCTGACCAAGCTCCGCAAGGGCAAGGTCGTCACGGTGCGGCAGGGCGGCACGAGGCTGCGCTACCGCGTGACGTCGGTCGAGAGGTTCTCGCGGACCCAGAAGCTGCCCGAGCGGTTCTTCTCGACCACGGGCGAGCACCAGCTGGTGCTGATCAGCTGCGCGGGCCGGACGACGACGTCGAACGGCGGGTTCCACTACCGCCAGAACGTGGTGGTCACCGCGGTGCCGATCGGCTGACCCCGCGACAGCACCCCTCACCCGCCTGGCGGCGGTGGCCACCGCCACCGCCGTCAGGCGGGCACCAGGATCTCGGCCACGTCCTGGTCGCCGACCGAGAGCACCCGTGCGGTGGCGGCGAACGGGCCGGGCGCCGACTGCACGCCGGCGGCGAGGTGCGGGTGGGCGCCCACGAGGGTCATCCGGGCGCCCTCGGGGTCGGGGAACAGGGTGACGGTCAGCTGCGCGCCGCTCGGCGTCCCGGCCACGGCGGCCAGCACGACCTCGCCCAGCTCGGTCGCCACGTCGGCGGGTACGTCGGTGCCACCGGAGCGCACGACCAGGCGCACGCCGCTGTCGTGGGCGTCGTTGAGGGCGCGGGCGAACCACTGGCCCACGTGGACGAGGTCCGGGTGGAGCAGGGTGAGCTGGCGCAGGTAGGCCTCCTCGACCGCGCACTTCTGGCGCAGGACCGGGTCACCGGGGTCGGCGGCGGTCCGGGCCGTCTCGAGGAGCGCCAGGGAGCGGTTCAGCCCGGCGTCGCGCCAGCGTGCGCGAGCCCGGTCGGCGGCCTCGCGCTCGGCGAGCCGCGTGCGGTCGGCCCAGGCCGCCTGCTGGTCGGCCGCGGCGCGGGTCGCGATGGTGCCGACGGCGCGCTGGAAGCTGTGCCAGGCAGCGAGCAGTCCCAGGCCGGCGGCACCGGCCGTCAGCACGATCACCTCGGCCTGTGCCGACGAGCCGGCGGCGACCGCGACGGCGACCACCACCGCGGCGTACGCCCCACCCACCCACCAGATCGCGCTGGCCCGGGGGCCCAGCTCGGCGGCGATGACGAGCAGCCCGGTGGCGCCGATGGCCTGCCACAGCACCGGGTCCTCGCGCCCGTAGTCCACGGACGCCGCGGAGAGGACGAACCCCGTGCCGGCGGCCGCGACGATCGCCACCACCGCGCCGGCGCTCAGGCTCGCGCGATGGCGGGTGCCCCACCAGGCGAGGACGGCGCCCAGGCTCGCGAGCGTCGCCATGAGCAGGTCCGGTGTCGGCTCGCCGGGATGGTTGTTGACCGAGAGGAAGAAGCCGATCGCGGCGACGCCGCCGGCGTAGAGCAGGCAGGCCCGGCGGCGCATCACGCGAACGACGCGCGCGATGTCGCGTCCACCGCCCGGCCCGACGGAGGCGGCCGTTCCCGGCGGCGCGGTCAGGGTGACCCGGGTCCCGGCGCCGGGCGCGGTGTCGATCTCGACCAGGATCCCGGTCTCGTCGGCACGCGCGAGAACCGACGTCGCGAGCCCGCCGGACGGGTCGACGCGGCCGTCGAAGCCCGCTCCGCGGTCGACGACGCTGACCACGAGCCGGCCGTGGTGCGCCTCGGCGTGGACCTCGACCTCGTCGACGCCTGCGTGCTTCGCGGCGTTCTGGACCAGCTCGGTCGTGGCCCGGCGCAGGGCGCGCAGCACGGCGGGAGCGAGGCCGGCCTCGACCCCGGCGAGGTCCTCGTCGCCGAGACCGAGGTGGTGCACCCGGACTCGCGGGTCGTACGACGCCGCGCGCAGCCCGCCGGCGTCGGTGGCCGGTTCGGCGCCGTCCCGCAGCGCAGCGACGGTCGCGATGTCGCGGGCGCAGCGCTCCCTCACCGCAGCGGCGTCGCTCACCGCGGCGCCGCCGCTGGCGAGGGCGGCGAGCGTGTTGATCACCGTGTCGTGGAGGACGCGCGCGTCCTCGGCGGAGGCGCGGCTGGCGGCCTCCTGCGTCGCGACGGCCGCACGCTGCCGCAGGGCGGCGGCCGCCTCGTCGTCGGCGCGGGTCGCGAAGTCGAAGAGGTAGGTCAGGCCGATCCGGGTCGCGGCGATGATGGCCAGCTGGGTGCCGATCACCGCCACCGGCAGGGTCGCGGGCAGGTCGGGCCGCAGGACCAGCATCGCGGGCGGCACCAGGACGGCGCCCAGGAGCGGCAGGACCAGGGCCCGGCGGCCGTGGAGCACGAAGGCAGGGGTCGCGCTGCCGAGGTTCATCATCCAGCAGGAGGCGAACAGCAGCGGGTCGTCCATCGAGTCCGCCGCCGTCCAGTCGGCGAGGAACAGCAGGGGGACCACCGCCACCGGGAGCCACAGCGGCAGGCGACCCGCCCGCGCGACGAGGGCAGCGACGAGCGCGGCGGCGTGCGCCGCGGCGAGCGGCAGCAGCGACGAGACCGGGCCCGGCGACGCGATCACGGCCACCAGCATCACCCCCTGCCAGGCCGTCGCCATGGCGAGGAGCGCGCGTCGCATCGCGTCGATGAGCGTGCGCGTCGCCCAGCCGTCGTGGGCCGGGACGATCGGCGCGGCGCGGCGCAGCAGGTCGCGGGCCTGCGCGTGGAGTCTGGTCACGGCACCACCTTCCCGCATGGCGGCACACGAGTTCCGCCCACCCGCGAACAAGCGGGTCCCCGGCTGCCAGACTTGCCTGCGTGGGAGTTGGTGAGGGGTTGGAGGTCTGGCGGGTCGCCCTGGTGGAGGACCACCTGCTGCAACGTCGCCGCACCGAGGAGATCCTCGGCCGGGAGTCCGGCCTGGTCGTGGTGGCGAGCTGCAGCACGCTGCCCGAGTTCCTCGCGTGGGCGCAGCGCACGCCGGTCGGCTCCCGACCCCAGCTGCTCGTGCTCGACCTCAGCGTCGACCGTGGCCCCAGCGTCGACCCGGACGTGGTGGCCCGGCTGGTCGACGCCGGCCTGCAGGTTCTCGTGCTCTCGGCACTGGCGTCGCCGGCGCTGGTCCGCTCGGTGATCAAGGCCGGTGTCGCCGGCATCGTCGGCAAGCGCGACTCCGAGCAGGACGTCGTGGACGCGGTGTGGACCGTGCTGCGCCGCGGCGAGTGGATGACACCGGACCTCGCGGCGGTGATCGCGTCCGACGCGGACCGCCCCCAGCTCAGCGACCAGGAGGAGCGCGCCCTCGTGCTCTACGCCTCGGGCCTCACCCTCGGCGCCGTCGCCGAGGCCCTCGGGGTCAAGCAGGACACCGCCAAGACCTACATCGCCCGAGTGAAGTCGAAGTACGCCGCCGCCGGCCGGTCGGTGCGCTCGAAGGTCGACCTGAGCCGGGTCGCGATCGACGACGGGTACGTCGACGCGGGCTGAGGCGTCACTGGAGCCGCCTGCGCTGGACCGGGGTGTACCCGACCTCCCGGAGGGGTGAGGGTCAGCCGACCCGGCTCGAGCCGAGGCACACGGCGACCAGCTCGCCGGGGGCCTCGCCGAGGAACACTGCCCAGCCCTCGTCGAAGGACACCAGCTCGGTGGCCCCGTCGGGTGTGCGGACGATGGCGGTGCTCGGGATCACGTCGCGCTCGAAGCCGGTGAACGAGCACCGGTTCTGCTGCATCATCACGTCGAGCGGACCCGAGGACATGTCGATGCGCCGGGCGGGGTCCGCCGGCGGTCGCGTGCTCGTGGAGCCGATCGCCCCGAAGCCGACCAGCAGGGTGAGCGCGGCCACGGTGGTCGCCGTACGCAACGCATGGACGGCGACGCGCAACCAGGACGGGGACGTGACGGAAACACTCATGTCGCCCCCCTTTGCCACTACTGATCGGCCCGTCGCCGGGTCACTTCCCACTGCCCATCACAACGACCAGGAGGCGGCCGGGTCACGACCGCGTGACGCGGCAGACACCGGACCACGGCAGGATGGGGCCATGACCTGGTTCGACGCCCCGGCCGACGCGGCCAGCCGACTCGCCTCGGCGGGCTACCTCGCGGACGCGGCCACCGCGACCACCACCTACCTCGCCGGCGCGCTCGAGAAGCCGCTGCTGCTCGAGGGACCGGCCGGGGTCGGCAAGACCGAGCTGGCCAAGGCCGTGTCGCGGGCGACAGGGGCCGAGCTGGTCCGGCTGCAGTGCTACGAGGGACTCGACGAGGCGCGGGCGCTCTACGAGTGGAACTACAAGAAGCAGCTGCTCCGGATCCAGGCGGCGAACGCCGGGGCCGGGGGCGGCGGGGTCGACTGGGATGCGACCCACGACGACATCTTCTCCGAGGAGTTCCTGCTGACCCGGCCGCTGCTGTCCGCGATCCGTCGGGACGAGCCGACCGTGCTGCTCATCGACGAGGTCGACAAGACCGACATCGAGGTCGAGGGCCTGCTGCTGGAGGTGCTCAGCGACTTCCAGGTGACCATCCCCGAGCTCGGCACCGTCACCGCCACCCGCCGCCCGTTCGTCGTCCTCACCTCGAACGCCAGCCGGGAGCTGTCCGAGGCGGTCAAGCGGCGTTGCCTCTACCTCCACATCGACTACCCCGACGCGGCCCGCGAACGGCAGATCCTGCAGCAGCAGGTGCCCGGTCTCGACGACCGGATCGCCGAGCAGCTGGTGACCACCGTCGGCCGCCTGCGCGAGCTGGAGCTGAAGAAGGCTCCCTCGATCGCCGAGTCCGTCGACTGGGCCCGCACCCTGATCGCCCTGGAGATCCGCGACCTCGACGCGAAGGCGATCGCCGACACCCTCGGCGCCGTGCTCAAGCACCAGTCCGACCACGAGCGCGCGGTCAAGGAGCTCAAGCTCGCCCGGGCTTGAGGCACCGATGACCGAGCACGCCGAGCAGTCCGGGCTCCTCGACCGCCACCTCGCGTTCGTCGAGGCACTGCGCGGCGCCGGCCTGTCGGTCTCGCTCGCCGAGGACATCGACTCCCTCGCCGCGCTCGGGGCCGTGCGCTGGGGCGACCGGGCGATGGTGCGCGACGCGTTCGCGGCCACGATGGTCAAGAAGCAGGCGCAGCGCACGACCTTCGACGCCCTGTTCGACGTCTACTTCCCCGCCATGGTCGGCAACGGCGTCACGGCCGAGGAGGGCGACGAGGCCGGCGACGGCCAGGTCCGCGACAACGCCTCCGCGCTCGTCGACTTCCGCGACCGCCTCGCCGAGGCGCTCGAGGCGGGCCAGGTCGACGAGGCCGAGCTGCGCCGGATGGCTGCCGAGATGGTCGGCGTGTTCGGCGCGATGCCGGGCCGCGGCCCCGGGCTGTCGTCCTGGTCGGCCTACACGGCCCTGCAGCGCGTGGCGCCGCAGGAGCTGATCGACAAGCTCGTGGCCGGACTGATGGGCGAGGGCGCCGACGAGGAGGACGCCCGCCGCCGGGCCAACCGCCGGATCGGCTCCTTCACCGCGATGGTCGAGGAGGACGCCCGGCGCCGGATCGCCGAGGAGAAGGGGCCCGACCACGTCGCCGAGGTCGCCGTCCGGCCCAGCATCGACAAGCTCGCGTTCATGGCCGCTCGCCGGGCCGACCTCGACGAGATGCGCAAGGAGATCTTCCCGCTCGCCCGCCGGCTCGCGACCCGGCTCGCCAAGGAGCAGCACTCCCGGCACGCGCGGACCGCGCCGCTGGACTTCCGGCGTACCGTCCGCGCCTCGATCGCCACCGGCGGCGTCCCGATCACCACCCACCACCGGCCCAAGCGGCCGCACCGCACGGACCTCGTCGTGCTCTGCGACGTCAGCGGCTCGGTGGCCAACTTCGCCCAGTTCACGCTGCTGTTCGTGTTCGCGCTGCGCGAGGTCTTCCAGAGCATGCGGGCGTTCACGTTCATCGACCACGTGCACGAGGTGACCGGCCACTTCCGGCCGGGCGCGGACCCGGTCGACGTGCTCAGCGACCTGGCCGCCGCGACCTCGCACGCCGCGCTGTGGGGCCGCACCAACTACGGCCGGGCGTTCACGAAGTTCGAGCAGAACCACCTCGACGCGCTCACGCCCAAGACCACCCTGCTCATCCTCGGCGACGCCCGCTCCAACTACAGCGACCTGCACGAGGACGCGCTGCGCCGGCTGGCGGGATCGGTGAAGCGGACCTTCTGGCTCAACCCCGAGCACGAGCGCAACTGGGGGACGGGGGACTCCGCGGCTCCGGCGTACGGCGAGATCGTGCGGATGATCGAGTGCCGCAACCTGACCCAGCTGAGTGAGTTCGTGCACGACCTCGCGTGGTGAGGGTGCGGGAATCGCCGGTCGACCGGTTGTTCCTGCACTTGACGGGCAGTCCCTGCACTTGTCGGGTGTTGCAACGCCCGACAAGTGACAGTTTCACCGGTCGACCGGCGATTCCTGCACCTGATCAGGCCGAGAATTCCAGGGACTCGTCCTCGACCGGCTTGCGGAAGACGAGCACGTCCTTGAAGTAGTTCATCTTCAGCCGCCACGGGAAGGTGGCGCCCTGCTTGGGCAGCGAGTCGATCGAGCGCATGACGTAGCCGGCCTCGAAGTCGAGGAAGGGCTCCTCGGCGACCGACGGGTCGCGGCGCGGGACGACGATGCGGCTGCCGGTCTCGTCCATGCGCTTGAGCAGCTTGACGACGTACTCGCACACCAGGTCGGCCTTGAGCGTCCAGGACGCGTTGGTGTAGCCGATGATGAAGGCGAAGTTCGGGATCTCGCTGAGCATCAGGCCCTTGTAGGCCATGGTCTCGGACGGAGCGACCTTGGTGCCGTCGACGCCGAGGGTGGCGCCGCCGAAGATCTGCAGGTTCAGGCCGGTGGCGGTGATGATGATGTCCGCCTCCAGCTCCTTGCCCGACTTCAGCAGGATGCCCTTCGGCGTGAACCGGTCGATGTGGTCGGTGACGATGTCGACGGTGTGGTGGCGCAGCGCCTTGAACAGATCCCCGCCGGGGACGGCGCACAGGCGCTGGTCCCACGGGTCGTACGGCGGCTTGAAGTGCTCGTCGAAGCTGACGTCGTCGGGCAGCTGGCGCTCGAGGAGCTTGCGCAGCAGCGCGCGTGACTCCTTGGGCCGGGCCTGGCAGAACTCGTAGAACGCGATCCGGCTGGTGAGGTAGCGGGTGCGGACCAGCTTCTGGGCCAGCTTGTCGGGCAGTCGGCGGTACATCTCGGCCGAGACCCTGTCGTACGTCGGCTGGCTGATGATGTACGTCGGCGTGCGCTGCAGCATGGTGACGTGCCCGGCGCCCGAGCCGGCCAGCGCGGGGATCAGGGTCACCGCGGTGGCGCCGGAGCCGATCACGACGACCCGCTTGCCGGCGTAGTCGAGGTCCTCGGGCCAGTGCTGCGGGTGGATGATCTGGCCCTCGAAGTCCTCGGACCCGGCGAAGGTCGGGGTGAAGCCCTCGTCGTAGCGGTAGTAGCCGGAGGTCGACCACAGGAAGCTCGCGGTCAGCTCGACCGTCTCGCCGGTGTCGGTGCGCTCGACGCTCACCGTCCACCGGGCGTCCTCGGTGGAGAACTCCGCGTGCACCAGCTTGTGGTGGTAGCGGATGTGCCGGTCGATGCCGTTCTCGGCCGCCGCCTCCTTGAGGTAGGCGAGGATGTCGGGCCCGTCGACGATCGCCTTGGTGCCCTTCCACGGCTTCCAGCCGAAGCCGAGGGTGTGCATGTCGGAGTCGGAGCGGATGCCGGGGTAGCGGAACAGGTCCCACGTGCCACCGAGGGAGTCGCGCATCTCGAGGACGGCGTACGACTTGTCGGGGAACGCCTTGGTGACGTGGTAGGCCGCGTCGATGCCGGACAGGCCGGCGCCGATGATCAGCACGTCGAGGTGCGTGGTGTCGCTCATTCAGGCTTCCTTGAAGTTGAGGAGCTGCTCGACCGGGAGGTCGGGCACCTCGATCCTGCGGGACGCTGCGAGACCCTCGATCTGCAGCCAGGTCACGTCGGCGAGCAGCCGGGTGAACGCGGGGGCCGGGGGGAGGAGCTCGTCGCGCGAGCTCCAGCTGCGCACGGCGGCCATGACACCGCCGACGAGCAGGAAGACGTACGGCGTGAGCGCGTTGCGGTCGTCGTCGCCGACCTCGGCGTCGAGGATCGCGAGGAAGCCGCCGATGACGAGCTCGATCTGCTCGGCGATCTGGCCGATCGCGACGTCGAGCGGCTTGGAGGCCGCGCCGGCGATGTCGCGCTCGGCGAAGCGCATCAGGGCGACGTTGTCGGCCCCCCAGCCGACGTACGCGGCGATGATCCGGTGCACGATCTCGCGCGGGGTGCCTTCGAGGGTGACCGCGGCGAGCAGCAGCTCACCGGCGCGGTTGCAGATCTCCTGCTGGATGGCGACGTCGAGGTCGGTGCGGTCCTCGAAGTAGCGGTAGAGCACGGTGCGGTGGACCGACGCCTCGTCGGCGATCTTCTGGACGCTGAGCTCGGCTCCGGGCTCGTCGCGCGCGAGCACGGTGAGCGCGGCCTCGATCACGGCCTGGCGGCGGTCGGCGTTGTGCTGCTGCCACCGACGCTTGCGCCCGTCCGTCTGATCCCGCTTCGGCGTCCCCATGCCGACACCTCCTGCGATCCTCACGATGTCAGCGACACGGTACGCCGCAGCAGCCCGCGGCGACGTACGGCCGGGGGCGCGGCGACCGAGCGCTGCTCGGCGACATCGGTGATCTTGGCGCGGGGCCGGCCGGCCTGCGCGCCGCGCTCGCGCTCGGCGGCGTCGAGGCGCTGCCAGGCGGCGAGGTCGGCGGCGTCGGCGTGCCGCTCGGCGACGAGCGCCGCGATGGCGGTCGCTGTGCCGGTGGGTGCGGGCAGGCCGGCGTCGAGGTCGTCGAGGAGGGTCTCGACGGTCTCCTGGGCGTCGGTCTTGTTGGTGCCGATGAAGCCGACCGGGCCGCGCTTGATCCAGCCCACGACGTAGACGCCGGGCTCGACGCGGCCCTGGTGGTTGGGCACCGTGGCGGTCCGCTCGTCGAACGGCAGCCCGGCGACCGGGGTGCCGCGGTGGCCGACCGAGCGGACGACCAGGCCGGCGTCGAGGACGAAGGTGTCGTCGGTGGCCTCGGCGCGAACCGTCCCGTCGGCCTGCTCGACCAGTCGGTTGCGGGCGACCCGGACGCCGGTGACCCGGCCGTCCGCGCCCAGGACCTCGACGGGGGAGACCGCGAAGCTGAGCACGATCCGCCGCTTCGGGCCGTCGGCGGCGAGCGGGCGCTCGGCGAGCTCGCGCAGCAGCGTGCTGCGCTGGTCGTCGCCGGTGAGCAGGGCGGGGTCGACGTCGACGACCACGTCGACGTCGTCGAGCGCCGCCAGGCCGATCAGCTCGGGGACGGTGAACGCCGCCTGGGCCGGGCCGCGGCGGCCCAGGACGACCACCTCGCGCACGTTGCTCGCGCGCAGCTGGTCGAGCGGCCCGGGCGCCAGGTCGGTGCGCTCGAGGACCTCGACCGGGCGGGCCAGGACCCGCGCCACGTCGAGGGCGACGTTGCCGTTGCCGACGACGACCGCGCGACCCGACGGGTTGGAGATCGCGCCGAGCGGCACGTCGAGCTGCTGCTGCTCGGGATGGCCGTTGTACCAGCCGACCAGCGCGGTCGCCGGGACCGAACCGGCGAGGTCCTCGCCGGGGATGGCGAGGCTGCGGTCGGCGGAGGCGCCGACGGCGTACACGACGGCGTCGTAGTGAGCCCGCAGGTCGGCGAGCGTGATGCCACCGTCCGTGCCGACCTCGACGTCGAGGAAGTAGCGGAACCGCGGCTGCCGCTCGATCGCCTCGAACAGCCGGGTCACGATCTTCGTCGAGGCGTGGTCCGGGGCGACGCCGTGCCGGACCAGGCCGTACGGCGTCCGCAGCCGGTCGTAGACGTCGACGCCGCCGACCTCGGGGTGCTTGAGCAGCTCGTCGGCCGTGTAGAGCCCCGCCGGGCCGGCGCCGATCACCGCGACCCGGAACGGACCGGTCCGGGTGAGCCGGCGCTGCGGCGGCACGAGGGCGACCGGGGTGCGGTCGGCGTGCGGGAAGGCGTCGTAGTACGCCGCGTTGAGCTCGAGGAAGGGCAGCTGCTTCGTCGTCAGCGCAGCGTCCGGCACCATCGCCCCGACCGGGCACGCCGTCGCACAGGCGCCGCAGCCCACGCAGGCGGTCGCGTCGACGTACACCATCTCGGTGGTGCCGAAGCCGGGCTCACCCGGCGCGGGGTGGATGCAGTTGACCGGGCAGGCGACGACGCACGAGGCATCGGCGCAGCACGACTGCGTGACGACGTACGCCATGGCTCAGACCGCGGCGGACTTGGGCTCGCTGCGGAAGCGCGAGGGGCTGCCGTGGATGCCGAGGGCGCGCCACACGAGGCGGGAGACCCTGTTCATCAGGCCGAGCTCCTCGGCGAGCATCCGCACGTCGCCGAAGGTGTCGCGCAGCAGCTTCTGGGACTTCTCCGACTTCCAGTAGACCTCGCGCATGACCTCCTTGGGGATGCCGAGGTCCTTCTGCATCTGCTTGGTCGGCTTCATGATCACGTCGCACAGCACGCGCATGATGACCGGGTAGGCGAGCGAGAGGCCGAATCGCTGCAGCGTGCCGTAGTCCTTGGAGCGCTCGACCAGGTAGGTGTGCGCGAAGCCGATGTGGCGGGCCTCCTCGGCGACGTGGATCTGCATCACGCGGGTCACGATCGGGTGCAGCTCGTGGCCCGAGCGCAGCACCGACTTCTGCAGGTAGTCGATCGGCTCCTCGCCGGCGAGGATGCCGAAGAAGAAGATGTTGGGCAGCGGGCCGCCGGCCAGGCACAGGAACGGCGCGACCTTGATGAACCAGCCCGGGCCGCCCTTCACGTCGACGCCGATCCGGTTCACACCCTCCTGGAACATCTGGGTGTGGTGGCACTCCTCGGTCACCTCGTGCGTGGAGTAGCGGAACTCCGCACGGTTGTTGCCCATCGGGATGAGGTGGCTCATGATGCCGCCGATCAGGACCTGCTCGAACTGCAGGCCGACCTTCATGATGTTGGCGAGTCGGTACTGGCCGACCTCGATCTGCCGCTCGAGGGGCAGCGACTTGTACCAGTCGGTGCCGCCCAGCGAGTCGATCTCCGGCAGCACCCAGCGCGGGTCGTTCGGGACGACCTCGAACTCGGGGCTGTCCCAGGCGATGTCGAGGAAGGCGTCGAAGTGCTGGTGGACCGATGCCTCGGACAGCACGCGCAGCGTGTCCTGGTAGCTGAGCCCGGCGAGGTCGGTCGGGGTCGGGGTGTCAATCGGGGCGTCGGCAGTCGCAGTCATGGGTCCTCGGTCCGTTCTCATCATCGAAATCGGGAGCATGCACGTTGTTAGCGCAACAACATGTTGCATACATTGACCGGGGTTTTGTCAAGGAAATCGGCGAGAAACGGGACCGTCGCCCGTGGTCGATGTGACCGGGATCGCAGCACGCGGACGCCGAGGAGGTTGCGCCAGTGACCGTCACGAGACGCCGGGACGGTGCCCGGACGGTGCCGGGGCTCTCCGGCGTCGGCCGCCGTGCGACGGGCTCGGGTTTCGAGACGCGTCACGACCTCGCTTGCTTCGCGGCGCGAGCTCGTGACGCTCCTCAACCTCCTCGCTGAACGGGGACTGACCTCGTTCCTCGGTCAGTGCCCCGCGCTCGGACGCAGGAAGCCCAGGGCGCGCCAGCGCGCGAGTGCCGCCACCAGGTCGGGGTGGTCGGCGCGATCGGCGGCCCGGCCGCCGGCGATGAGAGCGGGTACGTCGGGGTCCGCGCCGGCGTCGTACACGATCGTGAGGCGGTTGGCGGCCCCGGCGTTGATCAGCGAGCCGAGCAGGGCGACCGGATCGCTGCGGTCCTCGAGCGAGAGCACCTGGACGTCGGCCGGGACGACCCCGAGCTGCGTCGAGGGGGCGTCGGCGGTGACCACCTGGTCGACGACGAAGCCGGGCAGGTCGGCCCGGGTCGCGACCTCGAGCGCGGTGGCGCCGCCGCTGCCGCGGCCGACGAGCATGACGCGGGCGGGCTCGTCGCCGGGCACGACCGCGGCCGCGAGGGCGCGGACGACGGCGGACGCCTCGCCGGACGCGTCGCCGGAGACCAGGCGGAGCCGGCCGGGGGCGGGAACGGGGGCGATCGCGTCGGGGAGGAAGGCGACCAGGCGCCCGGGGGCCGCCTCCAGCACCCGGACCGGGCCGTCGTGCTCGCGCGTGAGGATCGTCATCAGGTCGCCCAGCCCGGTCGGTGCGTCGGCGCGGTCGACGGTGGCCGTCCCGGCGACCGGGTCCGCGACCTCGGCGACCGCTCCGGCGTCGGTGAGACTGACCGCGACGTCGCGCAGTGCGGCTCCCCAGTCGTCGGGCAGCGGGGCGATCCCGGTGGCGCGCAGGCCGCCGATCCGAGCCGAGCGCCCGGCGTCGCCCGCCAGCACGCCGGCGGTGAGCAGGCCGCGCATCTGCAGGCTGTCGAGCAGGCCTCCACCGGTGGTGACGTGCTCCATCAGCTCGGGGTTCGCCTCGGCCAGCTCGCCGAGGTACGCCGCCACGCCGTCGCGGTCGAGCGCGTCGGTCTCGATCAGCCCGGCCGCGACGATCGCGCCGCCGAGGTTGACCTCGGGTGCGAGATAGCCGATCGCCTTGCCGGCGATCGAGCCGAGGGTCTCGTACGCCGCCGCCTGGAGCTCGTCGATCCAGCGGTAGGTCATCACCGTCGCGCGCAGCACCAGCGCGTCGGCGTCGAGCTCGATGGACCGGCTGAGCAGACTGCCCTTGCCGGTCGTCGCGGCCCGCACCTCCTCCTCGGCGGTGCTCCACGTGGTGGGCGAGAGGGGCGCGGAGTCGGCGACGTCGGGATCGGCCAGCACGTCGGCGCCCAGCTGCGACCACTCCCGCATCTGCGCGCCGGCGTCGTCGAACAGGTCGGCCAGACGCAGCATCTGGTCGTACTTGTCGGCCAGGTCGGCGACCTCGACCGCGGTGAGCGGCTGCTCCTCGGTGCTCATCGCCTCACCTCGCCGAGGACCGGGGCGACGACGGCCGCCAGCTCGTCGGGGGCGACCGACCGCAGCTCGAGCCGCAGCACGCCGTCGTCGTGGTGGGGGCGCAGGGCGCGCCAGCCGTCGGCGAGCAGGGTCCAGGACACGACGCCGACCGTGTCGACCTCGGTGCCGGACACGTCGGCGGCCAGCGCCCGCAGCCGGCCGCGAGCCTCGCTCCCGAGCGCGGCGAGGACACCGACGACGGTGGGGTCGTCCAGGACGCCGTCGGCACCGCGCACGGCGCCGCGGTGCCGGGAGACCAGCACCGGCAGCAGGTCGCCCCGGCCCGAGCCGCTGGCCTCTGCGGCCGCGTCGGCGAGCTCGAACGGCAGGTCGACGTACGCCGGGACGTCGGAGCCCGCCAGCGCCACCTCCTCCGAGATCGCGGCGACGCGGGCGAGCTCGGCCGGCCAGGCGTCGGTGCCGAACCAGCCGACCTCGAACACGATCCCGTCGACGGTGGCCAGCGAGGCGACGGCACTCCCGCCCTGGCGGTGCCAGACCTTGGCCTGGACACCGCCCATCGCCACGTCGACGTCGACGGCGAAGCGGGGCGAGGCGAGCAGGCCGATCGCCCCGGCCAGACCGGCGTCCAGCACGCCGTCGACCGTCAGGCCGCGGCGCGCGAGGGCGTCGGAGGGGTCGTGCAGCGCCGCGACCACGGCACGGAAGGCCTGGTCGTCCAGGGTCGCCGGGCTCTGGCCCAGCCGGGCCTGCATGGCGTCGGCGGTGCTCGGCGCGGCGACCTCGAAGGGCAGCGGTGCGTCGCCGGCCAGCCGGGCGGCATGCTGGAGCTCGGGCAGGGTCAGCCCGATCCGGCGCGGGGCGGCGGCGAGCGCGTCGCCGCCCGGGTGTGGCGCGGGCGCGCTGGAGGTCAGGTCGATGGTCGGCACGGTGTCAGCGCTCCAGGCCGGGGACGTCGACGGCGAGCCAGTCGCGGTGCCCGGTGGGCGGTGGGGTGAAGGCGACCAGCGCCTCGTCCAGCGGGTCGGGGCTGACCTGCAGGCCGTCGCCGACCTCGTTGCGTGCGGCGATGGCGGCGATGCGGGCCCGGGCGTCCGCGACCAGGGCGGTGACCCGCGCCTCGGTGGCCGCGATCTCCTCGCGGACGGCGTCGACGCTCTCGGCGTGGCCGGCCAGCGCGTCGGCGGCACCGGTGTGGCGCTCGGCCGCGACGCGCAGGTGGCTGGCGCGGTCGGTCACCCGCTGTCGCATGGCGTCCGCGGCCCGCCCGGTCCAGCCGAGGCCCTCGACCCGGGCGACGAGCTCGTCGGCGAGGGCACGTACGTCGGCCCCCTGGTCCCGCAGCTGGGTGGCACGACGCCGGATGATCTCGCTGTCGCCGTACATGAGACGCGCCCTTCCCTCATCCATCGCCGCTCAAACCCGCGACCTGCGGACGCGGCGGGTCGCCAGCTGTGCGGTGACCTCGCCGAGGCCGATCTCGTCGGGGGCATAGCTGTGCAGCTCGCCCGACCTGGTCAGCCGCAGGACCCGCTGGTCGCCGGCGTCGACCGCGGCCCGGTGCCCGGCGTGGATCGCGTCGTCGCGCCGCTCGAGCTCCCGACGGTCGATCACCCCGTCACCCTAACGAGGGCGCGAGGCTCGCCCGGGTCGGACGGTCAGAGGCTGCCGTCGAGCCGGTCGAGCGCGGTGGTGATGTCGTCGGCGGTGCCGGCGAAGCTGAACCGCAGGAACCGGCCGCCGTCGACGGTGTCGAAGTCGATGCCGGTGGCGACGGCGACGCCGGTGCGGGCCAGCAGGTCGCGGCAGTAGGCCATCGAGTCGGTGGTGAGGTGCCCGACGTCGGCGTAGGCGTAGAACGCACCGTCCGCGGGTGCCAGCCGGGTGATGCCCAGCCGCTGCAGGCCGTCCAGGAGCAGGCCGCGGTTGTGGGCGTAGCGCTGCACGTGCCCGTCGAGCTCGGCGTACGCCGCGTCCTCGAACGCTCCGAGCGCCGCGTGCTGGGCCAGCACGGGCGGGCAGATGGAGAAGTTGCCGGTGAGCACGTCGACCGGCCGGCGCAGCCGCTCGGGTGCCAGCATCCAGCCCAGCCGCCAGCCGGTCATCGAGAAGTACTTCGAGAACGAGCCGAACACCACCGCCTCGCGCGAGGTCTTCCAGGCGCAGCCGGCGCGGGAGCCGGCGTACTGGATGCCGTGGTAGATCTCGTCGGAGACCAGCTGTACGTCGTTCTCCTCGCACCAGCGCGCGATCGCGGCGAGCTCCTCGGGCAGCAGCATGGTGCCCGTCGGGTTGGCGGGGCTGGCGACGACGAGCCCGTCGAGCGGCTGCCGCGCGTGGGCCTCGGCGAGCTGCTCGACGGTCGGCTGGAAGCGGGTCTCCGGGCCGGTCGGGATCTCGACGACCGCGCAGCCCAGGGCCGCCAGCACGTTGCGGTAGCACGGATAGCCCGGCCGGGCGATCGCCACCCGGGCGCCGGCGTCGAAGGCCGCGAGGAACGCCAGCAGGAAGCCGCCGCTCGACCCGGTCGTGACGACCACGTCGGCGGCGTCGACCGCCACGTCGTAGGTGCGCCGGTAGTGGCCGGCGATCGCCGTCCGCAGCTCGACGATGCCGGTCGCGGTCGTGTAGCCGAGCGGGTCGCCGCTGCCGAGCAGCCGGACCGCCGCCGCGTTGACCGTCGCCGGTGCGCCCGTGCTCGGCTGCCCGGCGACCAGGTTGACCAGGTCGCCGTGGCTGCGCTGCCGCTCCGCCGCCGCGGCGAGGAGGTCCATCACGTGGAAGGGCGGGACGTTCGCCCGGGCGGCGGCGGTGAGGCGGTCGGTCACGGGATCGAGGTTAGGCGGCGCCGGGTGGGGAGTTTCACCGGCCGGCCGGTGAAACTCCCGCGGCGTGCCGGCCGGCCCGGCGGCCGAAGAACGAGCCCTCGCCCAGCTGGGTGCCGGAGCAGTAGCCCGCGCCGTCCTGGGCGATGTTGGACGCGCAGGCGCCGGCGGCGTACAGGCCGGGGACGACCGAGCCGTCGGTACGACGCACCTCGCCGTCGACGGTCGTGGCCATGCCGCCGATCGTGAAGCCGGCGTACAGCGCGACCCCGAGGGACAGGTCGAGGACGGCCCACGGGCCGGCCGTCTGCGGGGCGATCCAGTCGGGGTGCTTGTGGAAGTCGGGGTCCTCGCCGTTGGCGGCGTTCGCGTTGTAGGTCTCGACCGTCTTGACCAGCGAGCCCGCGGGCATGCCGAGACCGGCCTCCATCTCCTCGAGCGTCTCGAAGCCGTCCTTGAGCGGCACCAGCGGCATGTGGTCCTCGCCGAGGTGCTCGCTGTCGACGATGAGGTAGGCGACGGCGTCGGGCTGCTGCATCACGTGGTACGACGTCCGCGCGTGGTAGCTGTCCTCGGCCACGAACCGCTGCCCGTCCTTGTTGACGATGATCCCCTTGCACCGCGACGACGGCGGGTAGAAGGGAGCGGTGATGAACGGCTCCTCCATGTTCTCCAGGGCCGCGCCGACGGACTCGCCGAGGCGGATGCCCAGCCCGTCGTCGTACGTCGAGCCGAGGGTGAACAGCTTCGAGCCGAGCGCCGGCGTGTAGCGCGCGACCATGTCGGGGTTCATGACGAAGCCGCCGGCCGCGATGACCACGCCGCCGGCGGAGATCGCGCCGTGCTCGTCGAAGGAGCGCCAGCCCAGCCCGACGACGCGGCCGGTCGCGGGGTCGCCGTCGACGACCAGGTTGGTCGCGCCGGTCTCGTAGCGGACCTCGACGCCGGCCTTCTCGACCTGCGTGCGCAGCAGGTCCATCACGATCCTCGTGCCCTCGGTGTCTCCGGGCACCGGCACCTTGTGGCCGCGCGGCGCGGGGGCGACCTGCTCGCGGAACGGCCAGACCTTCTCGTTGCCGGTGAACATCAGGCCCTCGGTGCCGGGCTGGATCACGGCCTTGCCGGGGAAGTAGGAGCGCTCGAACTCGAAGCCGAGGTCCTCGAGCCAGTCGAAGTGGGCGACCGAGCCCTCGCAGTACGCGCGGATCTTCTCCTCGTCGGGGTCCTTCGTCGACGCCATCAGGTAGCCGATCATCGCCTCGACCGAGTCGGCGTGGCCGGTGGCCTGCTGCACCGCCGTACCGCCGCCGAGGTAGAAGTGCCCGCCGGACATCGACGAGGTGCCGCCGTGGACCGCGGCCCGCTCGAGCAGGAGCACCCGGGCGCCGGCGCGTGCGGCCTCGAGTGCGGCGCAGCCGCCGGCGATGCCGAAGCCCACCACGACCACGTCGAAGTGCTCGGTGCCCTCGGTCAGGACCGAGGCGGGGAGGACGTCCGGGAGCGCGAGACCGGCTGGGGTGTTGGGGGTCGCAGATGCCACGGACTGAAATCTAGAACATGTTCTACCGATAGACTAGGCCCCCGCCACCCGACGAGAGCCGAGTGACCTCAGAGATGCCGCCCCTGCGTGCCACCTGCTGCGCGCCGCGATGCACGCACGCTGGCGGCGTTGCCGTCGCTCGAAAGGCGATCCAGCATGTCGTCGCTCCGGCGTCTTGCCATCGCACGCACCTCGCGACGCTCGCGACGGTGACCCGCAGGGGCGGCACCTCTTGACCTTCGACGTCCACCAGCTCGACACCTTCCTGCTGATCGGCGCCGGTGTCACCTTCCTGGCCGTGCTGGCCGTGCGGATGTCGTCCGGCGTGGGGCTGCCCAGCCTCCTCGTCTACCTGCTCATGGGTGTCGCGCTGGGCGAGTCGGGCCTCGGCATCGGCTTCGAGGACGCGCAGCTCGCGCACGCGGTCGGCTTCGGCGCCCTCGCGATCATCCTCGCCGAGGGCGGCCTCACGACGAGCTGGACCGACGCGCGCCCCGCGATGCGGATGGGCCTGTCCCTGGCCACGGTGGGCGTGCTCGTCTCGATCGCGGTCGTCGCGGTCGGCGCGCACTTCCTGCTCGGCCTCTCCTGGCAGCTCTCGATCCTGCTCGGTGCCGTCTGCTCGCCGACCGACGCCGCGGCGGTCTTCTCGGTGTTGCGCGTGGTGCCGCTCCCGAAGCGGATCACCGGCACGCTGGAGGCCGAGTCCGGTCTCAACGACGCCCCGACCGTCGTGCTCGTCACCCTCGTCTCCTCCGGCGCGGTGGGCGAGCACGGGCTGCTCGGCACCACCGGGATCGTCGTCTACGAGCTCGTCGCCGGCGTCGCGTTCGGACTCGCCGCCGGCTTCGGCGGGGCCTGGGTGATGCGCCGCGTCGCGCTGCCGTCCTCGGGTCTCTACCCGATCGCCGTGCTCTGCCTGACCCTGATCGGGTACGGCGGCGCGGCGGCCGCGCACGCCAGCGGGTTCGCCGCGGTCTACGTCGCCGCCCTCGTCCTCGGCAACACCGAGCTGCCGCACCGGGTGGCCACCCGGTCGTTCGTGGAGGGGCTCGCCTGGCTCGCCCAGATCGGGCTGTTCGTCATGCTCGGCCTGCTGCTGTCGCCCGGCCGGCTGTCCTGGGAGGTCATCGCGATGGCCGTGGTCGCCGGCAGCATCCTCACCTTCGTGGCCCGCCCGCTGTCGGTGGTGGCGAGTGCCGTCGTACGCCCGATGAGGTGGGCGGAGCTGGCGTTCATCTCCTGGGCCGGACTGCGGGGAGCGGTGCCGATCGTCCTCGCCACCATCCCGCTCGCCGAGGGGGTCGACGGCGCGACCCGGCTCTTCGACATTGTCTTCGTGCTCGTCGTGCTCGACACCCTGATCACCGCGCCGTCGCTGCCGCTGACCGCGCGACTGCTGCGGGTCGCCCGGCGCTCGGAGCCACGCGGCATCGAGGTCGAGGCCGCACCGCTCGACCGCGTCGCCGCCGACCTGCTCCAGATCACGATCAGCCCGGTGTCCAAGCTGCACGGCGTCGAGGTCGGAGAGCTGCGCCTGCCCCTCGGGGCGAATGTGTCGATGGTCGTCCGCGAGGGACAGACGATGGTGCCCGAGCGTCGTACCGTGCTGCGTCACGGCGACGACCTCATCGTCGTCACGCCCCGCAAGCTGCGGGAGGCCACCGAGCAGCGGCTGCGCCAGGTCAGCCGGGGCGGCCGGCTCGCGCAGTGGCTCGAGGACTGATCGCGCCCCGGGTCAGGCCGGGTCCTCGGGCTGGCTGCTGAGCGGTGGCGTGCAGACGTAGGCGTCCTTCTCGGCGGTGACCGTCGGGTGCCCCTCGACCACGCCCTGGAACCGCTTGCCGACGACGATCGTCACGCCCGGGTAGCCGGACGGCTGGTCCACGATGTCGACGTCGTCCCCGAGGTACGACGCCAGCAGGATCGCCGCCGGGTCGTCGGGGTCCGCCGACCACACCTGCGCGGCCACCGGGCCGCCGGTGTCCGGGGCGTTGCCGGTCTCGCCCTGCGCGAACCCGAAGCCGATCAGCCTGTCCATGGTCTTGGTCGCCAGCCCGTTCGCCCCGCCGCCGTTGAGCACGGTCACCATCACCTGGGGCGGCGCGAGGTCGTCGCCCTCGGCGATCAGGGTGTCGGTGCACGGCGCCGGCTCGACCTTCTCGGGGAACGGCTCGGTCACCCGTGACCAGCCCCAGGTGGCACTGGCGACGAACACCACCGCCAGTGCGCCCAGGGTGATCGCCGAGCGGCTGCCTGCCTTGACGTCGAGGCCGTCCATGACCGTTAGCCCTCCATCCGGATCACGCGCGCGTGGAGGACGTGGCGCTGCTGCAGCGCGGCCCGCAGCGCGCGGTGCAGCCCGTCCTCGAGGTAGTAGTCGCCGCGCCAGAGCACGACGTGGGCGAACAGGTCGCCGAAGAAGGTGGAGTCCTCGTCGAGCAGCGACGAGAGCTGCAGCGTGTCCTTGGTGGTCACCAGCTGGTCGAGGCGGACCTGGCGCGGGGGCACGGCAGCCCAACCCTTGGAGGTGAGGCCGTGGTCGGGGTAGGGACGCCCGACCCCCACACGCTTGAAGATCACGGCTTCGGAGTCTACGGGGCGAGGTCGTGCCCGCCCCCCACCGCGGGTTCGGCCTAGAGTTCCGGCATGACCCAGGAGCAGACGTCCCCTGCCGCTGCCAACCCCATCGAGGAGGCGATCGCCCCCGGGTACGCCTTCGAGGGTCCCGCCCTCGAGCTCGGCGGGCTGATGACCGGTCCCGACCAGCTCTCCGGCAGCACCATCCGGATCCCGCTGGCGATGCTCAACCGGCACGGCCTGGTGGCCGGTGCGACCGGTACCGGCAAGACCAAGACCCTCCAGCTGCTCGCCGAGCAGCTCAGCGCGGCCGGCGTGCCGGTGTTCGCCGCCGACATCAAGGGCGACCTGTCCGGCATCGCGACCGCGGGCGAGGCCAACGACAAGCTCCTCGCCCGCACGAAGTCGGTCGGCCAGGACTGGACCGCGACCGCCTTCCCGGTGGAGTACTACGCCCTCGGTGGCCAGGGCACCGGCATCCCGATCCGGGTGACCGTGTCGTCCTTCGGTCCGATCCTGCTCAGCCGGGTGCTCGGGCTCAACGACACCCAGGAGTCCAGCCTGGGCCTGGTGTTCCACTACGCCGACAAGCAGGGGCTGCCGCTGCTCGACCTGCAGGACCTGCGTGCCGTCGTCCAGCACCTGACCAGTGACGAGGGCAAGGCCGACCTGAAGGAGCTCGGCGGCCTGTCGTCGGCGACCGCGGGCGTGATCCTGCGCGAGCTGATCGCGTTCGCCGACCAGGGTGCCGAGGCGTTCTTCGGCGAGCCCGAGTTCGACTCCGCCGACCTGCTCCAGCAGGCCGCCGACGGTCGCGGCCTGGTCAACCTGGTCGAGCTGCCGAACCTCCAGGACAGGCCGGCGATCTTCTCGACCTTCCTCATGTGGCTGCTCGCCGACCTGTTCCACGACCTGCCGGAGGTCGGCGACGTCGACCAGCCCAAGCTGGTGTTCTTCTTCGACGAGGCGCACCTGCTGTTCAAGGACGCCTCCAAGCCCTTCCTGGAGTCGATCGCCCAGACGGTCCGGCTGATCCGGTCCAAGGGAGTCGGCGTCTTCTTCGTGACGCAGAGCCCGACCGACGTGCCCGACGACGTCCTGGCCCAGCTCGGCTCGCGGATCCAGCACCAGCTGCGCGCCCACACGCCCAACGACGCGAAGGCGCTCAAGGCGACCGTCAACACCTACCCCAAGAGCGCGTACGCCGACCTCGGCGAGGTCATCACGACGCTCGGCATCGGCGAGGCGATCGTGACGGTGATGGGCGAGAAGGGCGCGCCGACCCCGGTGGCCTGGACCCGGCTGCGCGCGCCCGAGTCGCTCATGGCCCCCAGCAGCGCGGAGTCGATGGCGGCCACGGTCGCGGCGAGCCCCCGCAACGCGAAGTACGCCGAGGTCGTCGACCGCGAGTCGGCCCGCGAGATCCTCGCGAAGAAGCTCGAGGAGGGCGCGAAGGCCGAGGCGGAGGAGAAGGCCGACCAGCCCGCCGCCAAGGAGAAGGCTGCGCCGAAGGCGAAGAAGGACGACGGCAACGCGGCCGGCGAGATCGTCAAGGACGTCGTGAGGTCCTCGGCGTTCAAGCAGTTCATGCGCACCGCCGCCGCGGAGATCGCCCGCGGCATGTTCGGCACCGCACGCCGGCGGCGCCGCTGACGCTCCGGACGAACACCGCCGGGCGGCTCCTGCGTGAGGAGCCGCCCGGCGGTCCGGGGAAGGCGGTCGAGGGAGTCGGTCAGGCCGACCAGCGGATGGCGTCGTCGACGAAGTCGGCGAGCGGGTGCACGCCGCGCAGGTCGGTGCGCTCGTCCATCAGGCGCGAGAGGCCCTGGGCGTGGCGGTCGCGGAGGGCGGCCCGGCGGGCGAGGGAGCGGTCCACGGCGTCGAGGTCCTCGACGGGCTCGAGGTGACGCCCTGCGGTCTGGGTCTCAGGAGAGGTCGTCTTGGTCATGCATCCAGCATGCTGGCCGCAGGTTTCGGGTCGGCCGCACCACGGTTACGAATTGGTGACCCCACCTGTGAGCCGCGTGACAGTCAGGCGCCGTCGACGCCGTTGAGCAGCGCGAAGAAGACGCCGATGCCGACGAGTGCGCCGAGCACGCCGAGGCCGACGCCGGTGAGCGCCCGTCGCCGCGAGGGCTGCGACCGGTCGAGGACGAGCCGGCCGAGCAGCGCTCCGACCGCCGCGGTCACGACCACCTGCAGCGGCACGATCAGGGCCTCGCCCGCGTCCGAGCCGTCGAGGATGAAGGCACTCAGGGGCAGCGCGAGGCAACCGACGACGGCGAGCACGACGACCAGGATCAGGATCCGCACGCGGTCAGGGTGACAGAACCGCGACCTCAGCGGGCCAAAACCTCGTACGCCTCCACCATCGCCGGGCCGTACCAGGTCAGCAGCCGTCCCGACACCAGCCGGGTCGGGACCCGGCAGAACGCCTCGGGGCCGTCGTCGGCGGTGAACACATAGGGCTCGTCGGGCAGCAGGACCAGGTCGAGGTCGGGGCGATCGAGGTCGGCCAGCTCGACCTTCGGGTAGCGCTCGGAGCCGGTGTCGTACGCGTTGCTCCAGCCGAGCCGGTGCAGCAGGTCGCCGGTGTAGGTGCGCGGCCCGACGACCATCCACGGATCCCGCCACACCGGTACGGCGACCCGGCCGCGCCCCGCAGGCGGCGGACCGGACCAGAGCCGCTGGGCCCGGGTCAGCCAGGGCGGAGCGGCGAGCCCCAGCGCCTGGTCGTACAACCGGGTGAGGGAGGTCAGCGCCTGCGGGACCGTCTCGATCGCGGTCACCCAGACCGGCACGCCGGCGGCGCGCAGGCGGCGTACGTCGAGCTCCCGGTTCTCCTCCTGGTTGGCCACGACGAGGTCGGGGGCGAGGGCGCGGATCGCGGCCAGGTCGGGGTTCTTCGTGCCCCGCACCCGGGTGAGGGCCAGGCCGGCAGGTCGGGTGCACCAGTCCGTGGCGCCGACCAGCCGGTCCGGCACGTCGGTCGCGAGCGCCTCGGTGATCGACGGGACCAGGGAGACGATCCGGCTCGCCGGGCGGGGGAGCGGGACCCCGGCGCCGAGGTCGTCGACAGGGCTCGTGGTCACCGGGCCACCGTAGTCCGTCCTGACCAGTCGGCGGGCTGGCGATGACTCGTTCGGGCCACCCCGTCGGGGCCCTCGCCCCTAGCCAGTAACACGTTCCATAGGCAAGGATCGGTCCCGACCTCGCGATCCGGCCGACATGGGGAAGCCAGCTGGGGCTGACCGGATCGCACTGGGGGGAGAGAAAGGTCCACCATGCTCCGTTTCCGACTTCTGTGCGCCCTGGGGGCGGCCACCGCGGCCGTTGCGGCCCTGGCGCCGGTGACCGCCAGCCCGACGGCTGCGGCCCCCGCGACCGCCGCGTCGACGCTCGGCAAGACTGCGTGCGGCGGCGAGCGGCCGGTGAAGCCCGGCGGTGGGCGCTACACGTGCTCGTTCGAGGACGACTTCAACGGCTCGGCCCTCGACCGGTCGAAGTGGGTGGTCCAGTCGACCGCGATCACGGGCATCAGCGCGCTCGGCTCCGGCTGCTACGTCGACGACCCCGACAACATCCGGGTCGGCTCGGGCCAGCTCTTCCTGACCGCCCGCAAGGAGGACGCGGTCTTCGCGTGCACGAGCCCGTACGGCACCTACAACACCGAGCGGACCGCCGCGACCATCGGCAGCTACGGGCTGTTCACGCAGACCTACGGCCGCTTCGAGTTCCGCGCGAAGTTGCCGAACACGACGATCCAGGGGATCCACTCCGCGCTGTGGCTCTACCCGCAGAAGCACACCTACGGCGGCTGGCCGAACTCCGGTGAGATCGACGTCGCGGAGTGGTTCAGCGGCGCGCCCAAGAACGTCTACCCGTCGGTGCACTACGCCGGCGAGAACACCGCGCTCAGCACCGGGTACAACTGCCCGGTGGCCAACTCCGGCACCCAGTTCCACCGCTACGCCGTGGAGTGGACCCCGACCTCGATGCGCTTCCTCTACGACAACCGGGTCTGCTTCACCCACTCGTGGACGCCGTCCGCGCCGCTGGTGGCGCCGCAGCCGTTCGACCAGCCCTTCTACCTGGTCCTGACCCAGGTCTTCGGTGGCCGCTGGAACGCCATCACCCCGGACACCCCGACCTCGGCGACGATGGCCGTCGACTGGGTCCGGGCCTGGAAGTAAGGGCGCCACGAGACCCAGCGGCCGCGTGCCATGATCGGCGCGTGAACGCGATCTTCGGGTGGTCGGTCCTGGCTCTGGTGTTCCTCGACGAGCTGCTCGCCATGGCGGCGTTCGGGGTCTGGGGCTGGGACCGCAGCCCGCGGTGGCTGCTGGTCTGGCTGCTCCCGCTCGCGGCGATGACGGTGTGGTTCCTGTTCGCCTCGCCGAAGGCCCGGTACGGCGACGGGTTGGTGCGCCCGCTGGTTAAGGTGGTCGTGTTCGGGCTCGCCGCCTTGGCGCTGTGGGACGCCGGGCACGAGGCCTGGGCGGTGGCGCTGCTCGTGTTCTCGGTGGTCGTCAACGGCCTCGCCCAGCTGCCCAGCATCCGGGTGCTGGTCGAGGACCGATAGCGCGTCAGTGGGGCTTGCGGGCCACGACGTAGAGCCGCTCGGTCGTCTCGCCGCGGGCGTGGACGGGGCCCCGCCGGTACCACTCGACATCGACGAGCCCGGCCCGCTCGACGAGCCCGACGACGTCGGCCGGGTCGTGCAGGACCACGTCGAGGTCGACCTCGTGGTCGAACCAGGTGTCGAGGTGGCGCACCTCCGCCCCGGCGTGGAGGGCGAGGACCAGCAGCCCTCCGGGGCTCAGCGGACGGGTGAGTGCCTCGAGCGCGGCGGGCAGCTCGGACGCGGCGAGGTGGATCAGCGAGTACCAGGCCAGCACGGCGGCCCATCCCGATCCGTTGACCGGGCGCATCAGGCTGCGCAGGTCGCCGACCTCGTAGACGCCGTCGGGGTAGCGCTCCCGCGCCTGCTCGACCATCTCGGGCGTGAGGTCGAGGCCCGTCGCGTCGACACCCGCCTCGGCGAGGTGGGCGGTGACGTGGCCGGGACCGCAGCCGACCTCGACGACGGGGTCGGTGCCGGCGTGCGCGGCGACCCGGTCGAGCAGCCACCGCTCGAAGGGCAGGGCGTCGAGCTCGCCGGCCAGGGACTCGGCGTACGCCGCCGCCACGCTCGCGTAGGCCGCCCGCACCTTCGCGTCCCGGGCCTCGGCGCCGCCGGCGAGTACCGCGTCGCGGTCGACGGCCACCGCTGCCGCGCCGGGCGCGGTGGCCGGCAGGTCGACGGGCCCGAGGAGGTGGATCCAGCGCGCGTCCTGCTCCCGGGGCTGCTTGGGCAGCACCCGGACGAGAGGCTGCTCGCGCCCGGCGAGCCGCTGCAGGCACGCCTCCACGGCAGCGCGGTCCGCGAACGCGTGCAGCCGTTCGGTGCGCGTGCGCAGGGCGCCCGGCGGCTGCGGGCCGCGCAGCAGCAGCACGGTGAGCAGCGCGCGCTCGTCCTCGGCGAGGTCGAGCCGCACCGCGATCGTCTGGACGTACTTGAGGGTGCGCCGCCCGCGGTCGTCCCACGTGACCGCAACGAGGTCGCGCTGCTTGAGGTCGCGCAGCGTGTGGTGCACGAGGTCGTCGTCGTAGTCGACGACCGGTTCGCGGCTGCTCTGCTGGTTGCAGGCCGTGCGCACCGCGGTGACCGTCATCGGGTACGACGCCGGCACCGTCACCTCCTTCTCCAGGAGGCTCCCCAGCACGCGCTGCTCCTCGGCCGTCAGGACGGGAAGGTCGCTCACGTGCAGAGCGTATCGATGGGCGACGAGAACCCGCTCGGGGCTGGTGCGCTGGGTGGTCGGCGGGGACCCGGCTCGGGGTTGGTGTGCTGGGTGGTCGGCGGGGACCCGGCTCGGGGCTGGTGCGCTGCGTGATCGACTCACGGTGTTTGTTTGGCGCTCGCTTCGCTCGCGCATGTCGGGCGCGCTTTTGGCGCGTTGCCTTCCCTCGCTGCGCTCGCTCGTTCCTCGCTCGCTCCGCTCAGTCCAGGCAACGCGGCGCGCCCGACGGCATTCAGCCGAGCGTCAGGCGTGCGTGCACCACATTCGGCCGAGTGCTTCTCCGACATGCGCGAGCGAAGCGAGCGCCAAAACGGCTCAGCGGAGCGCCAGGCAGCCCGAGGTGACCGGCTCCCAGTCCATCCCGGCGTGCTCGGCGACCCGCTTGTCGAGGCCGGCGGCGATGTCGTCGGGCCAGGGGGCGGTCTTGCGGTCGGCGATCTCGACGCAGAGGAAGATCTCCTCGAAGACGCAGGCGACCCGCTGGTTGGTGTCGTCGAGGACGAAGACGAGGGCGTGCGCGGCCCGCTCGGAGCGGCCGAGCAGGCGCACCCGCACCGACATCTGGTCGCCGGTCCGCAGCTCGTGGAGGTAGGTCAGGTGGTGCTCGGCCGACAGGCACGCGAAGCCGCTGAGCACCGGCCAGTTGAACGGGATCCCGAGGTCGTAGAGCGACTCGTCGAGACCCTCGCTGCCGATGCCGAGGTAGTGCCGGACGTTGAGGAAGCCGTTGCTGTCCTCGAACGCGCTGGGGACCGGCTGGACCGCGAAGGCCGGCAGGGTGACGAGCTGGTCGTACGTCGGCTGCGTGCTCATGCCCGGACCCTACTGAACCCGGCCGATGATTGGGCGGCGCCCGACACGCGGTCGTACCATGGGACCACCAGATCCACTGCGTGTATCTACCTCGCGCCGGTTCGAGCCGGCGGTCCAAGGCGGCACCCGAACCCCTTGGACGAAGGACATGCCAGATCACTCCCCGACGCTGGTCCGCGCCGCCGGTGCGTCGTACTTCCCGATCGCGCTCGTCGCCCGGATGCCCTACGCGATGATGGTCGTCGGGGTGCTCACCCTGGTCGTCGCCGGTCGCGACTCGCTCGCCTTCGGCGGCCTCAACTCCGCGGTTGTGGGCCTCGGCGCCGCCACCGTCGGCCCGCTGCTCGGCGCGGCCGCTGACCGCTTCGGCCAGCGCCGGGTGCTGCTGCTCAGCGGCCTCGCGTCGACCAGCGCCCTCGCACTGATGGCGTGGGTCGTCTACAGCCCGCTGCCTGCCGCGGCGGTGCTCGCGGTGGCGTACCTGGTCGGGGCGAGCGCCCCGCAGATCGCGCCGATGTCGCGCAGCCGCCTGGTGCAGATCATCGGCGCCCGGATCGCGCCCGGCCGCCGCGCGCGCACCTTCGACGCCACCATGGCCTACGAGTCGGCCGCCGACGAGATCGTGTTCATCGTCGGCCCGTTCGTGGTCGGCCTGCTCGGCACCGCCCTCGACCCGTGGGCCCCGGTCGCCGGCGCCGCCCTGCTCACCCTGGTGTTCGTGACGGCCTTCGCCCTGCACCCCTCCGCCCTGGCCGCGGCCGGTGCGGACGAGCAGGCCAGCCCGGCCGCCCCGGCGCGCGAGATCGCCCGGCCGGCGCTGCTGGCCGTCGTCGCCGGCATCTTCGGCGTGGGCCTGTTCTTCGGCTCGATGCTGACCTCGCTGACCTCCTTCATGGCTGACCACGGCGGCGCGGAGTCGGCCGGCCTGGTGTACGGCGTGATGGGCATCGGCTCCGCGACCCTGGCCCTCGGTGTGGCGCTGTTCCCGGCCGCGTTCTCGCTGCGTGCCCGCTGGCTGGTGTTCGGCGTCACCATGCTCGCGGGCGCGGCGCTCCTGCCCTTCGTCACGTCCGTCGCGGCGATGTGCGCGGTGCTGCTGCTCATCGGCTGCGGCATCGGGCCGACGATGGTGACCCAGTACAGCCTCGGCGCCCTGCGCAGCCCGGTCGGCCGGTCGGCGACCGTGATGACCATCCTCGGCTCGGCCGTCATCGTCGGCCAGTCGCTCGCCTCGGCGGTGACCGGCAACCTGGCCGACCGGTTCGGCACCTCCGCGGCGCTGTACGTGCCGATCGTGGCCGCCCTCGTGGTCGTCGCCGCCGGCGTCGTCAACGCCCTGCTGTCACCGCGGTCGCTTCCCGCCGACGTCCGGGCCGGCACCCCGACCGGCGCCCCGACTGGCACCCCGACCGGCGCCCCGACCGGCGCCCCGAACGCCGCGCCCGAGCTGGAGCCGGCCGCGCGCTGAGGACGGGGGGCGCCGTCGGCTCGTGGCACGATGACGCCCATGCAGCTGACGCTCGGGCCGGCCTGGACCCACGGGTTCTTCGTCGGTCTCGGTGTCGCCGTGGCCGCCGCCGTGTTCGTGCTGGAGGCACGCCGGCGCGGGCAGACCGACGAGCGCCTGGTCTACGTCGTCACCGGTGCGCTGGTGGGCGGCGCGCTGCTGATGCGCCTGGGCACCTGGGCCCAGCACCTCGACCTGCGGGCGAACGCCTCCCTGGCCGAGCAGTGGCTCTACGGCAACCGGTCGATCCTCGGCGGCCTGGTGGGCGCCTGGCTGGGCGTGCACCTCACGAAGCGGCTGGTCGGCTACCGGGTGCGCACCGGTGACCTGTTCGCCCCGGCCGTCGCCCTCGGCATGGCCGTCGGCCGGATCGGGTGCCTGCTCACCGAGGAGCCGGGCACACCGACGGGTCACGACTGGGGAGTCCGGCTCGACGCGGCCGACGCCGACCGCTTCGGCGTCGCCGCCGGCGTCCCCCTGCACCCGTCCTTCGCCTACGAGATCGCCTTCCACCTGGCTGCGTTCGCGGTGCTGTGGTGGTGGCTGCGGCGCGTCGACCTGCCGCCCGGCACGACCTTCGTCTGGTACGTCGCCGCGTACGGCACCTTCCGCTTCGTGGTCGAGTTCGTGCGCGGCAACGAGGTGGTGTGGGCCGGCCTCACCCGGCCGCAGCTCTTCCTGCTCGCCACGGTGCCGCTGGTGCTGGCCCGGATCGCGTGGCAGTGGCGGCGCGGTGCCTACCGCGGGCTGCGGCGTACGCCGGCCGGAGTGCCCGCATGAAGGCGCCCCGTGGTGCGGGGATGCCGCTGCGCGGCGACCGGATCCACCGCTACGTCAACGCCTTCTGCCCGCTGTGCCACGAGGAGGAGCCGACCCGGCCCCTCGAGCAGGTGGCGCGACTCAGCGGGTGGCTGGTCGTCCGCGACGAGCGGGTGTGGCTCGAGCGCGGCTGCGCGCGCCACGGACTGGTCCGCACGCTGTACGACGAGTCGCCGGAGATCCTCACCTGGCTCGAGCAGTGGACGGCGCCGACGAAGGTCCACACCCCCGACCTGCTCGGCAACTTCGCCCCGGTGCCGGCGGCGTACGCCGACGGGCTGCCCGAGATGCAGACCCAGCACACCTGCATCCTGCTGACCGACCTGCTCGACCACTGCAACCTGAAGTGCCCCACCTGCTTCGCCGAGTCATCCCCTGCCCTGGCGAGCGTCGCCCCGCTGGCCGAGGTGCTCGCCTCGATCGACACCCGGATCTCCCGCGAGAACGGGCGCATCGACGTCCTGATGCTCTCGGGCGGGGAGCCCACGCTCTATCCGCACCTGGCCGAGCTCCTCGACGAGGTGGCGCAGCGCCCGGTCGTGCGGATCCTGGTCAACACCAACGGCCTGCTCATCGCCCGCGACGACGCGCTGCTCGACCTGCTCACCCGGCACCGCGAGCGGGTCGAGGTCTATCTGCAGTACGACGGCCAGAGCGCCGAGGCGTCCGCCCACCACCGCGGCGCCGACATCCGGCGGTTCAAGGAGGACGCGATCGAGCGGCTGTCGAGCCGCGGTGTCTTCACGACGCTGACCATGACCGCCGCGCTCGGCGTCAACGACGACGAGATCGGGTTCGTGGTCAAGCGGGCCCTCGACACGCCGTACGTCGGCGGGGTGACGATCCAGCCGGTCTTCGGCAGCGGCCGGTCGAGCGGCATCGACCCGCTCGACCGGCTCACCCACACCGGCGTGCTGGCCCGGCTCGGCCCGCAGACCGGCGGACTCGTCGGATGGCGCGACCTCACCGCGCTCCCGTGCAGCCACCCGCACTGCTGTTCGGTGGGCTACCTGCTCCGCGACGACGCCGGGACCTGGCGCTCGCTGGTGTCGCTGATCGGGCCCGAGCGGCTCAAGCAGTGGCTCGACCTCGAGCCCGACCTGCTCGCCAACCGGATCGCCGACGACACCATCCCGGCCGACCTGCGGCGGGTCGTGAAGGACTCCCTGCTCGACCTGCTCTCGGAGCAGTCCAGCCTCAGCCATCCCTCGATGGCGAACATCTGGCGCGACATCTGCCAGACCTGCGACCTCGGCATCGGCACCCTGGCCACGCTGGCGGCCGCCCGGCTGCCGGGACAGCAACAGCGCCTGCGCCGCCTGCTCGGGGAACGCGTCCTGCGGGTCACGGTCAAGCCGTTCATGGACATGAACACGATGATCGAGGAACGGCTCACCCAGTGCTGCGTGCACGTGGCCACGGTCAACGACGCGACCGGCGGCCACCAGTGCGCCCCGTTCTGCGCGCTGCAGGCGTGGGAGCCGTTGGCCCGCACCCGGCTGTCGACGGCGACGGGGACCACGGGGGAGTCCGTCCGATGAGCGCCGCGGACCGCGACCCGCGGCTGGTGACGCCGTCCCGGGTCGAGCCGACCGACCGGACCGACGCGGAGCTGCCCGACCCGCTGCGGCTGTGCGTCTTCGCGACGGTGGCGCTGCTCGGCTGGCTGCTCGGGCCGGTGGCGCTGCTCGTCTTCGCGGCCCTCGGGTTCGTCGGCTACGCCCGGGCCCGCCGGGCCGGGCTGCTGCGGTCGCGGTGCCTGCTGGGCGACACCCGGCTGGTGCTGGCCTACCTCGCCGCGCTCGTCGTCGCGGGTGGGGTCGGCGTGTGGTGGTGGATACGGTGAAGGAGTCGAGATGAGCCAGCAGTTCCCTCCCGGGTCCTTCCCGCCGCCGGCGGCGCAGCGACCGCCGGACTCGACCAACAAGCTGCTCGGCTACCTGCTCGGTGGGCTGTTGATCGGGCCGCTGCTCGCCGTGGCCTGCCCGCTCCTGGGGCTGGCGATCGGCAGCGCGTTCTCGACGCGGGCCAACGACTACGACGGCACGCCGATCGGGATCGGCGTCGTCGCCGGGATCCTGCTCCCGCTCCTCCTGCCGATCCCGTTCCTCACCCGGCCGGCGACCCGGCCCTGGGGTGTCGGCATGCTGGCCGGGGCGGCGCTGACCATGATCGTGTTCGGCGGGCTGTGCGCGGGGTTCATCTACCTGCTCTCCCAGGGCTCCTGACCGCGACCCTCCCCTCCCCCGACCGGGGAGGAAGGGTCGCGGTCGCCGCGGCCCGGCGTGCCTAGGCCGTGTCTCCCATTTCCTGGCGGCGCCCGGGCCGCCCAGCACGCACGCTGGCGGCGTTGCCGACGCTCGACGTGCGCCCAGCATGCCTTCGCGCCGGCGCCTTGCCATCGCACGCACTGGACGACCCGGCCATCCACCGCGAAATGGGAGACACGGCCTAGAAGAGGTCGGGCACCGTCCATCCGTCGAGGTCGTACTCGCCGAGGAACTCGTCGGCGAAGCCCTTCATCCGGTCGACGATGCCGCGGTTCTGGGCGGCGAAGAGCAGCTCGGCCTTCACGTTCTCGTGGTTGCCGGAGTAGTTGCGCTCGTACAGCTCGTGGCGCCCCCCGAACTCGGTGCCGATCGAGTCCCACAGCGCCTTCATGACCTTGACCCGGTCGACGGCGGTGATCCCGTTGGAGCCGCGAACGTACTTGTCGAGGTAGGGGCGGACCTCCGCGGACTTGAAGTCGGCGGCACCGGAGGGCAGGTAGATCAGGCCGGAGGCCACGTCCTGCTCGATGATCTCCTTGACCCGCGGGTACCCGTGGATCATGAACATCCGGTAGGTCAGCCCGTACTCCAGCTTCGGGATCACCGCGTCACCGACCCACGGCTCGGGGTCGCGGGCCATCGACTCGGTGAGCGACCAGAAGAGGTTGCGCCAGCCGATGACCTCGCCGACCCGGGTCTGCACACCGCGGAAGTCGCCGGAGCCCGTGGTCTCGAGGGCCTTCATCAGCAGGCCGGCGATGAAGTCGAGCTTGACCGCGAGGCGGGTGCAGCCCTGGAAGGTGAACCGCGGCAGGAAGCCGGACTGCGGGAAGAACGCGTTGATCCGGTCGACGTCGCCGTACATGAAGACGTTCTCCCAGGGCACCAGCACCTTGTCGAAGACGAAGATGGTGTCGTTCTCGTCCATCCGGCTCGAGAGCGGGTAGTCGAACGGGGTGCCGTTCTGGGCGGCCTGCTGGGTGTACGACGTGCGACAGATCAGCTTCACCCCCGGCGCGTCCATGGGCACGGTGCAGATCAGCGCGAACTGCTTCTTGCGGATCGGCAGGCCGTAGTGGGCGATGAAGTTGTAGTTGGTGATCGCCGAGCCGGTCGCGACCACCTTCGCGCCGGACACGACCAGTCCGGCGTCGGTCTCCTTCTCGACCTTCATGTAGACGTCGCCGACCTCGTCCGGCGGCAGGTTGCGGTCCACGGGCGGGTTGATGATCGCGTGGTTCCAGTAGAGGACCTTCTCCTGCGACTCGCGGTACCAGCGCTCGGCGTTGGCCTCGAAGGGCGCGTAGAGCTCCTTGTTGGCGTGCAGGGTGCCGAGGAAGGACGCCTTGTAGTCGGGGCTGCGCCCCATCCAGCCCCACGTCATCCTCGCCCAGCGGGCGATCGCGTCGCGCTCCTTGAGCAGGTCCGCCGACGAGGTCGGGGTCTTGAAGAACGGCATCGTCACGCCGCCGTTGCCGGTGTCGGTGGGCACGGTCAGCTCGTCGACGTGAGGGCCGGTGTGGAGGGCGTCGTACAGCCGGGCCGTCATCCGGATCGGGTTGCGGAACGCCACGTGCGTGGTGACGTCCTCGACCCGCTCGCCGTTGAGGTAGATCTCGCGGCCGTCGCGCAGGCTCTCGACGTACTCGTCGCCGGTCATCGGTCGCGAGGCGAAGTTGGCCTGCTGGTTGGCGGGCGAGCCGGCAGCGGGGTTGACGGTCGGCGGGCCGTCGTCGTGGGCGGCGCCGGCCTCGGGCGCGAGGGTGTCGGTCATCTCGGTTCTCCTCAGTAGTGGGTGTCGGCCGGCACGAGCGCGCCGAACCAGCTGGTGTGGGGGTCGTCCTGGCAGCCGAGCCAGACGACGTCCGACGAGCGGCGGCCAATCTGGTGGAAGGCGCTGTCGTGGAAGAGCAGCGGACGACGGTCGGTGCTGACGACGTCGACCACCTCGCCGAGGAACAGCAGGTGGTCGCCGCCGTCGTCGGTGCGGTGTGCGCGGCAGGTGAGGGTGGCCGCCGTGCCGCGCAGCGAGGGTGCGGTGCCGCCGTCGCGCCAGGGGAGCGGCTCGGGGCGGGGCCGGCCCGCGAAGTGCATCGCGATGTCGACCTGGTCGGCGGCGAGCACGTTGACGGCGAAGGACGCGCCGTCGAGGTACGCCGCCGCCTTCGACGTGCGGGTCAGCGCCACCTGGACCAGCGGCGGGTCCAGGGAGATCGGCGTGAACGCGGTGACTGTCGCACCGTGGTGGGCACCGTCGGGGGTGCGGCAGGTGATGACGGTGACGCCGGTCGCGAAGCGGCCGAAGGTCGAGCGCAGCGTGCGCGGGTCCATGGCTCCTCCTCGTCGTTCGGGACCTCGGTGGTTCGGGGTCGGATCGGTGGTGGACGGGGACGCTAGGCCGGTACGACGACGGCGGCGATCCGCTGCGCGAACCGCCTGTCCGCAATGCGCACCGGGGTCGCTCGAGTGCGTTTTCCGGACAACGTCGCGCCGGTACTGTGAGGGGCGTCACCTGGCGAGAAGGGGGTGAACCGCGTGACCGGCACACTGACCGCGTCGTCCGACGAGCTGGGCGACTTCTCCGACGCCGTCGCGCGCGCCTACTTCCCCCACGACCTGGCGATCAAGCGGAGCCCGGCGGGGCCGGCAGACCTGCGCGCCGTCGACCTCGGACCCGTGCGCCTGGCCCGGATCGGCTGGGGCTCGGAGGTCGCCGTCGAGTCCGACCACCCCGGCGCCTGGGCGGTCAACGTGCCGCGCAGCGGCGTGCTCGAGGCCACCGTCGGCGGCCACCACGTGCTCTCGCTCGACGGACAGGCCACCGTCTGCCCGCCCGACGAGCACACCCGGATGACCCGCTGGTCGGCCGACTGCTCGATCGTCGGGATGCGGGTCGAGCGCACCTACCTCGCCGAGGAGGTGACCGCGCTGGTCGGGCTGACCACCGACCGGCTGCCCGCCCAGGTCGACCTGCGCACCGACGGAGGTCGCGCCTGGATCGGCCTGCTCGGCTCGATCGGCACCGAGGCGCTGCGCAACCCCGTCCTGGTCCGTGACGAGCGGGTCGGTCGCCGCCTTGCCGGCACCCTGACCGCCGCGTTCGTCGCCGCCTGCTTCCCCGAGGAGCCGGGCTGCGGCACGATCCGGCCGCGGATCGTCTCGCGCGTGGTCGAGGCGATGGAGGCCGACCCGGCGCGGGACTGGACCGCGGCCGAGCTGGCCGCCGAGTCCGGCGTCGGGATCCGCCGCTTGCAGCAGGGCTTCCAGCGCTACCTCGGCCGCACGCCGACCCAGCAGCTGCTGACCATCCGGCTCGAGCGGGTGCACGCCGACCTGCTCGCGGGCGGTGTCGACAGCGTCTCCGAGGTCGCCACCCGATGGGGCTTCGCGCACCTCGGCCGGTTCGCCGCCTCCTACCGCGAGCGGTACGGCGTGGCACCGTCCGTCACGCTGCGCGGGCGGTAGTCCGCTCCAAGGTGGCGAGCGCTCCCGCGACCAGGCAGATCCCGGCCATGGTCAGGCCGGTGGCGCGGAAGGCGCCGGCGTCCGCGCCCCACGTCTCGAGCAGCGCCACGGTGAGCGCCGAGCCGACCGAGAAGCCGAGGTAGCGCAGCAGCTGGTTGAACGCCATCGCGCTGCTCGTCTCCTCCGCGGCGACGTTCGGCACGATCAGCATCGCCATCGACGAGAAGGTGAGGCCACCGCCCAGCCCGCCGACGGCCATGGCGAGGAACGTCTGCCACACGGCGTCGTGCCACGCGACGAGGATCAGCAGCGACGAGCCGAACACCACGCAGCCGAGGGGCAGCAGCAACCGGCTGCCGACGCCGCGCGCCATGACGAGCGCGATCCGGTTGGACGCGATGCTCGCGACGGCGTACGGCACCAGGGCGAGACCGCTCACCGCGACACCGGCGTCCAGGCCGAAACCGGCGGAGCCGTCGGCCTGGAGGACGACGACGACCAGCGTGAACAGCCCGTAGAGGCTGACGCTGATCGCGACCGTGACGGCGTTGGGGGCTCGCACGCCGCGGCGCGTCGCGGTCCGGAGGTCGACGAGTGACGAGCGGCCGCGCCGGGCCCGGCCGGCACTCCACCCGACCCACGCCAGCACGAGCAGGAGGCCCCCGCCGCCGGCGAGCACGGTCGGCGGCGTCGTCCAGCCCCACCGCTCGCCCTGGCTCACGGCCAGCAGCAGGCCGAGCGTGCCGGTGCACAGCAGCACGGCCCCGCCGACGTCGACCGGCTGGCGTGCGCTGTCGGGTGCCGACGGCAGGTGGCGCAGCGCGAGAAGGGTCGCGGTGCCGATCAGCCCGGCACCGAACGCGTAGGCGCCGCCGATCCCGAAGTGGTCGGCGACGAGCGAGGACACCGGATAGCCGAGACCTGCTCCGCTCACGGTCGCCACCGACAGCAGGGCCAGCCGGGACAGCAGCTCCGGGCCGGACCACAGGTCCCTGGCGACGGCGAAGGCGAGGGGAGCCAGCGCCATGCCGACGCCCTGCAGCGCGCGGCCCGCGATCATCGGGCCGATGCCGAGGGGGAGGGCGCTCAGCACGGTACCGGCGAGGACGACGACCAGTCCTCCGAGGAGCACCGGACGACGCCGGCGGCCGGTCCCCAGCCGACCGAGCACCGGGGTCACGACGGCGCCGGCGAGCAGCGCGGCGGTCAGCACCCACTGTGCCGTGGAGAGCGGCACATGCTGCTCCTCGGCGACCGTCGGCACGAGGGGAGCGCCGAGACTGCTGACGACGCCGGTGACGACGGTGATCGCGGCCAGGGTCGCGAACTGCACGCTGGTTCCCTGGTCGGCGCTGGACGGCACGCCTGATGGTCTCAGGGAGCGGCTGCCCGCTGCGCGGGACTTCCGCTCGGCGGCACCGAGGCGTCAGCCGCTCTCGCGGGCGGCGGCCGCGCGGCGCTCGAGGAGGGAGCGCTCGTCGCCGTTGCGGGTACGACGAGCCGCCTCGTCGAACTCCGCTGCGGCCTCGGCGCTCCGCCCGGCCCGCTCGAGCAGGTCGCCGCGCACGCTCGGCAGCAGCGGGGAGTCGCGCAGCGCGTCGGCCGGCACGTCGGCGAGGACCGCGAGTCCGGCGTCCGGGCCGGACGCGCGTCCGTGGGCGACGGCGCGGTTGACCTCGACGACCGGACCCGGAGCGGCGGCCGCCAGCACGTCGTACAGGCGGGCGATGCGAGGCCAGTCGGTGGCCGCGGCGCTGCCGGCCTTCGCGTGCTCGGCGGCGATCGCTGCCTGGAGGTAGTAGCGGCCGACGGGCACGCCGCGCGCGGCGATCTCCTCGGCCCGGCGCAGGGCGGCGAGGCCGCGACGGATCAGCAGCGCGTCCCAGCGGCCGCGGTCCTGGTCGTCGAGGAGAACGGGGGCTCCGTCGGCGTCGGTGCGGGCCGGGAGCCGGGAGCCCTGCAGCTCGAGCAGCGCCTGCAGGCCGTGGACCTCGGGCTCGTCGGGCGCGATGCCTGCGAGGAGCCGGGCCAGCCGGATCCCCTCCTGGGCCAGGTCGGGGCGGGTCCAGTCGTCACCCGCCGTGGCGACGTACCCCTCCGTGAAGACGAGGTAGACGACCGCCATCACGTCGTCGAGCCGCTGGGTGCGCTCGGCGCCGGTCGGCAGCTCGAGCTCGGCGCCGGCCGCGGTGAGGGTCTTCTTGGCGCGCGAGATCCGCTGGCCCATCGTGGTGCTCGGCACGAGGAAGCCGCGGGCGATCTCGTCGGTGGTCAGGCCGCCGACCAGGCGCAGGGTCAGCGCGGCGCGCGACTCGGGCGTCAGCGCGGGGTGGCAGCACAGGAAGACCAGCCGCAGGACGTCGTCCTCGATGTGGTCCACCTGGGACTCCAGGTCGGGCATCGGGCTCACCTCCTCCGCGGCGTGGCCGAGCTCCTCGGTCTTGCGGCGCAGCGTCTCGGCGCGCCGGATGTGGTCGATGCCGCGGCGCTTGGCGGTCGTCATCAGCCAGGCGCCCGGGTTGTCGGGCACGCCGGCCCTCGGCCACTGCTCGAGGGCGGCGACGAGTGCGTCCTGCGCGAGGTCCTCGGCGAGGTCGACGTCGCGGGTCATCCGCGCCAGCGCGCCGACCAGACGCGCCGACTCGTGTCGCCAAGTGGCGGTGATCGTGTCGGCGGTGGTGGCGTCGGCCATGCGGCCAGCCTAGGGCTGGCCGCACGGCGACGACGTGGGTGCGGTGGGGCGTCCCGCGCTCAGGCCTCAGCGGCGGCCGGCGGCTCGTCCGCGACCTGTCGCAGGGTCGCGACCATCTGGCACTCGGGCCAGTGCTTGGCGTGCAGGGCGGCGAACTCCTCCTGGTTGGCGATCGCCTCCTCGAGGGTGTCGTACTGCAGCAGCGCCCAGCCGCCCACGGCCTCCCGGGCCTCGGCGTACGGGCCGTCGACCCGGGTGACCTCGCCGGTGCGGACCACGAAGTTCACGGCGTCCTCGAGGCCGAACAGCCCGCCGCCGTCGAGGAAGTGGCCCTTCTGCGCCTGCTCCCCGATGTAGGCGTCCATCGCGTCGAACAGCGCCTGCGGCGGGTTGCCCTGTCCCTCTTCCATCCGCACGAGTCCCATGAAACGCGGCATCGTCATCAGTCCTTCGGTTCGTTGGTGGGTGACTTACGAACCTACGTCGAACGGCCGGTCGGGCTTTCGACATCGACTGCGAGAAAAGATTCCGCGGTGGTCGAGCGAAGTTCGTCGAGTAGCTGCGAGCGCTGACGAGCGGCGTATCGACACGCCTTACCTGCGTCTCGATGCATCTTCGCTCGTCTCTCACGACAGATCGCCCGGGGGGTCGGGCTACTCGACGAACTCACGGGTTCGGCTACACGTTCCTCCGGTACTGCCCGCCGACCTCGAAGAAGGCCTCGGTGACCTGGCCGAGCGAGCAGACCCGCGCTGCGTCCATGAGCACGGCGAAGATGTTCTCGCCGCTCGTGGCCGCCTCCTTGAGACGCGCGATGGCCGCGGTGGCGTCGTCGGTGTGGCGGGCCTGGAAGTCGCGCAGCCGCACCAGCTGGGAGTCCTTCTCCTCCGTCGTGGCGCGGGCGAGCTCGATCTCGTCGGGCGTGCCGTCGCCACCCTCGGGCGCACGGAAGGTGTTGACGCCGATGATCGGCAGGGTGCCGTCGTGCTTGCGGTGCTCGTAGAGCATCGACTCGTCCTGGATCCGGCCGCGCTGGTAGCCGGTCTCCATGGCGCCGAGGACGCCGCCACGCTCCGAGATCCGGTCGAACTCGGCGAGCACCGCGGCCTCGACGAGGTCGGTGAGCTCGTCGACGACGTACGAACCCTGGAGCGGGTTCTCGTTGGAGGCCAGGCCCCACTCGCGGTTGATGATCAGCTGGATCGCCAGCGCCCGGCGCACCGACTCGGTCGACGGGGTCGTGACGGCCTCGTCGTAGGCGTTGGTGTGCAGCGAGTTCGCGTTGTCGTAGATCGCGATCAGCGCCTGCAGCGTGGTGCGGATGTCGTTGAAGTCCATCTCCTGCGCGTGCAGCGAGCGGCCCGACGTCTGCACGTGGTACTTCAGCTTCTGGGAGCGCTCGTTGGCGCCGTACCGGTCGCGCATCGCGATCGCCCAGATCCGGCGGGCCACCCGGCCGATCACGGTGTACTCGGGGTCCATGCCGTTGGAGAAGAAGAACGACAGGTTGGGCGCGAAGTCGTCGATGTCCATGCCGCGGGCGAGGTAGGACTCGACGTAGGTGAAGCCGTTGGCGAGGGTGAACGCGAGCTGGCTGATCGGGTTCGCCCCGGCCTCGGCGATGTGGTAGCCGGAGATCGAGACGGAGTAGAAGTTGCGGACCTGCTGCTGGATGAACCACTCCTGGATGTCCGCCATGCAGCGCAGCGAGAACTCCGTGGAGAACAGGCAGGTGTTCTGGCCCTGGTCCTCCTTGAGGATGTCGGCCTGGACGGTGCCGCGGATCGACTTGATCGCCTCGTAGGGGTCGATGCCACGCTCGCGCGCCTGGTCCATCGCGGTGTTGAGGTAGAAGGCCAGCACCGTCGGCGCGGGGCCGTTGATCGTCATCGACACCGACGTGCTCGGGGCGAGCAGGTCGAAGCCGTCGTAGAGCGCCTTCATGTCCTCGAGCGTCGCGACGGAGACGCCGGACGTGCCGACCTTGCCGTAGATGTCGGGGCGCTCGTCGGGGTCGCGGCCGTAGAGCGTGACCGAGTCGAAGGCCGTCGAGAGCCGGGTGACGTCGTGGTGCTCGGAGAGCATCTTGAAGCGCTTGTTGGTGCGGAAGGGGTCACCCTCGCCGGCGAACATCCGAGCCGGGTCCTCGTCGGCCCGCTTGAACGGGAAGACGCCCGCGGTGAAGGGGAAGTGGCCCGGCAGGTTCTCGCGGCGCCAGAAGCGGACCAGCTCGCCGTGGTCCTCGAAGCGGGGTACGGCGACCCGCGGCACGCGGTTGCCGGCGAGCGACTCCCGGCCCCTGGTGGCCGTGTCCTCGTCGTACGACGCCACGACGCCCCGCCAGGACGCGAGCTGGTCGCGGACGTCGAGGGGGATGTCGTCATGGGCGCGGGCGGCCGCGGCGGCGAGGTCCTCCATGTGGGCGAGCTCGTCGGCGACGGCGGCGAAGCGCTGCGCACGCCGGGCCTTGGCGACGAGCACCTCGGTCTCGGCGTGGTAGCCGCGCACGGTCTCCGCGATCTCGGCGAGGTAGCGCACCCGGTCGGCGGGCAGCACGGTCTGGATCCGGGTCGACGTCTTGCCCTCGACCGGGGCGAGCAGGCCCTCGCCGGCGGCGAGGCCCTTGCCGGCCAGCAGTCCGCGCAGGTGCTGGTAGAGCGCGGTGACGCCGTCGTCGTCGAAGGTGGCGGCGGAGGTGCCGAAGACCGGCATGTCGGAGGGCTGCTTGCCGAACGCCTCGCGGTTGCGGACCATCTGGCGGCCCACGTCGCGCAGCGCGTCCTGGGCGCCGCGGCGCTCGAACTTGTTGATCGCGACCGCGTCGGCGAAGTCGAGCATGTCGATCTTCTCCAGCTGCGACGCGGCGCCGAACTCCGGCGTCATCACGTAGAGCGAGGTGTCGACGAACGGCACGATCGCCGCGTCACCCTGGCCGATGCCGGGCGTCTCGACGACGACGAGGTCGAAGCCCGCGGCCTTGATCACGGTGAGCACGTCGGTGAGGTGCTCGGGCACCTCGTGCGCGCCGCGCGTGGCGAGGCTGCGGAAGTACACCTGGTTGCGGTCCAGGCCGTGACCGGTCAGGTCGAGGCTGTTCATCCGGATCCGGTCGCCGAGCAGCGCGCCGCCGCCCTTGCGCCGGGTGGGGTCGACGGCGAGCACCGCGACCCGGACCTTGTCCTGCTGGTCGACCCGCAGGCGTCGTACCAGCTCGTCGGTGAGGCTGGACTTGCCGGAGCCGCCGGTGCCGGTGATGCCGAGGACCGGCACGGCGTGCGCGTCCGCGGCCTCGGAGAGCCGGTCGAGCAGCGCCCGGTCCAGCTTGCCGAGCTCGGCACCGGTGATCGCCCGGGCGAGCGCGGCGCGGTCGCCGCTGAGGACCTGCTCGGCCGTGACGCCGCCGGTCTCCCACAGGTCGGTGTCGCAGGCCTCGACGACGGTGTTGACCATGCCGGGCAGGCCGAGCCGCTGGCCGTCCTCGGGGGAGAAGATGGTGACGCCGGACTCGCGCAGCCGGTTGATCTCGTCGTGGACGATGACGCCGCCACCGCCGCCGACGACCTTGACGTGGCCGGCGCCGCGTTCGCGGAGCAGCTGCGTGAGGTACTCGAAGTACTCCACGTGCCCACCCTGGTACGACGACACGGCGATGCCCTGCACGTCCTCCTCGATCGCGGCCTCGACGACCTCGGCGACCGAGCGGTTGTGCCCGAGGTGGATCACCTCGCAGCCCTGGCTCTGGAAGATCCGCCGCATGATGTTGATCGAGGCGTCATGGCCGTCGAACAGGCTGGACGCCGTGACCAGGCGGACGGGGTGCTGCGGGACGTGCAGGGCGTGCTCGGGCATCGATCCTCCAAACTCCTTGGATCTCCGATAGTAGGACGTCCAAGTAATCTGGAAAAGTCCTGAGATGCCCTAATGTCTGGCGCATGCCTGAGTCCCGCCTGCCGTTCGACCCGATCGACCGAGCCGGCGACCTGTGGGAGGAGCACTTCGGCGACGCGACCGCGATGCGGCTGGCCACCTCGGTGATGCGGGTCCAGCAGCTGATGATCGGCGCGCTCGACGCGGCGCTGAAGCCGTTCGGGCTGACCTTCTCCCGCTACGAGGTGCTCGTGCTGCTGCTGTTCAGCCAGCACGGCTCGCTGCCGCTGAGCAAGATCGGTGAGCGGCTGATGGTGCACCCCACCTCGGTCACCAGCGCGATCGACCGCCTCGAGGCGCAGGGGTACGTCGTCCGCGTGCCTGACGAGGCCGACCGCCGTCGTACCCTGGCCCGGCTCACGCCCGAGGGCCGCTCCACCGTCCGCAAGGCGACCAGGGCGGTCACCGCGATCGACTTCGCGGTGACCGGTCTCGACGGCGCTCAGCAGGCCGAGGCCTACGACCTGCTGCGCCAGGTCCGTCAGGCCTCGGGCGACTTCTCCGCCTGACCCTCCGTTCGAGGGTGCCGCCGGGGCGCGGCGCCGGGGCAGAGTGCGTCCATGAGCACCCCTGCCTCTCTGCGCGCTGTCCGCGACCGGCTGCAGACCCTGCGGACGTCGTACGACGCCGCGGTGGCCGACTTCGCCTGGCCCGAGGTCGGCCCCACCTTCAACTTCGTCCACGACTGGTTCGACACCTTCGCCCGCGACAACGACCAGCCGGGACTGGTGATCGTGGAGGAGGACGGCGCCCGGGCGTCGTACTCGTTCGGGGAGCTGGTCACCCGCTCCGAGCAGGTCGCGGCCCACCTGGCCGCGCAGGGCGTCGGCCGCGGCGACAGCGTCGTGGTGATGCTCGGCAACCAGGTCGAGCTGTGGGAGTCGATGCTCGCGCTGATCCGTCTCGGCGCGGTGATCATGCCGACCACGACCGCGGTCGGGCCCGCCGAGCTGGTCGACCGGCTGGCGCGCGGTGACGCGCGTGCCGTGGTGTGCAATGCCGCGGACGCGGCGAAGTTCGACGAGGTGCCGGGCTCCTACGTGCGCCTGGTCGTCGGGGACGCGGTCGCCGGCTGGGAGTCGTACGCCGCGGCGTACGAGCGTCCTGCCGAGCAGGTCCCGCACCCCGGCAACGCCAGCACCGACCGGCTGCTCCTCTACTTCACCTCCGGCACGACTTCGCGGCCCAAGCTGGTCGAGCACACCCACGTGTCGTACCCGGTCGGCCACCTGTCGACGATGTACTGGCTCGGGCTGCAGCCCGGCGACGTGCACCTCAACATCTCCAGCCCCGGCTGGGCGAAGCACGCCTGGTCGAACTTCTTCGCGCCGTGGCTCGCCGAGGCGACCGTGTTCGTTTACAACTACTCCCGCTTCGACGCCGCGGCCCTGCTCGGCCAGCTGCGCACCGAGGGGGTCACCACCTTCTGTGCCCCGCCGACCGTGTGGCGGATGCTCATCAACGCCGACCTGTCGGGCGGACCGGGCGCGCTGCGCGAGGCGATCGCCGCCGGCGAGCCGCTCAACCCCGAGGTGATCAGCCAGGTCGAGAAGCACTGGGACCGCACCATCCGCGACGGCTTCGGCCAGACCGAGATGACCGCCGCCGTCGCCAACACGCCCGGCCAGCCGGTGGTCGCCGGCTCGATGGGCCGTCCGCTGCCCGGCGTGCCCGTGGTGCTGGTCGACCCGCTCACCGGTGTCGTCGTCGACGGGGTCGGGGAGGGCGAGATCTGCCTCGACCTCGCCGCGTCACCGCTGTCGCTGATGACCGGCTACCAGGGCGATCCCGAGAAGAACGCCGACGCCATGGCCGGCGGTTTCTACCACACCGGCGACGTCGCGGCCCGCGACGAGAACGGCTACATCACCTACATCGGGCGCACCGACGACGTCTTCAAGGCCTCCGACTACAAGATCAGCCCGTTCGAGCTCGAGTCGGTGCTGATCGAGCACCCCGCCGTCGCGGAGGCGGCCGTCGTGCCCGCGCCCGACCCGGTGCGGCTCGCGGTGCCCAAGGCGTACGTCGCGCTGGTCGACGGCCACTCGCCGACCGCCGAGACCGCCGAGTCGATCCTGCGCTACGCCCGCGAGCACCTCGCCCCGTTCCTGCGGGTACGCCGGCTCGAGTTCTTCGAGCTGCCGAAGACCATCTCCGGCAAGATCCGGCGGGTGGAGCTGCGGCAGCGGGAGACCGAGGTCGAGGGGGCGCGTCCGGCCGGGGAGTTCCGGGATGACGACTTCCCGGAGCTGAAGGGCTGAAGGCGCGGAAGAGGTCGAGCGGCAAGGTCGCGGGAGATCGCGGGACTGATGTGCCGCGTGAGGGACTCACGGTGTTGGTTTGGCGCTCGCTCCGCTCGCGCATGTCGGGCGCGCTTTTGGCGCGTTGCCTTCCCTCGCTGCGCTCGCTCGTTCCTCGCTCGCTCCGCTCAGTCCAGGCAACGCGGCGCGCCCGACGGCATTCAGCCGCACGTCGTGCATGAGTGCGTTGACATGCGGCTGAGTCTTTTCGTCGCGCCGCCCGCTGTTTCTGGACGGAGGAGCCCGCGACCGAGGAACGAGGGAGCGGGCGGGGGAGGAAGAAACAGCGTTGGCAGGCGGCGCGACATGCGCGAGCGGAGCGAGCGCCAAACCAACGCCGTGGAGCCCTGACGCAGCGCATCCGCCTGCAGGGGCGCCCGACGGAAATGCACTCAGCCGGATGTCGCGCTTGCGCGCGACGTGCCGGAGCGAAGCGACGGCCAGGACTAGTACGTGTAGAAGCCTCGGCCGGTCTTGCGGCCCAGCAGGCGCGCCTCGACCATCCGCGCGAGGAGCGGCGGGGCGGCGTACAGGGGCTCCTTGAACTCCTCGTACAGCGACTCGGCGACGGCCTTGACCGTGTCGAGGCCGATCAGGTCGGCCAGTGCCAGCGGCCCCTGCGGGTGGGCGGCGCCGAGGACGAGGCCGTGGTCGATGTCCTCGGCGGAGGCGAAGCCCGACTCGTACATCCGGATCGCGGAGAGGATGAACGGGATCAGCAGGGCGTTGACGACGAAGCCGGCGCGGTCCTGGCAGTCGATGGCGGTCTTGCCGAGGTCGTCCTGGACGAACGAGCGGGCCCGCTCGGTGGTCTCGGAGTCGGTCATCAGCGACGGGACCAGCTCGACCAGCTTGAGGACCGGGACCGGGTTGAAGAAGTGCACGCCGAGCACGTGGGTGGGTCGCTGGGTGGCCACGGCCAGCTTCATGATCGGGATCGACGACGTGTTGGAGGCGAGGATCGCGTCGGGGCTGGTCACGATCTCGTCGAGGCGGCGGAACAGGTCGGTCTTGGCCTGCTCGTCCTCGACGATCGCCTCGATCACGATGTCGCGGTCGGCGAGCGCGGCGAGGTCGTCGACGACGCGGATCCGCTCCAGCACGGCGGACGCGGACTCGATCTTGCCGCGGCTCTCGGCCCGCTTGAGCGACGCCTCGAGGCGCTGCTGGGCGGCCTCGACCGCGGCGGCGGAGGACTCGACGACGATCACGTCCTTGCCCGCGCGGGCGTTGACCTCGGCGATGCCGGACCCCATCAGGCCGCCGCCGACCACTCCCACACGCTCGATGCTCGTCATCTGCTCTCCTGGTGCTCGATTTACTAGGACGTCCTAGTAAATCTAAGGGTGACCGGTGAGTAGGGCCAGTTCAGGGAAGCACCGCGGCCACGGCCCTCACCAGCGCGGCGGAGGTCCGCTCCACCATCGCGAGGACGGTGCCGAAGCCCTCGTCGCCACCGAAGAAGGGGTCCGGGACCTCGCCGCCCGGCTCGTCGGGATCGAAGTCGCGGAACAGGCGCACCCGCTCGGGGTCGGCCTCGCCCAGCGCGCGCAGGTCGCGCAGGTTGTCGTGGTCCATGGCCAGCACGAGGTCCTGCTCGTCCAGCCAGGAGGCGAGGACCTGCTGGGCGCGGTGCCGGCTGGCGTCGTACCCCTCGGTGGTGAGGAGGGCCGCGGCCCGGCGGTCCATCGGCTCGCCGACGTGCCAGGTGCCGGTGCCGGCACTGATCACCTCGACCCGGTCGTCGAGACCGGCCTCGGCGACCCGGGCGGCCAGCACCACGTCGGCCATCGGGGAGCGGCAGATGTTGCCGAGGCAGACCAGCGCGACGCGGTACTGACCCGGCGTGCGGGGTGGGGGAGCGGTCGCCATCAGTCGTCGGCGCCGACGATCGCGTCGAGGAACCAGGTGGTGACGCTGATGATGATCGAGCCCCACACCGCCGGCCAGAAGCCGTCGACGTGGAACCCGATGTCGACCGCGTCGGCCAGCCACGCGGTGAACCGCAGCAGCAGCGCGTTGAGCACGATCAGGAACAGGCCCAGCGTCAGCAGGATGAACGGGATCGAGAGGAACGCCAGCACCGGCTTGACCCAGGCGGTCACCAGGCACGAGATCAGCGCGACCAGCACGAGCGGCAGGATCTTGTCCTCGAGCTCCGCTCGCCCCTCGCTCGCGCCCTCGAACCAGATGCCGCCGATCAGCTGCGCGGCCACGGCGAGCGCGGCGGTCGTGATCGCCCAACGGGACAGGAAGGCCAGCATGCGGACAGTGTGTCAGGGGAGGGTCACTCGAGCCCGAGCGCCTCGATGATCTCCACCTCGGCGTCGTCGATGTGCTTGCGCAGGAACTCGGACGCCCCGTCCGGTCCGTCGATCCGGTCCGCCTCGAGCAGCTCGACCAGGCCCTCGTGGGACTCCGCCTCGTCGTGGGCGTTGCGGTTGATCCGCTCGACCTGCGCCAGCGCCAGCCTCAGCTCGTCCATCAGGGCCTCGGCCATCTGCACCAGCCGCGGGCTCCCGGTCAGCTCCACGAGCGAGACGTGGAAGGACAGGTGGCGCTCGTTGAGCTCCTCGTACGACGCCTCGCCGCTGCGCACCGCTGCGGTGTAGGCCTCCAGGGTGGTGCGCACCCGCGCCCGCCGTGCGTCGGCCGCGGCCGGCCACGCCCGCACGCCGGCCCCCTCGAGCACCCATCGGGCCCGGCACACGTCGCGCACCGAGTCGGCGCGCGGGGTCGCCACCATCACCCCGCGGTGGGGCTCCCGGGTGGCGAGGCCCTCCGCCACGAGCACCGTCAACGCCTCGCGGACGGTCGGGCGCGAGACCCCGAGCGACTCGGCCAGCGCGACCTCGCGCAGCGGCGTGCCGCTCTCCAGGTCGCCCTCGAAGATCGCCCGGCGCACCTCGGCGGCGACCCGCGAGACGGTCGACTCGCTCTCGACGCTGAGCGGCGTGAACGGGGTCCTCGGTGGCGTGGGCGCTCCGGCCATGCCCTCATTCTGCAAGCCCCGCTCGTCTAGGGTGAGGGCCGTGCCCCCCGAGCTCCCGACCGACGGCCCCTCCCTCGAGGTGGGCGGTGGCCGCGGCCTGCGGGCGTCCATCGCCGTCGGCGGCGTGCTGCTGGCCCTCGCGGTCCTCGCCGGTGCCGCGTTCCTGCTCGTCGGCCGCGACGGTGGGGACGCCGAGCCCGCCGGAGACGACACGAGCAGCAGTACGACGCCCGGCGCTCCCGTCACGAAGCCGACCCTCGACCTGCCCACGATCGACGCCTCGGACTTCCCGAGCGACCTGCCGACCGAGAGCCTGCCCGATCTCCCCAGCGACGCGCCGAGCGTCCCGGACCTGCCCACGAAGGTTCCGAGTGGGGTCCCGTCGGGTATCCCGGACGACGTCCCGCCCTTCCCCACGGATCCGGCTGACCTGGAGTCGTGGTTCTCCGACTACCTCGAGCAGGTGAACCCCTGATGAGCCAGCACC
>JADCLI010000039.1 GCA_016803235.1 Pimelobacter simplex
GTGCCCACCCTCCCACACGCCCCCGACACGACACCGGCCACCTCAGCCTCACCGGCGCGAGTGCGTCCGGACGCCTCCCGTGTCGTCGGCCACCACCGCGATGTCGCCGTCACGGTCGGTCTGCAGGACCGTCGCGCCGGCATCCTCCAGCCCGCGCACCACCGCGGGCGCGGGGTGGCCGTAGCCGTTGTCGGCCCCCACCGACACCAGTGCGACCTCGGGGCGCAGCGAGGCCAGCCAGTCGAGGTCCTGGTGGGCACTGCCGTGGTGCGGGACCTTGAGCACGTCGACGTCCAGGTCCCCCACCAGCGCGGCGACCTCGTCCTGCCCCGGCGGCTCGAGGTCGCCGGTCAGCAGCAGCCGCAGGCCGGCCACCTCGACCAGCAGTACCACGCTCGCGTCGTTGGCGCTGCTGCCGTCGCCCGGGCCGTCGACGGGGCCCGGCAGGTCGGGGTGGAGCACCTGCACGGTGGCCTCGCCGACCCGCCGCGTGAGGCCGTACGGCGCTGTCGACATCGGCACGCCCGCAGCCTGCGCCGCGCGCCGGACCAGCTGGGCCCCCAGAGGCGGGTCGGCCAGGGCCGACGTCTCGATCCCGCCCACGGCCCGTCCGTCGAGGACCCCGTCGATGCCGTCGACGTGGTCGGCGTGGAAGTGGGTCAGCACCAGGAGCGGCACCTGCTCGACCCCCAGCCGGTCGAGGCACCGGTCCACGGCGCGCGGGTCCGGTCCGGCGTCGACGACGACCGCGGAGCGCGGGCCGACCGCGAGCGCCAGGGCGTCGCCCTGACCGACGTCGCAGGCGACCAGCACCCAGCCCGGTGGCGGCCACGGCCCCGACGCCGACCAGAGCCGGCCGGGGACTCCGAGCACCACGAGCAGGAGCAGGACGACGAGGGCCGCGCCGGCCGCGCGGTGCCGGACCAGCCGTGGCAGCACGAGCCCGAGCACCAGGCAGAGCACCGCGAGCACCCCGACCGCGAGCGCGCCGCTCCCCCAGCCGACGGCGGCGCCGGGCAGGGCGGCGGCGTGCTCGGCGACGGCGATGATCCAGCCGACGCTCCAGCCCGCGGCGGTGCCCACCAGGCGCCCGGCCCAGGGCCACACCAGGCCGAGCAGCCCGGCCGCCAGGCCGAGGACGGTCGCCGGCCCGACCGCCGGGCCGGCCAGCAGGTTGGCGACGATCGCGACCAGGCTGACCTCGCCCGAGAGTCCGGCGATGACCGGAGTGCAGGCGAGCTGGGCCGCGGTCGGCACGGCGATCGCGTCGGCCAGTGCCCGCGGCAGCCACCGCGCCATCGCCCCGGCGAGCGGCGGTCCCAGCAGCACGATCCCGCCGGTGGCCAGCACGGACAGGGCGAAACCGGCCGCCACCGCCAGGTCCGGCTGCACGAGCACCAGCCCGGTCACGGCGACGCCGAGCGCCCGCAGGCCGCGCCGCCGCCCGTCGGGGCCGAAGGCGAACAGCCCGACCGTCCCCATCACCGCCGCACGGAGCACGCTCGGCTCGGTCCGGGCCAGCAGCACGAACCCCACGATCCCGGCCAGGCCGACCACGGCGAGCCAGCGCCGTCGCACCCCCACGGCGCGAGCCAGCAGGAGCAGCGAGCCCACGACCAGGGTCAGGTTGGTGCCGCTCACCGCCGTCAGGTGGGTCAGGCCGGTCGTCCGGAAGTCCCGCTCGACCGCGTCCGGCAGTCCGGCGTCGTCGCCGTCGACCAGCGCCGGCACCAGGCCCGCCTGGTCCGGCGGCCGATGCGCGACGGCGCGCCGGATCGAGGCACGTACCGCCCCCGACGCCCGCCACCACGGGTCGGGTCCGCGGATCCGCACCGGGTCGCGCGCCCCGATCAGCAGCGCCGCGGTGCCCAGGTCGTCGGAGGCCGCGAGCCGTCCTTCGGCGACGACCCGGTCGCCGAGCGCCGCCGTGGCCCAGCGCGAGGACCCGATGACGACGACGCTGCCGCCGGTGCGCAACCGGTGGCCACGCGCCGTCACCTCCCGCACCCGGAGCCGGACCACGGCCTGCGGCCCGGCCCGGCCCGGTATCGTCCGCGGGTCGGAGACGACGGTGCCCACCAGGTCGGCGGTGGCACGCTCCGCGGCGAGGTCGTGCAGCGGCGAGCCCCGGACCGCGTCGTGGCGCAGGGTGGTGCCGGTGACCGCGGCACTGGCGACGACGCCGGCGGCGAGCAGCAGTCGCAGCCTTCCCGGCGGCAGCCGCGGGGCGAGCAGCCAGACCAGGAGACCGAGTCCGACGAGGCCGGCGTACGCACCGAGGACGGAGCGTTGCGCGGCGATGCCGCCGAGCCACGCCGCCGCACCCAGAGCCGGCATCCGCAGGTCGGGCGCCGAGGGACGGGTGACACTAGGGTTCCGCGGGTGACCCGCTACAGCTCCGCCGAGTTCGCCCGTGGTGCGCTCGGCGCCCTGCTCGGCATCGCCGTTGCCGGGGCGACGGCGCGGGCGGTCCCGGGAGGTCCCGAGCTGTTGCCGTTCATCGTCGCCCCGATGGGGGCGTGCGCGGTGCTGCTCTTCGCGGTGCCCGCGAGCCCGCTCGCCCAGCCGTGGCCCGTGCTCGGCGGCAACCTGGTCTCGACGGCTGTCGGCCTGGCCGCGCACTGGGTCGTGGACGACGTCCTGCTCGCCGCCGCCCTCGGGGTGGGTGCCGCGATCGGCACGATGATGCTGCTCGGCTGCCTGCACCCGCCCGGTGGCGCCTGTGCCCTGCTCGCCGCCACCGCGACCCCTGCCATCGACGAGCAGGGGGCGCTCTTCGTCCTCACGCCGGTGGCCGTCAACACGGTCGTGCTGCTGCTGGTCGCGGTCGCGGTCAACAACCTGAGCGGGCGGAGGTACCCGCACCGCCCGGCCGCCTCCGCCGCCACGTCGCCCGCCGCCGCGGCCCTCGGGATCACGACTCCCGACGTCGAGCAGGCGATGACGCGCCTGGCCGACCGCCTCGACGTGCTGCCGGCCGACATCGTCTCGATCGTGCGCGACGCCGAGACGCACGCCCTCGACCGGCGCCTGGGCTCGATCCCGGTCTCGAGGATCATGAACACCGACGTCGTGGTGGTGCACCCGTTCGAGTCGATCTACCGCGCGCGGACCCTGATCGTGCAGCGTCAGGTCAAGACGCTGCCGGTCGTCGATGCCGAGCGGCACGTGGTCGGGGTGGTCTCGATCATCGACCTGTTCACCCGCGACATCGTCGAGCTGGAGTCGGTCGACTCGATCATGCGGACCGACGTCACCGCGATCGCGGCCGACACCCCCGTCGCCGAGCTGGTCCCGATCATGACGACCGAGGGGTACAAGAACGTGCCCGTCGTCGACGACGAGGGCCGGCTCGTCGGCATGATCACCCGCGGCGAGCTGATCGCGGTGCTGCACCGCGCGCTCCTCGGCGCCACCTGATCGCTTCGTCACGTCGGCTCCGGTCACACCGTGACGTGCGGGGTGATCTGCTCGAGCGTCTTCTCCCCGATCCCGTCGACCTCGAGCAGCTCGTCGACGCTGGTGAATCCTCCGTGCGCGTCGCGCCAGGCGATGATCGACTGGGCCGTGACCGGGCCGACCTCGGGCAACGACTCCAGCTCGCCCTGGCCGGCGGTGTTGAGGTTGACCAGCGCGCCGCTCGCGCCGCCGCCGGCACCTCCGCTCCAGGTGGCGGCACCTGCGGCCGCCGGCGGTCGGGCCGGGCCGCCGACCACGACCTGCTCGCCGTCGACCAACACTCGGGCCAGGTTGAGCGGGGTCAGGTCCACCCCCTTGCGCGGGCCGCCCGCGGCCGCGAGGGCGTCGGTGACCCGCGACCCGGCGGCGAGGACCACGATCCCTGGCCGGCGCACCCTGCCGGCCACGTCGACGGTGACCGTGCCCGTGCCGGGCCCTGCGCCGGCGCCACCCGGCGTCGACCCGGGTGCCTGCCCGGGTGCCTGCCCGGGGACCGGTTCGGGCGCGGCTGACGGCGTCGTCGTGACCAGCGGAGCGGTCGGCTCGGCGGACACCGGGGCGAGGGGCTCGGTGCGGTCGCGGAGCACCCACCAGGTGGTGACGGCCAGCCCGAGGGCGACGGCGAGGGCGACGACCGCGACCTGGGGCACCCCGAGCGTGGGGAGCCGGTCGCCGAGCAGCGCCAGGGACCTGCGCGGGTCGGGTCGGGGGCGCCGCCGACGAGCAGCGTGACGCCCGGGTTCGGGCAGGGCGGGCGCCGCGGGCAACGGGGGCTCGTCGGGCGCCTCCGGCACCACCGCCAGGGGCGACCCTGCCGGCAACGGGTCGGCCACCCGCGTGTGGTCGGCCCACCAGGGCTCGAGCTGCTCCGCGGCCGGCGAGGCGCCCGGGCCGACCCCGAGGTCGGCCGCGATCAGTGCCAGCCGGCGCGCCGCGGCGTCGGCGGCGGGCGGGTCGGGGCGGGCGGCGGAGCGTCGTGCGGACATGGCGGCACGCTAGGTCGGCCTCCGGTCGTCGAGCCGCCGGAGCGCGCTGGCCTGGGGATGACCACCCGACCGGGACCCGCCTGTGGACAGCCGACGGCTCCGTCCGCGACCGGAGTGACTCAGCCCGGGCTCAGAGGACCGGTGCCACGCAGATCGCCAGCATGCCGGGCCCGACGTGGGCACCGAGCACCCCGCCGAGCTCGACGCAGCGCACGACCTCCCCCGACCGGGCCGGGACCACCTGCTCACCCAGCTCCTCCGCGAGCCGCGCGGCCATCGCCGACGCCCGCTCCTCGGCGGCGAGGTGGGCGACGCAGACCTCCACCGCGACGTCCCCGGCCGCCTCGACCGCGAGCGTCTCGAGACGGGCGATGGCCTTGGCGGCCGTGCGGACCTTCGCCCGCGGCGAGATCACGCCGTCGACGATGCCGAGCAGCGGCTTGACCGCGAGCGCGCCACCGAAGACGGCCGCCGCGGCGCCGACCCGGCCGCCACGGCGGAGGTACTCGAGGGTGTTGACGTAGAAGAGGGAGGTCGCGCCCGCGGCCCGGGCCCGCGCGGCCTCGGCCGCCGCGGTGGCCGTGCCGCCGGCCGCGATGACGTCGAGGGCCGACTCCACGGCGTACCCGGTCGCGACCCCGACCTGCCGCGTGTCGACACACGTCACGGGAACCGGCGCCTGCCGGGACGCGACCAGCGCCGACTCGAAGGTGCCGCTCACCTCGGCGGAGAGGTGGATCGACACGATCTCGGTCGCGCCCTCGGCGGCGAGGCGCTGGTAGAGGTCGGCGAACACCGCGGGCGAGGCGCGCGAGGTGCTGACGGCACGCTTCTCCTTCAGCGCGACCGCGAGCCGCTCGGGCGTGACCTCCTCGGCGCCCTCGTCGTAGACGTCGTCGTCGATGACCACCTGCAGCGGTACGACGTGCACCCCGCTGGCCTCCGCGACCTCGGCCGGGACGGTCGAGGTGGAGTCGGTGACCACGACGATCGACATGCGCGAAAGGCTATCGGTACCCGCCCCAGTCCGCCCGGCGCAGGAGCACCAGTCGGGTGCCGCCCCAGTGCACGGACGCGGCGACCGCGAAGGCCGGCAGCGAGGCCGTGACGTACCGGAACCAGCCCGCGGGCTCGTAGGTCACCGGGTTGAGCAGCAGCGCGTAGGTGAGAGCCCCGAGCACGACGGCCAGCACGGCGACGGGGTTCCAGCCGCGCAGGAAGCCGTACCGGGACTCGGCGTGGGGCAGGTGCAGCGCGCGCACGTCGAGGACCTGGCGGCGGAGCACGAAGAAGTCGACGAGCTGCACCGCGCACAGCGGCGCCACGACGATCGCGCCCCACGACACGAACCGCGCGTAGTTGTCGTAGACCGCCTCCGGGAAGAAGACCAGGACCGCCGCCGGGGCGAGGATGATCGCGGCGAGCAGGGACCACGGCACCCGGCGTACGGCGCTCCCGCCGCCACCCTTGATCGCGACCAGGGCGGCGTAGCTCTGCGCGACCACGCTGGTCACGTTCGCCATCCCGACGAAGGCCAGCGCCAGGACGCCGAGCAGGGCGCCGCCGAGCGGGACCATCCACAGCGTCGGGTCCTCCGAGCCGAGCGCCAGGGCGGCGAAGACGCCGACGACGGCGGCGACGACCGAGGCCAGGAAGAGGCCGAGGGCGTTGGGCCAGAAGGCGCTGCGGGTGCTGCGGGTGAGCCGGGCGAGGTTGCCGACGTTGGGCCACCACGCGAAGCCGCCGGCGATGTTGAGCTCGACGGCCAGCATGAAGTCGAGGTGGCTGTCGCCCCACGGGTCGAGGGCGGGTGTGGCGGCGAGCTCGGACCAGCTGGTGCGGGTGAGCACCAGCGCCAGCATGACCAGGGTGACGACGACGAGCCCGGGCGCGACGAAGCGGTTGACCAGCTCGATCGAGCGGGGTCCGCGCGCGACGATCGCCCAGGAGGCGGCCAGCGCCAGGACGGCGAGCACGCTGACGATGCCGGCGCCCGCGGAGATCTTGGTGCCGAGGACCTGGTTGGCCACGTTGGCGAGCGCGTGCCCGCACATGATCGCCAGGACGGCGGACCAGGCAGCGGCGAGCAGCGCGGACATGACGACCATCAGCACCCGGGCGCCGCGCTCCCCGAGCACGCTGCGCATGGACACGAACTGCTCGACGCCGTACCGGCCACACGGCAGGCAGGGCGCGAGCGAGACGAGCAGGACGCTGATGCCGTAGCCGATCACGATGCTGGCGATCGCCTGCTTCGCTCCGACGTAGTAGGCGACCGCGCCGCCCTGGAGGAAGGCCCAGGTCGCGATCGCGAGGCCGATGTTGACCGAGGAGTAGTCCCAGAAGCCCCAGATCCGCTCGCGGCGCAGCAGCGGCAGCTCGTTGAGCGTGGCGTCCTGCTCGGCGATGCCCGGCGCCTTCGCCGGCGCGCTCACAGGGCCCACCACAGCAGCGCGACGGTGATCAGCGCGAGCCCCACGACGGCGGCGACGAGGTCCGCCAGGGGTAGCGGCGGCAGGGCGCCCTCGGCTCCCCCGGGGTCCTCGATCAGGGCCAGCCGGTGCTCGAGCTCGGCACGCATCGCGTCGTCCATCCGGTTCTCCTCAATTCTTGACTGAACGTTCAGTCAGGCTAGGATCAGTGACGCCGCTCACACCTGTCAAGAGCCGTTCTGCACCGAGGAGCCAGCAATGGAGGACCGCATGGAGCACGTCGACGTCGCGATCGTCGGGGCCGGGTACGCCGGCCTCGCCGCCGCCCTGGACCTGACCGCCGCCGGGCTGGAGGTGGTCGTGCTGGAGGCCGCGGACCGCGTCGGGGGCCGCGTCTGGACCCGCGCCGAGGGGGGCGTCCTCGTCGACCACGGCGGGCAGTGGGTCGGGCCCGGGCAGACGGCCTTCCTGCGCTGGGCGGACCGGTACGGCTGCACCCGCTTCCCGACGTACGACGCCGGCGCGCACCTCGAGCTGTGGCCGGGGTCGGCACCGCTGCCCCACACCAGCGGCGAGCACCCGGCCGAGCACGACTCCGCCGGGTACGACGACCTGGTGGCGCGCGTCGACGCCCTCGCCTCCCAGGTCGACGCCGAGCACCCCGAGACCTGTCCGGACCTGGCCGCCTGGGACTCGCGCACCTTCGAGGACTGGCTGTGTGCCGAGGCACCCTCCCCCGACGCCCATCGCCGGATGCGCCTGGTCGTCCAGGGGCTGTGGGCCTGCGAGCCGCGCGACGTCTCGCTGTTCCACGTGCTGTTCTACGTTGCGGCCGGCGGCGGCCTCGACCCGCTTCTCGGCACCGCAGGTGGCGCCCAGGACAGCCGCTTCGTCGACGGCGCCGACGCACCCGCGCGGGCGGCGGCCGCGACCCTCGGCGACCGCCTCCGGCTCGGGACCGCCGTCACCGCGGTCGCGTGGGACGACGACGGCGTCACCCTCACGACGACCACCGGCGGGGTCCGGGCCCGCCGCGCGGTCGTCACCGGGACGCCGCCGGCACAGGCGCGGATCGCGTTCTCACCGCTGCTCCCCACGCCGCGCCGGCGCTGGCTGGCGCGCAGCCCGATGGGCGACGTCGCCAAGGTGCACGTCACCTACGACCGCCCGTTCTGGCGCGAGCGCGGGCTGTCGGGCCAGGTGACGACGTACGACGGCAGCGCGGTCGCCTACACCTTCGACAGCTCCCCGGTCGACGGCTCCCGCGGCGTCATCGCGGCCTTCGTGTACGCCGACGACTATCGCTCCTGGTCGGTGCAGTCGCCGGAGGCGCGGCGCAAGGCGGTGCTCGACGTGCTGGCCGTGCTCGGCCCGGAGGCCGGCGACCCGACGGGCTACCTGGAGCGGTGCTGGCCCGAGGAGCCGTGGGCGGAGGGCGCCTACGCCGCCGTTCCGTCGCCGGGGACATGGCACGAGCACGCCGCCGGGCGCCGCGACCCGGTCGGACCGCTGCACTGGGCGGGCACCGAGACCGCCGGCCTCGGCAACGGCTACATCGACGGCGCGATCCGCTCGGGTGAGCGCGCCGCTGCGGAGGTCCTGGCCGCCCTCCGATGAAGACCGGCCCGGCGCTGCTGTCAGACCCACTGGGGGTCGGCTGAACGGTGCCGCCTGCTGCGCGCCGCGAGGCACGCACGCTGGCGGTGTTGGCGTCGCTCGACGTGCACCCAGCATGGCTTCGCTCCGCCGCCTTGCCATCGCACGCGCCTCGCGGCGCTCACGACGCCGGCACCGTTCAGCCGACCCCCAGCAGCGCCGGGTCGCACCCCAGCTCGAGCGCCGCGGCGGCGAGCCACAGGTCAGGCACGGCGTCGACGGGGACCTCGCGGTCGCCGAGCGTCGCGGCGACCGAGAGCCCGTCGAGCATCGCCGCGAGGCGGATGGTCGAGATCCGCGAGGACGCGGTGGTGAAGGTCCCCTCCCGCACCCCCTGCTCGATCACGTCGAGCAGCACGGCACGCCACCGGGCCTCGAGCGTCGTGCACAGCGTGGCGGTCGCGGGGTCGCGCAGTGCGCGCACCCAGAACTCCATCCACAGCGTCCAGGCGGAGATCACGCTCGCCGCGTCGCCGGACCGCTCGACGAGCAGCCGGAGCCGCTCGACCGCGGGACGCCCGCTGGCGGACTCGGCCTCGAGGCTGCGGTAGTAGCGGTCCTCGGACTCGGTCATCGCCGCAGCGATCACGCCGTCGAGCGTCGTGAAGTGGTAGAGCAGCAGGCCGGAGCTGACCCCGGCACGGCGGGCGATCTCCTGGGTCCGGGTCCCGGCGAGGCCGTGGTCGCGGATCACGTCGAGGGTCGCGTCGATGATGCGTTGCCGTCGCGACTCGACATCCACCGCCATGTCCCCTCCTCGGTCGGCCCGGGCGACCCGGGTGCCGCCGATGCTAGAGGAACCGGCCTACCGCCGGGCGCATGGCGACCATCAAGGCGCAGCCGGACGACAGGACCCTGATGGTGTTCGACCGGCAGGTCCTGGACATCTCCGGCTGGGCCGACCCCCACCGCCACCACGTCTGGCAGCAGCCGCGTCTCGAGCTCACCGACGGCAAGCCCGCCCGCGCGCACATCCTCTGCGCGTCCGGCCCCCGCCACGGCTTCCCCTACGACGCCCACCGGCGCCCCGAGCTCGAGGCGCTCGCGGCGGCGCTCGCCGAGGCGACCTACCCCGGCTGACCGGCGAGCCGCTCGGCCGCCTCCACGGCGAGCGCGGGCGCCATCTGGATGCCGTACCCGGCCTGGCCGACGAACCAGAACAGCCCCTCGACGTCGTCGTCGTAGCGCGCCACCGGGTCACCGCCGGGAGCGAAGGTGCGCAACCCGGCCCAGGCGGTGCGCACGCTGCGCAGCCCGAGCACCATTGCCTCGTTGACCGCTTCGATGGTGCGGGCGATCTCGAGCTCGTCCGGCTTCGGGTCGCCGGGTGGGTGCGGCTCGGCGTCCTCCGGTGAGCAGAGCGCGAGCTCGCCCTCCGCCTTGACGTACCAACCACCGTCCAGGTCGCAGGTGAACGGCATCCCCGCCAGCGGTACGGCGGCCGGCGACCCGAAGATCGTGCGCCGGCGCGGCTCCAGGCCGACGCCCGCCGAGCCGAGGAGGCGACCGACCTCGTCGCCCCAGGCACCCGCGGCGACCACGACGACCGGCGCGGAGAGCACGTCGCCCGAGGCCAGCGAGAGCCGCCACAGCCCCGCCTCCCTCGCCGCGCCGGTCACCCGGGCGCCGAGGCGCACCTCTCCCCCGCCAGCACGTAGCGCGCGCACGTAGCCCTGGTGCAGCCCCGCGACGTCCACCTCGCAGGCGGTGTCGTCGAGGACCGCGACGGTCGTCCACCCGGGCCGCAGCAACGGGTTGAACCGCTCCGCCTCGACGGGGTCGACCCGGACGCCGGGGATGTCGGCGGCCGCCTGCAGCGACGCGTCCGGTCCGCCGACGTAGAGGCAGGGCAGCGGCGTCAGCAGCGGGCCGGCCACGTCGATGGCCGGGTGCTCGAGGAATGGCCGGCTGGCCAGGGTCAGCCGGCGCACCTCGGGTGGTCCGTAGCCGCCGATCCAGGTCGCTGCGGAGCGACCGGTGGTGTGCCGGGCCAGCTCGGTCTCGGCCTCGAGCACGCACACGGTCCGCCCGCGGGTGGCGAGCTCGTGGCCGATCGAGGCGCCGGCGATGCCGCCGCCGACGACGATGACGTCGGGCATGGGTGCTCCTAGGCGTGGGAGGTCGGGGGTTCGGGGACCGGCTCGGCGGCCGGGCGGGCGACGACCATGAGCATCGCCACCAGGACGAGCGCGCCGCCGCCGAGGGTCCGGGGACCGAGCGTCTCGTGCCAGAGCAGGGCACCGAGGACGGCGGCCCACACCGGCTCGAGGACCATCAGCACGGACGCCTGGCCGGAGTCGAGGTGGGCCTGGGCCCAGGTCTGCACCAGCAGGGTGACGGCGCCCGCGACGACCGCGAGGTAGGCGAACGTGGGCAGGTCTCCCGGCCCGGGCAGGGTGAGTCCGTCGGACGCACCGACCGCCGTCAGCAGCGCGCCCATGGTCGCGAGCTGGACGAAGGTGAGCGCGAACGCCTCGCCGGGACGGGCCCAGCGGCCGAGGGCGAGGATGTGCACGGCGTACAGCAGCGCCGCGACGAGGGTCATCGTCTCGCCGGCACCGAACGCCCAGCCCCGCAGGGACATCGCGGCGATGCCGGCGGTCGCGACCGCCACGGCCGACCAGGTGGTCCGGTCGACGTCGCGGCCCGGCATCGCGGCGGCGAGGACCGGCGTGAACACGACGTACATCGCCACCACGAAGGCCGACACGGTCGGAGCGGTGTGCGCCAGGCCGTGGAACTGGAGCAGCTGTGCGACGGCGTACAGCGTGCCGAGGCCGGCCCCGACCTTCAGCGTGTGCGGGCTCATGACCCGCAGCAGCCTCGGGCAGACGACCACCAGCACCGTGGCGGCGACGAGGTAGCGCAACCCGAGGTAGTCGGCGACGGGCAGCCGCCCGATCAGGTCCTTGGACAGGCCGAAGGTCGAGCCCCACACGGCGGTGACCGCGACGAGCGCGAGCGCCGCGGTACGACGGGTGCGCACCCCGTCGACGGCGACGGCGCTCACCGCTGGACCGACTTGGTCTCGAGGAACTCCTCGATCCCGTGCCGCCCGAGCTCGCGGCCGTTGCCCGAGCGCCCGTAGCCGCCGAACGGGGCGGAAGGGTTGAACGCGGCGCCGTTGACGTCGACCTGTCCGGTACGCAGCCGGCGCGCGATCCCCAGTGCCCGTGCGGGATCCGCCGACCAGACCCCGCCGTGCAGGCCGTACGCCGTCGCGTTGGCCAGAGCGACCGCCTCGTCGTCGGTGTCGAAGCCCTGGACCGTGAGGACCGGCCCGAAGACCTCCTCGCGCACCACCTCCGCGTCGGGGGCGACGCCGGCCAGCACGGTGGCGGCGTGGAAATGACCCACCGGCGCTGGCCGGGCGGAGCCGCCGGCGACGACGCGTGCCCCGGCGGCGACCGCCCGGTCGACGAAGCCCGCGACGGTGGCGCGCTGGGCCGCCGAGACGAGCGGGCCCAGCCAGGTCCGCTCGTCGAGCGGGTCGCCGAGGACCAGCCCGGCAGCCGCGGTGGCCGCGAGCTCCGTGGCCGCGGCGAGCCGGGACGCCGGGACCAGCAGCCGGGACCACGCGCTGCAGGTCTGGCCGGAGTTGAGCATCGCCGCCTGCACGGTGCCGGTCACGGCCGCGACGAGGTCGGCGTCGTCCAGCACGACGCTGGCGGACTTGCCGCCGAGCTCGAGGCAGACCCGCTTGACGGTCGGCGCCGCGAGCGCGGTGATCCGCGCACCGACACCGGTGGAGCCGGTGAAGGACACGACGTCGACGTCGGGGTGGGTGACCATCGCCTCGCCGACCACCGAGCCGGCACCGGGCACGAGGTTGAGCACGCCCGCCGGGAGCCCGGCCCGATCGGCCGCCTCCGCCAGCAGGTAGGCCGACAGGGGCGTCAGCTCGGCGGGCTTGAGCACGACCGTGCAGCCCGCCACCAGGGCGCCGCCGAGCTTCGCGAGCACCTGGTAGAAGGGGTAGTTCCACGGCGTGATGCAGGCCGCGACACCCGCGGCCTCGCGCAGCACGACCGAGCTGCCGACCTGCTCCTCCCAGGCGACGTCCTTCGAGGCGTCGAGGTAGCCGCGCAGCACCGCGAGTCCGAGCTCGACGTGCGCCTCCCGGGCGATCACGACCGGCGCCCCGACCTCGGCGACCGTGGTCGCGACCAGCTCGTCGTGGACGGCCAGCAGCTCGTCGTACCACCGCTCGAGGACGGCGACCCGGTCCGTCACCTCCAGCCCGGACCAGGACGGGAAGGCTCGTCGTGCGGCATGGACGGCGGCGTCCACGTCGCGCGGGCCGCCCTCGGCGACCCGCGCGATCACCAGCTCCGTGGCGGGGTTCTCGACCTCGCGGGTCCCTCCGTCGCGGGGAGCCTGCCAGCGACCGCCGAGGAACAGGCAACCCCGCGTGGTCACCCCGTGACCCCGAAGCGCTCCCGCAACGCGGCGGAGTTGCGCGCGGTCAGCTCGAGCGCGCACTCGCGCAACGTCCGGCCGGACGCGTCGGCAGCGTCGCCGACCTCGGTGACGAGGCGCCGCATGACCGTACGGATCTTGTCGTACGACGACGCCGCGGTCGGCGCGACGTCGCCGAAGACGACCCACCACCACCAGGCGTTGGTCATCACGTTGGCCAGGAAGTCCGGTACGACGGGGATCCCGCGCGCCAGGAGGGCGGCCTCGGCCTCGGGCAGGGTGGGCATGTTGGCGCCCTCGACGACGATCCGCGCCTGGATCCGGTCGACGTCCTCGGGCCCGATCACGTAGGACATCGCGGCCGGCACGAGCAGGTCGCACGGCACCTCGAGCCACGCGTCGCGGTGGTCGAGCTCGACGCCCTCGGGCAGGCGGTCGCGGGCGATCACGCCGAGGCCGTCGCGCGCGGCGAGCAGCGCCTCGACGTCGAGACCACGGTCGTCGCGGACCAGGCCCTCGCGGTCGGCGACGGCGATCACCTTCACCCCCGCCTCGGCGAGGTAGCGCGCGGCCGCACCGCCGATGGAGCCGAAGCCCTGGACCACCGCGGTCGCCTCGCCGGCGGCGATGCCCTGGCGCTCGGCCGCGACGACGGCGGCCTGTGCGACGCCGTACCCACCGACGAGGTCGCCGAGCGAGATGCCGCCGACGATGTCGGCGAACGCGGTCGCGAGCCGCTCGCGCGCGGCGGGTGCGTCGTCGAGGGTGGCGAACACCGCCTCGACCGTCGAGGGCAGGCCGAGGTCGGCGGCGACCTTGTCGATCGTCTCCTGACGCAGCCCGAAGTCCTCCCCGGTGTTCCACTGCTCGCGCACGACGGGCAGCACGGCGGCGAGGAAGCGGCGCAGCACCTCGGTGGCCTGCGGGTCGGCGGGATCGATGTCGATGCCGCCCTTGCCGCCGCCGAGCGGCAGGTAGCGGTCGGCCGGGTCGTAGACCAGCGCCTCCTTGCGGGTCATGCCCTGGGCCAGGCCGCGCACCTCGGCGAGCGAGCAGCCCTCCCGCAGGCGCAGGCCGCCGCTGGCCAGGCCGCGCACGAGGGTGTCGATGACGACGTACCCCTTGCGCCCGGTGACCGGGTCGGTCCAGGTGATCTCCAGCAGGCTGTCACGGGTCGGGGCGGTCATCGGGCTCCTCCTTCACGGGAGACGTCACGGGGCATGCGGACGTGGATCACGGTGGGGCGGTCGGCGGCGAGCGCGTCGCGGACCGCGGCGGTGAGGTCGGCGGGCGTGCCGTCCGCGCCGAGGTCGACGGTGACGCCGAGGCAGCCGACCGACCGACCGAGGGCGGCGAAGTCGGGAGCCGGGAAGGTCACCGCGTGGACCGGGTCGCCGCGCTCGGCCATCTCGTTGCGGATCTCGCCGTAGCCGGAGTTGTCGACCACCACGACGGGCAGCGCGATCCGCAGCTCGGCGGCGGTCGCGAGCTCGGCGACGGTGAACATGACACCGCCGTCGCCCAGCATCGCCACGACGGGCCGGTCCGGGTTGCCGACCTTGGCGCCGATGCCCGCGGGCAGACCGAAGCCGAGGGTGCCGTAACCCGTCGGGAACAGGTACGACGCCGGCGTGTGCGTGGCGAGGTTGGCCAGCGTGCCGAGGTAGCAGGCCATCGCGTTGTCGGTGGCCATCACCACGTCGCGGGGCACGGCGGCCGCGAGCGCCGCGACCACGTCGAGCCACTCGGCGCCCTCGGCCTGGGCGTCCTTGGCCTTGCGCTCGCGCCACGAGGCGGCGTCCGGGCGGGCCGGCTCGCGGTCCCCGAGCGCTGCGAGCAGGGCGTCGAGCGCGAGCGCAGCGTCGCCGAGGACGGCGACCGAGGGCGTGGCGTTGGTGACCATGCCGACCGGGTCGACGTCGATCCGGACCAGCTTGCCGGCGACCGGGAGCGCGCCGTACCAGAGGTCGGCGGGGGCGAGCTCGGTGCCGATCGCGACGACGGCGTCGGCGTCCTCGACGAGTGCCTTGACCGCCGGCAGGTGGATGCCGGCGCCCAGGGCGAGCGGGTGGTCCTCAGGCAGCACGCCCTTGCCGTTGGTGGTCGAGACGACGAGCGCGCCGAGGCGCTCGGCGAGCGCCCGGACCTGCGAGGCGGCGCTCCGCGCACCGCCGCCGACGAGGAGCACCGGGGCAGCGGAGCCGGCGAGCACCTCGGCGGCGGCGGCGACCGCTCCGGCCGGCGCGGGCAGCGCGGCTGCGACGACGGGCGCGACGACCGCGACCTCCGCGGTCTCCTCCAGCACGTCCAGCGGGACCTCGAGGTGGACCGGCCGGGGCCGGCCCGAGGTCATCGTCGCGAACGCCTGGGCGACCGCGGTGGGGATCTCGGCGACGCTGGTCGGGCGCAGGCTGGCGGCCGCCACGGCCGCCATCGCGGCCTGCTGGTCGCGGGTCTCGTGGAGCAGTCCGTTGCCGGTCGCCGGGTGGCGCAGCGGCAGGCCCGGGGAGACGACGAGGACCGGGATCGAGTCGGAGTACGCCTGCCCGACCGCGGTCGCGGCGTTGAGCAGCGCCGGGCCGCTGGTGACGATCGCGACGCCGACGCGGCCGGTGGTGCGGGCGTAGCCGTCGGCGGCGTACCCGGCGCCCTGCTCGTGGCGGGTGCTCACGTGCCGCACCCCGTGGGCCGGGAGGTGTCGGTAGATCTCGAGGTTGTGGGTGCCGGGGATGCCGAACGCGACGTCGACCCCGTGCGCGGCGAGGGACGCGACGAGCGCCTCGCCTCCTGTCATGAGTGCCATGCTCAGGCTCCCTTCGACGAGTCGGCGTAGACGACCTTGCCCAGCCACTGTCCTCCGTCGACGCTGAGCACGTCACCGGTGATGTAGCCCGCCCGGCGCGGGTCGAGCAGGAAGGCGGCCGACTCGGCCACCTCCTCGGGCGTGGTGAACCGGGCGGCCGGGACGGATCCCAGCACTCGGGCACGGTCCTCATCGGTCGGCCAGAGCGCCGCACCGGCGCCCTCGGTCTCGGTCGGGCCCGGTGAGATGCAGTTGACCCGGACGCCGCGCGCACCCCACTCGGAGGCGAGGGTGCGGGTCATCGCGAGGATGCCGCCCTTCGCCGCGGCGCTGTGCACCGTGCCGGGGTGGCCGTGCCAGGCGTAGGACGCGATCACGTTGAGGATCGAGCCCTCGCCCTGGGCGAGCATGTGCTGCGCGGCGGCGCGGGTCGCGTAGAACGTGCCGTTGAGGACGATGTCGACGACCGCGCGCCAGCCACCGGGCGAGAGGTCCTCGGCCGGGCAGACGAAGTTGCCGGCGGCGTTGTTGACCAGGGCGTCGATGCGGCCGAAGTCGGCGACCACGCCGTCGACCGCGGCGGTGACGGCGTCGGCGTCGCGGACGTCGCAGCTCGCGAATCCGGCCCGCACGCCGTGCTTCTCGGCGAGGCGGACGGTCTCCTCCAGCGGCTCGCTGCGCCGGCCGAGGACGACGACGTCGCCGCCGCCGGCGGCGTACCGCTCGGCGATGGCACGGCCGATCCCCGACCCACCGCCGGTCACCAGGGCGACCTTGCCCGCGAACTCACTCATACGTTGTCTCCTGACACGTCGTTGGGGCGGTCGGCCGCGAGGACGAGCGCGTCGACGGCGACGGCGCCCTCCGGTCCGACCCGCAGGGGGTTGATCTCGCACTCGACGAGATCGGGGTCCTCGGCCAGCAGCCGCGAGACGGCGGCGACCACGTGGGCCGCGGCGGCGACGTCGACCGCGGGTCGGCCGCGCCAGCCGTCGAGCAGCGGGAAGGCGCGCAGCGACTCGATCATGCTCCGCGCCTCGTCCTCCCCCACCGGCGCCAGGGCGACCTGCACGTCGCGGTAGAGCTCGGCCTGGACCCCGCCGAGGCCGACGAGGACGACCGGGCCGAACGACCCGTCGCGGCGGGCGCCGACGATCAGCTCGACGGTGTCGGACTGGCGGTCCATCTCCTCGAGGACGTACTCGCCCTCGCCGAGCCGGCCGCTCATGGCGGTGAAGGCGGCCTCTGCGGTGTCGGCGTCGGCCAGGCCGACCGCGACGCCTCCGACCTCGGTCTTGTGCTCCAGCCACCCGGCCTTGAGGACGTACGGCGCGCGCAGGCTCGCCGCGGCGGCCCGCAGCTCGCCGACCGTCCGCACCGGGGCTGCGCCCGGGTAGGTGACGCCTGCGGCGGCGACCCGGTCGCGCCCGGCGAGGTAGTCGAGCGCCTTGCCGGTCTCGGCGGACGGCGCGACGACGGGACCCGGCACCGCACGGGAGGCGTCCTCGGCCATGGTGGTGGCCAGCTCCAGCGAGCGGGCCACGGCGTCGATCGTGTGCATCGTCGGCACGGCCTGCTCCCGCATCGACCGCACCGCCACCGAGTCGTGGCTCATGCTGTGCACGACCACCGGACGGCCCTGCTCGCCGACGACACCGGCGAGCGCGCCGACGACTTCGAGCTCACGCTCGACCAGCTCGGGGGTGTCGGCGCCGTAGCAGCCGAAGTAGCCCGACAGGACGACGGAGTCGACCTCGCCGCTGGCGGCGAGGACGTCGACGACGCGGGCGTACGTCGACAGGTCCTGCTCCCCCGCGCCGGCCAGGTCGACCGGGTTGGCGACCGCGGCGGCGGCCGGCAGCAGGTCGGCGAGTGCGGCGCGGGTGGCGTCGGACAGCGCCGGGACCTGCAGCGTGTGGCGGGCGAAGGTGTCGGCGGCGATGGCGCCCTGACCACCGCTGTCGCTGACGATCGCGACCCGGCGGCCCCGCGGCAGCGGACCGCCGAGCAGCAGGTGCGCCAGCTCGACCGCCTGGGCCGGGGTGTCGACCAGCGAGGCGCCGGCGGCCCGGCAGGCCGCGCGGACGACGTCGGTCGCCGCGGTCAGCGCACCCGTGTGGGACTGCGCAGCCGCGCGACTCGCCTCCGAGGCGCCGACGGTCAGCACGACGACCGGCTTGCCGGCCTCGCGGAGCCGGGCCATCGTCGCGACCAGCCCGCGGGCGTCGGCGAAGCTCTCGAGGTAGAGCACGACCGCTCGGGTCTGCTCGTGGTCGACCAGGTCGTCGAGCAGCTCCACGGCGGACACGTCGACCTGGTTGCCGACCGACACGAACCGCGAGACCCCGAGGCCCTCGTGGGCGGCGAGGCCGGCGAGCTCGAGCCCGAGCTGGCCGGACTGCGAGACCACGGCGAGGTGGCCCGGCGCGAAGGTGCCCCAGGCGAGCTCGAGGTCGGTCGCGGCGTCGTACAGGCCCAGGCAGTTGGGGCCGACGATCCGGGCGCCGGCGGCCCGGATCCGCTCGGCCAGCCGGCGCTCGAGACCCGGCTCGCCGTGGGCGGCGTCGATGCCGGCGGTGATGCCGAGGAAGCCCTTGGTGCCCATCGCGAGGGCCTGGTCGATGACGTCGGGGACACTCGCCGCCGGGGCGCACAGCACCACCAGCTCGGGGGCCTCGCCCCGCGCCGCCAGCTCGTCGAGCGAACGGACGGACGCGGTGCCCTCGATGGTCGCGCCCTTCGCGTTGACCAGGTGGACCTGGCGGCGCCCGGCGCCGCGCAGAGCGCCCCGGGCCAGCCAGTACCCCCACTTCGCGGGGTCGCCGGAGGCTCCGACGACCGCCACCGAGTGCGGGTCGGAGAAGACTGTCAGGTTCATCGCGCAGCGACTGCCCGGGAGATGATGAGCCGCTGGATGTCGCTGGTGCCCTCCTCGAGCTCCTCGAGCTTGGCGTCGCGGACCCACTTCTCCAGCAGGAACTCGCGGCTGTAGCCCCAGCCGCCGTGGATCGAGAGCGCGGCGTTGGTGACCCACGAGGTGTTCTCGGACGCGGTCAGCTTGGCGATCGCCGACTCCGTCGCGGTCATCTCGCCCTGGTCGTAGAGCCGGGCGGCCCGCATCGTCACCAGGTGCGAGATGTCGGTCTTCGCGGCCATGTCGGCGAGGCGGAAGGCGACCGCCTGGTGCTCGACGATCGGCTTGCCGAACTGGGTGCGCTCGCGGGCGTACTGCGTCGCCTGGTCGAGCGCTGCGCGGGAGAGGCCGGTGGCGCCGGCTCCGATCAGGATGCGGGAGGCGTCGAAGGTGCGCATCAGGCCGTAGAAGCCCTGGCCCTCCTCACCGAGCCGGCGGTCCAGGCCCACGCGGACGTCCTCCAGGAAGACCTCGGCGTTGGCGATGCCGCGCTGGCCCATCTTCTTCATCGGTTGACCGATGGTGACGCCGGGCATGTCCCGGTCGATGACGAACGCGGTGACGCCGCGGGAGCGCAACGTCGGGTCGACGGTCGCGAAGACGATGATCCACTGGGCGTAGGGCGCGTTGGAGATCCACGTCTTCTGGCCGTTGAGGACGTACTCGTCGCCCTCACGCACGGCGCGGGTCTGCAGCGCCGCCGAGTCGGAGCCGACGCCCGGCTCGGTGACCGCCAGCGCCGTGACCGGCGGGTTGTCACCGGTGAGCGGGGTGAGCCAGCGCTTCTTCTGCTCCTCGTTGCCCAGTGCCTCGACCGGGCCGGAGAAGAACGCGCTCGAGGTCAGGAAGTTGCCGATGCCGACGTCGCCGTAGCAGAGCTCCTGCTGGACGAGGCACTGCGTGACGAGGTCGGTGATCCCGCCGCCGCCGTACTCCGCCGGCAGCATGTACGACGCCAGGCCGATCTGTGCCGCCTTTGCCCACAGGTCGAGCGGCGACTCGGTGTCGGCCTCGTCGACCTCGCGGGCGCGGGGGCGGATCTCGCGCTCGGCGAAGTCGCGCGCCAGGGCGACGAACTCCTGCTGCTCCTCGGTCAGTGCGATGCCGTCGCGGATGGTGTGGCTCATGGTGTCTGGGTTCCTTGCTTCGGAGTTGTCGGGGACGTCGGGGGTCAGGCGGCGGTGTCGTCGCGGACCACGAGGGCGTGCTCGGGGTGCCAGTGGGCGGCGACCGGCAGACCCGGACTGGGGGTGAGCGCTCCGCGGACCTCGGAGCGGGTGATCAGGTGGCGGCCGTCGGGCAGGGCGACCTCGACGCGGAGGCCGGAGCCGAGGTAGACGACCTCGCGCACCACGCCGTCGAGGGCGTTGTGGCCGGACGGGAGCTCGGCACCGGCGGCACTGAGCCGGACGTGCTCGGGCCGCACGACGAGGGCCGAGCCGTCGTCGACGCCGTGCGTGCGGCCGGTGAAGATGTTGGACTCGCCGAGGAACTCGGCGGTGTAGCGGCTGGCCGGGCGCTCGTACAGCTCGACGGGTGTGCCGACCTGGACCAGCGCGCCGTCGCGCATGACCGCGATCCGGTCGGACATGGCGAGCGCCTCCTCCTGGTCGTGGGTGACGAACACGAAGGTGGTGCCGAGCTCGCGGTGCAGCCGCTTGATCTCCAGCTGCAGCTGCTCGCGAAGCCGCTTGTCGAGCGCACCGAGCGGCTCGTCCATGAGCAGCGCCTGAGGCTGGAAGACGATCGCCCGGGCCAGCGCGACGCGCTGCTGCTGACCGCCGGAGAGCTGGGCCGGCCGGCGCTTGCCGAGGTGGCCGAGCTCGACGACGTCGAGCGCGCGCTGCACGCGCTCGGCGACCTGCGCCTTCGCGACGCCGCGCCGCTTGAGCGGGAAGGCCACGTTGTCCCAGACGCTCATGTGCGGGAACAGGGCGTAGTGCTGGAAGACCATGCCGAGGTCGCGGCGGTACGGCGGCACCTTGGTCAGGTCCTTGCCGCCGACCTCGATCGAGCCGCTGTCGGCGTCGATGAAGCCCGCGATGATGTTGAGCAGGGTCGACTTGCCCGACCCGCTCGAGCCGAGGAGGGTGAGGAACTCTCCCGGCTCGATGGTGAGCGACACGTCGTCGACGGCGGTCATCGTCTTGTAGGTCTTGACGACGTTGCGGATGTCGATCGAGACGCCGGTGCCGGCAAGGGTGCTGGTGGTGCTGGGGTTCTGGGACATGAGAGCTCTCCGTTGCGGGTGCGTGGAGGGGTGGGTGGTCAGGCGGCCTCGGCGAGGCGGCGGGCGCGGAACAGGCGCACGAGGCCGGCCGAGGCGAACAGGGCGAGGGTGACGAGCAGGAGCATCGTGCTGACGGCGGCGACGGTGGGGTCGATCTGCACCCGCACCCCGCTCCACATCTGCACCGGAAGCGTGCTGAGGTCGGGCCCGGCGAGGAAGACGCTGGTGACGACCTCGTCGAAGGAGGTGATGAAGGCGAACAGCGCTCCGGCGGCCACGCTGGGCGCGATGCACGGCAGGGTCACCTTGAGGAAGGTGGTGACCCGGTTGGCGCCCAGGCTCATCGCGGCCATCTCGAGCCGCTCGTCGAAGCTGACCAGCGCCGCGCTCACGTTGATCACGACGAACGGCACCGCCAGCGCGGTGTGCACGAGGACGAAGCCGAGCACCGACTGGGTCAGGCCCATCTCGAGGAAGACCGCGTAGACCGCGAGGGCGATGATGACGTAGGGCACCAGCACCGGCGCGAGGACCAGCCCGCTCACCAGTGCCTTGACCGGGTAGCGGCCACGCACCATGGCCAGGGCGGCCGCCGTACCGAGGACGACGGACAGGATCGTGACCCACACGCCGATCTGCAGCGAGTTGAGGGTCGCGTTGATCCAGGCCGGGTCCTGGAAGTACGCCTCGTACCAGCGGGTCGAGAAGGCCTTCGGCGGGAACTCGAGGAAGGAGCTGTCGTTGAACGAGGTCGGGATGACGAAGAAGACCGGGGCGACCAGGTACAGCGCGGTCAGGACCGCCAGGAGCACGAGGGCCCCACGGCACAGGAGCTTGGTGTTCATCGTTCCCCTCCCATGAACTTGCCGATGTTGACGATGCGGGAGACGAGCAGCAGCAGCGCAGCCGTCACGAGCAGCAGCACGACGGCCAGCGCGGACGCGAAGCCCCAGCGCAGCACGGCGGAGAGCTGCTGGACGATGAGCTCGCCGATCATCATGTCCTTGGGTCCGCCGAGCAGGGCGGGCGTCACGTAGAAGCCGATCGAGGAGATGAACACGAGCAGGCAGGACGCGGCGACACCGGGCAGGGTCAGCGGTGCGTAGACCCGCCAGAACGCGGAGATCGGACGGGCGCCGAGGCCCTCGGCGGCCTGTACCAGGCGGCGGTCGATCTGCCGCATCGTGGCGAACATGGGGAGCACGGCGTACGGCAGCATCACCTGGACCATGCCGACCAGGACGCCGGTCTGGTTGCGGATCAGCTGGGTCGGCTCGTCGATCAGGCCGATCGACATGAGGAACTGGTTGACCACGCCGGTGTCGCCGAGCATGAGCACCCAGGCGAAGGTGCGGACCAGCAGGCTGGTCCAGAACGGGATGAGGACCGCGACCAGCATCAGGTTGCGCCACAGCGGCGGCGCCAGGGTCATCAGGTAGGCGTAGGGGAACCCGAGAAGCAGGGTGACGAGCGTGACCAGGCCGGAGATCCGGAAGGTGTTGCCGAGGACGTCGAGGTAGACCGGCGAGCCGAAGAAGTCGCGGTAGTTGTCCAGGCCCGTCGTCGGGTCGGTGAAGCTGCGCGCGAGGATCGAGACCAGCGGCGCGACGAAGACGACCAGCAGGAAGGCCACGAGCGGCAGGACCAGCAGGCCCCAGCCGTCGAGGATCCGCGGCCGGCGCCGCGCCGGCGCCGGGGAGGACCCGGCACCGGGCGCGTCGCCCGCCTCCTGCGGCATCGTCGGGGTGACCGTCGAGCTCACTGGGCGGCCCATTCGTTCAGTCGCTCGGAGACCTCGTCGTAGTTGTCGGCCCACCAGGCGTAGTCGATGATCGCGGCGCGCTTGGGGGCGTTCTCCGGGGACGTCGGCAGCTCGGCGAGGACCTCGGGCTCGACGTGCTCGAGCGCGGCCTCGGTGATCGGGCCGTAGGCCGTGGCGTTGGAGTAGCCGGCCTGGGCCTCCGGGTGCTCGACGTACCACTTCATCCACTTCTGGGCGTTGTCGGCGTTCTTCGCGCCCTTGGGGATCACGAGCTGGTCGTAGGAGAGGAGGTGCTCGTTCCACTCGTTGGCGACCGGCTGGCCCTCCTTGGCGGCGGAGTAGATGCGGCCGTTCCAGGCCTGCACCAGCGGCGCCTCGCCCGAGGCGACGAGCTGCTGCTGCTGCTCGCCGGTCTCGTAGAAGACGATGTCGTCCTTGATCGTGTCGAGCTTGGCGAAGGCACGGTCGATGTCGAGCGGGTAGAGCTCGTCGGCCTTCACGCCGTCGGCCAGCAGGGCTGCCTCGAAGATCGCGCCCGTGGCGTACTTCCAGAAGCCGCGCTTGCCCGGGAACTTCTCGGTGTCGAAGAACTCGGCCCAGCTGGTGGGGTGCGCGTCCTTGAAGGTCTCGGTGTTGTAGCCGATGGTGAAGGCGTACTCCAGGACCGGGATCGCGCAGTCGGTGACCTCCTCGGGGTTGAGGTCGGTGGTGTCGACGATGCTGGTGTCGATCTTCTCGGCCCAGCCCTTGTCGCAGGCGGTGTGCGCGAAGTTGGGCTCGACCTCCACCACGTCCCAGCTGACCTTGCCGGACTCGACCTGGGCGCGGAACTTCGCGTAGTCGCTCGGGGAGTCCTGCTTGATCGTCACGCCGGCCTCGTCGCCCCAGGGCTGGATGGCCTCCTTGACGTGCGTCTTCTGGTCCTGGCCGCCCCACATCACGACGGTGAGCTGGTCGGCGCCGCTGCCTGCTGCGCCACAGGCCGCCAGCCCCAGCACTGCCGAAAGTGCGACACCCGCCGTCAGAACTCGCTTCATGTGAGACCCCTGGTTCCAAAGTTGATTGGTGCGTCAGTTATTGACACCAGCGTGATCGGCGCCACAGGGGTGTGTCAAGGGCAACACCGAAGATTTCTGACTGGCGAGTCAGAAATGCGGCGAGGGGCCGGTGGCACGACGGCCACCGGCCCCTCGCGGGGACGCCCGGAGCTGGCTCAGGGCGCCAGGAAGAACCACCCCAGGACCTGCTCGCAGACCGCGCGCATGCGGTCCGCGGTCATGCTGCGCGAGCCGAGCAGCACCTGCAGGCTCAGCCCGTCGATCATGCCGATCAGGCCGTTCGCGAAGACCACCGGGTCGCCCTCGCGGAACTCCCCCGCATCCTGCCCGTCGCGGATGATCGCAGCGACCGCGCGGCGCCACTCGCCGTACACGCGTTCGTTGAGTTCTTGCAGGTCAGGGTCGTGCAGGGCTTCGACCCAGAGCTCTGCCCAGACATGCCAGGCACCCACTGTCGCCGCACCCTCCGGCAGGTAGGACTCGACGAAGTCGCGCAGTCGCTGGGTCGCCGGCGCATCGCTCTCGAGGATCTCGCGGCGCCGCCCCAGGGACTGGGTGAAGTTCCAGTCGAAGGCCGCGTGCATGAGGTCGCGCTTGGTGTCGAAGTAGTAGTGCACCGTGCCGGTGCTGGTGCCGGCACGCTTCGCGACGTCCGCGATGCGCAAGGACTTGAAGCCGATCTCCGACACGACCTCGCAGGCGGCCGCGAGGATCTGCTCCTTGCGCTCCGCCTCGACGCTCGCCCTGGCCATGACTGCTCCTCTGGTTGTTTGACTGGTCAGTCAATCATCCAGTGGGTCTTCCCGCAAGGGAGCACCAAGGCAGCTCCCCCCGCCCGGAGGAGCCGCCGGGTCGGATCAGACGACGATGTTGACGAGCTTCGGCGCCCGCACGATCACCTTGCGCACCGGCCGCCCGTCGATCGCCTTGACGACCGCCGGGTCGGCGAGGGCGGCGGCCTCGAGGTCCGCCTCGCTGATGTCGGGCGAGACCTCGAGCCGGCCACGCACCTTGCCCTGGATCTGGACGACGGCCGTGACCGCGTCCTCGACCAGCAGCGCCGGATCGACGGTGGGCCAGGCGGCCTGGGCCACCGAGGGCTGGTGGCCGAGCCGCTCCCACATCTCCTCGGCGGTGTACGGCGCCACCAGGGACAGCAGGATCGCGACGGCCTCGGCCGCCTCCCGGACCGCCGGGTCCTCGGGGCCGCAGCCGCTGTCGATCGCCTTGCGGGTGGCGTTGACCAGCTCCATGGTGCGCGCGACCACGACATTGAACCGGTAGGAGTCGAGGAGGTGCTCGGCCTCGCTGAGCGTCTTGTGGGTGACCTTGCGCAGCGCGACGTCGCCGGTGCTCGGGTCGGTGCCGGCGGGCGAGGTCACGTCGCCGGACAGCCGCCAGGCCCGCTGGAGGAACTTCGCCGACCCGGCGGGCGAGACGTCGGCCCAGTCGATGTTGTCCTCGGGCGGGCTCGCGAAGACCAGGGTCAGCCGGACCGCGTCGACGCCGAACTCGTCGAGCTGGGCGCCCAGCGCGACGCCGTTGCCGAGCGACTTGCTCATCTTGTGGCCGTTGTTGATGACCGTGCCCTGGGAGAGGTACGCCGAGAACGGCTCGTCCCAGTCGATCAGGCCCATGTCGCGCATGGCCTTGGTGAAGAACCGGGCGTAGAGCAGGTGGAGGACGGCGTGCTCGGAGCCGCCGAGGTAGAAGTCGACCGGTCCCCATGCCTTGGCCAGCGCCGGGTCGAAGGCCTGGCTGCCGTCGTGGGGCGAGAGGTAGCGGAAGAAGTACCAGGACGAGTCGACGAAGGTGTCCATGGTGTCGGTGTCCCGCGTCGCGGGCCCGCCGCAGGTCGGGCAGCTGACGTTGACCCACTCGGCCGCGGCGCCGAGCGGCGAGGTGCCCTTGGGCTTGAGGTCGGCGCCGCGCAACTCGGGCAGCACGACGGGCAGCTGGTCCTCGGGGACCGGGACCTCGCCGTCGACCGGGCAGTGGATGATCGGGATCGGGGCACCCCAGTAACGCTGGCGCGACAGCAGCCAGTCGCGCAGCCGGAAGTTGACGGTGCCCTCGCCGTGACCGTTGGCCTCGACCGCGGCGATCGCCCTCGACACCTCGGCGGCCTTGTCGTAGGGCTGCTCGTCGTCGTACACGGGGACGATCGGGAGGCCGAACTTCTCGGCGAACTCACGGTCGCGGTCATCGTGGGCCGGGACCGCCATGATCGCGCCGGTGCCGTAGTCGGCCAGCACGTAGTCGGCCGCCCAGACCGGGATCTCCTCGCCGGTCAGCGGGTTGGTCGCGGTCACGCCCAGGTCGACGCCCGTCTTGGGCCGGTCCGTCGCGAGGCGGTCGATGTCGGAGGACTTGCGGACCTCGGCGAGGTAGTCCTCCAGCGCCTGCGCGCGCTCGGGGGTCACCAGCTCCTGGGCAAGCTTGGCGTCGGCCGCGACGACCATGAAGGTCGCGCCGACGAGGGTGTCGGGACGCGTGGTGAAGACCGTGATCGGCTCGTGCCCGGCGACGTCGAAGCTGACGTGTGCGCCCTCGGAGCGCCCGATCCAGTTGCGCTGCGCGTTGACGACCTTGGCGATCCAGGTGTCCTGCAGGTCATCGAGCGAGTCGTAGAGCTCCTGGGCGTACGCCGTGGTCCGGAAATACCACTGCGTCAGCTCCTTCTTGGTGACCACGGCACCGCACCGCTCGCAGGTGCCGTCGGCCAGGACCTGCTCGTTGGCCAGCACGGTCTGGTCGTTGGGGCACCAGTTGACCGGCGAGTTCTTGCGGTAGGCCAGGCCCTGCTCGCGCAGCTTGAGGAAGATCCACTGGGTCCAGTGGTAGTACTCGGGGTCCGAGGTGTGCAGGCGGCGCGACCAGTCGAAGCTCAGGCCGTACTTCTTGAACGAGCTGAACTGGGTCTCGATGTTGGCGTAGGTGTAGGTCGCCGGGTGCTCGTCGTTCTTGATCGCGGCGTTCTCGGCGGGCAGGCCGAAGGAGTCCCAGCCCATCGGGTTGAGGACCTCGAAGCCGCGGAACCTCTTGTAGCGGCACAGCACGTCGTGCAGCGCCATCACCTCGGCGTGGCCCATGTGCAGGTCGCCGCTGGGGTAGGGGAACATCGTCAGCCCGTAGAACTTGGGCTTGTCCCCCGCCAGCACGGCCGCGTCGTCGGCGCGGAAGGCGTCGAGGCGCTCCCAGACCGGAAGCCACTTCTCCTCGACGGCATGGGCGTCGTAGTGGACCTCGGGGGATGCAGCCGTTTCACTCACGGCCAAAGGATAGTCGCCACCGGGCGCCGCTCAGACCACGGGCGTGCCTGGCCGACCTCGGCGGATGACCAGGCCGCCGAGCAGGTGCGATGGAAGGGCGCCGGTGCGTCGGCGGACTCGGCGTCTTTCAAGCATCGGCAACGCCGCCAGCGTGCGTGCTGGGCGGCCTGGGCGCCGCCATGGGGCGGTCAGGCGCGCCCGCAGCCTCACCCGTCTGGACCCGCCACAGCGCGGCGTAGGCGCCGTCACGCGCGACCAGCTCGTCGTGGGTGCCCGCCTCGGCCACCCGGCCGCCGTCGAGGACCCAGATCCGGTGGGCGTGGCGGACCGTGGAGAGCCGGTGCGCGACGACGATCGTCGTGCACCTCTCCCCCGCCCGGCGCAGGGACTGCTGGATGGCCGCCTCGGTCTCGTTGTCGACCGCGCTGGTGGCCTCGTCGAGGACGAGCAGCGCGGGCTCGCGCAGCAGCGCCCGGGCCAGGGCGATCCGCTGCCGCTGCCCACCGGACAGGGTGATGCCACGCTCGCCCACCCAGGCGTCGTAGCCACCCTCGAGGCGCTCGACGAACTCCGCGGCCGCGGCGGCCTCGGCGGCCGCCCGGACCTCCTCGCGGGTCGCGTCGGGGCGGCCGTAGGCGATGTTGTCGGCGATGGTGCCGCTGAAGAGGTAGACGTCCTGGGCGACGTACCCCATCGAGCCGCGCAGCGAGTCCCAGTCGAGGTCGCGCACGTCGGTGCCGTCGAGCAGCACCCGGCCGGCGCGCGGGTCGTCGAAGCGCAGCACCAGCCGCAGCAGGGACGACTTCCCCGCGCCGGTCGGACCGACGATCGCGTGCGTCTCCCCCGCCGGTACGACGAGGTCCAGGTCGTGCAGGACGTCCGGCCCGTCGGCGTACCCGGCCCGGACGCCGCGGAGCTCGACCCGGCCGCCGACCGGCCTCGCCAGGCTCGCCGAGCCCGCGGGCACGTCGACCGGCTCGGCCAGCAGCGCGAGGATCCGCACGGTCGAGGCACGGCCGCGCTGGTAGAGGTCGAGGACCTCGGCCACCTCGGTCAGCGGCCACAGCAGCCGCTGGGTCATGAACACCAGCACCGAGTACAGGCCCACCTCGAGGCGCCCGTCGAGTGTCGCCCACCCGCCGAGCAGCAGGGTGCAGGTGAAGCCGGCGAGGATCGCCATCCGCACCAGCGGGACGAACGCGGCCGAGGAACGGATCGCGCGCAGGTTGGCGTCGCGGTAGGCCGAGGAGACCGTCGTGATCCGGTCGCGCTCGCGGTCCTCGGCCGTGAAGGACTTGATGGTCGCGATGCCGGCGAGGTTGGCGCTGAGGGCACCGGAGAGATCGCCCACCCGGGCCCGCACGTCGTCGTACAACGGCTCGAGGCGGCGCTGGAACACCAGCGAGCCGACCACGATGACCGGGATCGGCAAGAACGCGTAGAGCAGCAGCTCCCAGGACGCGATCGCGAACACGATGCCGACCAGCAGCACGTTGAGGGCGGTCTGCAGGATCGCCTTGAGGCCGACGTCGAGCATCCGCTCGAGCTGGTTGACGTCGTCGTTGAGGGTGGCCAGCGTGGCGCCCTGGGGGCGGGCCTCGTGCCAGCCGAGGTGGAGGTGCTGCGCGTGGTCGTACGCCTCGACCCGCAGGTCGTGCTCGATGCCCTGCGCGAGGCCGCGCCAGAGGACGTCGGCGGCGTACTCCGAGGCGGACTCGACGATCCACACCAGGAGGTTGATGACCGCGAGCCAGCCGAGCTGGGCGTGCCGCGACTCGACGCCGAGCAGGTCGCCGACGAAGGAGTCGGCGCCCCGGACCACGACGTCGACCGCGGCTCCGATGAGCAGCTCGGGCACGACGTCGGCGACCTTGTTGAGGGTCGACATCGCGACCGCGAGCACGAACCGGCCACGGTAGCGCCGGTAGCGCCCCCACAGCGCGGCCAGCGGACGCTCGATCACCGGTTCCACCGGGCTCCTCCTCGGTTCGCAAAGTTAGGTGAACCTTAGTTGCCGGGCTCGGCTGCCGGTACGGCGGGGCCGCTAACGTCGGGCCATGACCGTCACCGATCTCTTCCGCCTCGACGGCAAGGTCGCCGTCGTCACCGGCGCCAGCTCCGGGCTGGGCGTCGACTTCGCGAAGGCGCTGGCCGAGGCCGGCGCGGACGTCGCGCTGGGCGCGCGCCGCGTCGACCGGCTCGCCGACACCGCCGCGCTCGTCGAGGCCGCGGGCCGGCGGGCCCTCAGCGTCGCCACCGACGTCGCCGACCCCGCCTCCTGCCAGGCGCTCGTCGACGCGACCATGGCCGAGCTGGGCCGCGTCGACATCCTGGTCAACAACGCGGGCATCGGGACCGCCGTACCCGCGACGCGGGAGACGCCCGAGCAGTTCACCCAGGTGATCGACATCAACCTCAACGGCAGCTACTGGATGGCCCAGGCCTGCGGCCGGGTGATGCAGCCGGGGTCGAGCATCATCAACATCTCCTCGGTCCTCGGGATCACGACCGCCGGGCTCCCCCAGGCCGCGTACGCCGCCTCCAAGGCCGGCGTCATCGGCCTGACCCGCGACCTGGCCCAGCAGTGGACCGGCCGCAAGGGGATCCGGGTCAACGCGATCGCACCGGGCTTCTTCGCCTCGGAGATGACCGACAGCTACCCGCCGGGCTACCTCGAGGCCCAGCAGGCCCGGATCCCCGCCGGCCGCAAGGGCGACCCGCGCGAGCTGGCCGCCACCCTCGTCTTCCTCGCCTCCGACGCCGCCGGCTACGTCACCGGCCAGACCCTCGCCGTCGACGGCGGCATGACCATCACCTGACCCCAAGAGCTCGTCGAGTAGCCGCCGTAGCCACGAAGGAGCGCAGGCGGCGTATCGAGACGCGGCAGGACGTCTCGATACGCCGTTCGCTCGTTCCTCACGAACGGCTACTCGACGAACTCGGGGTCAACGAGCTCGTCAGCTCGTTCGCTCAGCGGGACCTGAAGGCGACCACGACCGACGGGCGCGGGAACGGGTCGGTGTGCGGCCAGGTGCTGGCCTGGTTCTCGAAGGTCGCACCGTCGATCTCGCCGGGGTGCTGGACCGCGACGAACAGCGAGCGGTCGTCGTCGGTGACCAGCGGGCCGCAGGCCTCGGCGCCCTTGGGCACGGTGCAGAACTGCTGCACCTGGCCGCGGTTCGGGCCGGCGACCGGCACCCGGAAGACGCCGTCGTTGCTGCCGAGCACGTTGCCGTCGGTGGAGATCCACAGGTTGCCGGCGGAGTCGAAGGCCACGTTGTCCGGGCAGCTGATCGGGCTGACCTTGGACTTGTCGAAGCCACCGAACCAGGTCTCCGGGGCCGCCGGGTCGCCGCACACCAGGAACAGGTCCCAGGTGAAGGTGGTCGCGGCGTGGTCGCCGCCGCCCGGGGTCATCTCCAGGACGTAGCCGTTGCGGTTGCCGCTGGCCTTGGTCAGCGGGGCCGCGATGCTGGCGCGGACCTGCGAGCTGGCCAGCGGGTTGGCCTCGTCGACCGGCATCGCCGTATTGCCACGGTTGGAGTTGTTGGTGAGCGCGGCGTAGACCTTGCCGTTGACCGGGTTCGGCTCGACGTCCTCGGGGCGGTCCATCTTGGTCGGGGCGACCTTGTCGGCCGCGAGGCGGGTGAAGAGCAGCACGTCCTGGACGGTCATGCCGTCGACGTAGGAGGTCGTGTCGCTGGCCAGGGGGATCCACGTGCCGGTGCCGTCGAACTGGCCGTCCTCGGTCCCGTCGCCGACCAGCCTGGCCACGTAGAGCGTGCCCCTGGTGAGGAGCTCGAGGTTCTTCGCCCGGGCGGCCTTGGTGCCGCTGGCGTCGTACGTGCCTGCGGAGACGAACTTGTAGAGGTAGTCGCCGCGCTCGTCGTCCCCCATGTAGGCGACCGCGTGCCCCTGGGCCGAGATCGCGATGTTGGCGCCCTCGTGCTTGAACCGGCCGAGCATCGTGTGCTTGCGCGGCGTCGAGGTCGGGTCGTAGGGGTCGATCTCGACGATCCAGCCGAAGCGGTGCGGCTCGTGCGGCTCCTTCGACAGGTCGAAGCGCGGGTCGACGCTGCTCCAGCCCTTGCCGGAGCCGTTGATGCCGTAGCGGGCGTACTGAGCGGTGTAACGGGAGTCGAGGCCGGCGCCCTTGTCGAAGTACTGGTTGAAGTTCTCCTCCCCGGACAGGACCGTGCCCCAGGGCGTGCTGCCGCCGGCGCAGTTGTTGAGCGTGCCGAGGACGTTCTTGCCGGCGGGGTCGGCGCTGGTGCGCACCCGGGCGTCGCCGGCGACCGGGCCCGTGAGCTCGAAGGTGGTGGCGTCGTGGATGCGGCGGTTCTGGGTCGAGTGGCCCAGGCCGGCGCGCTTCCACGAGCCGGCCGGGTTGTGCCGGCGGAGCTTGACGACCGACATGCCGTGGCTCGCGATGGCGATCCGCTTGATGTCGTCGGCGGAGTAGGCGCCGGTCGGGAACATCAGGTTCTCGTCGGTGTACTCGTGGTTGACCACGAGCAGCGCCTCGTCGTCGTCGAGCGGCAGCAGGCCGACGTAGTCGCAGTTGTAGCCGAACTGCTGGCGCGCGGAGGCCACCGACTGGGCGTGGGCGTCGAACTCCGGCGCGCCCTTGACGACCGGGTCGCCCCACCGGATGACGACGTCGTGGTCGAAGCCCTTCGCGGTGACGAAGGCGTCGCGCTTGTTGGGCTCGACCGGCGCGAAGACCGCCTGTCCGAGCGAGCCGTGCCCGGTCGGGGCGCCGGGACGGCGGGGCGCCTGGGTCGCGGCAGCGGCGAGCCCACCCGACTGGACGACGCCCCCGACGAGGAGGGCACCCGCGGTGATGGTGCCACCGCGCAGGAAGCTGCGGCGGCCGACGGCCTTCGCGATCTCGTCCCGGACGTGGACGTGGTCGGTCGGGTTGGGCTCCGGCTGGTCGCAGGCGTTGCCGCACCGGAAGAAGCAGGTCATGTGGGAGCGCGAGCCGTGCCGGTTGCCCTCGACGGCGAGGGTGAGCAGCGGGCGGTTCTCGGGGCGCACGGAGGTCATGCCCGCACCCGACCAGTTCCCCGTGAATCCTTCCCCTCGTCGAGGTTGCGTGCGGGTGAAGCGGGGGCGGCGCGCTACCGGACCGGGTGGTGGCTGGTGATCGAGATCCGGTTGAAGGCGTTCATCGTGATGGCGATCCACGCGACCGCGCTGTAGGCCTGGTCGCCGAGGACGGCACGAGCCATGTCCTCGACGTAGAGCCGCTCGACCGGCTCCAGCAGCCGGGTGATCGCCTCGGCGAGCTCGAGTGCCGCGCGCTCCTGCTCGGTGAACAGGTCCGTCTCCTGCCACGCCGGCAGCACGGCGATCCGGCGTTCCGACTCCCCCGCCTCCAACGCCAGCTTGTGGTGCAGGTCGAGGCAGTACGCGCATCCGTTGAGCTGCGAGACCCGGAGGTTCACCAGCTCGACGAGGGCACGGCTGATGCCGGCCGCCTCGGCCGCGTCGCCGACCTCCTGGGCCCACGCCGCCGCTGCCTTGTACGTCGCCGGCTGGGCCTTGTCGAGGAAGACGTGTCGCCGCCGGTCGGCCCCGACCGGGCCGTTCATGACGCCGGGTCGGTGATGTCGTCGTACTCGGGGTGCTTGGTCAGCCACCGGGCGACGTAGGGGCAGTGCGCGATGATCCGCTTGCCCTGCTCCCGGACGTCGGCCAGCGCCGCGGCGACCAGCTCGCCGGCGAGCCCGCGGCCGCCGTACGCGTCATCGACCTCGGTGTGGACGAAGTCGACGTGGACGTCGTCCGGCAGCCGGTACTGCGTGAACCCGGCGAGGGTCTCGCCGTCGCGGATCTCGTAGCGGTGCTTGTCGGGGGCGTGGACGTAGGCGATGCCGCTGTTGTCCGGAGCGTCGTTCATGGCGCCATCCTGCCGCACCGCCGGGAAAAGCCACGGAGGCCGCCCCGGGTGGGGCGGCCTCCGCTCGAGACGTGGATCAGCGCAGGTCGAAGCGGTCGAGCTCCATGACCTTGACCCAGGCGGCGACGAAGTCCTGGGCGAACTTGTCCTTCGCGTCGTCGCTGGCGTAGACCTCGGCGAGGGCGCGCAGCTGCGAGTTCGAGCCGAAGATCAGGTCGGCGGCGGTCGCGGTCCAGCGGACCTCGTCCGTGGCAGCGTCGCGGATCTCGTAGACGTGCTCGTCGGCCTCCGACGCCTTCACGACCGCCCCCGGGGCGAGCAGGTTCGTGAAGAAGTCGGTCGACAGCACGCCCGGCTTGTCGGTCAGCACGCCGTGGGCGGAGCCGCCGACGTTGGTGCCGAGCGTGCGCAGGCCGCCCAGGAGCACGGTCATCTCCGGCGCCGAGAGGTCGAGCATGTACGCACGGTCGAGCAGCAGCGTCTCCAGCGGCAGCTTCTCGCCGGGACGGGCGTAGTTGCGGAAGCCGTCGGCCCGCGGCTCGAGCACCTCGAACGAGTCGGCGTCGGTCTGCTCCTCGGTCGCGTCCGTGCGGCCCGGGGTGAACGGCACGGTGACGTCGAAGCCGCCGTCCTTGGCGGCCTTCTCGACCGCGGCGGAGCCGGCGAGCACGATCAGGTCGGCCAGGGAGATCTTCTTCGCACCCTCGGCGTCGAAGGCGGCCTTGATCTCCTCGAGCTTGCCGAGCACGGTCGCCAGCTGCTGGGGCTGGTTGACCTCCCAGTCCTTCTGCGGGGCCAGGCGGATCCGGGCACCGTTGGCACCGCCGCGCTTGTCCGTCGAGCGGAAGCTCGCGGCCGAGGCCCAGGCGGTCGAGACGAGCTCGGCGACGCCGAGACCCGAGTCGAGGACCTTCGCCTTGAGCGCCGCCACGTCGGCGTCGTCGACGAGCGGGTGGTCGACGGCCGGGACCGGGTCCTGCCACAGCTGCGCCTCCGGCACCCAGGGGCCGAGGAAGCGGGCCACGGGGCCCATGTCGCGGTGGAGCAGCTTGTACCAGGCCTTGGCGAAGGCGTCGGCGAACTGGTCGGGGTTCTCCAGGAACCGGCGCGAGATCTTCTCGTACTCGGGGTCGAAGCGCAGCGCGAGGTCGCTGGTCAGCATCGTGGGCAGGCGCTTGGGCGAGTCGGGGGCCGGGCCGGGGATGATCGGCTCGGCGTCCTTGGCGACCCACTGCTTGGCGCCGGCGGGGCTCTCGGTGAGCTCCCACTCATAGCCGAAGAGGATCTCGAAGAAGCGGTTGCTCCACTCGGTCGGCCGGTCGGTCCAGGTGACCTCGAGGCCGGAGGTGATCGCGTCCGCGCCCTTGCCGGTGCCGTGCGAGGAGAGCCAGCCGAGGCCCTGGGCCTCGAGCGGAGCGGCCTCCGGCTCCGGGCCGACGAGCTCGGCGTTGCCCGCACCGTGGGTCTTGCCGAAGGTGTGGCCACCGGCGATGAGGGCCACAGTCTCCTCGTCGTTCATCGCCATCCGGGCGAAGGTGTCGCGGATGTCGCGGGCCGACGCCAGCGGGTCGGGGTTGCCGTTGGGGCCCTCGGGGTTGACGTAGATGAGGCCCATCTGGACCGCGCCGAGCGGGTTGGACAGGTCGCGCTCGCCGGAGTAGCGCTCGTCGCCGAGCCAGGTGTCCTCGGTGCCCCAGTTGATCTCCTCGGGCTCCCAGACGTCGGCGCGGCCGAAGGCGAAGCCGAAGGTCTTGAAGCCCATCGACTCCAGCGCCACGTTGCCCGCGAGCACGAGCAGGTCGGCCCACGAGATCTTCTGGCCGTACTTCTGCTTGACCGGCCACAGCAGGCGGCGCGCCTTGTCGAGGTTGCCGTTGTCGGGCCAGCTGTTGAGGGGGGCGAAGCGCTGGGCGCCGTCGCCCGCGCCACCGCGGCCGTCGTAGATCCGGTAGGTGCCGGCGGCGTGCCAGCTGAGGCGGATCATCAGGCCGCCGTAGTGGCCGAAGTCGGCGGGCCACCAGTCCTGCGAGGTGGTCAGGACGTCGGTGATGTCGCGCTTGAGCGCCTCGACGTCGAGCTTCGCGAACTCCTCCTTATAGCTGAACGCAGCGCCGAGGGGGTTGCCCGCCGGGGCGTGGGCGTGCAGCACGGACAGGTCCAGCTGGTTGGGCCACCAGTCCTGGTTCGTCCGCGGGCGGTGGGTCTTCGGCGTCGGCGAGGAGAGGGCGGGGTTCTCGCTCTCACTGCCCTGGGTGCCGTCGTGTACGACGGGGCAGCCAGCCTGGTTCTCGGACATGCTCAACCTTTCGGGGGATGGTCGTCAGGTGCGGACGGAACACTCGGGGCACAGGCCCCAGTAGATGACCTCGGCTTCGTCGATGACGAACCCGTGGGAGTCGGACGCGGTCAGGCACGGCACGTGGCCGACCGCGCAGTCCACGTCGGCGATGGACCCGCAGGTCCGGCACACGACGTGGTGGTGGTTGTCGCCGGTGCGGGTCTCGTAGCGCGCGACCGACCCGGCAGGCTTGATGCTGCGCACCAGTCCGGCGTGGGTCAGCGTGTGCAATGAGTCGTACACCGCTTGGTGGGACACCTCCGGCAGCAGCGCGCGCGCCGCGGCGATGATCGACTCGGTGTCCGCGTGGGGGTGCGCGTGCACCGCCTCGAGGACCGCGAGCCGGGGCCGGGTGACCCGGAGCTCGACGTCCCGCAGCTGCTGCTGGAAGTCGGGCGCCGTCATGGATCCCAGCATGCCACTTTTCTTGAACGAGTCAAGACTTGGCGGAGCGTGTCGGGGCTGCGGCCGGCGAGGCCGGGTACCACTCCGTCATGGACATCTCACCCGCCTGGCTCATCCTCGCCGCCTTCGTGGCCCTGTTCATCGTCGGAGGCCTGGTCTGGGCCTTCGTCGCCGACCGTCGGCGCAACGAGCGCGTCGCCCACGACACCGAGCGCTTCGACCAGTCGGCCGACCCGGCCGACCGTCTCGACGTCGACCACCGCTACCGCGGTCCCTCGAGCGACACCTGATCTCCCCCGACAAGGCACGCGGCCGGCCCCCGTCCAGCGGGGGCCGGCCGCGTGCCGCCGGTGCGCGGTCAGGCCAACTTGGTGGCCCAGAAGATCTCGGCGATCTCGTCGATCTTCGCGAGGAGCTCGTCGGCCTTGGCCGGGTCGAGGGTGCCCTTGGTGCCGGTGGCGCCGGCCAGCTTGGTGGCCTCGTTGACCAGGGTGTGCAACTGCGGGTAGGCCTCGAAGTGCGGGGGCTTGAAGTAGTCGGTCCACAGCACCCACAGGTGGTGCTTGACCAGCTCCGAGCGCTGCTCCTTGATCAGGATGGCGCGGGTGCGGAAGTCCGGGTCGTCGCTGTCGAGCGCCTTGGCGATGACGGCCTTGATGGACTCGGCCTCGATCCGGGCCCGGGCGGGGTCGTAGACGCCGCAGGGCAGGTCGCAGTGGGCGGAGACCTCGACAGTGCGCGCGAACAGTCGCATGGGCAGTTCCTTTCGTCCTTCGGGAGGGTCGCCTCGAGCCCGGTCCAGGCTTCAGGCCTGGGCCACGCGCAGCGTCGGCAGCGCGCGGCCCTCCGGCAACGGTGCCGGGGTCCAGTAGGCGCGGTCGTGGTGGACCAGCGGAGCGCCGGGAGCGCCGAGGCCGACCTCGTCGACCTCGAGCAGCACCAGCCAGGAGCCGCCCGCGGGGATGACGTGGCCTGGACGACCCCGGAAGGTTGCCGCGGCGCCCGGCAGCACCAGCCCGCGGCCGTCACGCACCCATCCCTGGTGGTCGGCGAAGCGCTCACCGCGCCGGTCGGCGTACGCCATCGCGAGCTCGGCCTGGGTGGCGCTCAGCACGAACACGGACAGCTGCGCGCTGCCGACGAGCCGCGACCCCACCGAGCTCGTCCGGGCGAGCGAGAACGACAGCAGGGGCGGGTCGACGCTGACCGAGGCGACACTCGACACCGTGGCGCCGACCGGGCCGTCGCCGTCGTCCCCCACCACGAGCGCGACGCCGGCGGCGTGACGCCGGAATCCGGCCTTGAACTGGTCTGCGAGCGATCCGGTCACGGGACGAAGGCTAGAACCTCAACTTGGCTTGAGGTCCATGGTTCATGGCGGACGTCACACGGCGCGCACGAGGCGCTACCGTCACGCCATGGCACACAGGATGCGGGTCCGCCGCACGATCGCCCGGGCCGCGCTCAAGGCGACCCGGTGGCGGCTGGTCGGCGACGTCCCCGAGGCCGGGATCCTCGTCGGCGCACCCCACACCTCGCAGTGGGACTGGGTCGCCATGCTGATGATCGCCTGGGCCAACGGCGCCCGGCCGCGGGTGCTCGTCGCCGCGCACTACTTCGACGGGCCGGTCGGCTGGGTGCTGCGGCGTACCGGCGGGATCCCGCTCGACCGCTCCAGCCCGGGCGCCACCATCCGGGCGCTCCTCAAGGCCGCCGAGGAGGATGACGCCTTCCAGCTCGTCATCGCGCCGGAGGGCACCCGGAGCAAGGGTGAGTACTGGAAGCCCGGCTTCTACCGGATCTCCGAGCAGACCGGGCTCCCCGTCACTCTCGGGTTCGTCGACGGCCCGACCCGCACCCTCGGCATGGGCCCGAGCTTCCACCCCACCGGCGACGTGGTCGCCGACATGGACCTGGTCCGCGCGTTCTACGCCGACAAGCAGGGCATCAAGCCCGAGCTCCGCACCGAGCCGCGGTTGCGGGAGGAGACCGCGGAGCCTCCTAGCGACCGCTGACCCGGTTCGCGGCCGTCGCGATCCACGAGGTACGACGCCCGCCGCGCGCCTCCAGCCGGTCGGCCAGTCCGTACGCGCGGTACAGGCCGTGGATGCCGAGCCAGCGCAACGGCTCCGGCTCCCACGGCCGGGCCCGCTGGTCGACCCACGGCAGCGACGTGCGGTCGGTCCGCTCCCCCACGACCAGGTCCGCCAGGGTGCGGCCGGCCAGGTTGGTCGCGGTGACCCCGGTGCCGACGTACCCGCCGGCCCAGCCCAGGCCGCTCGCGGCGTCGTAGGCGACCGTCGCGCGCCAGTTGCGCGGCACGCCGAGAACCCCGCTCCACGCGTGGGCGATGCCGACGTCGCGCAGCTGCGGGAACCACGAGCAGAGCACGGCGCGCAGGTGCTGCACGGTGCGGTCGGGGATGTCGCCGTCGAGGTCGGTGCGCGAGCCGAAGCGGTAGGGGTTGCCGCGCCCGCCGATCGCGATCCGGCCGTCCGGCGTGCGCTGGGCGTAGGAGTAGACGTGGGCGAGGTCCTCGAGGGTGTCGTGGTGCGCCCACCCGATCTCGCTCCAGACCTCCTCCGGCAGCGGGTCGGTCACGATCATCGAGGAGTTCATCGGAACCCAGGTACGTCGCTCGCCCGCGAGCCCGGCCGTGAAGCCCTCGGTCGCCCGGACCACGTGCCGCGCCCGGACCGTGCCGCGGTCCGTCTCGACGCGGCCGGCCGCGATCGCCCGGACCGTCGTGCCCTCGTGGATCTGCACACCTCGCTCGCGGACCACCCGGGCGAGGCCGTGCGCCAACCGGGCCGGGTTGATCCGGGCACAGTGCGGCTCCCAGATCGCGGCCCGGGTGCCCGCCACCCGGATCCGGTCGCCGGCCTCGATCGCGGTCAGCAGCCGGGCGCCGGTCTCCGGCCACCGCTCGGCCGTCCTCGCGGCCTCCCGCGCGCGGCCCGCCTGGGCGGCGTTCCGGGCGACCAGCAGGGTCCCGCCCCGTCGTACCTCCGCGTCGATGCCGTGCTGCTCGGCGACCCGGACCACCTCGTCGACCGCGTCGTTCATGGCGAGCTGGAAGCGGGCGACGTCCGAGCGCGGGTGGGTGCGCGCGTAGCCGTCGAGCCCGCCGGTCACCGACGCCGACAGCCATCCGCCGTTGCGGCCCGAGGCGCCGTACCCGGCGAACCGCTGCTCGACGACGCGCACGCCGAGGTCGGGCCGCAGGTCGGCGAGGTAGTACGCCGTCCACAGCCCGGTGTAGCCCGCGCCCACGATCACCACGTCGGCCTCGACGTCGCCCGGCAGCGGGTCCTGCGGCTCGGGGACGCCGAGGTCGGCCCACCAGTAGGAGACCCCGCCTGTCGTCCGTGCGCCTGTCACCCCGGTCACGTGGGTGAGCCTAGGGGCTCACCGAGGGCTCAGCTCGTCGAGCACGGACGTCATCGGGCGGTCGAGAGACCGCAGTGACTCTCCGCCGCCTCCACCACGTTGCTCAGGAGCATGGCCCGCGTCATCGGTCCGACTCCGCCCGGGTTCGGGGACACCCAGCCGGCGACGTCGTGGACGTCGGGCGCGACGTCGCCCGCGATCTTGCCGTCGGCGGTCCGTGACACCCCGACGTCGAGGACGACGGCGCCGGCCCTGACCATGTCCGCGGTGATGACCCCAGGCACGCCCGCTGCCGCCACCACGATGTCGGCAGCACGGGTGTGCGCGGCCAGGTCGCGGGTCCCGGTGTGACACAGGGTCACCGTCGCGTTCTCTGCACGCCGGGTCAGGAGCAGGCCGAGGGGCCTTCCGACGGTCACGCCGCGACCCACGACCACCACCTCCGAACCACCGAGCTCGACGCCGTGGCGGCGCAGGAGCTCCACGATGCCGTTCGGGGTGCAGGGCAAGGGCGCCCGTCGGCCGAGCACCAGCCAGCCGAGGTTCGTGGGGTGGAGGCCGTCGGCGTCCTTCTCCGGGTCGATGAGGCCGAGGACGGCGTTCTCGTCGACGTGTGCCGGAAGGGGCAGCTGCACGATGTAGCCGGTGCACGACGGATCGGCGTTCAGGCGGCGTACGGCATCCTCGACCGATGCCTGGGAGGCGTCTGCGGGGAGATCGACCCTGATCGACTCGATGCCGACCTCGGCACAGTCGCGGTGCTTGCCGGCGACGTACCAGGTCGAGCCGGGGTCGTCGCCCACGAGGATGGTCCCGAGCCCGGGGACGACGCCGTGCTCGCGGAGCTTCTCCACCCGGGCGGAGAGCTCGGCCTTGATCGCGGCCGCCGTCGCGACGCCGTCGAGGAGGCGCGCGCTCACGAGAAGACCACCGTGCGCGCGCCGACCAGCAGCACGCGGTCCTCGGCGTGGCGCCGAACCGCCCGTGACAGCACGGTCCGCTCGACGTCACGGCCCAGAGCCACCAGCTGGTCGGCCGTGTAGGCGTGACTGACCCGGTGGACGTCCTGCTCGATGATCGGACCCTCGTCGAGATCGGCGGTGACGTAGTGCCCGGTCGCACCGATCAGCTTCACGCCGCGGGCATGGGCCTGGTGGTAGGGCTTGGCTCCCTTGAAGCCCGGCAGGAACGAGTGGTGGATGTTGATGACCCGCCCGGACAGCTTCGCGCACAGATCGTCGGAGAGCACCTGCATGTAGCGGGCCAGCACGACGAAGTCGACCCGGTGTCGCTCGACGAGCGCGAGGAGGTCGGCCTCCGCCTGAGGCTTGGTCTCCCTCGTCACCGGCAGGTGGACGAAGTCGATGCCGGCCTGCTCGGCGATCGGGGCCAGGTCGGGGTGGTTCGAGACGATGACGGGGATGTCGACCGGCAGCTCACCGGTCCGATGGCGGTAGAGCAGGTCGACGAGGCAGTGGTCGAACTTGGAGACCATCACGAGCATGCGGCGGCGATGGTCCGCCTCGCGCAGACCGATGATCGGGTCGAAGTCGGCCAGGGCGTCGACGAGGGTGCGCCGGACCGCCTCGGCGCCGGCCTCGGGCGAGTCGAACTCGGCACGCAGGCAGAACGTCCCGGTGTCGGGGTCGCTGTACTGCTGGCTGTCGACGATGTTGCCCTTGACGTCGACGACGCCGTCGGCGAAGGCTCGGATGATGCCGGGCTGGTCGGGGCAGCGGAGAGTGAGCACGTAGCGGTTCATGTGAGTTCTCTCAGCTCCTGACGCGGAGGCGCTCGGGGTCGTGGACCGGCGTGCGGACGACGACGGCCGTGCCGGCCTCGCCGCCGACAAGGAGCTCGGTGTCGATCTTCGCGGCTGCGGCGGCGATGCGGGCCAGTCCGAGGGTCGCGCCGTCGAGGGCCGGCGACGGCACGGCCATGGTGACGAAGCCGACGTCCGCACCGTCGTGGAGGAGTCGGGCCCCGTCCGCGACATCGGGGTCGCAGTCGAGGATCACCGAGACGACCCGGCTCCGGACGTCGTCCTTGTGGGCCAGCAGCGCACCGCGTCCCTGGAAGTCGGCCTTGTCGAGGTCGACCGCCCAGCCCATCCTGCACTCGAACGGGGTCGTGGTCTCGTCGTACTCGAGCTCACCCATGATCATCCCGGCTTCGACGCGGACCTGCATGAGCGCGGCCGCCGCGGCCGGCTGGACGCCCAGGTCCTGGCCGGCCGCGAGGGCGGCGTCCCACAGCTCCAGAGCCCGTTCTCGGGGAACCATGACCTCGTAGCCCAGCTCAGCGGTGAAGCCCATGCGGTTGACGTGCGCGGGAATGCCTGCGATCTCCATGGCGGGGTCGAAGGTGTAGTAGGGGAAGGCCTCGTTGGACATGTCACGTTCGGTCAGGCGTTGGAGGAGCGCTCGGCTGTGGGGCCCCTGGACCGACAGCACGGCCAGGGTGTCGCGGATCTCGGCGACGTGGACGTCCCGACCGGCGCCTGCGGCCTCGAGGGCCTCGCCGGTGGCCGGGTTGCCACCGATGATGCGGACGTGTCCGGCGCCGAGCACCGCTGCGGTGACGTCGTCGAGCATGTATCCGTCCGGCGAGACCACGACGCCGTAGGCGATGCGTCGGGGACCGAGGTCACGCAGGTTGCGTGAGAACACCGCGTCGGCGACGGCGAGCGCCTCGACTCCCGTGAGGTCCCACTTGTAGAGCATGGAGAACTCCAGCAGGGCGACCCGGTTGCGGATGGCGTCGTACTCGGTCTCGGGATCGGTGTACCAGAGCGGTACGGCGAAGCCGCAGACGTCGATCGCTTCGCCGACGGCCTCGGGGAAGCGCGGCGAGAAGGGGGTCGAGCGAAGCTCGTCGGTCTGGATGGTCACGAGGTCTCCTCGGTCGTGCGGTCAGCGGACCGCGATGGGAAGTGCGGTGATCGAGCGGATGAAGTCGGAGTGGTCGTGGACCACCGGCCCGGCGAGCTCGAGGGCGGTGAACCGCTCAGCGAGGGCCGTGAAGACCACGTGGGCCTCGGCTCTGGCGAGCACCTGGCCCGCGCAGCCGTGGATGCCGCCGCCGAACGCAAGGTGCTTGCTGAGCTCGACGTCGCGGTCGAGTCGGAAGGTGTCCGGCTCATCGAAGACCTCCGGGTCCCGGTTCCCGGCACCGATGAACAGCACGAGGGTCTCCCCCGCCGCGATGGCGTGCCCGTCGAGGACGATCGGTTCGGTGGTGGTGCGCACGACGAACTGCTCGGGGGTGTCGAGCCGGAGGGTCTCGTTGACGACGGCCTCGCGCAGCTGGGGGTCGTCCCGGTACGCGTCGAAGACGTCGGGCCGTCGCGCCATCAGCTCGATCCCATGGGCGATGAGGTAGGTGACGTCGAGGTGCCCGACGGCGAACAGCAGCGTCGTGGACGCGACCACCTCCTCGTGCGACATCGTGCCCTCGTCCTCGAACCCGAGGAAGGCGTCCAGGAGCCCGTCGCCGGGCTTGCGCCGCTTGTCCGCGATCAGGCGCTCGATGTGTCCCACGAACCAGTCGAAAGCCGCCGCGGTGCCGGCAGCCTCGGCCTCGGTCGGGGCGAGACCGAGGCTCTTGCCGATGTCGTAGGTCGCCTGCCGCACCTTGGCCCCGTCGGCGTCAGGGACACCGAGCAGGTGGCTGATGGTGGCGAAGGTGACGGGGAATGCCAGGTCGTGGACCGCGTCGAAGCTCCCCGGGCCCGCAGCGATCGCGTCGAGCCGGGAGTCGACCTCGGCACGCGTGAGGTCGGTCCAGGTCTTCACGGCCTTGGGCGTGAACCATCGACTGTGGGTACGCCGGACGCGGGTGTGCTTCGGGGCGTCGGCGCCCAGCATGCTGTCGTGCAACGGACCGGCGGGACCGTAGTCGAGCTCGGCGACGCCCAGGGTCCGGTCGTAGAGCAGCTGTCGGATGGCGCCGTACGAGGTGATCGCCCAGAAACCGTCGGGATGACGGTGGACCGGCTGCTGGGCGCGCAGCGCCGCGTAGAACGGGTACGGATCCGCCCGGTACTCCTCGGTCAGGTAGGGCAGCGGGTCGGTCGCGGACTGCAGGGTCGTCATCGCCGCACCTCACGCCGCCGCGGTGGCGACGTCGGCCAGCGCCGTCTCGGCCCACGCGACCGCCGAGGCGACCAGGTCGTCGCTGCTCGACGCGTCGTGGCGGCCGAAGTCGCCGAAGCGCGCGGCGCCCTGGGCGTCGAGGCACTCTGCCAGCTGGTTCCCGCCGAGGCTGTAGGACTCCGCGTAGCTGCTGTCGCCGAGGCCGAAGATCGCGTACCGGACGCCGGTCAGATCCGGCCGCTTTGCCTGGAGGGCGTCCACGAACGGCTGGGCGGACGCCGGCAGCTCGCCGTCGCCGTACGTGGAACAGAGCACCAGGTAGACGGCGGACGAGGTCAGGTCGTCGGGGTCGAGGTCCTGGAGGTCGACGGCCCGCCCGTCGCCGAGCGCGGCGACGATCTCCTCGGCCGCCATCTCGGCGTTGCCCGACTCGGTCCCGTACAGGACGTCGATGCTCATGCTGGTTCTCCTTCGAGGTGGTTGAGGTGGGGGCGCGCGAGTCTGAGCAGCGCCCGTCGGTCGGTGATCTTGTTGCGCACGCGGCCGTCGGCAGCGGTGGCCCGTTCGTGGCGGTCGATGGCGTGCCAGCCGGCGAGGTCCGTCGCGGGCAGTGCTGCGAAGCACCGATACGGGTCGGCGCGGCCGGGGATCGGCCCCCGACCCTTCAGGTCCGCCGCGACGACGCCCGCCACGTGGCGGGCGTCGGTACGGGCCTCGGGGATCGTTCCGCGGGGCCCGCGACGTGCCCATCCCACGCAGTACAGGCCGGCGTCGAGCCGTCCGCTCTCGGCCGGGGCCTCGTCGGGGACGAGTGCGGCCGGTCCGGCGAACCCGATGGCCGAGACGACCGTCTCCGTGGCAACGGAGTGCTCCGCGCCCGTGCTGTCGGCGAAGACGACCTTCTCGACCCGGGCATCACCCTCGATCCTGAGCGGCGACCACCCGAACCGGAAACGCACGGTGACCCGGTCGCCGCGTGGCTGGTGCTCCCCGAGGTGGCGCAGTGAGACTGCGTGCGGGCTCACTGCCGCGGTGGAGATGCTCGGGATGTCGAACGTCGCCCCGCCGATCCGGGTCAGCTCCTTGACCATGGCCGGGTCGAACCGGGCCTGGTCCACCCCCCGCCGTCCGACGAGGACGATCTCCTCGATCCGGGCGGCGGCCAGTGCTGAGGCCACCACCGCGGGGAGGTCGCTCCCGGCGAAGTCGCTCGGCGACTTCGCGAGAAGACGCACGACGTCGATGGCCACGTTCCCGTTGCCGATGACGACCGCGCTGCGGCCGAGGAGTGGAGGTGCTGGGCAGGCGTCAGGATGTCCGTTCGCCCATCGGGTCACGCGGCCCGACGCGACGACGCCGGGCAGCTCCTCCCCCGGGATCCCGAGGCGTCGGTCACGGTCGAGACCGGTGGCGATGACGACTGCGTCGAAGCTGGAGCGCAGCACCTCGAGGCTGACGTCGGTGCCGACCTCGACGTTGCCCACGAAGGTGACGTCCGGGTGCGACAGGACGCGCTCGAACTGCCGGGTGACGGACTTGGTGCCTTGGTGGTCGGCCGCAACGCCGTAGCGCACCAGCCCGAAGGGGACGGGGAGCCGCTCCACGAGTGTGATCCGTGCCCCGGGGAGCGCCTTGAGGAGAGCCTGAGCGGTGTAGCAGCCGGCAGGGCCGCTGCCGACGACGGCGACCTGGAGGGTCATCTCAGACCACCGTCTCGGCAGCGACCCCGAGAGCGCCGCGCGTCCGGGCTCGACGCCTGAACGCCGTCGACACCAGCCAGCCGAGCAGCGCCACCGCCGGCACGGACCACAGCAGGACCTCGCAGGTGGTCTGGCTGCCGCCCGTGAGGGTCCGGAAGTTCTTCACGATGATGTACAGCTCCCCCAGCATCAGCACCACCGAGGCGGCCGGAGCCACCGTCGTGCTCCACGCGTTGCCGTGCACGCGGTGGGCGCGGAAGTACCGGATGATCGAGACGGAGACGAGCACGTACAGGACGACCAGCGCCGCCACGGCCGTGCCGCTGAGCCATCCGAACAAGGTCGCGACCGGGTTCTTGTCGCCGATCATGAACCAGGCCATGACCAGGACGACGGCGATCGACTGGACGGCGGCCGCGACGGCGGGAGCCTGGTGCCGGTTCGTGCGACACAGCTGTCGGGGCAGCTCGTCGTGCTCGGCCATGGCGTGCAGGTATCGGTTCACGATGTTGTGGAAGGCCAGCAGGCCGGCGAGCAACGACGTGCACAGCAGGACGGACGTCAGGTCCGCTGCCCAGCCGCCGAGCACGGCGCCGATCGGCACGAGCACGAAGTTGCCGGGGTCGGTGGCGAGGGTGCCCAGCGCGGCGCCCTGCGCGCCGTCCGCGCCGTAGTAGGAGATGAGCACCCACATGATGAAGGCGAAGAACACCGCGATGAGGCTCACCGAGAGGTACGTCGCCCGGGGGACGGTGCGCTGGGGCTCCCGCGCCTCACCGGCGTAGATCGCCGTGGACTCGAAGCCGAACATCGACGCGATCGCGAACAGCACGGCGATTCCCGGCGCCCCCGCCGTGATGGCATCCGGGCCGAAGCTGGTTGCGAGGTCGAAGCCCTGCGGTGCGCTCCCCCGGACGATGACCCCGATGGCGAAGGCCAGGAGAATGGCGACCTCGGCACTCACCAGCACCGCCATCACCCGCGCCCCGACCTCGATGTTGCGGCGGCCGAAGGCGTAGACGAGGACCACGGTGGCCAGCACGATCACCCACCACGCCACGTCGACGTGCAGGTACTGGGAGACGAGGCCGCTGGCCGTCGCTCCGAAGAGCCCGTACATCGCCGCCTGGATGGTGTTGTAGGTGATGAGCGCCAGCCACGAGCCGACGCGGGCCATGCTCACCCCGAGGCCTGCACGAACGAGCGCGGAGAAGCCGCCGACGCTGTCGACGTACCGGGTGATCGTCGTGAAGCCGACCGCGAAGACGATGATGACCAGGCCCACGGCCAGGTACGCGCCGGGCGCGCCGGAGCCGTTGCCGAGGGCGACCGCGAGCGCAGCGGCACCGACGATGCCGGTCAAGGGCGCCTGGGCCGACAGGACGAAGAAGAGGATCCCGACCACGCCGACGGCGTCCTTGCGCAACGCAGTGGTGGGTCCGGTGTGTTCGGCGACAGACATGTGCACCCCGCAGTCGGTTCGTTCCAACGGTCAAACTATCCAGACGGAAAGTTCTTGGCACATGTAACCCGGGTCACATCAAACTTGTCAAGTGGCTAGTTTCGCGAACCTGTCCCGCCCGTGCGGGGCGGACCCCTCTCCGCTGAGCGGTTCGCTAGGTTGAAGGCGATCAGCGAGGAGCGCCATGAGCAACGAGTCACACCGGGCCGTGCAGTACGGCGGAGGCCGCGATGCGCTCCTCGAGGCAACCATCCGGGTGGTCGCGCGCGCAGGTCTGCGCAAGGTGACCAACCGGGCGGTGGCCGAGGAGGCGGGCGTCACGCACGGCCTGGTGAGTCACCACTTCGGGAACCGGGACAACCTCATCGCCGAAGCGTTGAGGTACGTCCTCGAGCGGAGCCTGGACCGGTCGACGCTCGAGTCCGGCACCGGCTCGGTCGACGACTTCGCACGGACCTTGGTCGAGATGGCGACGGGCGATGCGGACGGACAGGCCTTCCAGTACGAGCTCATCCTGGAGAGCCGTCGGCGACCCGAGCTGCGCCCGCTGGTCGCCAGCCTCTACGACACCTATCGCGACGCCACACGCCGCGAGCTGGCGCGCATCGGACTGGCTGACGTGCCGGGTCTGGATCACGCCGTGTTCGCGGCACTCGACGGGCTGGTCTTCCAGGAGCTGGCTGACCCCGACCCTGAGCGGATGCAGTCGGCGCTCGACGCCCTGCACGACCTGCTCCGCTCGGCCACGGTCGCACCGCCGCCCCATGTCCCGGCGCGCGCTGCGCGGAGCTAGCAGCGCGCCCAACAGGACGAGGTCGACGAGCTCGGAACGACGCGGAGCAGGAGGCGTACCCGGCGGGGATCACTTCGAGGGCTCCGGGGCGCCCGGCGACGCGGGAGCCAGCAGGTAGCCCATGTGGTGCTCGAGCAGGTAGCGGGCAAGCGGGGGCGGAACGGGGTCGAGGTGCATCGACCCGCCGGCCTCCCTGGTGTGGTCGTAGAACGCCGCGAGCGCGAGCAGGCCGTCGAGGTCGAGCGACGGACACTCGGTCAGGTCCAGCAGGACCGAGCGACCTCGGAACGGGGTCAGCATGGCGTGCAGGTCGCCTGCAGTCGCTGCATTGAGTGGTCCGTAGAGCCGCAGCACGGACACGTCGCCGCGTTCGGCGATGCTCATGTACAGACCGCTCATCGTCACTCACCCTCCTCGACCAGGGGTACCCGAATTGCCCGCGCGGCTCCGGGTCGGGGCGCGGGAACTGTTCCGGACCAGCCGGACCGGCCGTCGAGCGGGAGCCGTCGTACCGGCCCGGATGTTCCGGGGATGGTTCTCCTGGGTCGGCTGCCGTACTTCTTCGCGGTGCCGCGCGTGTAGCTGCCGCCTTCGGGTACTGCCCGGGCGCGTGCTCGCCGAGTCTGCCTACGGGTGAGACACGCTCATACCCGAGGGTGCGAGCGCGGCGAGCACGCCTCACGTGTCGGCCGGTGGCGCCGGCGACCGCGTCAGCTGGCGCGGTCCCACCCCGTCCCGGGTGGGTGCCAGCCCACCCGGGACGCGGCCCCCACAGCCTCGACCTGCGAACGCACCTCGAGCTTGGCCAGGATCGACTTCACCTGCGTGCGCACCGTCGACTCGGACACGACGCACGAGCGGGCGATGTCGCGCACCTGCGCACCGTTCATCAGGGCGCCGAGGACCTCCGTCTCGCGCGGCGTGAGGCGCGTCAGCCGGGCCCGAACGTCCCGGGTCTCCTCACGCTCGCGCAGCGCGGCCTCGACCAGCTCCGCGCGCTCCGCGGCGGGCATCGCCGGAAGCCCGTCGCGGATCCGCCCGACCGCGGCCAGGACGTCCTCGAGACAGCCCGTCGTCGGTACGACGGCCTTCGCGCCCCGGCGCAGGCACTCGCCCCAGGTGCCGCGGCTGCGGCCATCGGCGAGGACGACGACCGACACGCCTGATCCGGCCAGGGGGGCGACCAGGCGGATGCCGTTGCCGATGCGGCCGAGGTCCAGGTCGAGCAGCACCACCCGCGGCACGGAGCGCAGCACGGACGCCAGCACCGAGGCGAGGGTCGCCCGGGAGTCCGTGAGGTTGACACGCTTGACCAGGTAGCCCTCCGCGGCGAGGTTCGTGGCCACGGACTCGGCGAAGAGCACGTGATCCTCGACGATCGTCAGCCGGGTCGGCCGCGCGCCCGATGTCATGTGTGCTCCGAGTCGTCCACCGCAGGCGCTCCAGACCGACGCTCCTACCAGCGGCCCACTGCCGGACCCACCATGTGCCCGAGTATGCCCACATCCTTCTCCGACCGACACGGATCAGGTCCGGCGTACCCAAATCTTGTCCCCGGGCCCGTCCTACCCGGTTCCCGGCCGGGTACCGGCGACTCAGGCATCCGTCTGGCACGGTCCGTTCGAGGTGGAGGGAGAGACGTCGTGGCGCGGTCGATCTGGAGCGGATCCCTCTCGTTCGGCCTGGTCAACGTGCCGGTCGGGTTGTTCTCCGCCACCCAGGAGCACGAGGTGCACTTCCACCAGTTCGAGGAGGGCACCTCCTCGCGGATCCGGTACAAGCGGGTCAACGAGGACACCGGCGACGAGGTGGCCTACGACGACATCGTCAAGGGCGCCGAGGTCGACGAGGGCGAGTACGTCATGCTCACCCAGGAGGAGCTGGAGTCCGTCGAGCCCGGCAAGAGCCGCACCATCGACATCAGCGATTTCGTCGACGCCGCCGAGATCGACCCGATCCACTTCCAGAGGAGCTACTACCTGGCTCCGGCCGACGAGAGTGCCGCGAAGGCCTACGCCCTCCTCGCGACCGCGATGCGCAAGGCCGAGCGGGTCGGCATCGCGACCTTCGTCATGCGCGGCAAGCAGTACCTCGCCGCCGTACGTCCGCAGGACGGTGTCCTGGTGCTGGCGACGATGTACTTCGCCGACGAGGTCCGCGACCCGAGGAAGGAGCTGGACAACCTGCCCCGGCGTGCACCGGCCCGGGGCAAGGACGTGCAGATGGCGGTGGACCTCATCGACGCGCTGACCACCCGGTGGGACCCGAAGAACTACCGCGACACCTACACCGATCGGGTCCAGGAGCTCGTCGAGGCCAAGAAGAAGGACCGCGTCGTCGTCACCGAGCCCGACTCCGCGGCCGCCGGCGACAAGGTCGTCGACCTCCTCACCGCGCTCCAGGCCTCCCTCGACAAGAGCAAGGCGCACCGCCCCGGGAACGCCCGGAGCGTCGAGAAGCTGCGGACCCGGGCCCGCGAGGCGGGCGAGGTGGACCTGGACGAGCTGGGCAAGAAGGAGCTCGACGCGCTCGCCAAGGAGCTGGACGTGACCGGCCGCTCGAGGATGACGGCCGCGGAACTGAGACGGGCGATCGAGAAGGCACGCACGCGATCATCCGGTGGTCACGGACGCCGACGAGCCGGTTGACCCCCGGCCGGGGGCCGGGGCCGTGGCGGACACCTCGCCGGTGAGGCCGTCGATGAGCTGCGAACCGGCACGTGCCGAGTGCAGTGCGCGCAGGGCCACGGCCCGACGGTCGAAGGAGGCGGACTCGGCCCCGGACCCCGGCTCGACCAGGAGCCACCGCCGCGGCGTCCGCGCACCACGGACCCGGCGCCCGGGCTCCGGCTCCCGGTCGCCCGGTGCGACGTACGCTCCGTGCAGCGCCTCGGCGAGCCGGACGGCCCGCACCGGGCCGATCCCCGGGTGACGGCGCAGCCCCTCCGGAGCGGCTGCCGCGACCGCGGCCAGGCTCCCGTACGCCGCGAGCAGGCTGCGGGCCATCGTGGTGCTGATGCCGGGCACGACCGACAGCATCGCCTCGGCCTGCGCGGACCGATGGCGCGGCGCGCGGCGCGGCCCGAACGTCGGCGCCGTGGGACCGGCGCGACGTGCCCGCTTGGCGAGCCGGACGATCCAGGCCGCGCTGTCCTCGACGTCGAGGCTGTGCAGGACGGTGAAGCCGTCCTCGACCAGTCGGCACACCGCGCCGCGCCACGCGTCCTCCGCGATGCCACGCGGCTCCCCCTCGATCAGCAGGACCGCCTGGGCGAAGGCCGACTGCAGCCGCACCGCCTGCTCGAAGATCCGCCCGTCCCGGATGGAGGCTCCCAGGTCGTTCGGGCCCTTGCGCTCGATCGCCAGCCCCGGGCCGACGACGTAGTCACCGACCGGCAGGTCGGTGAGGCGTACGTCGACGCCGGCGGCGGCCAACGCGTCCGGGATCGCGCTGCTCCGCTCGCGGTGGTCCACCAGCACGGGATCCATGTCGGCCACCGGCACGCTACGGACCGGGCGACGCCGCGAGGCCTGCCTGCAGCTGGCTGATCGCCGCCGCGACGGTCTGGTCCAGGACGTCCGGCGGCTCGCCCTCGAAGAGGTGGTGGGTGACCTCGGTCCGGCCGCCGACGCAGGTCGCCACGAAGACCGTGCCGGCCGGCTGCCCCTCCTCCTCACCCGGGCCGCCGACTCCCGTGACCGCGACGGCGGCGTCGGCCCGGAGCAGCCCGGTCACACCGCGGACCATCTCCTCAGCGCAGGACGCGGTCACGACAGGTCCCTCGGTCACGCCGAGGACGTCGAACTTCACCTCGCTCATGTACGACACGACGGCGCCGGCGAACCACGACGCAGCGTCCTCGCCCCGCGCGAGTGCACTGGCGATCGCTCCCGCCGTGAGCGACTCCGCGCACGCGACGGTGAGCGAGCGCGCGGACGCGAGTGCGGCGATGCGCTCGACCGCGCCCCTGACCTCGTCCGGCTGCTGCGGTGGCACGGCTCAGGGCCCCGGGGGGAGCCGGCGCTTGTGGGCGGTACGACGGTAGGCGTCCTCGATCACGGACCTCGCCCGGTCACCGACGTCCTCGCCCATCAGGTAGGCGTCGATCTCCGCGTAGGTCACGCCGTACGCGACCTCGTCGGGCAGCGCCGGTCGCAGCTCCTCCAGGTCCGCGGTCGGGACCTTCTCGACGAGGTCGGCGGGCGCGCCCAGCTCGCGCCCGACGGCACGGACCTGCGCCTTCGTCAGGCCCTGCAGCGGGCCGACGTCGAAGGCCCCGTCGCCGTACTTCGTGAAGAAGCCCATCACCGCCTCGGCCGCGTGGTCGGTGCCCACGACCAGGGCGCCGAGTCGTCCGGCGACGGCGTACTGGACCACCATCCGCTGCCGTGCCTTGACGTTGCCCTTCACGAAGTCCGCCACCTCGGGCGGCACGTCGGGGCTGCCGGTCGCCTCGTGGAGGGCGTCGACGGCGGGCTTGATGTCGACGGTGAGGGTCGAGGTCGGCTCGATGAAGTCCACTGCCGCCGTTGCGTCGGCCTCGTCACCCTGCACGCCGTAGGGCAGCCGCACCGCGGTGAAGGAGCGTCCGGTGCGTGCGCACGCCGTGCTGGCCAGGCGACCAGCCACCGTGGAGTCCACTCCCCCGCTGATGCCGAGGACGTAGCCCGACGCCCCCGCCTGCTCCAGGTAGTCGGCGAGGAAGCCGATCCGGCGCTCGGTCTCGGCCGCGATGTCGACCTCACCGACGACCCCCAGCGCGGCGCGGATGTGCTCCTGGTCGACGACCTCGGGTCCGATCCCGCCGTCGATCCGTCCCGGCATGCCTGTCTCGGATTCTCGCCCTGAGCTCACTTCTCCGACCTCTCGTCGTCATCTCTCCGGTGCCCGCTCTGGTACCCGCCTCGCGCTGCAGCATCCAGCCGGGGTCCCGGGGTCACGCAGCGCCGGGATCCGGGCCCGGCGTTCGCTCGCCCGGCAGCGTGTCCGCCTTCACGGCATTCCGCTGGCCGAGCGGGCGTGACGGGCCGACAGTGGTGTCCGCGACGGTCTGCTGCTCCGCCTCGGCGTTGACCTCGGCCCCGAGGAGGACCACGAACATGGTGATCCACAGCCACAGCAGGAGGACGACGACACCAGCCATCGCGCCGTAGGTCTTGTTGTAGGAGCCGAAGGAGTTGACGTAGAAGGAGAAGCCGAGGCTCGCGACGACCCAGATGACGGTCGCGACGCTCGCACCGACGGACACCCACGAGAGACGGGGATCGTCGCGGTCGGGTGCGAGGCGGTAGAGGAGAGCGAGCATCACGGTCATCACCGCGACCAGCCCGAGCCAACGCAGGCCCTCGAGCAGCCATCGCTGGGGTCCGGAGCCGATGAGGTCGTCGAGCACGGGCGGCGCAGCGGCGACCAGGGCCAGGGCCACGACCACGAACGCGATGGCGCCGAGGGTCAGCCCGAGCGAGAGGAGCTTGCGCTTGACGAACCCGCGGGTCTCCTCCTCGTCGTAGGCCACGTTGATGGCCGTCATGATGTTGCCGACTCCGCCCGACGCGCTCCACAGCGCGAGCACGAGGCTGACGATCAGTCCGAGGCCGAGGGACTGCTGCGGGGTGGAGGCGATGGCCTCCAACTGGTCGGTGAGCAGGGCCTTCGCGTCCGCGGGCAGCGCTCGTGTGAGGTCGCGAACCTGGCGCTCGACGTCCTGGGGGTCGCGGACCAGGCCGTAGAGCAGGACGCAGGCGATCATCGCGGGGAAGAGCGCAAGGAAGGAGTAGAACGCCACGCCGGCCGCCATGAGCGGCACCTGGTCGGTCTTCGACTCCCGCCACGCCCGCTTGGTGATCTGCCACCACCCCCGGGGCGGGATGCCGGCGGGAGTCTCCGCCCCCGCCCCGGGGTAGTCGGCGTCGTGGTCGTCGTTCGTCATGTTCCCGGTGCGTCGTCGCGGACGTGCCCCGCCGAGGTGCGCCCCTCCTCCTGCAGGGTCCGGGCCGAGTCCTGGACCGACGCCTTCAGCTCGTCAGCCGCCCCGGCTGCGCTCTCCTTGAGGCTGTCGCCGACCTGCTGGCCCACGGCCTTCGCCTCGTCGACGAGTCCGTGGTCCTCCGCGGCCTCGGTCAGTCGTCGTGCCGCCTGGGTCTCGGCCTCGGACGCGGGGACGAGCGCGGAGACGACCATGCCGGCACCGAAGGCGATGAGCCCGGCCGCCAGGGGTGCGCCCTGGGTACGGGACTCGACCGCGTGCACGGCGCCGGTCGCGGTGTCGGAGACGGCGCTGACGGCGCTGACGGCGCTGTGGCCCGTGGTGGCGGCGCTGTGCGCTCCCCGCTCGGCGGTGCCCATCACACGCTCCTTCATCGAGGTCACCCGTCCGCGCATCGAGGCCTTGCGGCGCTCGATGACGCGGCTGGGCGCGACCTTGTCGTAGAGCTCGTCGACGTCGCGGGTGAGCTCTCGCCGGGTGCCGGCGATCTCGGCGGTCATTCGGGCCTCATCTGCTTCGCCCATTGCACGTCCTCCTTCAGGGTCCGCTGGGTGGTCTCCAGCGTCGGGTTCATCGTCGTGAGCTGTCGGCGTCCGGTCAGGGCGAGCACCGCGGCCGCGAGGGCCCACAGGACGCCGACGACGAGCGCCGCCCAGCCGAGGTCCATCCAGCTGCCCAGCAGGAACATCAGCGCCAGCGACACGAACAGGAGCATCAGGTGGCCGGCGACGCCGGCACCGGTGAGGAGGCCGGCACCCTTGCCGGCCTTGGCGGCCTCGGTCTTCGCCTCGGCCTTGGCGAGGTCGAGCTGCTGCTTGACCAAGGTGGTGAGGTCGCCGGCGATGTCACCGACGATGTCACCGAGCGACCGGGTCTCCCCCGGCCCCGCGGGGAGGTCCGGTGGATCGGTCAGGTGGGCGCCGACGCGCGGAGCGTCGACCGGTGGGTCGCTGGGCGGCTGCGCGGTCACAGCGCCTCCCCGGCCGGGTCGATGTCGGCCACGGGCGGCGGCGTGCTCGCGGGCGGGGTCGCGCCCGCTGCGAGCGGTTCGGACGACGGGCCCGTGCCTGCGGCCGGCGTCCCCGTTCCGGCAAGGGGCGCCCCGGACGCGGTCCCTGCTCCGCCCGGGTAGTCCGGACGGCCCGCACCGGCGGAGCGCGTGGCTGCCGCGCTGTCGGGAGTGTGCTGGTCGTCGCCGTGGGCCTGCTTCACGCCGCGGGTGAGCCGGCCGGCGACCACGCCGGCAGCCAGGGAGCCCAGGAGGAAGGTGCCAGGGCGGCGTCGGGCGAAGTCGCGCACCTGATCGAGCAGCTCGGCCGGCTGGCGCCCCTCGAGCTGGGACCGCAGGACGCGTGCCTTGTCGGCGACCTCGCCGACGAGGTCGTGCGCCGGTCCGCCCTGGCTGGGTTCGCCGCGCACCATCCGGTCGAGGTCGTCGCCGAACTCGCGCAGCAGACCCACGAGCCGGTCGAGCTGGGTGCTGGACTGCTCCTCGAGCTGGACGCGGGCATCGTCGAGCAGCTGGCTCGCCTGGGTCCTGGCGTCCGCCGTGACGCTCTGCGCCTCGCCCTTCGCCACGTCGGCGACGTGCCGGGCCTCCTCCTTCGCGGTCTCCGCAGCAGCCTGCGTCTGCTCCTTGACGCCACCACCGTCACTGCCGCCACCGCCACCGCTACCTGTCCCGGCGTACGGGCCGGTCACCTCATCGGCGTCGCTGCGGCTCGGCGCCGGTGCGCCGAAATCCTCTGTGCTCATGCTCGGCTCCTGCCGTCGATTTCGAGTGCATCCGAGGTACCCGCGGCCGGCGAGACATGCGGAGATGGCGGCGAATGGCCGTGGAGGACGCAGAAGGCCGGACCCTGTCGGCCCCGGCCTTCTGTTCGGTGGAGGCGAGGCGAGGACGACCAGATGGTCGCCTCCATCGACGTCGACCCCTCCCCCGAGTGGAGAGCCTGGCCGCCCGACCGCGCCGCATCGCCACGTGGCCAGCGACAGGGCGACGCAGGTGGATCCGCGATGAGAAATCCACCTGTCGCATCGTCCGCCTCGCGCCCCAGTACGACCTGTCCGACTTCGGCTGCGGCGAGGCTGGCCGAGTTGGCCATCCACGTCGGCCTGAGGGCCGACGAGGAAGCAAGGGTGGGGACCGCAACTCCTGCGCGACGCGCTGGAGACCATCGTCCGCGTCGCGGACTCGGGCGCGGCGAGGTCACGGGACGACCGCTGGACGACGTCGGCGACGACGTGCCCGTTGGTCAGGACCGCTCGCGACACCCCTTGCCGGCCGAGGCGACTTCGGCCAGCGGACAGTGCAGCAGTCCTCAGGGGCCGATCGCGGTGCTGGCCAGGTGGCAGGTCCGTCGCACGGCGTCCGCGGCCTCGGTCCTGGTGGTGAACCAGTCACCGGACACCGCCACCCGCTCGCCGGCCGCGTTCCACACCGTCCAACGCCACGAGCTCCCCGCGCGCTCCTGAAAGCGGTACTCCCGTCCAGCGGACTCGACCCTGAACCGGTGCGCCGCATGATCGGCGATCGCCAGACTGGCAAAGGTCGTGCCCGACCAAGCCAGGACCAGTCCGTCGTCGTCGATGAGCCACCATGCCGCACGGGCGGCCACCGATGACTCGATCAGGAACCTCATCCGTCGGCGGCCGCAATGCCGGCGCGGAAGGACGGAGCGGGCCGCCCGTCCCCCCACCAGTGCCCGCCGTCGTCCTCCCAGTGATCGGACGGGTCCACGTCGGGATGCTCGGACACCACGGACAGTAGGTCACCCGCGGCATGGGTGTTGCCCGGCGTCGCAGCAGCAAGGAGGGCTTCAGCTCCCTGGTCGGCGCTGAATGCCGGCGGCACCACGAGCACATGGAGCACGGTGCGGTCGGAGGTCTTCAGCACGATGACGTGGGTGTCGTCGCGCGGGAAGGACCCCACCTTGACGCATCCACTGGCGACGGGCACGCGACGGGGAGCGGGATCCCAGTCAGGCGGGGAGAACAATGCACGGACGACTCGGCCGCATTCGGGAGGGAAGTGGTCGACCAGGTCGGCGAGCTCCACGGCGAGGTCGCGGCTCTGGGGCCACCACCCTCCGTCGAGCCGGTCGGCTCCCATGGTCGGACCCATGCGGAGCCGGAGAGGCTGCCGATCGGGCTGCCGATCGGGAGATCGGCTCTCCGGGAGATCATGGGCGGGAGGGACGGGTG
>JADCLI010000003.1 GCA_016803235.1 Pimelobacter simplex
CCCCGAGGACGAGCCTCCCGACCCGGGTGCGGAGCCGCCGACGCACCGCCCCTACGGCGGCGCGACCTACGCGACGTACGACGCCGGCTCCGAGCGTCGCCGGCTCCGCACCCGGGTCGGGATGCTCGTCCTCGGGGCCGTCGTGGTGCTCGGTGGCGCGGGCGCCGGGATCGCGGTGCTGGTCGCGGACGCACTCGACGACGACGGCGCCACCACGACCACCACGACGACGACCACCCGCACCGAGGTGCACAGCAGCGGGACAGGCGGCATCGACCTGTTCACGACCGCGGGGACGACGGCGCTGGCCGAGGCTCTGGTCGAGGAGACCGGCTCGGCGCGTGTGCTCGAGGTCGTCCTGCTCCAGGTCAGCGCGGTGCTCACCGTGCCCGGGGACGACGGCCCACGGACCTTGGTGTGGGACGGCTCCTCGATGACGCCGGGCGGTCCCGGGGTGTCCGCGCGCGAGCCGTTCGACGTCCGCGAGCTCGACGGCGCGGTCGTCGGCGGCCTGTGCGGCGACCAGCCGTTGACCTGCACCGCGATCGTCGGCCGGCCACGGCCCAGCGACAACGGCGCCTGGATCACGATCGCCGGTCTCGACGGCGTCCGCTTCACCGACCTGTCGGGCAACAAGCCCTGATCAGGCGTCGGCCGCCTCGGCGTTCGTGATCGGCGTGATCCACGACTGATGGGTCGTGGTGTTCTTGGTGATCGCGAGCAGCTCGTCCATGTGGGGCTCGAGGCCGGTCACCTTGTCGAGCGGGACGCCGATGATCAGCTGGAACCCCAGGCCCTTCCACGCCTGGACCGCACGCCCGGCGAACTCCGAGTCGGCCTTCACGAAGCCCTCGTCGAGGAACACCGGCGCGAACCTCGGGCGCGACCGCATCTCGTCACCGAGCCGGAACCGCAGCGCCGACCCGACGATGAACGCGACGAGCTCCTGGCTCTCGCCACCGGACTTCTCCCCCAGCGTGCGGTAGGTCGCCCGCAGCTCACCGGTGAGGTGGTCGTAGCGCTCCGCGCTGATCTCCACGTGCCGTCGTACGTCGAGCAGGCGGTCGCGGTCCGTGGTGACGGCCGGGCCGTCGCCGGACTGGGCAGGCCGGCGCAGCTGCTGCATGAACCGGCTGAGGTCGGTGAACCTCTTCTCCAGCGCGGCCTCGTCGAGCTCGCCGCTGGCACCCGAGGACAGGGCACGCAGGTCCTTGAGGAAGACCTGCACGTGGGCGGGCGCGAGGCGGCGCAGCCGGATCCGGAGCCGGTCGCCCGACGCGCCGAACTCGAGGCGGCGCAGGATCGCGTTGATCGGCTCGAGCCGGTCCTCGATCTCCTCGACGGAGGAGGACATCGCGCCGAGCAGCGGGACGAGGTCCTGGCCGCTCCACTCCGTGAGGCGACGCCGCCACTCGGCGCGACGCTCGGCCAGGCCGGTGCCGCGGATGTCCTCGAGGATCCGCGCATAGTCGGCGTAGGAGTCCGCGGTGGCGCCGAGGTTGGGCGACTCCCACTGGAACTTGTAGTGCTTGAAGATCAGCGCGAGGTCGTCGTCGCAGCGCCGGATCTCGGAGTCCGCGTCGGCGACGGCCGTGCGCAGCCGCTCCCCCAGCCGGTGGGAGTTGTCGGCGAAGCGGTCGAGGTCGTCGGGATCCGCCGGGGCGGCGGCCGCGGCGAAGTCGGCGGCCAGCGCTGCCTCCTGCTCCTCGCTCAGTTCGACGGCGCCGCTCCGCTCCATCGCGTCGAGCCGGTCCTTGACCAGGTCCTCGGAGTCGACGAGCTCGCTGTGGCCGGAGTTGAGCTCGCGCTGCTTCTGCTCGAGCGCGAACCTCTCCTGGCGGGCGTCGTCGAGCCGGTGGACCAGGTCGTCGATCTGGGCCTGGAGCACCTTGAGCTGGTCGTCGGAGGTGAGGATGTCGGTGCGGCGCTGCTCGAGCTCGGCGATCCGCCGGTCGCTGCCCGCGACGTCGACGTCGTCGAAGCGGACCATGGCGATGGCGTCGTACGCCTTGCGCTGCTGCTCCAGCAGCCGCCCGCGGCGGTCGAGGTCGGCGAGCTGGGCGTCGACCCGCTCCATCCGGCGCTCGAGCTCCTCGAGCTGGCCGTCGATCTCGGCGATCGCGTCCTCGTTGGAGAAGCCGATGATGTTGCGGTGGTCGCTGCGGCCGTGGGTGCCGCGGTCGCCGTTGCGGGTCTGGCCGGCGGCGGTCACCCGGAACCCGGGTCCGTCGAGCTCGGCCGCGCTCTCGACGCAGAAGGCGTTGCGCGAGGGCTCCTCGACGTGCTGCTGGACCCAGCCGGAGAACGGCGAGTCCTTGAACAGCAGCTTGCCGGCGACCCGCTCGGGGTCGGCCGGACCGGTCTCGGGCAGGTCGAGCTCGACCCCCTGGAAGGTCAGCCGGCCGGGCAGGCGCAGGCCGTCGATGGCGCTGGAGAACTCGGCGAGCCGGCCGATCGGGACCAGCATCATCCGGGCGGTGCCGCCGAGGACGGTCTCGATGGCCGTGCGCCAGCGCGCCTCCTCGGGCGCGAGGTCGATCAGCTCCGCGACGAAGGGCAGCTCCTCGACCGAGAGCCCGCTCGCGTCGGCGACGGCGGCGCGCAGGTCGTGGAGGTACGACGGCACGCGGCCGTTGCGGTTCTCCATCGAGGCCCGCTCCCGCTTGAGCACGGCCTGCTCGTTCTTCAGTGGGACCAGCCCGTCGCGCACCCGGTCGCGCTCGGCGCGCAGCGCGGCCTGCTCGGCCTCGCCGGCGGTGAGCCGCTTGCGGGCCAGTAACTGGAGCTCGGCGAACGCGGTGGCCGAGTCGAGCGCCGACTCGAGGTCGGGGGCGTCGGCGTCGGTGAGCCCGACGAGCGGGTAGACCCGCTCCTCGAGCTCGGAGAGCCGGTTGGCGCGCTCCTCGCGGATCACCCGCTCGTGCTCGGCCTGCGCGGCGAGCGCCTGCAGGTCGCCGCCGCCGGCCGCGCGGTGCGCCTCCTTGGCGGCCTCGAGGTCGCCCGCGAGGGTGGTCTCGGCGGACCGGGTGGCGGTGAGCGCCTCGACGGTGCCCTGCCGCGAGTCGCGGTTGCCGGCGACGGCGGCCTCGATGAGGCGCAGGTGGGTGCGCAGCAGCCAGAGCCGGAGCGGGGTGTCGCCGGACAGGGTGACACCGTACGAGTCGAGCTCGGCGAGCCGCTTGGTCGCGGCGACCTTGCGCTCGTGCAGGTCGGTGATCGGCTCGAGCAGCTCGAGCTTCTGCTCCTCGGTGCGCATCGCGGCGTACGACGCGTCGAGGTCGTCGAAGTGCTCGATCGCCCGGTCGGCGGCGGCGTAGGTCGCCGGACGCTCGAGGACCATGTCCTTGTAGAGCTCGTCGACGCTGCGAACCTGGTTGCCGGCCTGGATGCGCGCCAGTAGGCGCAGCGCCTTGGAGCCGTCGCCGTTGGCACCGATCCCGAGCCGGGCGTGCAGCACGGCCGCGAACTCGGCGTACGTGCGGTGCACGCGGATGCCGGGGAACAGCTTCTTGAGGGTGTTGGCGTGGAAGCGCTCGGGGACGGCGACCTCGAGCGTCTCGAGCGACAGCGCGCCCTCGTGGGTGGCGAGCTGCATCTGCACCTCACCGGAGCGCGCGGCCCGGCGCGGGACGTAGTAGGTGCGCAGCGCGGTGAAGCGGCCTCCCTGGTCGTTGACGAACGTCATCGCGACCGCGCCCCAGGTGTCGGAGCCCTTGCCGCGCAGCAGCTTCTCCTCGGGCCGCCCGGTCCTCGGGTTGTCGACGACGTCGACGGCGCCGCGCAGGTAGGACAGCAGGTTGCGCTGCCCGGCACTGCGGGCGCGGCCGGCGACGGCGTCGTTGGAGGCGCCGTTGAACTTGGTGTCCGAGGGCATCATCAGCGCCGTGTAGGCGTCGAGGATGGTGCTCTTGCCGACGCCCGAGGCGCCGGAGATCATCGTCGCGTCGCCGCGCAGCGGGACCGTCGTGAGCCCGCCGAAGCCACCCCAGTTGACCAGCTGCAGCAGCGCGGCGCGCCACTGGACGGTGTCGTCTCCGGGCGTCGCGACGACCTCCTTGTCGAACAGGCCGTCGGTGCCCTCGACCTGCTCCATCTCGTCGACGGACATCAGGCGTCCTCCTCCTCGAACAGCTCGTCGTCCGCGGGCGCCGGCTCCGCCTCGGAGCCGTTGGCCCGCTGCAGCGCCTCGAGCAGCTCCTGGAGCAGCTCGAGCGGCAGCAGCGGCTCGACGGCCTCACTGATCTCGTAGCGGTCGTCGGACGCCGAGCCGATCAGCAGGCCGGCCTTCACGACGCTCGTGACGGCGTTGCGCGCGCGCTTCTCGTCGCCGGCCTCGTCGGTCGCGTGGACCGGCCGGAAGCTGGCGACGTAGTCGACGATGTCCTCGCGGTCGATGTAGACCCGGGCGTCGCCGCTGGCCAGGCCGGCCCGCAGCCGGTCGCGCAGGTGGACGAGCACGAGGGTCTCCTCGCGCGACCACGCGGTGTCGTGGAGCAGGGTCGGGAACCTGCTGGCGGTCTCGGAGGTGGCCTGCCGCTTCCAGGCGACCTCGCGGGTCGGGTCGACCTGGAGGTCGAGGAAGAGGTCGTTGAGCCGCGAGCGGATCACCCGCTCGTTCTCGACGAGGACCTGCCAGTCGCGGGGGTGGGTCCGGGCGCTGATGAACCGCTGCTTGAGCAGGGTCACCAGGGCGTGCCGCTGGGCGTACTCCAGCCCGCCCTCGTCGCCCTCGAACAGGGAGACCGAGGTCTCGTCGGCGACCTCGTCGAGGTCGTCGAAGTCGTTGCTCTCAGCGGTCGGATCGTCCAGCTCGACGCTCACCGGCGGGACTCCTCTCGGTCGTGCTCGAGGTCGGGATCGGGAAGCGGCGTGCGCGGGACCGCGAAGGTGCGCCGCGACCCGTCGGGGCGTACGGCGGCGAAGGGCTCGAGCACGTCCTCGGTCCCCCACGCGCGGTCGGCGGCGAGGTGCAGCAGGCCGAAGATCTCCACCGGCCGGCGCAGCGAGGGCTCGAGCGCGTCGAACAGCTCGCCGAGGGAGCCCGCGGGCAGGAGGTCGCCGAGGGCGTCGTCGAGCCGCTGGCGCAGCGAGCCGAGCTGGGGTCCGCCCTGGGCCATCAGCTCCTCGAGCGACAGGGTCGGCGCCTCGGACGGATCGGCGGCGGTGATCGGCTCGGGCAGCACGTCGTCGGCCGGGTCGTGGAACCGCTCGCGCAGGTGGTCGACGTTGACCCTGCTCGGGAGCAGGGACACCTCGTGGGTGGCCCGCGGCCCGGTCGTCGACATCCAGGTCATCAGCTCGGACTCGACCTGGCGCAGCGTCTGCTCCAGCTCCCGGTCGCGGGCGGCGTCGTGGGAGACGATGTACTCCTTGAGCGTCGCCGTCACGCGGCTGCGCTGCGCCAGCACCCGGTCGAGTCCGTCGCGCACCAGCTTGACGGTCCCCCGCAGCTCGGCCCGGTCGGCCTCGCCGAGGATCCCCGGCGAGAGCGGGTGCTCGAGCAGGGCGGTGAGGTCCTCGCGCAGCTGGGTGACCAGTCCGTCGTCGCGCAGCAGCGCGAACGCCCCCTCGAAGGCCCGGCCCTCCTGGGTCGCCGTCATCAGCGCGTCGGCCCGCGCCAGGTAGTCGTCGATGACCTCGCCCGCCGGCCGGTCCTCGGCCCGGAAGGCCGCCAGGATCTCCGTGCGGATCGTCGCGAAGCGCTCCTCGACCCGCGCGAAGTCGCTCGGCAGGGCGCTGACCAGCGACAGCAGCTCGGTGAAGCCCTCGAGCATGTAGTCCTCGGTCGCGCTCACCATCTCGGCCCCGTCGACCAGCCGGTCGCGCTCCACCTTGAGCCGCGCGATCTCGTCGTTGAGCAGGGTCACCCGGGCGCCGCGGTCGGGGTTCGCCTCGGAGTTGAACCGTCGTACGGTGCTCAAGATGGTGGAGATCCGGTGCTCGCTCAGCGTCGCCCGGTCGCGCGCGAGGTTCTTGACCAGCTCCAGCGCCTGCTGCGCGTGCGAGGTCAGCGAGTAGACCTCGTGGCCCTGCTCGTCCAGCGACCGCACCAGCCACTGCCCGCGCATCCACCGCTGGCAGATCTCGCGCCCGCTGCCCGTCGGCAGGTCGGTGTCGCCCGCGCTGCGGATCTCGGCCAGGTGCTCCTCGACCTGGGTGTGCAGGCGAGCGGTCGGGATCGGCCGGTTGTTGCGCCCGAACGCCGCCCGGAAGATGGTGATGACGACCGGCGCCTGTCGCTGGTGGAGCAGGGTCAGCGTCGGCTGCGCGAAGGCGCCCTTGACGCGCGCCAGCTCGGCGGCGATGTCGCTCAACCCTGTCCCCCGGTGTCCGTCGTCGTGTCGTGGCCTGCTAGGTGCGAACGAAAAGCATCACACAGGGGTACGACGGGGGCGCAGGCAGGCTCAGCGTGGTCGACCGTGCCGCGCACAGCCGTCGAGTGGTGTCGGGGCGACCGGGTACTGCAGGGGTGCCGCCCGTGAGGGCCGGCACGCCCGCACGCGACCCGACCAGACAAGGAGCTCCCCCGTGGTCCACCTGGCCCCGATCGGCACCATCAAGCACCTCGCCCGCACCGCACTCCACACCCCCGCCGCGGTGGCAGGAGCGGTGGTGGGCGTCGCGCAGACGGCCACCCGTCGGGTGCGCGGCACGGCCTCCGCGCAGGACCAGCCGGCTCAGCCGCCTGAGGAGCAGCCTGGGGAGCACGGAGTCGAGATCTCGCCCGACCAGCCGGTCAACGTCACCGAGGCGCTCGGTCTCGACCCGGCGCCCGTCGCGAAGCCCCGAGCGCGTACGACGCCCGCCCCGCCGCCGGTCACGAGCATCGACGCCCAGGCGGACCCGGGCGCGGTGAGCGCGACGCCCGCCGACGTGGCCGACGTCGTGGACGAGGACTGACCCGTGCGGCGACGGCCCGGCCTCAGCTGAGCTCGGCGAGCCTCGCCACCCCGGGCCGGGTGTGCGCCGCCAGCCGCTCGAGCGCCCGGTCGAGCTCCGGCGAGCCCGGATGGTCGGGCGGCACCCGTGCCGGGTTGAGCGCCACCCGGCTCGCCCACTCCTTGATGTCGGGCTGGGACGTGAACGACATCGCCGCGCGCGTCCCGAGGACGTTCATCCGTGCCCAGTCCGCCATCGAGTTGCCGTACGGCGACGGCGGGCACAGCCGGTTCTTCTCGTCGTCGTCGGTGCGGGTCGCCTCGACGTACCCGGTCACCGCGGCCCCGAAGCACGGGAAGCCGGCGCGGATCGCCTGCAACGTGATCACCTCGCGACGCCAGACCGGGACCAGCGGCGGGTACTTCAGCCCGTCCGCGGCGCAGTGCACGACGAGGGCGTCGTCGGCCACGCGGACCGTCCCGTCGGCGAAGGCGAGGGCGCCGCGCGACACGGATCGGACGTGCCCGCGCCGGACGACGTTCTCGAGGGTCCGCAGCGCATCGAGCTCCCAGGTCGCCAGGGTCGGCGCCTTGGCCATCGTCGGCAGCACGGACCGGTCGACCCGCAGCATCACCCCGGCGTCCTCGAGGCCCAGGAACAGCTCCTCCACCGACGTCGAGCGCTCGGCCGTCTCCATCACGTCGGCGGCCATCGTCAGGAAGACCGCGGGGTCAGGCTGGACCACCGCCCGGTTCATCATCCAGGGCTCCCGGGCCCGGACCCAGCAGATCGCGTCGGGGTCCACGCCCCGCGAGAGCAGCCAGATGCACGCGTCGGTGGCGGTCTTGCCGGCGCCGATGACGACGTACTGCCGGGGCGCCTCCTCGAGCCGCGCCAGGGCGTTGACGGGCAGCACCCGGGCACCGTCGGCGACCTCGAACGGCGGCGGCTTCTCGGCCGGGATGCTGGGCGCGAGGTAGTGGGCGTCGACGACGCGACACGCCTCCGGCACCGTGAACCGCTCGCCGGAGATGCGCGAGAGGACGGTGCGATCACCGACGTGCTCGCAGTTGGGGAAGAACTCGACCCGGCCCGTCGCGACCAGGCGGTCGAGCTCGCGGGCGTAGTACGCGCAGATCTCGGCCTGCGAGGCGCGCTCCTGCAACCCCTGCTCCGGCCCGCGCTGCTGGAGCTGGCCTCCACCGAGCAGCGTCGACGCGACGCCATAGAACGCCGAGGCCTGGTGCAGGCGGACGAAGGGGTACGCCTCGAGCCAGTGCCCGCTGACGCCGTGGCGCCGGTCGACCAGCGCCACCCGGACGTCGGCGTGGCCGACGAGGGCGTCCGTGAACGCCATGCCCATGGCACCGGCTCCCACCACGAGGTAGTCGACGCTGACCGTGCGCGTCATGGTCCAACGAAAGCACGGGCGCCGCCGTCGCGTCCCCCCAACGCAGGTGAAAAACACTGCCCGGATCCGGTCAACGCGCGTGCCACGAATGGTGGATGCCGGCCGCGTCCTGGCGGCGTACCGTCCGGAGAGGGACCGCTCCCGAGGAGGTCGGCATGAAGTACGTCATCTCGTGGCTGGCGAAGCCCAGCCTGGGCGAGGCCGAGATCGCCCGCTCCCTGCAGGTCTTCGGCAAGTGGGCGCCCGCGGACAGCGTCACCTTCGAGCAGTTCCTGGGGCGCGCCGACGCCAAGGGCGGGTTCGCGGTCGTCACGACCGACGACATCAACGCCGTCGTGCGCGACATGGCGATCTTCGGGACCTGGTTCGACATGGACGTCGTCCCGGTCGTCGAGGTCGGCGACCTGGCCGCCATCTCCGGCGAGGCCCTGGGCTTCGTCTCCTCGGTCGGCTGAGCCTGCCATGCGCCGCCTCAGGCTGACCCTCGTCGTCGTCACCGCCGCGGCGCTCCTCGTCGCGCCTGCGTCGGCGAAGCAGCCGACGTCGACCGTCCCACTGCCCGTGGACTTCCAGCCGGAGGGGATCGCGATCGGGACCGGGGACACGTTCTACGTCGGGTCGCTGCGCGACGGTGACATCTACCGGGGCGACCTGAGCACCGGCGAGGGCGAGGTCTTCGTCGACACCAGCGCACGGGCGTCGGTGGGCATGCGGGTCGACGAGGCCCGCAAGCTGCTGTTCGTGGCAGGTGGGCCAGGTGGTCACGTCTACGTCTACGACACCCGGGACGGCTCCGAGGTCGCCGACATCGCGGTCGGGCCACCGACGGCGTTCACGAACGACGTCGCGCTCACGCGGGACGCCGCGTACTTCACCGACACCTTCTCCCCGTTCCTCTACAAGCTGCCGTACGGCGATGGCGGCTTCGGTGCGCCCGTGGCGATCCCCGTGACCGGGCCGGCAGGCGCGTCCGCGCCGGGAGTCTTCGGCCTCAACGGCATCGACGCGACCCCGGACGGCTCGACCCTCGTGGTCAACCACACCGACCTGGGCATCATCGCCCTCGTCGACCCGGCCACCGGCGCCAGCACCGAGATCCCGGTCTCCGGCGGCGGGCTCGTCCCGGGCACCCTCGACGGCCTCCAGCTCGAGGGACGCCGGCTCTTCGTGGTGCAGAACTTCGCGAACTCGATCGCCGTGGTCGACCTGGCGGGCGACCTCTCCTCCGGCGTCCTGGTCGACACCATCACCTCCGAGCTGTTCCAGGTGCCCACGACGGCGGCGGTGAAGGGCGGCACGATCGCCGCCGTGAACGGTCGCTTCGACCTCGGGTTCCCACCGCCGTTCGGCCCGGGAGCGCCTCCCGGCACGACCTTCGACGTCGTGCTCGTGCACCGGTAGGAGCGGCCGCTGCCAAGGGGGGGCGAGTGGCGCACGCGCCGACGGGTACCGGCCCGGCGTGGCTGCGTACGCGACGAAGGGCAAGGCGTTCGAACGCGACATGAGGTACGTCCCCGACCGGATCACCCGGGAGGAGGGCCGCAGCCAGGACCCCCACGTGGGCGGGCTCGACGTGCCGACCTGGCCCGTCGAGTCCGGGCGCTACCGACTGGTCGCGGCCCGCGCCTGCCCGTGGGCCAACCGGTCGATCATCGTGCGGATCCTGCTCGGCCTCGAGGACGCGATCTCCCTTGGCCTGGCCGGGCCGACCCACGACCAGCGCAGCTGGCGCTTCGACCTCGACCCGGGCGGTGTCGACCCGGTGCTGCGCTACGAGCGCCTCGAGCAGGCCTACCTCGCGCGGGATCCGGCCTACGACCGGGGCGTCACGGTCCCGGCGATGGTCGACGTACCGACGCGGTCGCTGGTGACCAACGACTTCCCGGCGATCACCCACGACCTGTTCTTCGAGTGGCGCGACCACCACCGGCCCGACGCACCCGACCTGTGGCCCGACGAGTGCCGCGAGGAGATGGAGGCGGTCATGGAGACGGTCTTCACCGAGGTCAATAACGGCGTCTACCGGTGCGGCTTCGCCGGAAGCCAGGAGGCGTACGACGTCGCGTACGACCGCCTGTGGTCCGCCATGGACCGCCTGGAGGAGCGGCTCGCCGACCGGCGCTACCTGATGGGCGACCGGCTCACCGAGGCCGACGTCCGACTGTTCACCACCCTGGCGCGCTTCGACGCCGTCTACCACGGTCACTTCAAGTGCAACCGCAACAAGCTGTCCGAGATGCCTGCCCTGTGGGCCTACGCGCGCGACCTCTTCCAGACGCCCGGCTTCGGCGAGACGATCGACTTCGACCAGATCAAGCGGCACTACTACGTCGTGCACGAGGACATCAACCCCACCGGAGTCGTGCCGAAGGGGCCGGACGAGGCCGGCTGGCGTGCACCGCACGGGCGGGAGAGGCTGGGGCCGTCGGCGTTGCGCCGGTTCATTTGAGATCGAACAGCCGCTGCGCCTCGCTGGGTCACCTAGACCTCCGCCGGTCCCCCAGCGAGGCGAGTTCATCGGCCCAGCGAATCCCCTGGGATTCGAGGATCCGGTCGGCCTGGCGGCGAATCGCGGGAATCCGGCTCGGTCGGGCAAGGACCAAGCGCAGCGCGAGAGTCGCGACGTCATCGGGAAGGCTGGTGTCAGGCTGCGCGCCCGACCAGCGCACCGCCTGGTTGATGGTCGCATCGAGGACCTCGACGACGACGTCGGCGCGCGTCGGCACGAAGTCCCCCTCCATGACGCCGCGCTCGATCAGCCCTCGGATGGTGCCCAGCGCAGCATGGTAGATCGCCTGCCACTCGGCGAACTCAGGCTCGTCGATGAGCGCGCTGAGGTAGAGCCCGCGCAGGTCGTACGCGCTGGTCATCTCCACGAGGATCTCTCGGCGGACACCCTGGTAGAGCTCGACCGACGCCGGCGTGCCGTCCGGGACCTCCCGCTCGCCGCGCAACCCGGGAGAGCGTTCGTAGTCGTAGGCGTAGAGGGCTCGGGCGATGTCGTGCTTGGACGCGAAGTGATGGAAGAGCGAGGGCTGCCGCACGCCGACGGCCTCGGCGATCTCCCGGGTGGACGTGCCGTGGAAGCCCTTGGTCGCGAAGAGCCGCGCTGCTTCGCGCAGGATCTGCTCGGGCGTGACCTTCGACCTGGCCATGGGGCCCACCTCCTCCGTGTTCGCCCGGACGACAGAAGTCTATCGATCGATAGGGAAACCCTGTACAACGGGCCGCCGATGAACCTACAGTGCTCCCACGCCTATCGATCGATAGGCAAATGACTGCGAGGAGAGCAGATGTCCCAGACCGACCAGCTGCCGGCGACCGGCGCGCTCCGCAGCGATGCCGTCAGTGCGCGGCATCTCGTCTTCTTCGTGGTGTCGGCTGCCGCCCCGCTGACCGTGATGGCGGGCTTCGCGCCACTCGCGTTCCTCGTCGGCGGCCAGACCGCGCCCGTGGGCTACCTCGCTGCGGGCCTGGTCTACGCCCTGTTCGCCGTGGGGTTCTGCGCGATGTCGCGGCACGTGCGCAACGCGGGTGCCTTCTACGCCTACGTCAGCAGAGGGCTCGGCGGGACGGTCGGTGCCGGCTCCGCGCTCGTCGCGTACGTCGCGTACACGCTCGGCGAGATCGGCTTCTGCGCGGCTGCGGGCCTGTTCGCGTCAACCACCCTGCAGGACCTGGCCGGCATCGAGCTGTCGTGGGGCGTCTGCGCGGTCGCTCTCGGGCTCATCGTCTCGGTGATCGCGTACTGCCGCGTCGACGTCGGTGCCCGCGTGCTCGCCCTCCTGCTCGCCGGTGAGCTCGGCCTGCTCCTCGTCCTGGCGGTCGCGGTGCTCGCGAAGGGTGCGCCGGAGGGGCTCACCCTGCAGGGGTTCGATCCCTCCGGCTGGGACGCCGGCGTGCTGGGCTCCCTCTTCGTGATCACCTTCGTGGTCTACATCGGATTCGAGCAGACCGCGGTCTACGCCGAGGAGGCGCGTGATCCCCGCCGGACGGTCGCGCGTGCGACGTACATCGCCGTGGGAGTGCTCGCCGTCACCTACACCTTCGTCTCGTGGGTCCTGCTCATGGCGATCGGTCCCGGCGCGTTGGGTGCCGCCCTTGCCGGGGATCCCTCGCAGCTGGTGTTCGCCGTCAACCAGACCTTCCTCGGCGGCTTCATGACCGACGTGATGCAGGTCCTCATCGTCACCAGCTTCGTCGCGGGCGTCCTCGCCCTCCACAACGCCGGTGCCCGCTACCTCTTCGCCCTCGGCCGGGACCGGCTCCTGCCCGCGTCGCTGGGGACGACCGGTGCCAACAGCAGTCCGTCGCGCGCCGTCGTCGTGCAGTCCGTCGTCGTGGTCGCCGCACTTGCCGGCTTCGGGCTCTCCGACCTCGACCCGTACCGGCAGGTCGTGGTCTGGACCAACACCCCGACCCTGGTCGGCGTGCTCTTCCTGCAGATCCTCACCTCGGTGGCCGTGATCCGCTTCTTCGTCCGCAATGAGGCGGACGAGGGCCTCTGGCAGCGCCTGGTCGCGCCCTCGCTCGCCACGGTCGCACTCGGCGTCGTCCTCTACCTCGTCTGCTCCAAGATGGGTCTGCTCACCGGCCTCGGCGCCCGCGACAACCTGCTCATCAACCTCCCGCTCGTCGTCGCCTTCGTCGCCGGCCTCCTCCGCGGGAGGGTGGCTGCCCGATGAGCACTGCCCGCTACGCCTGGTCCATCCCCGGCTTCCCCGTCGAGCGCCCTGGTGCCGACCCGGCGACACCGGAGATCTGGTGCTACGCCGACCGCTACAGCTACCTGCCCGGCGACGAGGTCGCCCTGAGCGTCCACACCACCGCCGCGAGATACGACGTACGAGTGCTCCGCGACGGCGCCGACCCGGTCGAGGTGTGGTCAGCGGCCGACCTCACGGGCGTCGCCCATCCGACCCCGGACGACGCCTACGCGGTCGGCTGCGGTTGGCCGGTCGCCGTACGGATCCCCGTGGATCCGACGTGGCCGAGCGGCTTCTACCTGGTCGTCGTGGGAACGGACGTCGCCGGGCGCCGCCACGAGCGGGAGGGCTTCTTCGTCGTCCGCGCGCCCCGCCCGACCGCGGACATCGCGCTCGTGCTGACCACCGGCACCCTCGCGGCGTACAACGACTGGGGCGGCGCCAACCACTACCGCGGCCTTGGCGGCGACCCCTACACGGACATCCCCGCACCCGTGCTGTCCAACCGTCGTCCGGTGGCCCGTGGCATGCTCCGGCTTCCCGACGGCGCGCCCCGCAACGCCAACCCCACGACGCCGGGGCCGGGCTACCGGCCGCGCCACCCGACGTACGAGTGGGCCATCACCCATGGCTACTCCCGGCACCACAGCGACGCCTTCTGGGCGACCTACGAACGTCCCTTCGTGGTGTGGGCGGAGCAGAACGGCTACCGGCTCGACCACCTCACCCAGCAGGACCTGCACGACGACCCGACCGCCCTGGAGGGCTACCGCTGCGCGGTCCTCGTCGGCCACGACGAGTACTGGACCTGGGAGATGCGCGACGCGGTCGACCGATTCACCGACCGGGGAGGCAACGTCGCGCGCTTCGCCGGCAACTACATCTGGCAGGTCCGGCTCGACGACGAGGGTCGGCAGACGTGCTACAAGGACCCGAACCTCGACCCAATGCTGGCGACCGATCCGACCCGCGTCACGACGACCTGGGACGCGCCGTTCATCGGCCGCCCCGCGACGCACACAATGGGCCTCACCGGTCTCAGCGGTGCCTACGCGCGGTACGGCTCGACCACACCCCGCAGCAGCGGCGGCTACACCGTCTACCGCCCCGAGCACTGGGCACTGGCGGGCACCGACCTCTTCTACGGCGACGTCTTCGGGGCGGCTCCGGTCTGCGTGGCCGCATTCGAGGTCGACGGCGTCGACTACACCTTCCGGCACGGTCTGCCGTATGCGACCGGCACCGACGGCGCCCCGACCGACCTCGAGATCGTCGCGATGACACCGGCCGTCCTCGGCGAGACCGATCGATGGGCCGGCGAGGTCCCCATCGGCGCGCCGATCGCCGAGGTGCAGGAACTCCTCCGCGCGGTCTGGGGCGAGGACGTCCCAGAGAGGTTCAGCACCGGGTACGGCGCGGGCATGGTCGCCACCTTCCGTCGCGGAGACGGCGAGGTCTTCAACGCCGGGACGACCGAGTGGGTCAGCGGGTTGATCCACCACGACCCCTTCACCGAACAGATCACCCACAACGTGCTGCGCCGCTTCACCGGGCCGCAGGAGGACCGATGAACCACGTGAAGACCCTCGCCGACGTCCTGTCCATCGAGGTCGGGACCGGCTCGGCCGTCGTACCCGAGTGGGAGCCGGGCACCGCGTCCGCCGCCTGGGAGGAGACCGAGTGGCGCACCTTCGGCGCCGACGAGTCACGACCCTTCGGCGGTGCCTGGGAAGGAAGACCCGGCAGCCTGCGCCTCGACGAATATCCCTACGACGAGGTCTGCGTGATGCTGACGGGTGTCGTCGCCCTGGTCGACTCGACCGGCGAGCGTCGCGAGTTCCGGGCGGGAGAGGCGTTCTTCGTGCCCAAGGGGTTCTCGGGAAGGTGGGAGACGGTCGAGCCGGCCACCAAGGTCTTCGTCGCGCTCCCCTGATCTCGGGCCTGCCTGCGTCGGTGCGCACACCCCGGAGCTCTACGCCGGTCGTCTGATCGTGCCGTCCGGTCCTGTCCGTCGGCGATGGCGGACGAGCCGCGCTCAGGGCCCTCCTACCAGGCCGTAGATCCAGTTGGTGTCACCGTCTCCCACCCAGATCAACGTCGCCGTCCCAGGTTCGTCGGTGTCGAGGATCTCGGCGCCGCCGGTCGTGTAGCCGTGAACCGTCAGAGCGAGCTCCTCGGGCGGAGTCTTCACGGCGCCCCGGCTGTAGTCGCGACCGTCATACGTGACCTTCGGAGGTGCCGCGTCGGCCAGAGTCGCCACTCCCAGCCTTCCTCGTGGACCCGGTAAAGTTGGAAGCCCGAGAGCACGACAAGAACACCGAGCACCGGTTGAGCGGCGCCCCATCTCCTCATTGACTGCGACAGCGGTCGCAACCGCATTCCCGGCGCGGGTCGGACGCATGAGGTCGCCCGAGCTCGGGGTGCTGGCGCCGCGCAGGTCGGGCGGCACGCCGCGCGCCGCCAGGTTCGGTTGTCGGGGCTGCCGCGGTCACGCCGTCAGTCTCGTCCACGCGGCTCAGGATGTACCCGTATCTGCCGCTGAGCCAGCCACTCACCGCGAGCACCGACGCGGGTGCGTCGATCTCGGGTCATTCGGCGCTGACCGAGACGTGCTGCTGGAGGAAGGCGAGCTGGTCGGCGACGACCTGGCTGAAGAAGGGCTCGACGTAGGGGTCGAAGTGTCCGCAGGGGTAGATCCTCACCGTGGAGTGGGCCATTCGTGCTGCTGTCGCCTCGGCGACCCTACGCGGGGTGATCGCGTCCTGCTCGGCGATCTGGACGAGTGCGGGGCAGGTGATCGCGGCGGCCCGTCGTTTCGGCGAGTACAGACCGATCTTGAGGACGATGCGGGCGGCGACGTAGGTGGGATAGTCGTCCGGCGCCATGCCTGATTCGGACATCAGCCTGTTCATGCCTGGTAGCGCATCCGCGGTGGTCATCGCTCCCGCCTCCCCGGGCTCGGCGGCGCATTCGACATAGACAGGGTCCCTCCGAAGCAGGGCACGGACCTGGTCGCGGATGCCGAGCGGGGCGACGCGCAGGCTCGCACGGACACCTGTGGCCCTGACCGCAGCTGGTCCGCTGACGTGCGGCACCTGCGCGATGATCGCCGCCAACGGCTCTCCGCTGCCCGCGACGCTGATCACATGGCCGCCGCCGAACGAGGTGCCCCACGCCACGACGCGCTGGTCGTCGGCCTGCGGCAACCGGCGGGCGAAGGCGAGCGCCGCCCGCCAGTCCTGGTGCTGCATCGAGACGTCGAGAACCTGGCGCGGCATGCCAGCGCTGTCGCCGAAACCGCGGTAGTCGAAGACGACCACCAGGTAGCCGGCAGCGGCGAAGTGCTCGGCGTAGGCGTAGAGCCGCAACGCGCGAACCCCTCCGAACCCGTGGCCCATCACCACCACCGGCGCACCTGCACCGGGGATGGACTCGGGCCGGTAGATCCTGGCCGCACACGCGACTCCCCCGGACGGGAAGGTCTCCTCCGTCCAGGTGAACTGGCCTGGCGTGCTGGTCATGAGGCTCCTCAGGGCTGTGAGCGACCGGTCTTGATCGCCGTCCAAGAGACGCTAGAATCGTCTTGGATGGCAGTCAAGATAAGGTGACGTATGCCTCGAAATCGCCGGCCGCAGAACCGCGAGGAGAAGCGCGACGAGATCGTCACCGCCGCGGCGAAGCTCTTCATCGGGACGGGTTACGACGAGACACCGATGACGGCGATCGCCGCAGCCGCCGGCGTCGCGACCAACACCATCTACTGGTACTTCGATGACAAGGACGCCCTCCTGGTCGCGGTCCTCGACCGCGTGTTGGCCGAGGCGCTCGCTGACGCAAGCGAGCGCGCGGACGCCCCTTGGGAAGACCAGTTGATGTGGGCTGTCGAGCGCCTGGACCAGTACGGCCGACTCGTCACGGTGGTCCACGCCCGGACGGCGATCGCGCCGGTCATCGACGCATGGCACGCCGACTTCCATCGTCTCGCCGAGGACATGCTCGCGGGCGGATTCCGTAGCGCCGGAGTGCCCGAGGAATCCCTTCGCGCCTCGGTCCAGATCGGCGTCTTCGTCATCGAGGGCCTGCTTCTCCACCCCGACACCGCACCGAGCCGCCGCGAGGTGATCAACCTGCTGGCGCGGCCTACTCACGTTCACCGCGACCCGCGGCGCGACGAGGCGAGGCCCCGGTCCGGCAGCTGAGTCTCGCGCAACGCCAGCCTCGATTGCCCTACCCATCGTCGATCGCGGTGCATCCGGATCTGCAACGAACCGCTCGGTCATGCCGATGAGCGTGCGCTCCCAAGCCGCCGTTCGACGAGGTCAGCGGCCGATGGAGTTCCGCACCCGAGCGATGAGGGCAGTGGTGGAGACGTCGCCCATGCGCGGCACAAGCCGAAGCAAACCCGCTTCAAGGGCGGGACCGTAGACATCGGCGACACCGTCAGCGTCGACATCGTCACCATGGACGACGAGAGCCAGACGGTGTTCATTGAGGAAATCCCGAGTCAGTCGGTACGGGGAGTCGGGAATGACCTCGTCCACATAGCGACAAGCGGCGATCATCGCGACACGTTCCTCCAGCGTCATGATGGGTTGCCGCTTGTACGTCGCAACCGTCTCGTCGGACAGCACCCCGACCACGAGTTCGTCTCCGAACTTGCGCGCGGCTTGCAGCAGCGCCACGTGGCCGGGATGAAATAGGTCGCCGACCATGTCGACGTACACACGTGTTGGTTGAGACATCCGGGGGCCTTCGAGCGCAGGAACGGACGTCAACCATACGGACACCCGAGCACGACCGTCCGCTCATGCCGCGATCCGCCCCATCATTCCGATGAGCGGTTGTTTAGCCTCTCTACATGTCGGAGGAATCGCGGGCGGCCCGGGTGCTGGCCGACGTACTCCGGTTCGTGCCGCCACCGGGCCCCGACAACGGCCAGTTTCGCGTTTCAGATGGGTGGGTCGACGGCGACACGATCTGCATCGTCTACCAAGGCTGGTGGCACGAAGGAACGCTCGGTCTCCGACGCCAGATCGAGCCGGGACCCTCGATCGTTCAGCTCGTCGGCTACATCCTCACCGAGGAGCTCGGCGAGCCGCCTGGATCGTACGTTGAGGACGTGTCGCCAGACGCACGAGGGATCACGTGGTGGGGTGGCAATGATCCGGAGTGGCGGGACTACGGCCAGTACGGCTGAGCCGACCGGATCTGCCGCGCTCGGCGACACGCCCGATGAGCGGGCAGTCACTCGCCTGAAGACACGCAGAACCGGTGCGGGCTACGACAGGTTGCCGTCGGACCGGCAGGCGTCAGGCTGGTAGGGAGTGGGCCACACGTGACCTGCGCGCGAACCACAGGCTGCCGGCGACGACGCCGCCGATTCCGAGGAACATCGCTGCAACAACACCTCCGGCAAGAAGGCTGACGTTTCCCACGGGGCCAACGCGAGCCTCGGCGCCTTCCGCTGCGCACTGAGCCACGAACCAACCGTCGTCGGGGACCCTGAAGAGAAGATCGAGCATCTCGGTATCGGATGAGGTGATCGTCATACCGGCGGGACGGATGGGAACCTGCCGGCCGTTCCGGTCCGTCACATTGCATGAAGTCGTATAGCCGCTGTTGTCCGCATCGTTGAAGTAGATACCCCAGGTGCGACCGCCGGCGGCGTGCACCTCGACTGGTTCGCCGCTGACGGCGACGCCGTTGGCACTTGCAGCGCGTACGAACATCGTGAGCGGGATGGTGAACGCGGCAACAGCCATGACCATCAGCGACAACGCCAGCCATCCCAGCCACCTCGGCCGATGCCCACCTAAAGCCATGGGCGCAGACTCCCATATCCACAGAGCTCGCACCGAGGGTCGCGCTTGAATCGACTGAATGCCTCGGGCGGTCGTCTCGGCGTCGGCATCCCAAGCAGCCCCTGGCAGACGTGTCGATCGCCGGCGAGCTCGCTCCGAACGACCTCTCAATCCGCGATCAGCGGCGCCTTCATGCCCGTTTAGGCGTGGTACCGCAAACCCGGGACGTCCGAGGCTCGCATCAGGAGTGTCGTCTCGCGCGAGGGATCGAAGTCCATTCCACGCACGCCCCTTCTGCGGTGGACTGCCCCGGTCCGACCACATGCTCGACGCCGATACCGAGGTCACGGCAGAAGTCGTAGACATGTTTGCCTGCCAGCCTCTCCCGTAACGAGGTCGCATGCTGCGGTGCGGCATCGACCTTGTCGTACGTCGGTGCTGGGCAACGGGAGGTTCAGGTCACCCCGCAACGCCCGGACCTGCCGCCATCCGCTCGCACTCCGAGCCCGAAATGACCCACGCCATCCGAGGGCGGTTGGCACACTGCTTGCATGGCTGAGACATGTCCGTGTTGCGGCTACCAGACTCTGCCCGATCGCGGTGCGTACGACCTATGTCCGGTCTGTTGGTGGGAGGACGACGATGCTGCGAATGATTCGGCCTCGCTGGATGGCCCCAACGGCAAGACCCTTGCAGAGGGCCAGCGCCTGTATCAGCGTTACGGCTCGAGTGATTTGAACGGACTGCGCCAGGTCCGACAGCACGCGCCCGGCGAGCCGCGAGACCCGAACTGGGTGCCGCAGCCGCGACCCGACGAGGATCCGAGGTCCGAGCTCATGCGCGACACCGGTTGGCTTCTTGAGGTAGCCACCTGGGAAGCCCTCGGTTTGGCGCGACGCACTCACAAAGAGGCGGACATCGGACGGTTTCGTGGACTACGCGAGGCGCTCGCCCTCGTAGTCGCCCAAGCCGACGCTTTCGGATTTGATCGTCAAGACCTGGGCGTCGACCCCAGGCTGAACATCGAGCGCGACCTTGTGCTCGACCCGCCCCAAGGCTCGTTCGCTGCTCGAGACTGAAGTCTCTGGGTGGTTGGGATTGACCTGGCTCTGTCCGCCTCTGCCGCGACGAGTGTGCCCTACTGCCCGAGATCATCCCGGATGACGCCGTGCCACCGTACGAATCGGCGGAGCATGTCGAGCGTCAGCACGCGGAACGGTCCCACGTGGAGACGAGCGCGCGCCGTCAGCGGCGAACCGAGGCGGCGGCCTTCTTCAGGAGAGCCGCGCCTGCCCCGACACCACGAGGGATCAGCCGGTGCGGCTTGCCGTTCGCCAGGTCGATGACGGAGTCGGCGATCCCCCAGGTGAGCTTGCCCTCGGACAGCTCCACCAGGGTCTCCAGCGGCAGACCCACGGTCATGTCCTCCAGCTCCTGACGCTCCTTCTCGGTGGCGACCGGAGGGAGCTGGCGCACGATCAGGGCCTTGAACGCGCGGCCGGGCAGTGTCGAGGAGAGCTCGAGCACGGTGGACTGGCGGGTGAAGGGCATGGGGTCTCCTGTCAGGGCGTCGGACCGCGGAGCGGCGTCGCGCGCAACGTACCGCGAATCCTGCCCGACTCGCCCCGAACCGCGTGGTCGAGCGCAGAGCCTCAGTCGCCTCGGGACAGCTCGGCGCGCCACCAGGTGCCGTTCTCGATCCGCTCGACCCGGCGCAGGTCGAGGCCGTCGCGCGCGAACTCCTCGACCTCCGACCGGGTCAGGGGCCACGGCGGGCCGGTGACCTCGGTGCCCTCGTCCCGCGTGGTCGCGAGGACCAGGAGGGTGCCCTGCGGGGCCACCAGGGCCGAGATCCTCCGTGCGGCCGCCTGGTGCTGCTGGGGCGGCATGGACTGCACGGTGAGACTCTCCACCACGAGGTCGAACCTGCCCTGCCACTCCGGTGGAAGGTCCAGGACGTCGGCGACGAGGTAGTCGACGGTGCTGGCGGGGTGCTTGCGCCGGGCCGCGGCGATCGCGGTCGGCGCGAAGTCGAATCCGGTGGTCCGGTAGCCGAGCTGTGCCAGGTACTCGGCGTCGGAGCCGTACCCGCATCCCACCACCAGTGCCTCGCGGCCACCGCCCGTCAGGGCACGTCCCTCGGCCCATTCCACGAGCTGGGGCCGAGGGGCGCCGTGGTCCCAGGGCGGCTGGGCCAGACCGGCCTCCGCGCCCGCGTAGATGGCCTCGAACATGCCGGAGGGCTCGCCCGTCATGGTCCGAGGCTACGCGCGGTGCGAGGTCGGCTCCAGCGGCCGGCGCGCGCACGGTGCGGGCTAGAACGTCGCCGGGTCGACGTCGTTGAACAGCTGGTCGCCGCTGGCGAGCAGGTCGAGCATCGGCCCGACCTTGGGCAGCTCGTGGGTGAGGAAGTACCGGCCCGCAGCGCGCTTCCCGTCGTAGAACGCGCCCTCGCGGTCGCCGACGGTCACCAGCTGGTCGAGCCAGGTCCAGGCGACGACGACGTGGCCGGCCGCCTCGAGGCCGGTGGTCGCGTTGACCAGCGCGGTGCGGGGGTCGCCGGACTCCCACGCCGTGGCGACGGCAGCGGCGAATCGGTCGGCGGCGGACGCCACCCGGTCGGCGTACGACGCGAGCACCGGGTCGCCGGTGCCGCGGGCGCGGTCGGCGGTGTCCCGGACCGTCTCGAGCAGGAGCTGCAGGCCGGTGCCGCGCGCCTGGACCAGCTTGCGCCCGAGCAGATCGAGGGCCTGCACGCCGTGAGTGCCCTCGTGGATGGGGTTGAGCCGGTTGTCGCGGTAGAGCTGCTCGACGCCGTACTCCCGGGTGTAGCCGTACCCGCCGTGGACCTGGATGGCCAGGTCGTTCGCGGCCAGGCACCACTGGGAGGGCCAGCTCTTCACGATCGGGGTCAGTACGTCGAGCAGCGCGCCCGCCCGGTCCCGTGCCTCCGCTGACGGGTGGGTGTGCTGCTCGTCGACCAGCAGCGCGGCCCGCAGGACCAGGGCGAGCCCGCCCTCGACGTACGACTTCGAGGCGAGCAGCATCCGGCGCACGTCGGCGTGCTCGGCAATCGGGACCGGCGGCGCGGCCGGGTCCTTGCCGGCCAACGGTCGGCCCTGGACCCGCTCCCGGGCGTAGGCGAGGGCGCGGAGGTACCCGGTGTAGCCGAGGGCGACCGCCCCTGCGCCGACCCCGATGCGAGCCTCGTTCATCATGTGGAACATCACGGCGAGGCCGCGGCCCTCCTCGCCGACGAGCTCGCCGACGGCGCCCGGCGCGCCACCGGGCAGGTGCCGGCCCTCGCCGAAGTTGAGGACCGTGTTGACGGTGCCGCGAAAGCCCATCTTGTGGTTGAGCCCGGCCAGTGACACGTCGTTGCGCTCTCCCCGGCGCCCGGCGGCGTCGACGACGTACTTCGGCGTCGCGAACAGGGACAGCCCCTTCACGCCCGGCGGTGCGCCCTCGACCCGGGCGAGGACGAGGTGGACGATGTTCTCCCCCAGCTCGTGGTCGCCGCCGGAGATCCACATCTTGTTGCCGAACAGCCGGAACGTGCCGTCGTCCTGGCGCACGGCGCGGGTGGCCACGTCGGCCAGCGAGGAGCCGGCCTGCGGCTCGGAGAGGCACATGGTGCCGAACCAGCGACCGTCGAGCATCGGCGGCACCAGCCGGGCGACCTGCTCGGGCGAAGCGTGCGCGAGCAGCAGGTTGGCGTTGGCCATGGTGAGCATCGGGTAGCCCGACGTCGCCACGTTGGCCGCCTGGAACCAGGCGAAGCAGGCCTGCTGTACGACGTGCGGCAGCTGACCGCCGCCGACCGACTCGTCCATCGCCGCCGACACCAGCCCGGCCTCGGCGAAGGCCCGCACGGCCGCGCCGACCTCCGGCACGATCGTCACCGTCTCGCCGTCGAACTGCGGCTCGTGGGCGTCGCTGAGCGCGTTGTGGGGCGCGAAGTGCGCGGCCGCCAGCTCGGCGGAGAGGTCGAGGACCGCGTCGAAGGTGTCGCGGCTGTGCTCGGCGTACCGCTCGCGGTCGCACAGCGCCGCGACGCCGAGCCACTCGTGGAGCAGGAAGTCGAGGTCGCGGCGGGCGAGCAACAGGTCGGAGTTCACCACGTCAGTCTCTACCCGATCCGGGTGAGGCCGAGCGCCGCCCACCCGGCCTACCGTCGGGAGATGGCCGGTGCGTTCGCCCGTCTCCTCGACGGCCTCCTCGTCGCGCTCGTCGTCGGCGCGCTCGTCACGTTGCCCGAGCCGGAGGCCGGGCCGGATCCGGGACCGGAGCCCGAGCCCACCGTCACCGTCACCACGGGAGACGGTTCGGGTCAGGGTTGAGGCAGTCCGGGCATGCCCGCCAGCGGAGCCGCCGCCACGGTCACCACACCGACCATCCGCGCCGAGGACCCGACCAGGAACACGCCGTGGTCGGTCCGCAGCGCCGAACGGCCGAACTGGATCTCCAGGACACCGATCTTCAGCCGGCCGCCCTCACGCACCAGCGCCACTTCCCCGCGGCGCGGTCGCCGGTCGGTCGAGACGAGCAGCTCGGTCCCGGCCGGCCACCCGTGGGAGGCAAGGGCGTCGTTGCGCAACCGGATCCGGACGTCCTCGCCGTCGGCGGCGGTGACCGCGTTGGCAGCGGGACGGGCCCGCGAGGACCGGGCCGGGGGCGGCTCCGCCCGCTCGGGCGGGGGCAGGTCGAGCGGCAGGCACTCCTGGGCCGCCACGCCACCTCGGACCGAACGCATGTTCGAAGCGTAGCGGGTCGCCGACCGCGACCGCGCGATCGACGAGAATCGACACACTAGGCTCCCCGCGTGGAGCCCCTCGGCCAGTACCCCGACCCCATCCACGTCGTCGCCCATCTGAGCGATCCGCACCTGTTGGCCGACAGCCTGCAGTACGGCGTCCTGGACACCACCGCCCACCTCGAGCGCGCGCTCGCGCGGCTGCGGCGGCTGCCCACCCCGCCGCAGGCGCTCGTGTTCACCGGCGACCTGGCCGACAAGGCCGAGCCCGCGGCGTACCAACGCCTACGAGAGGTCGTCGAGCCGGTGGCCGCCGACCTCGACGCCGAGGTGGTGTGGGTGATGGGCAATCACGATGACCGTCGCGCCTACAGCCGCGGCCTGTTCGGCGTCGACAGCGAGGCGCCGCAGGACCGGGTGCACGACGTCGCCGGACTGCGGATCGTCGCGCTCGACACCAGCGTCCCCGGCTGGCACCACGGCGAGCTCTCCGAGGACCAGCTGGCGTGGCTCGCCGACGTGCTCGCGACGCCGGCGCCCCACGGGACCCTGCTCGCCCTGCACCACCCGCCGATCCCGGTGCCGCTGCTGCGCCTGGCCGAGCTCATCGAGCTGCACGACCAGCCGCGGCTCGCCGAGGTCGTCGCCGGCTCGGACGTGCGCGGGATCCTCGGCGGCCACTTCCACTTCACGTCGTGGTCCACCTTCGCCGGCGTCCCGGTCTCGGTCGCCTCCGCGAGCTGCTACACCTCCGAGCTCGCACCCGACAACCGGCTGCTCTCTGCCGTCGACGCCCACCAGTCGTTCACCCTCCTCCACCTGTACGACGACCGCGTGGTCCACTCCGTCGTCCCGGCCTCCGACGCGGCCGAGGTGAGCGGCTACGGCCTGGAGATGCTGGCGCCGTTCCGTGCACTGTCGCCCACCGAGCGCTTCGACATGGTGTCGCGCAAGGACTCCCCACTGAACCTGGGCACCTGACCTTGCCCATTGGTAACTGAAATGTTACCAATAAGGGGTGGACGTGTTCGAGGCGATCGCCGACCCGGTACGCCGCAGCCTGCTCGCGCGGCTCTCCGACGGGCCGGCCCGCGTGGTCGACCTCGCCACCGAGCACCCGATCAGCCGGCCGGCGATCAGCCGGCACCTGCGGGTGCTGGTCGACGCCGGCCTCGTGAGCGCCGAGGACCACGGCCGCGAGCGGCACTACCGGCTCGTGGCGACCGGCCTGACCGACGTCCGGGCCTGGCTCGACGACCTCTCGCGAGCGCCCCGGACGCCCCGGCCGCCGATCCCCGCGTCCGCGCTCGACGGCCTCGACCTCGAGGTCCGGCGTACCGGACGCGAGCGCCGCACCGCCCACCCCGACCGCACCGGCCCGACGACCCAGCACACCCAGCACACCCAGGACACCCAGGAGACCGCATGAGCACGCCCACGCCCACCGGCCGTCGTGTCGACCGCGACGGCGAGACCTACGTCGAGCTCGTCCGCACCTTCCGCGCCCCGATCGAGGACGTGTGGGCGGCGGTCACCGAGTCCGACCGGCTGGCCCGCTGGATCGGCACCTGGACCGGCGACCCGGCCGACGGCGAGGTGCTGTTCCAGATGGCCTACGAGGGCGAGGACGTGCCGGGCGAGAGGTTCACGATCGACGAGTGCGTCCCGCCGTACCGGCTCCGGATCACGACCTCGATGCCGCACGACGGCGAGGACCCCGAGCACTGGCTGCTGCGCATCGACCTCGCCGAGGCCGACGGCGTCACCACGCTGACCTTCGCGCAGAACGTCCCCGACCCGGCGATGGCCGAGGGTGTCGGCCCGGGCTGGGACTACTACCTCGACCGGATGGTCGCCGCCGAGACCGGCGCGGACCCGGCCGCGATCGACTTCGACGACTACCACCCGGGCCTGGCCGAGCACTACCGCAGGGCCTTCGCCTGAGCGCCTGCGACTAGGGTCGGGGGCGATCGCCATGAACCCCGTCCCGGACCGCCCCCGCAGGCTGCTGCTCGCCGTCGACGCGCCGTCACTGCTGCACCGCAACCACCATGCCCGCGCCCACACCCGGCACCGCGACCGGGGCGGGCGGCCGGCCTGGGCGCTGCACGGCATGCTGCGCCAGATCATCGAGTCGATCGACCAGTTCGCGCCGGACGCGGTGATCTTCGGGCTCGACGACCGGGTCGCGTCCCACCGCCGCGACGTCTACCCGGACTACAAGGCAGGCCGGGCGGAGAAGGACCCGGACCTGGTCGACCAGCTCGACCGGGCCGGCGCGCTCCTCGACGCGCTCGGCCTGGCCACGCTGACCCCTCCCGGCCTGGAGGCCGACGACGTCAACGCGTCCGCGGCGACCTGGGCCGGCGAGAACGGCTGGGACTGCGTGATCATCACCTCCGACCGCGACTCGTTCGCCCACATCAGTGAGCACACCCGGGTGCTGCGGCTGATCAACGGCGGCATCAACGGCTCTCCCCTGCTCACCTCCGCCCACCTCCGCTCGATGTACGGCGTGCCGGCGGAGCGCTACCTCGAGTTCGCCGCCGTGCGCGGCGACGCCAGCGACAACCTGCCCGGGGTCGCCGGGATCGGGGAGAAGACCGCCGCCTACCTGCTCTCCCACATCGGCTCCATGCGGGAGATCTGGGCCGACATCGAGCACGACGAGGGCCGCTCGGTGGTCGCCGCGCTGGACGCGTGGGCCGAGGAGACCGGCGCTCGTCGTACCGGAGCGACCGTGCTGAAGCGGCTCTCCGCCCCGGGTGCGCGGGACACCTACGAGTTCAACCTGCGGATGATGGCCGGCCGCACCGACCTCGACCTCGGCCTGACCCCCGACGTCCCCGGCACCCCGGGCCTGCTCCCCCTCGACATCGCCCGCGTCGAGCGCGTGGTCGGCCACCTGGACATGGCGTCGACCACGGCCCTCGCCCTGCGGGTGCTCACCGGCGACCCGGCCTCGGTGCCCCGGGCCTGATCAGATCCCGTCGCGCTCCACGGGGCAGCTCATGCACCGGGGGCCGCCGCGGCCGCGCCCGAGCTCGCTGCCCTCGATGGCGACGACCTCGACGCCGTGCCGGCGCAGGTGCGCGTTGGTGGTGACGTTGCGCTCGTAGGCGATGACCACACCGGGCCGGACGGCGAGCACGTTGCACCCGTCGTCCCACTGCTCGCGCTCCGCCGACCGCGCGTCCTGGGTCGGGGTCAGCACCCGGACCCGGTCGAGGCCGAGCGCGTCCGCGATCGCCGCGTGCATCCGGTCGGGGCCGTGCCGGGTCACGTGGAGCTCCTTGTCCGTCTCGCCCGGCCGGATCGTGTACGCCGGCAGCTCGGCGAGGCCGGCGTACTGGATGAACGTCTCCTGGTCGACCATGGTCAGCACGGTGTCGAGGTGCATGAACACGCGCTTCTGCGGCAGGGCGAGGACGACGATCCGGTCCGCGCTGCCCGCGGCGAAGATCCGGCGGGCGAGCCGCTCGACGCCCTGCGGGGTGGTCCGCTCGCTGATCCCGACGAGCACCGAGCCGCGTCCCAGCACGAGCACGTCGCCACCCTCGGTCGTGGCCTGCCCGCCGACGCCGCCGTCCGACCACCACCGCGCGTCCGCGCCGGCGAACGCCGGGTGCCAACGGTAGATCGCCTCGTAGTGCACCGTCTCGCGCTGCCGTGCGCGCTTGCGCATCGCGTTGACGGCGACGCCGTCGTAGATCCACGCCGTGGGGTCGCGGGTGAAGAGCTGGTTGGGCACGGGCGCCACGACGAAGTCGTCGTCGGCCAGGGCCTGCACCACGAACGAGCGCGGCTCCTCGGCCCGGGCCAGCAGCTCGGCCTTGGTCATCCCGCCGACGAGGAAGCGGGTGAGCTCGTCGGCGGGCAGTGTCGAGAAGAGGTCGTGCAGGACGTCGGCGGCGACCGGTCCCTGGACCCGCTCGTCGATGGTGGCGTCGAGGACGTGGCGACGCGCCTCGGGGACCTCCATCGTCTCGGCCAGCAGCCGGTCGAGGAGGTGGACGACGACGCCCTGGTCCCGCAGTGCGGTGACGAAGGCGTGGTGCTCGTGGCGGGCCCTCTCGACCCACGGCAGGTCGTCGAAGAGGTACTCGTCCTTGTTCGCGGGCGTCAGCCGCGCGAGCTCGAGCCCGGGCCGGTGCACGATGACCTGCCGGAGCGCACCGACCTCGGAACCGACGTGGAGGACCATCTCCGCAAGGTACCCGCTGCGCCATCATGAGGCGGTGACCGACGACACCGCCGCCCTGCCCGCCGCGACAGGCCTCACCGAGCTGCTCGCCCGCCGCTTCCTCACCACCGACGAGGCCCGTCCCGAGAAGGTCGCCCGCTGGCACGCCCGCGGGCGCCGGACCGCCCGCGAGAACATCGCCGACCTGGTCGACGCCGGCTCGTTCGTGGAGTACGGCCGGTTCATCACCGCCGCGCAGGAGCAGCGCCGACCGCTGGCCGACCTCGTCGTCGAGGCGCCCGCGGACGGCATCATCGGCGGCACCGCGACCATCGACGGCCGGCCGGCGGCGGTGCTGTCCTACGACTACCTGGTGATGGCCGGCACCCAGGGCATGCGCGGGCACCGCAAGTCGGACCGGCTGATCGAGCTGATCGGCCGGATGGGCCTGCCGACCGTGTTCTTCACCGAGGGCGGCGGGGGCCGCCCGGGCGACACCGACCTGCCGATCGTCTCGGCGCTCGACGTCGGCTCGTTCGCCCTGTGGGGCGAGCTCGAGGGCGTCGTGCCTCGGATCGCGGTCGTGTCCGGTCGCTGCTTCGCGGGCAACGCCGTGCTCGCGGGCTGCGCCGATCTGCGGGTGGCCACGCCGGACGCGAACCTCGGCATGGCCGGGCCGGCGATGATCGCCGGCGGCGGGCTGGGGCAGTACGCCGCCGAGGAGATCGGCCCGGCCGACGAGCAGGCCGCCAACGGGGTGATCGACGTCGTGGTCGACGACGAGGAGGAGGCGGTGGTCGTCGTACGACGGCTGCTGGCCTACCTCGACGGCCGGTCCGGCGACGGCGAGGCCGGCGACCCCACCGCGCTGCGCACGATGCTGCCGGTCAACGACCGGGAGGCGTTCGACGTGCGCGCGGTCGTCGAGGCACTGGCCGATGTGGACAGCGTGACCTGGCTTCGCGAGGCCTGGGCGCCCGAGCTGGTCACCGCGTTCGCGCGGGTGGAGGGCATCGCCCTCGGCGTGCTCGCCAACCAGTCCACCCACCTGGCCGGGGCGCTGACCGCCGACGCTTCGGCGAAGGCCGCCGACTTCCTCGAGCTGTGCGAGCGCTGGGGTCTGCCGGTGGTCTCGCTCGTCGACACCCCCGGGTTCATGGTCGGCCCGGAGGCGGAGCGGACCGGCCTGGTCCGGCACGCCTCGCGGATGGTCACCGCCGGCGCCCGGCTGAGCGTGCCGCTGGTCGGCGTGGTGCTGCGCCGCGGCTACGGGCTGGGCGCGCAGGCGATGCTCGGCGGGAGCACCCACCGGCCGCTGCTGACGGTCGCCTGGCCGGACGCCCACCTCGGCCCGATGGGACTGGAGGGTGCCGTCCGGCTCGCGATGGCGCGTGAGCTCGCGGCGCTGCCCGAGGACGAGCGCGAGGCCACGGTCGCGCGGCACACCGCCGAGCTCCGCACCCACGCGAGCGCGCTCAACGCGGCCCGGGTGTTCGAGATCGACGACGTCATCGACCCGGCGGAGACCCGGACCGTCATCGGGGCGACGCTCAGGGCCGCGGGCGCCGCAGCCGCCGGCGTACCCAGCTGAACGGCAGCACGCACAGCGGCAGCCCCAGCCCGAGCAGGACCAGCGGCAGGAGCATCACCGCGGCGACGACGATGTCGATGGCGACCCGCATCGGGACCGACTCCCCCGGCGGCGGCGTCTGCGTCACGGCACGAGTCTCGGGCCCCTCCCCGGCCGGTGCAAGGCATCCCCGGGCACGCCGTCCGCGGCTTCGCCCCGATCGCCTCCGACGAGCCGCCGGCCCTCGGCGGCGGCGACACCGCGCCCAACCCGGTCGAGCAGCTCCTCGGCGCACTGGGCAACTGCCTCGCGGTCGGGTACGCCGCCAACGCCACCGTCGCCGGCATCGAGATCCGTGACCTGCGCATCGACCTGCAGGGCGACCTGGACCTTCACGTCTTCCTCGGCCTCGCCGCGGGCCACGCCGGCTTCGACGCGATCCGTGCGACCGTCACCCTCGACTCCCCCGCGCCCCGGGCGGAGCTGGAAGCCCTGCACACCGCCGTCCTGGCGAGCTCGCCGGTAGGTCACACGCTGCGCAACGCCGTCCCGGTCGAGGTCATGCTCGCCTGATCAGTGGATGAGCTCGCGCCAGTTCAGCGGCACCCGGCCCCGTGGGCCGGGGGCCGGCTGGTCGTCGGGGTGGCTGCTGGGGGCGGCCAGCTCGGGCCCGGCGTAGTAGTCCTCGCTGGCGTAGTCCCAGAACCAGTCCTCGCCCGGCTCGAACGACTGCACGATCGGGTGCCCGCTCTCACGGAAGTGCGCGCTCGCGTGCTGGGCGGGCGAGCTGTCGCAGCAGCCGACGTGCCCGCACGCGGCGCACCGGCGCAGGTGGACCCACCAGCCCTCCACGGCGGCGCAGTCCGCGCACCCCGGTCCGCTCGGCGGGACGTCGGTCGCGATCGGGGGGATCTCCTCGGCCATGCCCCGACCCTAGGAAGTCACGTCAGGGGATGTACAGGGTCGTCCGGACCGGGTTGTGGTCCGAGGCCATCGGGGCGGCGTACCGGCCGCCGTCGAGGACCGCGATGTTCTCCCAGCTCGGCACCGTGATGCCGGGCGAGACGAAGATCCGGTCGACGTGCGTCGGCCAGGTGCTCGAGCGCGGCGGGTTGGTGTCGAAGCCGTGCGCGGAGTTGAGGAACGGGTAGGTCAGCCGGGCCGCGATGTCGCTGGCGTCGGCGAACCCGGCACCCTCGAGGACCAGGCGCGGGGCGTCGACCTGACCCCGGCGCTCGTGGCCGCGGTGGGAGTTGAAGTCACCGAGCAGCACGGTCGGCACGCCGGCGAACCGGGCTTGGAGCCGGCCCAGGACGTAGGCGGTCTCCTGCTGGCGGACCCCGTCCGCGTTGCCGTCACGCAGGTGCAGCGCACCGAGGGCGACGAGCTTCCCGGTGGCCCGGTGCTGGACCAGGGCGTGGCAGTAGCCGTGGTCGCGGTCGCCGAACCGGGTGAACCGGCTGCCCTTGCTGTTGTGCTTGGGGTCGACGACGGCGTACACGCCGGAGCGGACGTAGGCGGTCTGGCTGAACAGCTTGCGCTTCTTGCTCTTCTGGGTCTGGCAGGCCAGCGTGTAGCCGCGCTTCTTCATGACCTTGCCGATCCAGCGCTTCTTCTTGCCGTACTTGTGCGCGAGGTGGGCCTCGGCGAAGACCATCACGTCGGCGTTCATCAGCCCGATGCTGTCGACGACGCGCTTCTGGCGCTTCTTCCACTTCCAGCCGCTGTTGCACGTGGACTTCGAGCCGCACGCCAGGTTGAAGGTGGCGGCCGTGGTCGCCAGCGCGGTCGGCTTCACCGCGCGGGTCGCCGGCGGCGTCACCTTGCAGGTGCGCTCACCGCCGTTGTCGTTGAGGGTCACCGCGAAGCAGTACGTCGTCCCGGGAGCCAGTCCCGGCACGTCGGCGTGCGTCGGACCGGCCGGCACCCGCTTGGCGACGGCGTCCCCCGGGTAGACGTCCGGACCGGCGGAGGAGACGAGGACCTCGTACCGCCCCGGCCCCGCGTAGTCCCAGTCGAGGCTCACGGTCACCGCGCCCCCGGTCACCGACTGCCCCGACACCCAGGGCGCGGACGGCCCGGCGGCCGCGCCGGCAGGCGACAGCGTGGAGCCCACGCCGAGGGCGACGACGAGGGCGGCGATCAGCAGGCACAGCAAACGACGCATGTCCTCCACCTTCGGCAAAAGTCGCACCACTTGCACGTCTCTACCCCAAATTGGTGATGACATGACCGATCGGTCGTGATCCGATGGCTCACCAGGGTGAGGGCTCGTAGTCCTTCACGAAGCAGCCGTACAGGTCCTCCCCCGCCTCGCCCCGCACGATCGGGTCGTAGACCCGGGCTGCGCCGTCGACCAGGTCGAGCGGGGCGTGCCAGCCCTCGGCCGCGATCCGCAGCTTCTCGTGGTGCGGCCGCTCGTCGGTGATCCAGCCGGTGTCGACGGCCGTCATCAGGATCTTGTCGGTCTCGAACATCTCCCCCGACGAGGTGCGGGTCATCATGTTGAGCGCCGCCTTGGCCATGTTGGTGTGCGGGTGGCCGGCGCCCTTGTAGCGACGGGAGAACTGCCCCTCCATCGCCGAGACGTTGACGATGTACGCGCGACGGGCGCCGTTCTGCACGGCGGCGCGCAGCGCCGGGCGCAGCCGGGAGTTGATGAGGAAGGGCGCGATCGAGTTGCAGAACTGCACCTCGAGCAGCTCCAGCGGGTCGACCTCGTCGAGCACCTGGGTCCAGGAGTTGTTGTCCTGGATGTCCGGGATCAGGCCTCCGGCGTCGATCGCGGTCCCGGCGAGGTGCTGCTCGAGCGAGGCGCCGCCGGCCTTCAGCGCCAGCGCGGTCATCGACGCCGCGTTGTGGGCCGCGAGCGCCGCCTCGGCCGACTCCCCCTCGTGGTGCGCCACCGCGTGGTCGGCCAGCGCTCCGGCGATCGCCGCCGGGTGCGCCTCGGAGATCCGGTCGAAGGCGACCATCTCGGGCAGCTCGATCCCGGTGGGCAGCGGCGCCAGCTCGCCCTCGGTGAGGTGCGTGTAGGCGCCCGGCAGCCGTCGTACGGTCTGGCACGCGTTGTTGATGATGATGTCGAGCGGGCCGTCGGCGGCGACGTCGTCGGTCAGCGAGATCACCTGGGTGGGGTCGCGCAGGTCGATGCCGACGATCTTGAGCCGGTGCAGCCAGTCGGCGGAGTCCTCCATCGCGGCGAACCGGCGCACGGCGTCCTTGGGGAACCTGGTCGTGATCGTGGTGTGCGCGCCGTCGCGGAGCAGTCGCAGCGCGATGTACATGCCGATCTTGGCCCGCCCGCCGGTCAGCAGCGCGCGCTTGCCGGTGAGGTCGGTGCGCTGGTCCCGCTTGGCGTGGCTCATCGCAGCGCAGCGCGGGCACAGCCAGTGGTAGAAGGCGTCGACGAGGGTGAAGTCCTCCTTGCAGATGTAGCAGCCGCGCGCGGTGAGCAGCTCACCGGCGAAGGCGCCCTGCGCGGTGGAGACCAGCGGGATGCCGGCGGTCTCGTCGTCGATCCGCATCGGCGACCCGGTCGCGGTCCTCTCGATGATGTCCTGGTCGTGGCGCTGCCGCTCCATCCGGATCTCGGCGCGCCGCTGCTTCTTGATCAGCTTGTACATGTACGACGCCGCGCGCTTCATGGTGCGCACGTCCTCGTGCTCGGGGTCGAGCAGCGGGACCTGACGGAGGACCTTGAGGGTGATGGCGAGCTCGTCCGGGTCGATCCCGGTCAGCCGCTCGGCGGAGTCGGGGCGAGGCACCGCCCGATGGTACGGGCGCCGGCCGGCGGATGCCGTATGCTCGCCCTGCGCCATGATGCGCGTCACAACTCAACATCGCGCCGTTCGAACCCCGGCGGGAGAGTCCCAGTCCCTCGAGGACGGGCGCCGAAGGAGCAAATCTCCCCAAGAATCTCTCAGGCCCCCTGACCGCCGGGACGAGGCGAACTCTGGAAAGTCGGACCGGATCCACCGGCCCGCACCCACGGTGCAAGCCGCCCGACCGGGGCGGTGAAGCTCTCAGGTAGCGATGACAGAGCGGGGAGGCAACCCAGCCACGAGCGCGGCGACCCGTTGCGCTCCTCACGAGGAAGCCTCCCGATGACCACACCTTCAGCGACCCCGCGGCTGACCCCGCTGCACGACGTCCATGCGGCCCTCGGCGCGTCGTTCACCGACTTCGCCGGCTGGCAGATGCCGGTGCGCTACGGCTCGGAGACGGCCGAGCACCGCGCCGTGCGGACGACGGCCGGCCTCTTCGACCTGACCCACATGGGCGAGATCGAGCTGGTCGGCCCCGGCGCCGGCGCCGCGCTCGACCACGCCCTGGTCGGGCGCCCGTCCGCGATCGGCGTCGGCCGTGCGCGCTACTCGATGCTCTGCGCCGAGGACGGAGGGATCATCGACGACCTCGTCGTCTACCGCCTCGCCGAGGAGCACTACCTCGTCGTCGCCAACGCCAGCAACGTCGCCGTCGTCGCTCCCGAGCTCGTCGCTCGCGCCGAGGGCTTCGACGTGACGGTCACCGACACCTCCGCCGACTGGGCGCTGCTCGCGGTGCAGGGGCCCGCGTCCGCGGAGATCCTGGCCGGCCTGACCGAGCTCGACGTCCCGTCGCTGAAGTACTACGCGATCGACGCCGGCACCCTCGCCGGCATCGACGTCCTTCTCGCCCGCACCGGCTACACCGGCGAGGACGGCTTCGAGGTGTACTGCCGGCCCGACGACGCCGCCGCGGTCTGGGACGCGCTGAGCAAGACGGGCGAGGCGCACGACCTGGTCCCCGCCGGGCTCGCCTGCCGCGACACCCTGCGCCTCGAGGCCGGGATGCCCCTCTACGGCCACGAGCTGGACCGCGACACCACGCCGTACGAGGCCAACCTCGGCCGCGTCGTCGTCCTCGACAAGCCCGAGGGCTTCGTCGGCCAGGCGGCGCTCGCGAAGCGCAAGGAGGAGGGCCCGCGGCGGGTGCTCGTCGGCCTCGTCTCGACGGGCCGCCGCTCGCCGCGCGCCGGCTACCCGGTCGTCGACCCCGCGAGCGGCGCCGAGGTCGGCATCGTCACCAGCGGCTCGCCCTCCCCCACGCTGGAGAGGCCGATCGCCATGGCCTACGTCCCGCCGGCGCTCGCCGCCCCGGGCACCCGGCTGCAGGTGTCGCTGCGCGGCACGCTCGAGGATGCCGACGTCGTCGAGCTCCCGTTCTACAAGCGCACCAGCTGACCTCCCGACTCCACCGCCTCACCCACGACCTCTCCAGGAGAGCACCATGAGCAACCCCACCCACCTCCAGTACACCGCCGAGCACGAGTGGATCGCCGCCGACGGCGACACCGCCCGGGTCGGCGTCACCGCGTACGCCGCCGACGCCCTCGGCGACGTCGTCTACGTCGACCTCCCGGCCCTCGGTGCCACCGTGACCGCCGGCGAGTCCTGCGGAGAGCTGGAGTCGACCAAGTCGGTCAGCGACCTGTACTCGCCGGTCACCGGCGAGGTGATCGAGGTCAACGAGGCAGTCGACGCCGACCCGAGCCTGGTCAACAGCGACCCGTTCGGCGAGGGCTGGCTGTTCGTCGTCAAGGTCAGCAACACCGGCGAGCTGATGGACGCGGCGGCGTACGACGCGCTGATCGCCGGGGCATGACGGCCGTCGTGCCGGAGGGGCGCAAGCTCCTCCGGCTGGAGGTCCGCAACGCGGAGACCCCGATCGAGCGCAAGCCGTCATGGATCCGGACCAAGGCGACGATGGGTCCGGAGTACCGGTCACTGAAGAGCCTGGTGAAGTCCGAGGGACTGCACACCGTGTGCGAGGAAGCCGGCTGTCCCAACATCTTCGAGTGCTGGGAGGACAAGGAAGCCACCTTCCTCATCGGCGGCGACCAGTGCACCCGACGCTGCGACTTCTGCCAGATCGACACCGGCAAACCCCAACCCCTCGACCGCGACGAACCCCGCCGCGTCGCCGAGTCAGTCCAGACCATGGGCCTGAAGTACGCCACCATCACCGGCGTCGCCCGCGACGACCTGCCCGACGGCGGCGCCTGGCTCTACGCCGAGACCGTCCGCGCCATCCACGAGCTCAACCCCGACACCGGCGTGGAGAACCTGGTCCCCGACTTCAACGGCGACCCCGACCTCCTCGCCGAGGTCTTCGAGTCCCGACCCGAGGTCCTCGCCCACAACGTCGAGACCGTGCCACGGATCTTCAAGCGGATCCGCCCCGCCTTCCGCTACGACCGCTCCCTCGACGTCCTCACCCAGGCCCGCGCGTTCGGCCTGGTCACCAAGTCCAACCTCATCCTCGGCATGGGCGAGACCCGCGAGGAGGTCTCCCAGGCCCTGCGCGACCTCCACCAGGCCGGGTGCGAGCTGGTCACCATCACCCAGTACCTGCGCCCCAGCGTGCGTCACCACCCCGTCGAACGGTGGGTCAAGCCCGAGGAGTTCGTCGAGCTCGCCACCGAGGCCGAGGAGATCGGCTTCAGCGGTGTCCTGTCCGGGCCCCTCGTGCGCTCGTCGTACCGTGCAGGTCGGTTGTACCGTCGAGCCATGGAACTCAGGAGCCAGTGATGGCGCTGAGCGTCTTCGACCTCTACTCCATCGGCATCGGCCCGTCGTCCTCGCACACGGTCGGCCCGATGCGCGCGGCGCACACCTTCGCCGCCGGCCTCGCGGCCGACGGGGAGCTGCCGCGCGTCGCGCGCGTGCGGGCCGAGCTGTTCGGCTCGCTCGGCGCGACCGGCCACGGGCACGGCTCGGTCAAGGCCGTCATCCTCGGGCTCGAGGGCGACGACCCGGCGACCACCGACACGGCGACGTACGACGCCCGGGTGGCGGCCATCCTCGAGCGCGAGCAGCTCCGGCTCGCCGGTGAGCAGGTCATCCACTTCGAGGCCGACGACGTCGTCATGCACCGGCGCCATTCACTGCCGGCCCATCCGAACGGCATGGTGTTCACGGCGTACGACGCCGACGGCGCCGAGCTGCGCGCCCGCACCTACTACTCGGTGGGCGGCGGCTTCGTCCTCGACGACACGCAGGTGGGTGCGGACCGGGTGGTCGTGGACGACACGGTGCTGCCGCACCCGTTCACGACCGGCGGCGAGCTGCTCGCGGCCTGCCGGGCCGCCGGGATGAGCGTCTCGGACGTCATGCTCGCCAACGAGCTGACCTGGCGCACCGAGGCGGAGGTGCGAGACGGCCTGCTCGAGATCTGGCTGGTGATGGCGGCGTGCGTCGAGGAGGGCTGTCACCGTGAGGGGGTCCTGCCCGGTGGGCTCAAGGTGCCGCGACGCGCCCCGGAGCTCTACGCCACACTCTGCGCAGCCGGGAGCGACGACCCGCTCGACGTCATCGACTGGGTCAACCTGTTCGCGCTGGCCGTCAACGAGCAGAACGCCTCCGGTGGCCGTATCGTCACTGCGCCCACCAACGGCGCGGCCGGGATCGTGCCGGCGGTGCTGCACTACTGGGTGCGCTTCGTCGCCAAGGACCTGCCCCGGGAGCAGGTCGACGACGGCATCGTCCGGTTCCTGCTGACCGGCGCCGCGATCGGGATCCTCGCGAAGACGAACGCCTCCATCTCGGGCGCGGAGGTGGGCTGTCAGGGTGAGGTCGGCTCGGCCTGCGCGATGGCGGCGGGCGCCCTGTGCGAGGTCCTCGGCGGCTCCCCGGAGCAGGTCGAGAACGCCGCCGAGATCGGCATCGAGCACAACCTCGGCCTGACCTGCGACCCGGTCGGCGGGCTGGTCCAGATCCCCTGCATCGAGCGCAACGCGATCGCCTCGGTGAAGGCGATCAACGCCGCCCGGCTGGCCATCCACGGCACCGGCTCGCACAAGGTCAGCCTCGACAAGGCGCTCAAGACGATGCGCGAGACCGGTCGCGACATGAAGACGAAGTACAAGGAGACCTCGCGCGGCGGCCTCGCCGTCAACGTCATCGAGTGCTGAGCGAGCTTCCTCGGATCGAGCCGATCGCTGCCGATGGGAGGGGCACAGGTCGTCGAGGGAAGTGGAGCGAGCCGTGGCACGACGCCTCGCCCGGACCGTGCTGCCCGCGGTCGGGTTCGCGCTGGCCTACGCCGTGGCCATCGTGGTCGGGCGGGCCACGCGTGTCGAGGGCAGCCAGGTCTCGCTCGTGTGGCCGGCCGCCGCGGTGGCCGTGCTGTGGGGCCTCTACGCCACCGCGCGGTCCCGTCGCCTCGCGATCGCCCACTGGACCCTGCTGGCCGCGCTGACCTTCGGCGTCAATCTCACCACGGGCGCGACCGCCGCACTCTCGGCTTGGTTCGTGCTGGTGAACATGACCCTCGCGGGCGTCACGGTGACCCTCCTCAGGTACGGCGGCCGTCCCGTCGCCCTGCGCGAACCGGCCGACCTGGGCAGGCTGGTGGCGGCAGTCTCCGCCGGCACCGTGGTGGCCGCGACGTTCGCAGTCGCGTGGTTCGCGCACGAGCAGCAGTCGGACCTCGTCCGCACGTTCGCGCTCTTCGCCATTCGCAACGGCGTCACGGTCCTGACCGGCGTCGCCGTCGTGCTGCGGCTCCGCGACGCCCAGTGGCGTCGCCACTCGCCGTCGCCCGCGCGGGTGGCGGAGACCGCGGCCTTCCTGACGGTCACGGCCGTCGTGTTCGCCCGGGTGTTCTGGTTCAACCCGGGGCATCCCAACGCGTTCGGCGTCATGCTGCCGGCGATGTGGGTCTCGCTGCGCTACACCACGACGACGAGCACGGTCTTCCTCGCCGGGTCCGGTGTGTCGATCGTCTGGGCCACCCTCCTGGGACGGGGAGCACTGGCCGACGTGGAGGCACCCCAGCAGGCGCTCCTCGCGCAGGGCCTGGTCGGCACGCTGACCATCGTCGTGCTCAGCCTTGCGCTGTTCCGCGACTCCCGCAACGACCTCATCGCCGAGCTGCGCGAGCTCGCGCTGCACGACCCGCTCACCGGCCTCGGCAACCGCGCCCTCCTCATCGACCACCTCGAACGCGAGCTCGCTGCTGGGCCGGCCGAGTCGGTCGGGGTCATCGTGCTCGACCTCGACGGCTTCAAGGCGGTCAACGACGCGTGGGGACACGGCGAAGGCGACCTGCTGCTGGTCGAGATGGCTGCGCGGCTACGCACAGCGGTGCGCCGGGGAGACACGGTCGTGCGCCTGGGCGGCGACGAGTTCGTCGTTCTCTGCCCGGGGCTCGAGCACCCCGACGAGCTCCACGAGTGTGCCGAGCGGGTCCGCGAGGAGATCGCCCGGCCGTACGGCCTCGCCTCGGACGCGCCGTTCGACAGGATCACCGCGAGCATCGGGACCGCGGTCGCGGAGCGGTCCAGCACGCCGCGCTCGCTGCTGGCGGCGGCGGACCGGGCCATGTACGACGCCAAGCGGGCCGGTCGCAACCGCACCGCCGCCGCGCCGTACGCGCTCCGGGCCGGCTGAGGTCGAGCCGACCGGCATCACAGACCGGGAAGGACGCGGCGCACGATGGCCAGCAGGACCTCGCGCAGCAGCAGGTGCGCCTGCTCGCGGCTGAGCGTGGCCTCACGCGACCACTCCCGGATCGCGCCGCGCGCGAGCTCGCCGAAGGAGCGCACCACGGCGCGCGCGGCCGGGTCCCCCGGGTCGCCGCCCACCATCTCCAGCACCCTGCCGGCCGCGAGGTCGTGGGCCTGGTCGAGGATCGCGCGGACCTCGGCATCCTCCCCCACCCCCTCGGCGGCGCGGACGGTCAGGTACGTCGCCCGTTCGGGCGTGATCGAGCCCAGGAACCAGTGCACGGCCGCATCCACGCGGTCGGTCAACGACCCGGACGGGAGCGGCACGTCCTCGAGGGTCGGGAGCAGGGACGCGCGGCGGACCACCTCGAGGTAGAGGGTCCGCTTGTCGCCGAAGTAGTGGTTGAGCAGCCCCCGCGCGACGCCCGCCTCGTGGGCGATCCGGGTGGTCGACACCTCGGCGTACGACTGCGCGGCGAACAGCCGCTCGGCGGCGGCCAGGATCTGCTCGCGTCGCTCGTCGGGGGCGAGCCGCTGGCGGCGGGCCGTCTCGGTCATGACGCCAACCTACTATTGGCAGCCTGCCAATAAAAGGCTAGCGTTGCCGCCATGGCGACCAGCACCCCGGCTCCGAGGGTCCGCGACCTCCCCGTCCCCGTCGGCTTCGACATGCGCGACCACGTCTCCGGGATCGGCGCCCACCTCGCCGGGCCCGCCAACGTGATCATGCAGCTGAGCTGGCCGGGTGTCGGATACGGCGTGATGAACAGCCGGGTCCACGACGGCGCGGCGACCAGACGACCCTTCAAGCGTGGCCGGACCACCTTCACCTACCTCGCCGTCGCCCTGCTGGGGAGCGACGAGGACCGCACCGCCTTCCGCAAGGAGGTCAACCGGCAGCACGCGCAGGTGGTGTCGCGGCCCGGCGAGAAGGTGCAGTACCGGGCGATGGACCCGCGGCTGCAGACCTGGGTCGCGGCCTGTCTCTACTACGGCACCGTCGACATGATCGAGAGGATGCACGGCCCGCTGCCCGACGCCGAGGCCGACGCTCTCTACGCCCACTGCGCGCGGTTCGGCACCACCCTGCAGATGCCCGCCGAAGCCTGGCCGGCCGACCGCGCCGCCTTCGACCGCTACTGGGAGGACTCGCTGGCCGAGGTCGACATCGACCCCGCGGTGGCGTCGTACCTCCTCTCGCTGACGCGGCTGCGGAACTTCCCCAGGCCCTTCCACCTGCTCGCGCCGTTCGTGCTGTTCGTGACGACCGGCTTCCTGCCGCCGCCGTTCCGCGAGGCGATGGGCCTGCCCTGGACCCCGCGACAGCAGCGGCGCTTCGACCGGCTGCTGCGCATCCTCGGCACGGTCGAGTGCCGGCTCCCCCGCGTGCTGCGGAACTTCCCGTTCAACCTGTGGCTCGCCGACATGCGGCTGCGCCGCCGGTTCGGCCGCCCGCTCGTCTGACCGCTGCCCCGACCGAGGAGACCCATGGACTTCGACCTGCCCGAGAGCGCCCTCGCCGTCCGCGAGGGCGTCGCCGCGGTCGCCGCGCGCTACGACCACGCCTACTGGTCGCGCTGCGAGGAGGAGCACCGCTTCCCCCAGGAGGTCTTCGACGACCTCGGCAACGGTGGCTGGTTCGGGCTGTGCGTTCCCGAGGAGTACGGCGGCGGCGGGCAGGGCCTGCTCGAGCTGGCCGTCGCCAACATGACCCTGTGCGCCTCGGGCGGCGTCGCGGGGACCTTCTTCTACGTCACCACCCCGGGCTTCGGCGCGATGACGCTGACGCGCCACGGGAGCGAGGAGCAGAAGCAGCGGATCCTGCCGGGTCTGGCGGACGGGTCGGTGCAGTTCTGCCTCGCCCTCACCGAGCCGGACGCCGGCAGCAACGCGATCGAGATCCGCACCGCCGCGCGCCGCGACGGCGACGAGTTCGTCATCAGGGGCCAGAAGGTCTGGATCTCCAACGTCGAGAACGCCGACTGGATGGTCGCGGTCACCCGCACGATCCCAGCCGACGAGACCCGAGAGCGCGGGCTCCCCCGCACCGCCGGGTTCACGCTCTTCCTCGTCGACGTGAAGCAGGCGTTGGCCGACGGCACCCTGTCCTACACGCCGATCCCCAAGATGGGCAGCAACATCCTGCACTCGAGCCAGGTCTACCTCGATGACGTCCGGGTGCCGGCCGCGAACGTCATCGGCGAGGTGGACGCGGGCTTCGCGGTGCTGTGGGACGTGCTCAACCCGGAACGGATCCTCGCCGCCTCCGGAGGCATCGGCACGGCGGACGCCGCGCTGCGGATCGCCTGCGACTATGCCCGGTCCCGGGAGGTGTTCGGCCGCCCCATCGGCGCCAACCAGGGCCTGCAGTTCCCGCTCGCCCAGATCAAGGCCAAGGCCGAGCTCGGCCGGCTGATGACCTACCAGGCGGCGTGGCTCTTCGACCAGGGTCGCCCCTGCGGCAACGAGGCCAACGTCGCCAAGCTCACCGGCGCCCAGGTCGGCTGGGAGGCCGCCAACCAGGCCTTCCAGACCCTCGGCGGCATGGCGTACTCCAAGGAGTACCCGGTCGAGCGGATCTTCCGGGACGCCCGGATCGCCAAGAACATCCCGGTCGCCGAGGAGCTGGTCCTCGCGCACATCGGCACCCAGATGCTGGGGCTGCCCAGGTCCTACTGACGCGAGAGCGCCCGGGTCACCATCTCCAGCGATCCCGCCGGGACGCCGGGGCTGTAGAGGTAGCCCTGCACCTCGTCGCAGCCGCGCTCTCGCAGGTACTGCTCCTGGGCGGCGGTCTCGACCCCCTCGGCGACCACGGTCATGCCGAGGGCGTGGGCCATCACGATGATCGCGTCGACGATGGCGGCGTTCTCGGCGGTGCTGATCTCCTGGACGAAGGACCGGTCGATCTTGAGCTTGTCGATGGGGAACCGGGTCAGGTACGCGAGGCTGCTGTAGCCGCGCCCGAAGTCGTCGACCACGATCGAGACCCCGAGCGAGCGCAGCGACTCGAGCATCGCGACGACGTCGCCGTGGTCCTCGATGAGCAGGCCCTCGGTGATCTCGACCTCGAGCTGTGAGGGCTGGATGCCGGCGACGTCGATGGCTGCGGCGATCTCGTCCAGCCAGGCGCGGCCGCGCAGCTGGCGCGGCGAGACGTTGACCGCGAGACGCAGGGGGCGGCCGACCTGCTCCTGGACCCGGGCGAGCGCCATGCAGGCCGTCGAGAGGACCCAGCCGCCGAGCTGGGCGATCATGCCGCCGTCCTCGGCGACCGGGATGAACCGGTCGGGCGGGACCGGGCCCAGGCTCGGGCTGGTCCAGCGGGCCAGCGCCTCGACGCCGACCACCTCGCCGGTGCGGAGGTCCACCTGGGGCTGGTAGACGAGCGACAGCTCGTCCTGCTCCAGGGCCTGTCGCAGTGCGGCCGACAGGGCGAGCCGGTCGTTGTTCTCCTCGAGCATCGCCGGCTCGAACCAGCGGATCTCGTTGCGACCCGCCGCCTTTGCCTGGTACATCGCGATGTCGACGTTCTTCAGCAGGGTGCCCGGGTCGCGGCCGTCGGCCGGGCAGCGCGTCCCGCCGAGGCTGGCCGTGACCGCGAGCTCGTAGCCGTGCACGACGACCGGCGCGAGCACGTCGGTCATCAGCTCCTCGAGCCGCCGGTCGAGATCGGTGCCGGGGACCAGGTCCTCGATCACGATCACGAACTCGTCACCCCCCAGTCGGGCGACGAGGTCGTCGGAGCGGGTCCAGGCCAGCAGCCGCTCCGCCACGACGATCAGCAGCTCGTCCCCGATGTGGTGGCCGAGCGAGTCGTTGATCCGCTTGAACTGGTCGAGGTCGATGAGCGCCAGCGCCAGCTCGGTGCCCTCCCGCTCGGCCCGCTCGAGCGCCTGGTCGAGGTGGCGCACCAGCAGCGAGCGGTTGGGGAGGTTGGTCAGGCTGTCGTGGGTGACGATGTGCTCGATCCGCTCCCGCGCCTCGATCCGCTGGGTGATGTCCTGGGCGACGACGAGGAAGCCGCCCGGCGCGCCGTCCTCCGGCGCGAGCGGGACGATCCACTCGTGCACCGGCACCTGGCTCCCGTCCCTGCGCCGGTAGGTCCACTCCGCCTCGTCCCCCAGCGCGTGCGCGAGCACCGGCGTCCCGTCGGGGTAGAGCTGGCGCTGCGAGCCGTCGATCTGGACCAGCGAGCGCCCGATCAGCTCGTCCTGCAGGCGTCCCACCAGGTCGGCCGCCGCGGGGTTGGCGGTGCGGATCAGCCCGCTCGCGTCGGTGGCGATGATGCTGAACGGCATGGTGTCGAGGATCGAGCGCCGCAGCGCGTCCTCCCGCTCCGCGACGACCGCCTCCTGGCCGCGCAGCCGCTCGGTGATGTCGATGATCGAGGCGAGGACATAGCGGTCCTCACCCACCGTGATCGGGTTCAGGCCGATCTCGATGGGCATCTCGGTGCCGTCGCGGCGCAGGCCGAAGAGCTCGCGCCCGACCCCCATCGCACGGCGGTCCGGGCGGGCGGCGTACGACGTCCGCTCGTGGCCGTGGCGCGCCCGGAACCGCTCGGGCATGAGGTCCTCCACGCCCAGGGCCAGGAGCTCCTCGCGGGTGTAGCCGAAGGCCCGCTCGGCCTCGGAGTTCACCAGCACGATCCGCCCGTTCGCGTCCACGAGCACCATCGCACTCGGCACCGCCTCGATGATGAGCCGGAGCCGCTCGTCGTCGTCGGTCGCGTCGCGGAGCATGTCCCTGTCTTCGGCACGGGACCGGAGGATCGGAGGGGATCGGGACCTTCGTCCCGTGCGCAGATGTCGATCGGACGACTTCGCGCCGTTCCTCGGTCCTTCGAGCAAGGCATCCCTAGGGTCGTGGTGGAGGGAAGGGGATCTGGTGCAGTGGTTGCAGCGAGCAGTGGGACTGCTCATTCTCGGGACGGCGCTGGCGGGAGCCGGCTTGTTGTGGTGGTCGGTGTCGGACACCGTCCACGGTCGGGCGGAGCCGTCCGACGGGCTCGTGCTCGGGGTGTGGCACGTGCTCTACGACACCGAGGCCCCGACCGTGCCGACGCTGGCCGCGGCCGGCGGCCTGGCGCTGCTCTTCGCCGCGGGTGTCGCGACGCTCGAGCGGCGCATCGCCAACAAGGCCCGGCGCAGCGACGACGGGAAGCAGCTCCCCCTGTCCCCCCGCCACGTGATGGCCGAGACCCGGGGCGTCTTCCACGGCGAGGTCACGCTGACCGTCCTCGTGCCCGCCCACAACGAGGCCCAGGGCATCGCGGCCACGCTCCACTCGCTCTCCGCCCAGTCGCACGCCCCCGAGCGGATCATCGTCGTGGCGGACAACTGCACCGACGACACCGTCGCCATCGCGCGCCGCTGCGGCGCCGAGGTGATCGAGAGCGTCGACAACGTCCACAAGAAGGCGGGGGCGCTCAACCAGGCGCTGGCCCGGATCCTGCCCACCCAGGGTGAGAACGACCTGGTGATGGTGATGGACGCCGACACCGTGCTCGACGACGGCTTCCTCGCCTCGGTCGTGCGCCGGATGACCGACGACCGCGCCCTGATGGCGGTCGGCGGCCTGTTCTACGGCGAGGACGGCAAGGGGCTGATCGGCCAGTTCCAGCGCAACGAGTACACCCGCTACGCCCGCGACCTGCGCCGCCGCCGCGGCCGGGTGTTCGTGCTGACCGGCACGGCCACCGTGTTCCGCCCGCGCGCCCTGCGCACGGTCGCCGCCGAGCGCGGCAAGCTGCTGCCCGGCGTACCCGGCGACGTCTACGACACCCTCGTCCTCACCGAGGACAACGAGATCACCCTCGCCCTCAAGTCGCTCGGCGGCCTGATCCTCTCGCCCTCCGACTGCACCGTCGTGACCGAGGTGATGCCGACCTGGCGCACCCTGTGGGCCCAGCGGCTGCGCTGGCAGCGCGGCGCGCTGGAGAACCTCGGCGAGTACGGCCTGCGACCCTCGACCTTCCGCTACTGGGCCCAGCAGCTCGGCATCGGGTACGGCGTGATCGCGCTGTTCGCCTACCTGTTCCTGATGCTGCTCATGGCGCTCTCCTTCGACAGCTGGGTGTGGTTCCCGTTCTGGCTCGGCACCGGCCTGATCTTCACGATCGAGCGGATCGCGACCGTGTGGCGCGGCGGCTGGCGCGCCCGGATCCTCGCCGCGACCCTGTTCCCGGAGCTCTTCTACGCCCTGTTCCTCGACATCGTCTACCTCAAGGGGATCATCGACATGTCCCTCGGCCGCAACGCCCAGTGGGGCGAGCACGCCGCGGCGCCCGCGCGGCAGAAGGTGGACGCATGAACGCCCCGCTGCTCTCCACGCTCGGCATCCTCTTCCCCGAGTCGCTGGTCCGTACCCACGCGTTCGCCGTGCTCGCCGCGTTCGTCGCGATCAACACGATGGTCTACGTGACGCTCTCGGTCGCCAAGGCGCTGCCGAAGGTCTGGGTGCGCGACTACCTGCCGCGCGGGTACGAGCGGGCCGAGACGCGCAGCATCCATCCCGACGGCGACCGCTGACCTCCGCTCAGTACTCCAGAACCTCCAGCCACTCCCCCAGCGCAGCGACCGCACCGGCCGACACCCCGTGCCCACCGGCGTCACGCCACGTGGTGGTGACCGAGCCGGCGTCGCCGGCCAGGTAGGTCCAGGTGGCGTCGAGCAGCTCCCGCGGGATGACCGTGTCGGCGTCGCCCTGCGCGACGAAGACGGGTACGCCGGCCAGCCGGCCCGGCGTGACGGGCACGCCCGCGTCGAAGGGCAGCGTGCCGTGCAGGATCGCGGCACCCGCGAACCGGCCGGGGTGGGCGAGCACCAGCCCACCGGCGAAGGCCGCACCACCGCTGAACCCGACCAGCACGACCGGCCGGCCCCCGCGACCATCGGTTCCCGCGGGGTGCTCGGCGTCGAGCCAGGTCCGGAACCAGGCCATCGTCTCGGCCAGCGAGGCAGCCACGGGGCGGCCGATGCCGCGGTTGGCGAACCACGCGTAGCCGCCGCCCTCGGCGATCGGCGCCCGGACGGCGACGTACGACGGCCCGGTGGGCAGGTGGTCGACGAGGCCGACGATCGACGCCTCGTCGGCGCCGCGGCCGTGCAGCAGGACGACGACGGGCGCGCCCGGGTCTGCACTGCCGCGGCGGAGCACGACGGGCTCGGGGAAGGAGGTCATGCACGAAGAGTACTTGAAAGTTCAACTAGATAGGAGGGATGATGGCTCGGTGACCCTCGATCCCGCCGCAGCAGCAGCCACCCTCGCGCAGGCCCGGGCCACGCGCACCCCGATCCGGGCCTTCACCGCGACCGACCCCGTCCTCGACGCCGCCTGGGCCTACGCCACCCAGGACCACGACCGCGCGGCCCGAACGGCCGCCGGCGAGGTGACGATCGGCGCCAAGCTGGGGCTGACCAGCCCCGCCAAGCAGGCGCGGATGGGCGTCGCCGAGCCGGTGATCGGGTTCCTCACCGACGCGATGCGCCTCGAGCCCGGCGCGGTCGCCGCCGCGCTCCCCCGGTGGATCCAGCCGCGGATCGAGCCCGAGATCGCGTTCGTCCTGGGCCGGCCGGTCGGCTCCCGGATCACCCCTGCGGCGGCCCGTGACGCCGTCGCCGGCGTCGGGATCGCGGCCGAGATCATCGACTCGCGCTACGCCGACTACCGGTTCCGGTTCGCCGACGTCGTCGCCGACAACACCAGCGGCGCCGGGGTGCTCCTCGGCGACCTGCGCCCCGCAGCCGACCTGCCCGACCTCACCCCCCTCCGCTGCGAGGTCAGCGTCGACGGCGAGGTCCGGCACGAGGCGACCGGCGCCGCCATCCTCGGCGACCCGTACGCCGCCCTCGTGCGCCTCTCCCACCACCTCGAGGCCCGCGGCGAGACCCTTCCCGCCGGGGCACTCGTGCTCGCCGGCGCCCTCACCGACGCGGAGCCCCTCGTCCCCGGCAGCAGCTACCGGCTCGCGATCGAGGAGCTCGGCACGGTCCAGGTCGACGCGTGACCGGTCACGGCACCGGGGCCGCCGACGTGCGCGCAGGTACGCCGGCCGCCCCCGCAGCCGAGGCGAACAGCCAGCCGTAGAACGCGAGCAGGCCGAGCCAGGAGGCGATGACGAGGCCGTACATCGTGGTCCACAGCCACACGGGGACGTCGGGCTTGCGCTCGCGCTGGAGCATGAACGGCTCGTGCACGAACGCGACGTCGGTGTCGTCCTCGACCTGGACCAGGCCGGCGCCCGGGCCGGTGATGGCGGGGTCCGCCGGCATGTGCACCGGGATCGAGACCAGGGTCCGCAGCGGCAGGTGGAGGCGGACCAGCACCTTCCAGTCGCCGTAGAGCGGCAGCGGCTCCGCGCTGCGGTACTCCCCCGCCCGCCCGGTCGGCTCCATCGCGACGCTGAGCACGCCGTCGCCGAGCTGCTGCGACTCCGGCTCCCGCTTGCCCTGGTAGGCCAGCGCTGCGAACCAGATCGCGTCGTCGACCTCGTCGGGGTCGGTCCGCACCGTCACGACCGCGGTGCAGCCCTGGGCGCCGATGCAGTCGTCGCCGTAGGAGACGTGGCCCATGATCACGCCGGTCCCCTCGACCGGCCGGTACGTCGTGCGGCACTCCTCGCCGTCGCACTCCTTGACCACGTCGACCTCGCCGGCGCCGGCGGGAGCGGCGAAGACCGCCATCAGCGCGATGAACACCAGCGTGCCCGCCGTACCGACCCAGCGGGCGCGGTCCGGGCCGGAGACGCTGCCCGGCTCCGTGCTCGGGCCGAAGCCGCCGATCCGCTCGACGTGCCGGGCGAACGACCAGCCGAGCAGGCCTCCGCCGACCCCGGCGACGCCGCCGACCGCCAGCATCAAGGGCAGCTGCGAGGTCTCCGGCGGCAGCGGGTAGGGCAGGAACAGGTCCATCCACCACCACTCGGTGGCCAGCCCGATCGTGCCGGCGAGCAGTCCGGCGACCGCGGCGAAGCCCGGCCCCCGCTCGCGCCAGACCAGCGCGAGCAGCTCGATGCACACCGCCGGGCCGAGGAACAGCAGCCAGTGGGCCCGGTGGATGTCGGGCACCGGCAGCGTGATCGCGTAGATCAGCACCCGGATGCCGACGTAGGTCCCCCAGGTGACCAGGGCGCCGCCCCGGCCGTAGAAGACGCGACCGCCGACGAAGATCCAGCCGGTCAGGAAGCCGGAGATGATGAACAGCGTGGTCGCCGGGAACTGCGGCACCCCGAGGTCGAACTCCATCAGGAAGGCCACCGGGATGATGCACAGCCCGAGCACCACGGTCATCACCAGCCGGGTCGCCCTCCCCCGGAGCGGCGGGTGGCCGACCTGCGCTGCCTCGGCGTACAGCAGCGGCAGCGCCAGCACGCAGGTCACCGCGCCGCCGATCATCATCACGTGGGTCGGGCCCCACTCGGTGACGTCCTGACCGAACAGACGGTGCCACACGTCGTCGGCGGGAAGCCGGCCGCCGCGATCAGGCCCGCGCCGAGCAGCACCATCGTGCCCATCGGCACCCGCCACGTCGGCGCCAGCTTGACGGTACGACGCGGCAGCGGAGCCTTCGCGAGGCCCGCGGAGATCACGCCGGCGGCCAGGAACCCGAAGATGCCGAACATGATCGGGAAGTGCGACGGGTTGGCCAGCGGCCCTTCGTCGCGCCCGTTCTGCATGTGGATCGGGACGTCCCAGTAGACACCGAACGCGCACGCGATCAGGGAGAGCAGCGCCAGGTATCCCGGCAGCCCCGCCCACCGCGGCAGGCCGTCGAGCGCGGACACCCGGTCGGCGAGCCGGCCGATGACGGTGGGCTTCCCGTCGCGCTCGCGCAGGAGGAAGATCCCGAGCGGGACGTAGATCGCGGCGAAGGCGCCGGCGGCGATCAGGACCTGGTCCAGCGCGGCGCCGCCGGCCGGCGGCGCGGTGGGTTCAACGACGAGGAGCATGACGACGTACCTCCGGTAGGGGTGGGCATGACGTTACTCGTCGTCACAGGTACCTGAACAGCGTGACGTGCGCGACGTCCGCCGAGGCGCCCGGACGGCGGACGGCGAATGTGGACACGTGTCAGGTCAACCTCACCCTTCTGCCCCCAACGATCCGGTGATGTGTCTATGATGTGCGATGTCGGGCCGCGACCGACCCCCCCAGAGGTCGCGGCCCGGCGCCTTTTTTCACCGCCCCGTCGTCGTGCGAGCCTGCGAGCACGACGACGGGTCAGGCGGGGAGGTCGAGTAGTGCCGCGACCGAGGAACGAGGTCGCGACGCGCGTAGCGAGACCAGGGGAGGCGTCTCGATACGCCGCTCGCTGGCGCTCGCGCCTACTCGACGAACTCAGGCGAGGCGTCTCGATACGCCGCTCGCTGGCGCTCGCGCCTACTCGACGAACTCAGGCGAGGCGTCTCGATACGCCGCTCGCTGGCGCTCGCGCCTACTCGACGAACTCAGGTGAGGCGTCTCGATACGCCGCTCGCTGGCGCTCGCGCCTACTCGACGAACTCAGGCGAGGCGCCTCGATACGCCGCTCGCCGGCGCTCGCGGGCTGCTCGACGAGCTCGAGGACTACTCCCAGAAGACCCGGTCCACCACGGCGTGCGCGTGCCGGGTCACCCGCAGGTAGTCGTCGAGCAGCCGGTCGGTCTCGGTCAGCTGGTAGCCGAGGATGCCGGCGACCGCGCGGCGCTCGAGCACCGCGCGCGGGAACTCGTCGCCGGCCCGGCCGCGGGCGAGCAGGACCGCGTTGCGGACCCGGGTCGCCAGCCGCCAGGAGGCGCCGAGGGTGAGCGCGTCGTCGTGCGTGATCAGCTCGGCCTCGGCGGCGGCGCTGAGCGCGGCCAGGGTCTGGGTGGTGCGGAGGCCGGGGACCTCGGCGCCGTGGCGCAGCTGCAGCAGCTGGACGGTCCACTCGATGTCGGCCAGTCCCCCGCGCCCGAGCTTGAGGTGCAGGGCAGGGTCGGCGCCGCGCGGGAGCCGCTCCTTGTCGACGCGGCCCTTGATCCGGCGCACCTCGACGACGTCGTCGCGGGTGAGCCCGCCGGCCGGGTAGCGCAGCGGGTCGACGAGGGCGGTGAACCGCTCGCGCAGGCCGGGGTCGCCGACCACGGCGTCGGCCCGCAGCAGCGCCTGGGCCTCCCAGACGTGCGACCACTTGGCGTAGTAGGCGGCGTACGCGTCGAGGGTGCGGACCAGCGGGCCCTGGCGGCCCTCGGGACGCAGGTCGGCGTCGACGACGAGCGCCGGGTCCGGCCCGGGCACGGCGAGCACCCGGCGCACCTCCTCGGCGACCAGGCGCGCGAAGGTCGTCGCCTCGTGGCTGTCGGCGCCCTCGACCGGGTCGTGCACGAACAGCACGTCCGCGTCGCTGCCGTAGGACAGCTCGAAGCCGCCGTACCGGCCCATCGCGACGATCGCCATCCGGGTGGGGGCGTCGTCGAGGCCGCGGGACCGGGCGGTCGACGCGATCGCGCCGTGCAGGGTGGCCTCGAGGGTGGCGTCCGTGAGCCGGGTCAGCGCGAAGCCGACGTCGGCAACGTCGATCAGGCCGAGCACGTCGCCGGCGGCGATGCGCAGCAGCTCGCGGCGGCGGACGGCGCGCACGGCACGCACGCCCTTCTCGAAGCCCTCCTGGCGTCCGCCGGTCGCCAGCATCTCCTCGGTGAGCGCGGCCGACCCGAGCGGGTGGAGGTCGCCGCCGAGCAGCCGGACACCGGCCGGCTCCCGCTCCAGCAGGTCGGTGCAGTAGCGGGAGGTGGCCAGCAGGTGAGCGAGCCGCTCCGCGGCCTCGCCCTCGTCGCGCAGGGTGGAGAGGTACCACGGTGTGCGGCCCAGGGCCTCGCTGATCCGGCGGAACCCGAACAGGCCGCCGTCCGGGTCGGGGCACTCGGCGAACCACTGCAGCATCGCGGGGAGCAGGGTGCGCTGGATGGCGGCGGTGCGGCTCACGCCGCTGGTCAGCGCCTCGAGGTTGCGCAGCGCGGCCCCCGGGTCGGCGTACCCGAGGGCGGAGAGGCGGGCGCCGGCGGCCTCGGAGGACAGCCGGACCTCGTCGGCGCCGATGCGGGCGACGGCGGTGAGCAGCGGCCGGTAGAAGATCTTCTGGTGCAGCCGGCTGACCTCGCGGCGGTGGTCCTGCCAGGTCTCCTCGAGCAGCTTCTGCGACTCCTTGAAGAACCCGAGGCTGCGCCCCAGCCGCCTCAGCGCGGCCTCGTCGGCCGGCACGACGTGCGTGCGCTGCAGCCGGTGCAGCTGGATCCGGTGCTCGAGCTGGCGCAGGAACGCGTAGGCGCGGTGCAGCGCCTCGCCGTCCTCGCGGCCGATGTAGCCGCCCTCGGTGAGCCGGGCCAGCGCGCTCAGCGTCGTGGGCGGGCGGATCGACTCGTCGGCACGGCCGTGGACCAGCTGGAGGAGCTGCACGGCGAACTCGACGTCGCGCAGCCCGCCGGCGCCGAGCTTGAGCTGGCGGTCGGCCTCCCGCGCCGGGATGTGGTCGAGGACCCGGCGTCGCATCGCACGCGCGGCGTCGACGAAGCCGTCGCGGTCGGCCGCCGTCCACACCATGGGCGCGACCATGTCGACGAACTCGCGCCCCAGTGCCAGGTCGCCGGCGACGGGGCGCGCCTTGAGCAGCGCCTGGAACTCCCACGGCTCGGCCCACCGTTCGTAGTAGCTCTGGTGGCTCGCCACGGTGCGGCTCAGCGGGCCGGCCTTGCCCTCGGGACGCAGTGCCGCGTCGACCGGCCAGATCGTGCCCTCGGCGGTGTGGTCGGCGCAGACCTGCATCAGCTGCGCGGCCAGCCGGGCCGCCACCCGCTCGTCGCCCTCGTGGACGAAGAGCACGTCGACGTCGGAGACGTAGTTGAGCTCGTGACCGCCGCACTTGCCCATCGCGATCACCGCCAGCCGTACGCCGGCTGCCGGCTCCCCGATCCGGGCCCTGGCCACGACCAGCGCGGCGTCCAGGGTGCCGGCGGCGAGGTCGGACAGCTCGGCCGCGGCGTCGTCGACGCCGAGGTGGTGGGTCAGGTCGCGGGCCGCGAGCCGCAGCAGGTGCCGCCGGTACTCGACGCGCAGGGCGTCGACCGCCTCCTGGTCCGGCCGGTCGGCGACGGCCTCGATGAGCGAGGCCCGCACCGCCCAGGCCGCGGGTCGGGTGGACCCGAGCCCGGGGTCGGCGAGCTCGCGCCACTGCGCGGGGTGGGTCGCCAGGTGGTCGGCCAGCGCGGCGCTCGCGCCGAGGACGCAGAGCAGCCGCATCGCCGTACCCTCGTCGTCGCGGACGGCGGCGAGCAGCTCGGCCCGGTCGTCCACCGCGTCGGCCAGTCGCACCAGCCCGTGCAGCGCGGCGTCCGGGTCGGCCGTGCGGCCGAGCAGCGCGAGCAGGTCCGTGCTGCCGGGCCCGAGCTGCGCCAGGTCCGCGACCGCGCGATCGAGGTCGACGAACCCGAGCCGGAGCAGCTCGGTGCGCTGCGACGCCCGGTTCACGACAAGCCCGGCCAGGCCTAGAGGACCGGGAGCATCCGGTCGCGCTCGAAGGCCGAGACCTGGCCGCGGTACTCGTCCCACTCGGCCCGCTTGTTGCGCAGGAAGTAGTCGAAGACCTGCTCCCCCAGCGTCTCGGCGAGCAGCTCGGAGTGCTCGGCGATCGCGATCGCGTCGTGCAGGCTCTTGGGGAGCGGCTCGATGCCGAGGCTGCGGCGCTCGCGCTCGGTCAGCGCCCACACGTCGTCCTCGGCCTCGCGGGGCAGCTCGTAGTCGTTCTCGATGCCCTTGAGGCCGGCGGCCAGCACGGCGGCGTACGCGAGGTAGGGGTTGCACGCCGAGTCGATGGTGCGCAGCTCGACCCGGGTCGACTGGCCCTTCATCGGCTTGTACATCGGCACCCGGACCATCGCGGAGCGGTTGTTGTGGCCCCAGCAGATGTAGGAGGGCGCCTCGCCGCCGACCATCATCCGCTTGTAGGAGTTGACCCACTGGTTGGTCACCACACTGATCTCGCTGGCGTGGCGCAGGATGCCGGCGATGAACTGGCGCCCGGTCTTCGAGAGCTGGTACTCCGCACCCGCCTCGTAGAAGGCGTTCTGGTCGCCCTCGAAGAGCGACAGGTGGGTGTGCATGCCGGAGCCGGGGTGGGTGGTGAACGGCTTGGGCATGAAGGTCGCCCAGATGCCCTGGTTGAGCGCGACCTCACGGATGACCGTACGGAAGGTCATGATGTTGTCGGCGGTGGTCAGCGCGTCGGCGTAGCGCAGGTCGATCTCCTGCTGGCCGGGGCCGCCCTCGTGGTGGCTGAACTCCACCGAGATGCCCATCGCCTCGAGCATCGTGATCGCCTCGCGACGGAAGTCCGAGCCGTGCGAGTGCGCGGCGTGGTCGAAGTAGCCGCTGCGGTCGATCGGAACGGGCTCGTCGCCCGAGCCGGGCTCGTCCTTGAACAGGTAGAACTCGATCTCGGGGTGGGTGTAGAAGGTGAAGCCCTGCTCGGCGGCCTTGCCGAGGGTCCGCTTGAGGACGTTGCGCGGGTCGGCGTACGACGCGGACCCGTCGGGCATCACGATGTCGCAGAACATCCGTGCGGTCGCCGGACCCTCGGTGCTGCGCCAGGGCAGGATCTGGAACGTGGTCGGGTCGGGCAGGGCCAGCATGTCGGCCTCGTAGACCCGAGCGAAGCCCTCGATCGCCGAACCGTCGAACCCGATGCCCTCGGAGAAGGCGCCCTCGAGCTCGGCCGGCGCGACCGCGACCGACTTGAGGAAGCCCAGCACGTCGGTGAACCAGAGCCGCACGAACCGGACGTCTCGCTCCTCGAGAGCGCGCAGGACGAAGTCCTCTTGCTTACCCATGGCGGCAGCCTAGTGGTCGGGGCCCCGCGACCCGGGTTGCGCCTGCCTCGGGTCGGCGGTGCCGAGCCAGCCCAGCGCGAACCACAAGGTCATCCGGGTGCCGGGGTCCTGGAGGTCGGTGCCGAGCAGGGCCGCGACCTGGGTGAGGCGGTGCCGCACGGTGTTGCGGTGCACGCCGAGGATCGTCGAGGTGCGCTCGGTGCTGCCGTGGCACGACAACCACGCGTGCAGCGTGGCCAGGAGGGTCGATGCCTGGTCCGCCGGCAGCTCGGTGACGGGCCGGAGCAGCGACCGGGCGAAGGCGGTCGCCTCGTCGTCGTGGACCAGCGAGTCCAGCGCGGCGTCGGTGTCGTGGTGGACCCGCACCGCCTCGTCCCCGATCAGCGCGCGACGCAGTGCCTGGTCGGCCTGCGCCCGGGCCTCCACCAGCTCGTCGATCCGGAACGGTGCGCTGTACCCCAGCGCCCAGCCGAGCTCCGCCGCATCGGTCGGTGGCGTGGGCGGGTCGGCCCGGTCGCACGGCACCAACGCCGTCAGCTGCCCGTCGGCGAGGTCGAGGTAGGGCGTGCCCAGCGCCGTGCGCAGGGTCGCGATGTCGACCGCGGTGTCGCGTCGCCCCTGGCCGGCCGCGCGCACCGAGCGGCCGCGGACGACGACCCAGTGCTCTCCCACCCCGCCCACGCCTGACCGGAGCAGCCCGTCGAGGCCCTCCTCCCGGTCGCGCGTGAGCAGGCGCACGAGCGCCCCGATCCCCTCGGTCCGCGCCTCGAGGGCGTAGCGCGGGCTGACCAGCGCGGCCAGCAGCCACAGCGCGGAGGCGGTCGTGCGCCGCTCGGAGAGCGTCAGCGGGCCCGGCGAGGTCAGGCCCAGCACCAGGCGCGAGCCAGCAGGCGAGCCGGTCGGCACGACCTGGAGGGCCAGGTGGAGACGGTCGCCGAGGGCCGCGGCGGTGGCGAGCACGGAGTCACTGTGCTGCAGGGACTCCGCGTGGTCGCGCAGGATCCGGCGCACCGCTGGTGCCGGCATGCTCCCGCCCGTCGCGAGCGCGTTGCCGTCGGGGTCGAGGAGCACCGCCGTGGTGCCGGTACGCCGTGCGAGCTGGCGGACCACGGCCCGGATGGGGTCGTCGCCTCCGGCCGCTCCCGCCAGCGCGGCCATCGCGCGCGCCTCCGTCTCGAACTCGCGTTGCTGGCGGCGTGCGGCGACCTCCGCGAAGGCCCGGCTGATCGCCACGAACGGCGTGCCGTCGGGCACGTCCAGCAGCGGGAGGCGGTGGCGCTCGCACGCCTCGATCAGCGCCTCGGGCACCGAGGGGTAGACCGGCTCGACGCCGAAGCCCAGCGCGGCGACGCCGGCGGTCGCGATGCGCTCGACGTAGACGCCGATGCCCCCGGCCTCGTCGGCCAGGCCGAGCCCCGAGGTCAGGAGCAGCTCGCCCTGCTGGAGGTACGGCGTCGGGTCGGCCAGCTCGGTCGTGGCGACCGCGGACACCGTCACCGAGCCCGCCGGACCCGCGACCTGGGTCAGTCCCAGCGACGGGTGGGCGAGGAGCTCGGCGAGAGGGACCTCGAGCGCGTCGTGCGGCAGCACAGCGACCTCCTTCTCCGCACCTGCTGGAGTTGCACCTTCCGGTCGCCAGCGTTGTGCGATCCCGACTCTGGCGGCCGTCGCTCATCGAACCCTACTTTCGTGATCTGCACCACGTCGTCCCGCGACGACGGAGCCGTCCCGCAGCTGTCACCCCGAACCGGAGAGCGCCATGAAGATCACCCGTACCGCCCTCGTCGCCGCCGTCGCGGCGACCTTTGCCCTGACGGCCTGCGCCGCCCCGGACGACGCGTCGGGGAGCGGCGGAGGTCCTGACGAGGACAAGACCGTCGCCGCCCAGGAGGTCGACGCCGAGGCCGCGGGCATGCTGCCGGCCGACATCGCGGACGCCGGCGTGGTGAAGGTCGCCTCCGGGGTCAGCTTCCCGCCGATGGAGTACTTCGACACCGACAACAAGACGGTGCTCGGGTTCGACGCCGACCTCGGCAGGGCGCTCGGCGACGTCCTCGGTGTCGAGTTCGAGTTCCAGAACACCAACTTCGACGGCATCATCGGCGGTCTCACGGCGCACCGCTACGACCTCGCCCTGACCTCGATGATCGACAAGCCCGAGCGCCAGACCCAGGTCGACTTCGTCGACTACCTCAGCTCCGGCGTCACCTTCCTCGTGGTGAAGGGCAACCCGGAGGGACTCACCGAGCAGTCGGACCTGTGCGGGCGGGCGGTGGCCGTGGAGAAGGCGGCGACCGGCGACCTCGTCGCCGACGACATCAGCAAGGACTGCGAGGCCGCGGGCAAGCCTCCCGTCGACAAGTCGCCCCTGCCCGACCAGGCCAGCGCGATCCAGGCCCTGCAGTCGGGTCGCGCCGACGCCGTCCTCGCCCTCGACCTGACGCTCGCCTACAACGTCAAGCAGAACCCCGACACCTTCGAGGTGCCGGCCAAGCCGTTCGGCGCGCTGCCGGTCGGCATCGCCTTCCCCAAGGACAGCACGCAGCTGCGCGACGCCGTCGCCGCCGCGCTCAAGGTGCTGCAGGAGAACGGGACCTACGACGAGCTCCTGGCCAAGTGGAACCTCACCGACCAGGCCCTGACCGGCGCTCCGATCAACTCGGGCAAGTGAGATGAGCGCCCCGACGAGCTCCCCGGAGACAGGGGACGTGGCCACCGGCCACGCCGAGGAGCCGGTGGTCCGCCTGCGTCATCCCTGGCGCTGGGTGGCCGTGGCCGTGATCGGCGTCTACGCAGCCGTGCTGGTGAAGTTCCTCGTCACCAACGACGCACTGCGCTGGGACCTGGTCAGCGGATACCTGTTCGAGGAGTCGATCCTCCGCGGCATCGTGACCACGCTCGAGGTCACCGTCGTCGCGATGGTCCTCGGCGTCGTCCTCGGCACCGTCCTGGCCGTGATGCGGCTCTCGGAGAACCCGGTGCTGCGCTGGACCGCGGGTATCTACGTGTGGTTCTTCCGGGGCACGCCGATCCTGGTCCAGCTCCTCGGCTGGTACTTCCTCGCCTCGGTGCTCCCGGAGATCTCCATCGGGGTGCCGTTCGGGCCGGACCTCGCGACGTGGTCGACGAACACCGTCATCACCCAGTTCATGGCGGCGATCCTCGGCCTGGGCCTGAACGAGGCGGCGTACATGGCCGAGATCGTCCGCGCCGGCATCGGCGGGGTGGACAAGGGCCAGTCGGAGGCCGCCGAGGCCCTCGGGATGAGCCCCGTCGTCGCCTACCGGCGGATCATCCTGCCCCAGGCGTCGCGGCTGATCATCCCGCCGACCGCCAACGAGACCATCACCATGCTCAAGCAGTCCTCGCTGGTCGTGGTCCTCGGCATGCTCGACCTGCTCGGTACGGCGCAGGCGATCTACAGCCGCAACTTCCAGCAGATCCCGCTGCTCCTGGTCGCGTCCATCTGGTACCTCGCCATGACCACGGTCCTCACCTACGGACAGGCACGCCTGGAGCGCCGGATGAGCCGCGGCACGCCCGGCGTCGCGGTCAGGACCCGCAAGTCGACGATCGTCCGAGGAGGCGCCCGATGAACACCCTGATGGTCGACGCACGTGCCGTGCGCAAGGTCTACGGAAGCCACGAGGTCCTCAAGTCGGTGGACCTGGAGGTGCACCGCGGCGAGGTGGTGTCCTTCCTCGGCGCCTCCGGCTCGGGGAAGAGCACCTTCCTGCGGTGCATCAACCACCTGGAGCGCATCGACGGCGGCGAGATCAGCGTCAACGGACAGCTCGTCGGCTACCGGCGCGCCAACGGGAAGAAGTACGAGCTGCACCGATCGCAGATCGCGCTGGCCCGTCGCGACGTCGGCATGGTCTTCCAGCGGTTCAACCTCTTCCCGCACATGACCGCCCTGGAGAACGTGATGGAGGCGCCGGTCTCCGTCCAGCACCGTTCCCGGGCCGAGGTGCGGGCCGAGGCCGAGGCACTCCTCGAGCGCGTCGGCCTCGCCGACCGCCAGGACCACTACCCGAGCATGCTCTCCGGCGGCCAGCAGCAACGCGTCGCCATCGCCCGGGCCCTGGCCATGAAGCCGGCGCTGATGCTCTTCGACGAGCCGACCTCCGCCCTCGACCCCGAGCTGGTCGGCGAGGTGCTCGACGTGATGAAGAGCCTCGCCGCCGAGGGCATGACGATGATCGTCGTGACCCACGAGATCGGGTTCGCACGCGAGGTCTGCGACCGCGTCGTGTTCATGGACGACGGGGTGATCGTCGAGGAGGGCACGCCGGCCGAGGTCTTCGAGCGTCCCCAGCACGCGCGCACCCAGTCGTTCCTGTCGAAGGTCCTCTGACATGGCCCTCGTCGCCGTGACCGACACCGGCGGGCTCGACTTCGCCCCCGGCATCGCCGCCCTGCGCGCCGCCGGCCACCAGGTCGAGATGATCGGCGCCGACAGCGCCGTCGACGTCCGCGACCGCGCCGAGAACGCCGACGCGCTGGTCGTCAGCTTCGTCGAGATCGATGCTGCGACGATCGCCGCGCTCCCCCGGCTCGCGGTCATCGCCACCACCACCGTCGGGCTCGACCAGGTCGACCTCGCGGCAGCGCGGGAGGCAGGGGTCGAGGTGCGCGGCCTGCCGCCGCTGGCGAGCGAGGAGGTCGCGACCCACGCGCTCGCCGGGATCCTCGCGATGACCCGCGAGCTCGCGGCGGCCCAGGCGGCGACCTCGGAGTGGGACTTCACCCGGATCCCCCCGCCGCCCCGGCTCAGCGAGCTCACCCTGGGCCTCTACGGGCTCGGGCAGATCGGTCGGCAGCTGGCGGTCCGCGCGCTGCCCCTCTTCGGGAGGGTCGTGGCGTTCGACCCCCATGCCGCGCAGGACACCTGGCCCGCCGGCGTCGAGCGCGTGGCGGACGCCGACGTGCTCTTCGGTGCCTCGAACGTCGTCAGCCTGCACGCGCCCGCGACGCCCGCCACCCGCCACGCGGTCGACGCGCGCACGCTCGGGCTCATGCCTCCGGGCGGCTACGTCGTCAACGTCGCCCGCGGCGAGCTCGTCGACAGCGCCGCCCTGCTCGACGCCCTCGACGCGGGACACCTCCGCGGCGCCTTCCTCGACGTCGTCGAGCCCGAACCGCCCGGCCCCGGCCACCCGCTGCTGACCCACCCGCGGACCATCGTCACCCCGCACGCGGCGTTCCACAGCGCCGCGTCGGCACGGGCCTACGTCATGGGGGCCGTGGCCAACGTCCTCGACGTCCTCGCCGCCGCCACCACCGCCACCACCACCGACAACACCACCGAGACCGAGTCCATCTCCTCCGCCGGCCGCGCCGGCGCCGTACCCCAGGAACAGCCGTGACCGATCACGTTCGCAACGGCGGCGATGTCGTCGTCGAGACCCTGACCTCGCTCGGGGTCACCCACATCTTCGGCATCCCCGGCCAGCACGCGCTCGGGCTCTTCGACGCGATCCGGCGCAGCGACCTGGAGTTCGTCAGCTCGCGGGTGGAGAACAACTCCGCCTTCGGCGCGGACGGCTATGCCCGCGCCACCGGCCGGCCGGCCGTGCTGTTCGTGTCGACCGGCCCGGGCGCCCTCACGGCGCTCGGCGCCCTGCAGGAGGCCTACGTCACCGGCGTGCCCCTGGTCGTGGTCAGCAGCCAGGTCCCGCGGCGCGGCATCGGCGGGCGCAGGAACGGACTGCTGCACCAGGTCGACGACCAGCAGAGGAGCGCGCAGAACGTCACCAAGAGCACCACCGTCGTGCTCGACGCGGCCCACATCCCCTCGGCGATCGCCGACGCCTGGTCGCTCGCCCAGACGGTCCCGGCCGGCCCCACGTGGGTCGAGATCCCCCAGGACGTCCTGCTCGAGCCGTCCCCGGTGCCGCCGGTGACCTCGACAGTGACCCACGTGCCGGCCCGCCCGGCCCGTCCCGAGATCGCGCGGGAGGCGGCGCGGCTGCTCGCCGCAGCCGAGCGGCCGGTGATCCTCGCGGGCGGCGGCGTACGACGCTCCGCCACGGGTGCCAAGCAGCTGGTCCGCGTCGCCGAGGCGCTGGGGGCGCCGGTCGTCGCCACGGCCGGCGGCAAGGGTGCGATCGCGTTCTCCCACCCGCTGTCGGCGGGCAGCTGGATCGAGGACCGCCACACCACGGACCTCCTCGAGGACGCCGACGTCCTGCTGGCGGTCGGGACGACGATCGGGGAGGTCACCAGCAACTACTTCACCTTCGCGCCGCGCGGGACCCTGGTCCAGGTCGACGCCGAGCCGAGGGCGCTGGGCTCGAACTACCCGGGGCTCGGCGTCCACGCCGACGCGGGCCTCGCGCTCGAGGCGGTCGCCGACCTGCTGCCACCCCCTGCCGACGGCGCGGCCGAGCGCGGGGCGCAGATCGCCGCGCGGCTGCGCCGGCAGGTCGAGGAACGCCTCGCCGGCCAGGGCCTGGAGCCGGAGCTGGAGCTGATGGGCGCCCTGCGGGCCGCCGTACCGGCCGACATGCACACCTTCTGGGACATGACCATCGCCGCCTACTGGGCCTGGTCGGCCTGGGACCCGCAGCAAGGCGAGTTCCACTCCGCCCAGGGCGCGGGCGGTCTCGGCTTCGCCTATCCCGCCGCCCTCGCGGCCGCCATCGGCACCGGGCGCCCGACCCTCGCGGTCTCCGGGGACGGCGGCGCGATGTACGGGATCGCCGAGCTGGCCACCGCCCGCCAGCACGACGCGGACGTCACCTGGCTGATCGTCGACGACGGCGGCTACGGGATCCTGCGCGAGTACATGACGGGCGCCTTCGGCCAGGCAACCGCGACGGAGCTGGCGCGGCCCGACTTCGTCGCCCTCGCCGGGGCGTTCGGCATCCCCGCGCGCAAGGCCGAGCTGGCGAGCCTCGCGACCACGCTCGCCGCCGCGCTCGCGGAGCCGGGGCCCTCGGTCGTCGTCCTCGAGGCCCGGCCTCGCATGTTCGCGATCACCTGACCGGTCACGGCGCGGCGGGCCGGATCCGGGCACAGCACCCCGGGCCCGGGGGGACCGGCTCGGCGGCCGCGTCGAAGCGTCGTGCGAGCGCGCCGAGGAAGCCCCGGTTCACCCCGCACACCAGGTCGCGGTGGTCGGTGGCGAGCCGGTCGAAGGGGCAGTTGGCCAGGCACACCGCGTCGTCGTCCTCGACCCGCGGCTCGTAGCCCAGCGGCGCGAGCGTCTCCAGCAACGACTGCCCGTCGGTGGTGCTGCCGGTGACGGCGTCGGCTGCGTCGTCCGCGGCCGCGGCCAGCGCGTCCGGCATGGGGGTGCCGGCCAGGGTGCGCTCGACCGCGTCGGCGAGCACCTGGCCGGCGAGGTCGTAGCGCCGGCTCGGGACGCTCACGCTCAGCTCGCGACGGGAGCGACGGTAGAGCTTCGCGGGCCGGCCGGCACCCGGCCCGGTGCGGCCGGTCAGCCGACGGAACTCGGTGACCAGCAGGCCCTCCTCGACCAGGCGCTCGAGGTGGAACTTCGCCGTGTGCCGCGGTACGTCGACCCCGCTGGCAGCCTGGTCGCGGCTCACCGCGCCGGGCTGCTCGGCGACGAACCGGTACAGCGCCCGTCGTACCGGGTCGGCGAGCGAGCCGACCCGCGCCACCCGCCGCCCGAACGTCTCGTCCACGGCCCGCTCCCCTCCGATCCCTCCCGGGATCTCTACCGGACACGAGTCTTGTCGAAAGACCGTCGCAGGTCTACCGTCAATCGTGATGTCCCTTACAACGGGACCGCTCGAGAAAGGGGCCGACCATGGCCAGCACCCACGCGTGGGACAACCTCACCCACGACATGCGCGAGGAGATGCACGACCTCACGCACTTCGCCAGCGTCGACGCCGCCCACCAGAGCCGTGTGGCTCTGTGGGCGACCTTCGTCGCACTCCCCGTCCTGTGGGGACTCGACATGATGACCAACGCCGTCACCGACAGCCTCACCTGGGAGGGCTCGATCTCGACGTGGGCCGACAACCTCCTGCCCGGCAACGCCGCCGACGCGGTGATGTGGGTCGGCGCGATCACCCTCGCGCTCGGCATCCTCGTCGCCGCCATGCCGCAGTTCGGCGCGGACGTGCTCGGCATCTGGTTCGTCGTGCTCGCGGTCAACCTGTTCAGCGTCGACCAGATGGCCCACCTCGGGCTGGGCATGGTCGCGCTCGCCGCGTGCTGCTTCTGCATGGCGCGGATGGTGCGGGGTGATCACCGCAGGGAGGCGTGAGCCCTCCCTGCCGAGGGCGGCGTCGGGCGCCGGTCCCAGCTGGCCGGCAGCTCGATGCCGTCCAGGCCGACGCCCTGGAAGATCAGCCGGTAGGCGTCGGGATCGGCCTGCCGCTGACGCTCGAACATGCGGTGCAGGTTCGCCCACAGGGGCGTGCTCGCCTCCGAGCCGAGGTACTCCCCCGTCGAGGTGGCGGGCAGCACCTGGGTCTGCAGGCCCAGTCCGGTCAGCAGCCGTCGGGCATGGGCGTCCATGATCATCACGACGTACTCGATGTCGTTGGCGTAGGCCGCGCTCACGATGCCGTGGTAGAGCGCGGCCGCGCACAGGCCGCCGCGTCCCTGTCCGGGACGCACGGCCACCGTGGCGATGTCCCAGGTCCGGTCGAGGTCGACGCCGGCCGATCGCGCCGAGCGACGCCCGTCGATCCCCCACGGCGGTCGTGCGGTGTCGTTGAGGGACTTGTGGCCCGCCGGGCCCGGCCCGATGAACCGCGCGGTCGCGACGGCCTCGCCGTCCCCGTCGAGGATCGTCATGAACCCGGTCGCGTCGGCGTAGGGGCCGTACTCCCGCTCCATCTCCTCGGCCGTGTTGCCATAGGTCTCCAGGAAGACGTCGGCCTCGCACCGCAGGGCGGCGTCGAGCTCGGGACCGAGCGGGTCGAGGACGAAGCGGAGGGGTGCGGAGCTCATCCGGCCATCCTCGCCGCACCCGCTCCGGCACGCCACCGGCGGACCCACTGCTCGATCTCGGCCGCCGGCATCGGCCGCGCGACGTGGTAGCCCTGCACGGTGTCGATGCCCATCGCGTCGAGGGCGGCCAGGTCGTCGGCGTTCTCGACGCCCTCGGCGACGATGCGCATGTCGAGGGCGTGCGCGAGCTGGATCGTCGACGCCACGATCTCCCTGCTGCGGTGGTCCTCGGCGACGTTGCGCACCAGCGAGCGGTCGATCTTCAGCTCCTGGACCGGCAGGTTGCGCAGGTAGGTCAGTGAGGAGAAGCCGGTGCCGTAGTCGTCGATCGACACCTGCACCCCGTGGCTGCGCAGGTCCACCAGCAGCTCGCGGGTGCGGTGCGGGTCGGAGAGGAAGGAGTCCTCGGTGATCTCGAGCACCAGCCGGTCCGCGGGGATGCCGTACTCCTCGATCGCCGCGCAGAGCTGCGGCAGGAAGGCGTGACCGAGGAGCTCGGTCGGCGCGCAGTTGACCGCCATCCTCAGGTCCAGGCCGGCGTCGAGCCGCTGGCGGTGGTCACGCAGCGCCTGCCGGGCGATCTCCTCGGAGAGCGCGGCCATGAGGCCGGTCCGGCGTGCCGCGGGCAGGAAGCTGACCGGGCTGATCACGCCCTGGACCGGGTGCCGCCACCGCACGAGGGCCTCCAGCCCCGAGATCCGCATCGTGGGGACGTCGAGCTGCGGCTGGTACCAGACCTCGATCTGGCCGTCCTGCAGCCCCTTGCGCAGCTCCTCGGCCAGCTGCAGGCGCGAGCGGGAGAACTCGTCGAGCTCGACGTCGTAGAGCGCGGCACCGGTCCCCGATGCCTTCGCCTGGTACATCGCGACGTCGGCGCGCCGCAGCAGCTCGCCGCTGTCGCGCTCCTCAGGACCGGCGACGGTGATCCCGATCGACCCCGACGGGCAGATCTCGATGCCGTCCACCGAGATCGGCTTGCGGAGCTCGCGCAGCACGTCCTGGGCGGTCTCCATCAGCTCGATCTCGTCACGGTCGGCGAGGATGATCGCGAACTCGTCGCCACCGAGCCGGGCGACCAGGTCGCGCGGCTCCACCGCCTCGCGCATCCGCACGGCGACCAACCGCAGCACGGTGTCGCCGACCTGGTGCCCCAGGGCGTCGTTGATCTCCTTGAACCCGTCCAGGTCCAGCATCATGAGGGCCAGCGGCTCTCCGGCGCCGATGCCGTCCTCGAGGCGTACCCGGACGGCTCGGCGGTTGGGCAGCTTGGTGAGGTCGTCGGTCCGCGACAGGGCGAAGGCCTCCGCCGCGCGGTTCGCGTCGCGCAGGGCCAGGACCATCCGCCAGGCGACGGTGACCATGGTGAACGCGGCCGGCGGCAGCGTGAACCAGGCCAGCCCGGAGTCGGGGCGGACCATCAGGACCGCGGTCGCAACCGCACCGGCAGCGACCAGGACCGCCGTACCCGCCGCCTTCGGGACGGTCCGGATGACCGACGTCGGCGGCCGGCACGCCGCCGCCACGAGCAGCGCGAAGGCGCCGCCCCACAGCGCATTGCTGATGTTCGCGAAGTCGTAGGTCCGCGCCGACGCCTGCAGCGCGAATCCCGAGTCGGCGCACGCCAGCAGGACGAAGGCGACGCCGAGCATCACCGACTTCACCAGGTCGGTGCGCGACTGGAGCAGTGCCTGCCCGAGCACGGCGAGCACCAGCACGCCGTCGGCGAGCGGGTAGATCAACGCCAGCAGGAGCGGGACCCCCTCCTGGCCTGATGCCAGCCGGATCGGGGTGACGAGCAGCAGGGAGGCCAGGCAGGACGTGCCGCCGCAGATGACCGCGATGTCGAGCCAGCCACGGGTCGGGCGCAGCTGGCGGCGGTCGACGTCGAGCATGAGGTAGCCGGCCATGCCGAGGTAGGACAGCAGGAACAGCCACTCACCGGGGGCCGGGAAGTGGTGCTCGGCTGCGCCGCTCGCGGAGTTCACCGACATCGAGCCCAGCGCCCAGGCGGTGACCGCTGCGAGCAGCAGGAGCAGCCCGGCCCGGCGCCCGGCGTACATCCGCGCCGCCAGCGCCAGCCGCAGCACCAGCATGGGGAAGAAGATCGTCAGCGTGGTGAGCAGGATCGTCTGGCTCGACTCGGGCGCGACCCACCGGGTCACCTGGTTGGCGGCCAGGCCGAGGATCAACCACGCCCACGACGTCCAGGCGACCACCCGTGCGATGCCGGCGCTGCCCATGGCGCTCGCCCCCCCTCAGCAGGACCTCCCGATCGGTCCTCACCCGCGTCCTGTCGGCAGGCTCGGGCGGTTCCTGAACGGAAATGGCGAGAAGATCAGGACTCCGGGACCTCGGCCTCCAGCTCGGCAAGCCAAGCGGTCGGGCTGGCGTCCGACGGCATCCGCCAGTCGCCCCGCGGCGACATGGTGCCGCCCGGGCTGACCTTGGGCCCGTTCGGCAGCGCGGAGCGCTTGAACTGGCTGCTGAAGAAGCGCTTCACGAACACCTCGAGCCACCGGCGGATCGTCGCGATGTCGTACGACGCCTCGCCGCTCCCCCACGCGTGGTGGGCGAGGAACGCGATCTTGCTCGGCCGGTAGCCGCGGCGCAGCACGTGGTAGAGCGTGAAGTCCTGCAGCGCGTACGGACCGACCGAGTCCTCGGTGCGCTGCTCGCCGCCGGGGATCAGCTCGGGGGTGATCTCCTGCTCGAGGATCGCCTGCAGGACCTTGTCGGCCTCGTCGTCGTAGTGCCCGTCGTGGAGCTGGTCGGTGTCGATCACCCAGCGGATCAGGTGCTGGATCAGGGTCTTCGGGACGCCCGCGTTGACGTTGTAGTGGGACATCTGGTCGCCGACGCCGTACGTGCACCACCCGAGCGCGAGCTCGGACAGGTCGCCGGTGCCGAGCACGATCCCGCCGCGGTGGTTGGCGAGCCGGAACAGGTAGTCGGTGCGCAGCCCGGCCTGGACGTTCTCGAAGGTGACGTCGTAGACCGGCTCGCCGTCGCTGAAGGGGTGGTCGAGGTCGTGCAGCATCTGGGTCGCGGCCGGCTTGATGTCGAGCTCGGCGAAGGTGCAGCCGAGGGCGGTCGCGAGCCGGGTGGCGTACGACTTCGTGGTGTCGCCCGTCGCGAAGCCCGGCATCGTGAAGGCGTGGATGTCGCTGCGCGGACGGCCGAGCCGGTCCATCGCCTTGGCGGCGACGATCAGCGCATGGGTCGAGTCGAGACCGCCGCTGACGCCGATCACGATCTTCGGCTGACCGATGGCGGAGAGCCGCTGCTCGAGGCCGGAGACCTGGATGTTGTACGCCTCGTAGCAGTCCTGGTAGAGGCGGACCGGGTCGTCGGGGACGAACGGGAACCGGGCGACCTCGCGCCGCAGCCCGATGTCGCCGGCCGGCGGCTCGAGCTCGAACTCGACCCGGGTGAAGTGCGACGGCTCGACGCCCTCGGCCACCCGGTTGTCGTCGAAGGTGCCCTGCCGCATGCGCTCCTGGCGCAGCCGGTCGAGGTCGACGTCGACGACCGTGGCCCGCGGCCCGTCGGGGAACCGCTCGCTCTGCCCGAGCAGGTCGCCCATCTCGTAGACCATGGTCTGGCCGTCCCAGGAGAGGTCGGTCGTGGACTCGCCCTGGCCCGCGGCGGCGTAGACGTAGGCCGCGTTGCACCGCGCACTGGCGCTGCGCGCCAGCAGGTGCCGGTCCTCCGAGCGCGCGATGGTGATCGGGCTGCCGGAGAGGTTGGCGAGCACGGTCGCGCCGGCCAGGGCAGCGGTCGCGCTCGGCGGGATCGGCACCCACATGTCCTCGCAGACCTCGACGTGCAGGTCGAGGCCGCGCACGTCGGAGGCCGAGAAGATCAGGTCGTTGCCGAACGGCACCTGCTCGCCGTTGAGCTCGATCATGTCCTCCGCGGCGCTCCGGGTCGCCCCCGCCGCGAACCAGCGGGCCTCGTAGAACTCGCGGTACGTCGGCAGGTACGACTTCGGCGCCACCCCCAGCACCCGCCCGCCGTGGATGACCACGGCGCAGTTGAAGACCCGGTTGCCGCTCGCCAGCGGCGCACCGACCACCAGCACCGGCCGCAGGTCGGCCGAGGCGACGGTGAGGTCGAGGATCGCCTCGCGCACCGCGTCGAGCAGCGTGTCCTGCAGGAAGAGGTCGTCGACGGCGTACCCGGTCAGGGACAGCTCGGGGAAGACCGCGACCGCCACCGCGTCGTCGTGCAGGGCGCGCGCCTGCTCGAGGATCCGGGCGGCGTTGGTCGCGGGGTCCGCGATGGCGACCGGCAGGGTCACCGCCGCGACCCGGGCGAACCCGTGGGCGTAGGCCGAGTAGAAGTCCACGGAGCGAGTCTAGGGATCGGCCAGCGGGCCGACGGCGACACTCGCCTCGCGCAACGTCACAGCGCCGCTGATGAGTCGCTCGAAGGCACCGGTGTCGGCGTGCCAGACCGCGAGGTACCAGGTCTCGGGGCCGGGCTCCTTCGTGCGCTCCTCGGTCGGCGAGGCGCGCAGCAGCACGGCGTCCGCGTCGAGGAGGTCGACGACGGAGAGGAGGTGCCCGTCGCCGTAGGCCCCGTTCGGATCAGGGGCGGTCGCGGCCGCGACGAGCTCGCCCGTCGTGGCATCGAGCAGGAGCGGCCCGGTCGTGTCCAACGGCAGCCGGGTGCCTGCGCCGACGACCGCGACCCTCGGCGCGGTGGAGGTCGCCGGTGAGCAGGTACGCCGAGCGCAGCAGCGCAGCCTCGGCTCCGGCTGCCCATGCGCTGAACTCGTCGTCCACGGCTGCTCCTCGGGTGTCTGCCCATCCAACGCCACCGGGGTGCCGGTTGGTTGGCGCGACTCTCCGATGAGTCCGTGGCACGGCGCCGGTCTCCCCACCCATGAGCCTCGCGAGCAGCCACATCCAGCCCTGCCTGTGGTTCGACGACCGGCTGGAGGAGGCGGCCCGCTTCTACACCGCGATCTTCCCGAACTCCTCGATCGCCCACCTCGGTCCGGTGGCCGGCGAGTTCACCCTCGACGGGCTCACCTTCCGCGGCGTCAACGGCGGGCCGGAGATCGCCTTCTCCGAGGCGGTCTCGTTCTCGATCGTGTGCCGCGACCAGTCCGAGGTCGACTACTACTGGGACTCGCTGAGCGACGGCGGCCAGGAATCGGTCTGCGGGTGGCTCAAGGACCGCTTCGGACTGTCCTGGCAGGTGGTGCCGACCCGGCTCCACGACCTGCTCGCCGACCCCGACCCGCGGCGCGCCGAGGCCGTGAGCCGCGCGCTGCTCGGCATGCGCCGCATCGTGGTGGCCGAGCTGGAGTCCGCCGCCGACGCGGTCAGCCGCTCGGGGTGACCATCGCCAGCAGGTGGGCCAGCGCCTCGGCGGCGGGGCTGTGTGTGGACGCCGCCGTCTCGGGCACGACGACCGGCGCGGCGCGGCGCAGCTCGATCCAGCCGAGGTACGCCGCGTAGGTCGCCACCGCCTGCCGACGGGCGGCCGCCGGGTCCTGCCCGACCTCGGCGAACAGGTCGGTCAGGTAGTCCAGGCGGCGCTGGGTCACCCGGGCGAGGACCGCGCCGACGACCGGGTGCTGCGCGTGGGCGACGATGGCGGGCTCCAGCCCGGCGACAGAGTCGTCGGTCAGCGCCCCGTAGAAGAGCGCCTCGAGGCGGGTGCGCGGATCCTCGATGCCTGCCAGGTCCGCGATGAAGGCCAGGGTGGACTGCTCCTCCCACAACGACAGGGACTCCTCGAGCAGCGCGGCGCGGTCCTTGAAGTGCCAGTAGAAGCTGCCCCGGGTGACCCCGAGCCGCCGGGCGATCGGGTCGACGGCGACCCCGCCGACGCCGGTCTCCGCCAGGGCGGCCAGGGCGGCGAGCAACCAATCCTCGCGGGTGACCTTCACCTGGGGCATGTCCATACACTACCGTACGGATATCCGTACAACGCCGTATGGAAACCCCAAGGAGTCCGCCCATGCCCGTCCTCGCCGCGGTCGTCGGAGCCGCCCTGCTCGCCATCGCCGCCCTCCACGCGCTCTGGCTGGTCCACCCGTGGCCGGCGGCCACGACCGCCGACCTCGCCCGCGACGTCGTCGGCCGCACCGACGGCTCCCTGCCCCGCTCGTTCTTCGTGCCCGCGACGGTCGCGGTCACGCTCGCACTGGTCGCGGCCGCCTGGCTGGTGGCGGCACAGGGCGGGACCCTCTCCGCGCCCCTCCCCGACGGCCTGGTCCGGGCCGGGACCTGGGGCGTGGCCGTGGTGCTCCTCGGCCGCGGCGCGTTCGGGCTGGTGGAGTCCGCCGCGGGACTCGGCGACCACCCGGCGTCGTACCGGCGCCTGGACCTGCGGGTCTACTCGCCGCTGTGCCTGGCGCTCGGGGCGGCGAGCGCCGTCGTCGCGCTCGCCTGAGGCCCGGGTGACCGAGCACACAGCGCGCGCGGGCGTCGTACCGGACTAGCCTCGTCAGTGCCCGTCAACGAACGTGGACCCGCATCCGCGGGCCGCGAGTCACCAGGAACGGAGCTCGACGATGAGCAGCACCACCCCCGAAGAGACCGCCCCGTACGGCGGCGGCACCGCGCCCGCGGCCGCCTCCGGGTCCGCGCCGATCAAGCGGGTCCGCACCCACCACCTTCGTGAGCTCAAGCAGCGCGGCGAGCGCTTCTCGATGCTCACCAGCTACGACCAGCTGACCGCGCAGATCTTCGACGAGGCCGGCGTCGAGGTCCTCCTCGTCGGCGACAGCGCGTCCAACAACGTCCTCGGCAACAGCACCTCGATCCCGGTCACGGTCGACGAGCTGCTCCCCCTCACCCGGGCGGTGAGCCGCTCGGTGTCGCGCGCCCTCGTGGTCGGCGACCTTCCGTTCGGCTCGTACCAGGCCTCGCCCGAGCAGGGCTACCTGACCGCCGTGCGGTTCATGAAGGAGGGCGGCGCGCACTGCGTGAAGCTCGAGGGCGGTGTCGAGATGGCCCCGCAGATCGAGAAGATGGCCCGCGGCGGCATCCCCGTGATGGCGCACATCGGGTTCACCCCGCAGTCCGAGCACGCCCTCGGCGGCTACCGGGTCCAGGGCCGCGGCGACGCCGCCGAGCGGATCCTGCGCGACGCCCTCGCCGTCCAGGACGCGGGCGCCTTCTCGGTCGTGATGGAGATGGTCCCCGGCGACGTCGCCGCCGAGGTCACCGCCAAGCTCGAGATCCCCACCATCGGCATCGGCGCCGGCAACCAGTGCGACGGCCAGGTCCTCGTCTGGCAGGACGCCTTCGGCCTGCGCACCGGCAAGCTGCCGCGCTTCGTCAAGCAGTACGCCGACCTGCGCTCGGTGCTGCTCGACGCCGCCCGTGCCTACGACGCCGAGGTCAAGGACGGCAGCTTCCCCGCTCCCGAGCACACCTTCTGAGCTCGCTGCCCGGTTGAGGCCGGCGGGACGGCGTACCGTCGCTGCATGCGTGCGCGTCCCGCCGTCCTGCTCGCCCTCTCCCTCGCCGCGACCCTGGTCGCGACCGTCCTCACCGCGACGCCCGCCCGCGCGGCGGCCTTCCGGGTCGACGTGGTCGCCACCGGCCTCGACCATCCTTGGGAGGTGGCGGTCCTGCCGTCCGGCGACCTCCTCGTCACCCAGCGCGACCGCCGGACGCTGACCCTGGTCGACCCCGGCAGCGGCGCGAAGCGGGACCTGGCCTTCCCGTCCGCGCGGGTCTGGCACCGTGGCGAGACCGGGCTCCTGGGCCTCGCCGTCGACCCCGCGTTCACCGCGAACCGCCGCGTCTACACCTGCTCGGGCTGGGTCGCCGACGACGGCAGCCACGACATCCGGGTCAACGCGTGGACCCTCGACGCCGCCCTGACCACCGCCACCCTCGCCGGACCGCTGGTCACCGGGCTGCCCACCAGCGGCACCGGTCGCCACGGCGGCTGCCGCCTCCTCGTCGCCGACGACGGCTCACTGCTCGTCGGCACCGGCGACGCGACCCGCTTCCGCGCGCCCCAGGACCGGCGCTCGCTCGGCGGCAAGGTGCTGCGACTCGACCGGTTCACCGGCGCGCCCGACCCGCGCAACCCCTGGGCGGAGCGGAAGGGCAAGCGCCGCTACGTCCTGACCTGGGGCCACCGCAACGTCCAGGGGCTCGCCCAGCGCGCGGACGGCTCGCTGTGGTCGGTCGAGCACGGCAGCGACCGCGACGACGAGGTCAACCTGCTGCGCCCCGGTCGCAACTACGGCTGGAACCCGGGTCGCGGCTACGACGAGACCCGCCCGATGACCGACCACCGCCTCCCCGGAAAGCAGTACGCCGCCCGCTGGCGCTCCGGCCACCCGACCATCGCGCCCTCGGGCGCCGCCTTCGTCACCGGCGCCGGCTGGGGCCGGCTCTCCGGCTGTCTGGCCGTCGCCGTCCTCAAGCGGCAGCGGCTGATGTTCGTCAGGATCGACGACCGCGGCCGCGTGCGCTGGACGCGCGCGCCCCGCTCGCTGCGGAGCCACGGCCGGCTGCGCGACGTCACCGCCGCGCCGGACGGCTCGTTGCTCGTCACCACCGACAACGGCGACGGGCGGGACGTGGTGCTGCGGATCCGGCCGGCTTGAGCGTCAGGTCAGCCCGCGACGCGCGAGCAACGGCTCGATGGGGGCAGGACGACCCCGCCACTCCTGGTAGGACTCGAGCGGGTCGCGGGTGCCGCCGATGCCGATGACGTGGCGCAGGTAGGCCTCGCCGTTCTCGCGGGTCAGCCCGCCGTGGTCGCGGAACCACGCGACCGTGTCGGCGTCGAGGACCTCGCTCCAGATGTAGGAGTAGTACGCCGAGGCGTAGCCGGAGCTGAAGCTGTGGGCGAAGTACGGCGTGGCGTACCGCGGCGGCACCGCCGGGTTGTCCAGCCCGGCGGCGGCCAGCGCGCGCTGCTCGAAGGCGGCGACCTCCTCGACCGAGGCCGGCACGTCGTCGGGACCGAGCTCGTGCCAGGCGAGGTCGATCAGCGCCGCGGCGAGGTACTCACTGGTCGCGAAGCCCTCGTTGAAGGTCTCGGCCGCCCGCAGCCGCTCGACGACGTCCGCGGGGATCGGCTCGCCGGTCTCGTGGTGGACGGCATAGCTGGCGAGCACCTCGGGCCACAGCACCCACATCTCGTTGACCTGCGAGGGGTACTCGACGAAGTCGCGGAAGACGGCGGTCCCGCCGAACTTGGGGTACGTCGCCCGGGCGAGCAGGCCGTGCAGCGCGTGGCCGAACTCGTGGAACAGGGTGCGCGTCTCGTCCCAGGTCAGCAGGGTCGCCTCCCCGGCGGCCGGCTTGGGCACGTTGAGGTTGTTGACGACGACCGAGGTCTCGACGCCGAGCAGCCCGGACTGGGTGACGAAGCTGCTCATCCACGCCCCGCCGCGCTTGGTGTCGCGGGTGTAGAGGTCGAGCAGGTAGAGCCCGATCGGCGTGCCGTCGCGGCTGACCTCGAAGACCCGGACGTCGGGGTGGTAGCCGGGCAGGTCGGGCCGCTCCTCGAAGGCGAGGCCGAAGAGGCGGCCGGCGGCGAAGAAGACGCCGTCGCGCAGGACGCGCTCGGCCTCGAACCACGGCCGCAGCGCGGCCAGGTCGACGTCGTAACGGGCGCTGCGCACCCGCTCGGCGTAGAACGGCCAGTCCCACGGCTCGACCGGGAAGCCGGCGAGCTCGGACATCGCGTCCTGCTCGGCGCGGGCGTTGCGGGCCGCGGGGACGGCGAGCCGCTCGAGCAGCGAGCGGACCGCCTGCGGCGTACCGGCCGTGTTGTCGGCGGTGACCGCGGCCGCGTGGTTCTCGAAGCCGAGCAGACGGGCGCGCTGGGCCCGCAGCCGCAGGATGTCGAGGGCGGCAGCCCGCGTGTCATGCTCCCCGCCGCGGCTGCCGCGGCTGCGCTGGGCCTCGGAGAGCCGGCGGCGCAGGTCGCGGTCGGTGAGCGCGGCGAGGTGCGGGTGCGCGGTGGGCAGCACCAGGGTGAGCAGGTGGCGCCCGTCGAGTCCCCGCGCCTGCGCGGCGGCCGCGGCCGCGGACACCTCCCCCGGCGTCAGGCCGTCCAGCGTCGCCGGGTCGTCGACGACGACGGCGAGGTCGTTGCTGTCGGCCTGCAGCGCCAGCTCGAAGGCCGTCTCCAGGCCGGAGATCCGCTCGTTCAGCTCCCGTAGCCGCGCCTTGTCGTCCTCGCCCAGCGCGGCACCGGCGAGGCGGAACTCGGTGACGTAGCGCTCGACGAGGTACGCCGCCTCCGCGTCCAGGCCCGCACGGTCCTCGTGCACGGCCTGGATCCGCGCCCACAACGCCGGGTCGAGCAGGATCGCGTCGCTGTGGGCGGCGAGCCGGGGCGCGAAGGCGGCCCGCACCGCGTCGACGGCGGGGTTCGCGTCGGCGCTCGCCTTGTTCCAGAACACCCGCAGCACCCGCGCCAGCGTCGTCCCACTCAGCTCGAGCGGCACCAGGGTGTTGGCGAAGCTCGGCTCCGCCGGGTCCGCGGTGATCGCGGCGATCGCGGCGAGCTGCTCGGCCATGGCCGCCTCGATCGCCGGTGCGTAGTCATCGTCGCCGATGTCGGCGAACCGCGGCAGCCCGTGCGGCAGATCGCTGGTCCCGAGAAGTGCGTCCGTGCTCACGGACTCACCCTAGGAGGTGGGTCCAGCCTCGGTCGCGGGCTCGCTGGTCGGCTCGATGGGCTCGGTGGGCTCGGTCGCCGTCGACTCCTCGACGACCGGCTCGCCGGTCGGCAGTTCCGCGTCCGGCGTCGGTGTCGGCCCGGGCGTCGGCCCCGGGGTGGGCTCGGGGGTGGGCTCGGGGGTCGGCTCCGGCGTCGGCTCGGGGGTCGGCTCGGGGTCGCGCTCGTCGTCGGGCTGCGGCTGGGGCTGGGGCTGGGGCTCGGTCGCCGGAGGCACCTCGACCACGGGCTCATCGGCCGGCTCGGGCACCATCGGCGTCGCCCCGAGCGCCGAGCGGGTCCGGGCCAGCGCGGCCTCGACGTCCACGCAACCGCACTCGGGCGGCAGGTACACCGGGACGGAGACCGCCCCCGCGCCGAGGGCCGACCTCGCCGCGGTCTCCGCGCGGTACTGCTCGACCAGGAGGGTCACGGTGCGCGCGAAGCCCGGCGTGGCGTCGTACTGGCGCAGGGCCTTGCGCAGCGCCTTGGGACGAAGGAGGTCCTTGCCGGTGGCGCACAGCAGGACCGCCGCGCCCAGTGTCGCGTCGTCGAGGTCCTGCACGTCGCGCACCCCGTCGCCGTCGGCGTCGACCGCGACCTGCGACCAGGTCTCGGGCAGCAGCCCCATCGGCCCGAGGGGTGCGTCCCAGCGCGGGTTGGCGTCGAGGTCGCCGGCGTCGGTGTCGGAGACCCGGCCGCGTCCACCCCGGCCGTTCAGGGCGTGGCCGACCAGCGCGGGCTTGACCCGGCCCTTGACCGTGATCCGGTGGCTGAGGTCCTCGCCCTGTCCGTGGTTGGACGCGAGCCGGCCCAGGGCGGCCAGCACCAGCCAGTCGAGGTTGCAGGGAGCGGCGGCGTCGATGACCGTGGCGGCCCGCTGGTACGCCGCCACGGCCGCGGCGGGCGCGTCGACCAGCCGGTCGCCGTACTCCTCCGCGGTGGAGACGTTGCGGATGACCGCCTCCGGCGCGGCCACCGCGACGTCGGCCGCCGCCGGGGGCGCGCCCGCGGGGGCCTCGGGCGCCGACGAGCCGGGCTCGGTGCCGGCCGCCGCGCGATCCGTTCCAGGGCTCGGGGACGTGCGCCGACCGACCACGCCGGTCGTGGTCAGGACGACGGCGATGGCCGCTAGCACCGAGATGATGGTGATGGCCCGGCGGACACGCGGCCCGACGAGCCCGGTGGCGACCCCCATGGTCCACCTGCTTCCTGGTCTGGGGACTTCAGTGTTTCCCCAGAATCGCCATCGCGCAGCCAAATCCGAGCTTCTTCACCGGATGCGATGCAATTCGTCCCCAAGATGGGTGAGAGGATGCGCCGGTGGCCGAGCTGATCTTCCGTACCGGGACGATGGACGCCGGGAAGTCGACACTGGCCCTGCAGACCAACCACAACCACGCGGCGCGCGGACGCCGGGGCCGGCTGTTCACCAGCCACGACCGCGCCGGCACGGCGATGGTGTCGTCCCGGCTCGGCCTGGTCGCCGACGCCGAGGAGGTCGCGCCCGACTTCGACTTCTGGCGCTACACCGTCGACGCCCTCACCCGCGGCGCACGGATCGACTACGTCATCTGCGACGAGGCGCAGTTCTACACCGCCGAGCAGATCGACCAGCTGGCCAAGGTCGTCGACGAGCTGCAGATCGACGTCTTCTGCTTCGGCATCCTCACCGACTTCCGCACCCGGCTGTTCCCGGGCTCGGCCCGGCTGGTCGAGCTGGCCGACCGCACCGAGGTGCTCCAGGTCGAGGCACTGTGCTGGTGCGGCAAGCGGGCCACCCACAACGCCCGCACCGAGAACGGCGTGATGGTCACCGAGGGCGAGGTGATCGTCGTGGGTGACGTCGACGCCGCCGACCACCCGCCGGCCGCGGTCGACGACGTCGAGGTCGCCTACGAGGTGCTGTGCCGCCAGCACCACCGCCGCGGCATGACCGCGGCCCGGGCGAGGGCCGTCAGCCTCTCGCCCGAGCCGCTTCCCTTCACCTGATCAGCAGGCGCCGAGGTCTCAGTCGACGAGCACCGGGATCAGCATCTCGTCCGGCGTGAGCGAGCCGTGCATGCCGATCAGCTTGTTCTCGTAGGGGAAGCCGTCGGTGGACAGCACCGCGAAGTCTCCGCGACAGGCGACCACGACGTCACCGATCCGCGGCAGCACCGCGGGGTCGACCGGCCCGAACCAGCCGCGACCGATCGCCTCGGAGCGGGTCATCACCTCGGCCCGCTCGCCCAGGCGCTCGCGCCAGGTGGCGACGACGTCGGGCACCGCCCCACCGGTGCAGTAGAGGTGCCGGAACCGCGCCTCGCCGCCCACCAGGGCCACCCCGTCGCGCAGGTCGTCGTCGGCCGAGACGTCGAGGCGCGAGGAGGCGGGTACGTCGACCATGCCGTGGTCGGCGATCACGACCAGGCGCCGGTCGGCGGGCAGCGCCTCGCGCAGCTGCTCGGCCTCGTGGTCGATCATCGCGAGCTGCTGCAGCCACTGGCTCGAGGCGACGCCCCAGCGGTGGCCGGTCCAGTCGAGGTCGCCGTCGTAGACGTAGGTCAGGGCCGGCTGCCGCGGCGCCGGGGCGGAGGCGGCCACGACAGCGGCGATCCGCTCGCCGACCCGATCGACGCCGACGTAGTCCGCGCCGCGGTGGGCGGCCACGGTCAGCCCGCTGCCGTTGAACTCCCGCTTGTTGACCACCGTCACCCGCACGCCGGCGGCCTGCAGCGACGAGAACGTGGTCTGGTGCGGCTGCCACTGCACCGGGTCGACGTCGCCGTCCCAGATGAGCGCGTTGAGCAGGTCGCTGGTGCCGGGGATCCGGGTGGTGAAGCCGACCAGGCCGTGCGCGCCCGGCGTGAGCCCGGTGCCGAGCGTGGTCAGCGAGGTCGAGGTGGTCGACGGGACGCTGGCGGTCGCCGGCGCGGAGGCCTCCAGCAGCGAGGAGAGGTACGGCGCGGCGTGGGCGTAGCGCTCGAGCAGCCGGGCCCCGAGCCCGTCGATGAGGAAGACGACGTACGACGCCGCACCGGGCAGCACCAGGCCGGTCGGTGCGGGGCCGAGCGGGCTGCCGAGGGCGTGGGCCGCGGCCGGGACGATGTCGCCGAGCGAGCGCACGCCGTACGCCGGCTCGCAGAACTCGGCGACCTCCTCCATCTCCCCGGCCAACGCGTCAGCCTCGGGTGAGCGACGAGAGGGAGGCGGCGAAGGAGAGCAGCCCGCCGACCGCGTCGGTGCCGTCGGCGGCGGCCGAGACGCGCAGCGAGAAGTCGTCGGACGACAGGGTGCCGGTGTAGCCGTGGTCGGCCTCGCACTGTGGGTCGTTGCACCCGGCCGGCTCGAGGTCGACCCGGTTGACCGCTCCCCAGCCGATGGTCAGGACCGCCTCGGCGGGCGGGCGCGGGCCGGACGTCGGGTTGGTCGTCATCCGGGTGACGACGACCGAGGCGACCGAGCGCAGGCTGACCGCCTCGGTCGAGGTCGACGTGTACGGCTCGGGCAGCAGGTCGTCGCCCGCGTGCTCGTCGGTGTGGGCGAGGATCAGCCGGGACGGCGTCAGCACGATCACCGTCTGGTGACGGCGTACCTCGTCGCGCTCGAAGGTCGGCTCGTGGTGCACGTAGTACGAGACCACGCTCTCGCCGGCGACCGCGCCGACGACCGCGTCGGCGACGACCTCCGGGTAGTAGCCGGTGCGGTCGATCGCAGCGCTCAGCTCGGCGCTCCGGTCCCGGTCAGTCATGGGCGCATCCTCGCACGACCCTCCGCGGCCGCCGACGCGGAGCCACTACTCGGGGATCGTGGTGACCAGGTCGGGCATCCGGCGCACCAGCGAGTCGGGCCGCGGATCCTTGACGGCGGCCACCCGCGCCGAGGCGGTGAGCACCGCGGCGGAGTCGACGCCCGCCAGCACCAGCGACAGCTCCAGCGCGCTGACCTGCGGCAGGTCGTTCTGCAGGGCGGCGACCCGGGTGATCAGGTCCTCGATCGCCGACACCTGGACCGGGTCGGCGCCGCGGTAGCCGAACAGCAGCGGCGAGCTCTTGACCTCGCGCACCATCCCCGACACCTCGTGCGCACTCAGCGGCGGGATCCGGTACGACCAGTCCCCCAGCAGGTCGATGACCGGACCGGAGATGCCGAAGGACACGACCGGCCCGAACAGCGGGTCCTCGAAGGACCGCACCGAGATGGGTACGCCGGTCGGCGCGTTGCGCTGCACGACGAACCGTCCCACGGCGGGGTCGATCAGGCCGGCGAGGTAGTCCCACGCCTCCCTCATCTCGTGGGCGTTGGGGATGTTGCGCCACACGTGGATCTGGTCGGGCCGCTCGCGCACCGACGACAGCGTCGACTTGAGCACGACGTCCCAGCCCAGCCGCTCGCCCGCGGCGACCGCCGCGTCGACGTCGGCGACCGGCTCCGAGGGCCACAGCTCGATGCCGTAGGCGTGCAGCAGGGCCGCGACCTGGTCCCTGTCGAGCTCGACCTCGCGGTCGGCGGCGACGACGTCGGGGTCGGCGAGGACCCGGTCGACCAGGCGCCGGGCGCTGCGCGCGTCGACCTCGCCGGCGTCGGCGGCCGGGCCGTCGGGGGCGTGCAGCCACACGGCGTACTCGACCACCCGGGCCAGCGCGCGGACCGCCGCCTCGACCGCCGGGTACGACGGCACCGAGCCGCGGCCCGCGGACGAGCCCGCGACGTCGGGGACCCGCAGCAGCTCGGGGATTCCCTCGGCACCGAGGAAGGAGGAGACCAGCGGCTTGTCGGACTGCTCGCCCACCGCCGCCAGCACGTTGGCGACCTCCTCGCTGGAGACGTCGAGGGGCGGGATGTAGACCGCGATGACCGAGTCGACGTCGGGGTCGTCGATCGCCTCGTCGAGGGCGTCCTCGAAGTCCTCGGCGGTGGCGTCGGCACCGAGGGCGACCGAGCGGTTCACGACCAGGCCGACCGCGGACGCGGCGTCGGCGGCGAGCAGTCCGAGGGCGTCGGAGTTGCCGACGATCGCGACCCGGCGCCCGCGCGGGAGCGGCTGGTGGGCGAGCAGCTGGGCGACGTCGAACATGTCGTCGAGGGTGTCGACCTGGATCACGCCGGCCTGCCGGAACATCGCGTCGACCGCGGCCTGCGGGGCGCCGATCCGGCGTACCGTGTGGCCCATCGGCACGCCCTGCGTCGTCCGGCCGGAACGGACCGCGACGATCGGCTTGCGGGCCGAGACCCGGCGTGCGATGCGGGAGAACTTGCGCGGGTTACCGATCGACTCGAGGTACATCATGACGACCTCGGTGGCGTCGTCCTCCTCCCAGTACTGCAGGAGGTCGTTGCCGGAGACGTCGGCACGGTTGCCCGCGCTGACGAAGGTCGAGATGCCGAGGCCCCGGTTCTTGACCTTCTCGAGGATCGCCGAGCCGAGCGCACCGGACTGGCAGAAGAAGCCGGCACGGCCGCGGGCCGGCATCACCGACGACAGCGAGGCGTTGACCTGCACCGCCGGCTCGGTGTTGATGACCCCCAGGCAGTTGGGGCCGATCAGCCGCAGGCCGTAGGACCGGCACAGCCCGGCCAGGTGGCGCTGCCGCTTGCGGCCCTCCTCGCCGGTCTCGGCGAAGCCCGACGAGATGACGATCAGACCGTGGACACCCTTGTTGGCGCAGTCGAGGACCACGTCGGTCACCGCGTCGGCCGGCACGGCGACGATCGCGACGTCGACGTCGTCGGGGACCTCGTTGACGTTCTTGTACGCCGGGAAGCCCGACACCGCGGGCGCGCTGGGGTTGACGACGTGGACCCGGCCGGTGAAGCCCCCGTTGACCAGGTTGCGCACCAGCACCTGGCCGATCGTGTCCTGGCGGCGGCTGGCACCGATGATCGCGACCGAGCGCGGGTGGAAGAAGCGGTCGATCGACTCCGCCTCGGCGGCGTGCTCGCGGTCGCGCATCACCCCGATCGCGGTGTCGGTCGGGTCGATCGGGAACTCCAGGGTGATCACGCCGTCGTGGTAGCCGCTGACCACCTTGTAGCCGGCGTCGCGGAAGGTCTGGATCATCCGGGAGTTGTCGGGCAGCACCTCGGCGGTGAACCGGTCCACCCCCCGCTCCCGGCCGGCCTGGGCCAGGTGCTCGAGCAGCAGCTGGGCGATGCCGCGGCCCTGGTGCTCGTCCTCGACGAGGAAGGCGACCTCGGCCTCGCGGTTCTCCACGACGTCGTACCGGCCGACGGCGATCATCCGCTCCTGGAGGATCAGCACGAGCGCCACCCGGTTGCGGTGGTCGACGTGGGTGAACCGGCGCACGTCGCGCTCGGACAGCACCGGCATCGGCGAGAAGAAGCGGTAGTACTTCGACTCGTCGGAGACCCGGGCGTAGAACTCGACGAGCAGCTCGTCGTCCTCCGGGCGGATCGGCCGGATGTGCGCCGTGCGCCCGTCGCGGAGCAGGACGTCGCCCTCCCAGTGCGCCGGGGGCGCCTCGATCTCGTCGGTGGGGGTGGGGTCGCCGGGGCTCACAGGGAGAAATCTATCGGGTCCCCGCGAGCCCCCGGTCGGCTTGTCGGGGGCACCCGGAAGAATGCCCTCCATGGCACGGCGTACGAAGGCAGAACCCCTCCCGGAGGACTTCGAGGAGCACATCCTCGACACCGACATCCGCGACGAGATGCAGTCGTCGTTCCTGGAGTACGCCTACTCCGTCATCTACTCCCGGGCGCTGCCCGACGCGCGTGACGGGTTGAAGCCCGTGCAGCGCCGGATCCTCTACACGATGAACGACATGAACCTCCGGCCCGACCGGGGGCACGTCAAGTCAGCCCGTGTCGTCGGTGAGGTCATGGGTCGGCTGCATCCCCACGGCGACGGCGCGATCTACGACGCGCTGGTCCGCACCGCCCAGTCGTGGTCGCTGCGGCTGCCCTACATCGACGGGCACGGCAACTTCGGCTCCCCCGACGACCCGCCGGCCGCCATGCGTTACACCGAGTGCCGCATGGCGCCGGCAGCGCTGGCGATGACGGAGTCGATCGACGAGGACACCGTCGACTTCAAGCCCAACTACGACAGCCGCGAGTACGAGCCGACCGTGCTCCCCTCGGCGATCCCCAGCCTGGTCGTCAACGGTACGACGGGCATCGCGGTCGGCATGGCGACCAACATGGCGCCCCACAACCTGGTCGAGGTGGTCCAGGCGCTGCGCCACCTGATCCAGCACCCCAACACCGACATCGACGGCCTGATGAGGTTCATCCCGGGCCCCGACCTGCCGACCGGCGGCAAGATCGTCGGCCTCGACGGCATCCGTGACGCCTACGAGTCGGGACGCGGCGTGTTCAAGATGCGCGCGACCGCGCGGGTCGAGACGATCGGGCGCCGCAAGGGCATCGTGGTCACCGAGCTCCCCTACGGCGTCGGCACCGAGAAGGTCGTCGAGCGGATCAAGGTGCTCGTCCAGTCCAAGAAGCTGCAGGGCATCGCCGACATCAAGGACCTCACCGACCGCGAGAACGGGCTGCGCCTGGTCATCGAGGTCAAGAACGGGTTCGTCCCCGAGGCGCTGCTCGAGCAGCTCTACAAGCTGACCCCGCTCGAGGACTCCTTCGGCATCAACAACGTCGCCCTGGTCGACGGCCAGCCCCGCACGATGGGCCTCAAGGAGATGCTGGAGGTCTTCCTCCACCACCGCTACGACGTCGTCCGGCGCCGCTCGCAGTTCCGCCGCAACAAGAAGGCCGCCCGCCTCCACCTGGTCGAGGGCCTGCTGCTGGCCCTCCTCGACATCGACGAGGTCATCCAGGTCATCCGCACCAGCGACAACTCGGCGGCCGCGAAGGAGCGGCTGATGAGCGTCTTCGAGCTCTCCGAGATCCAGGCCGAGTACATCCTCGAGATGCAGCTGCGCCGACTCACCAAGTTCTCCCGCCTCGAGCTCGAGAAGGAGCAGGAGGAGCTGCGCAAGGAGATCGAGGACCTCGACGCGATCCTCGCCGACGAGGCCCTGCTCAAGAAGCAGGTCTCCACCGAGCTGGCCGACGTCGCCAAGACGTTCGGCACGCCGCGTCGTACCGTCCTGCTGGAGTCGGCCGGGACCACCGCGGTCGCTGCGGCGGCCGCGCCGCTCGAGGTCGCCGACGACCCCTGCTTCGCGCTGCTGTCCTCGACCGGGCTGCTGGCCCGCACCAGCAACGCCGACGAGATCGGCACCGGCGGCGGCCGGGCCAATCACGACGTGGTCGTCTCGGCGGTCCGCACGACCGCGCGCGCCGACATCGGCGTGCTCACCTCGGCCGGGCGGCTGCTCCGGCTCGCGGTCCTCGACCTCCCCGCGATCCCGCCGTCGGCCAACGAGCCCAACCTCCAAGGTGGCCTGCCGCTGTCGGAGGTGCTCGAGCTGGCCGCCGGGGAGCGCGCGCTCGCGCTGACCACGCTCACCACCGAGGGTCCCGGCCTCGCGCTCGGCACCAGGCAGGGCGTCGTCAAGCGGGTCAACCCCGAGGTGATCGGCAAGGACGAGTGGGAGGTCATCGGCCTCAAGGAGGGCGACGAGGTCGTGGGCGCGGTCGAGCTGCGCACCGGCCAGGAGGAGCTCTGCTTCGTCACCTCCGACGCCCAGCTGCTCCACTACCCCGCCGACTCGGTCCGTCCGCAGGGCCGCTCCGGCGGCGGCATGGCCGGTGTCCGGGTCGCCGACCGCGAGCGGGTGGTGTGGTTCGGCGTGCTCGACCTCAACTCCCCCGGCGGCGTGGTCCTGGTGACCTCGTCCGGCTCCTCGACGGCGCTGCCCGGCACCGAGCCCGGCTCGGTCAAGGTCACCGACTTCTGGGAGTACCCCGCCAAGGGTCGCGCCACCGGCGGCGTGCGCTGCCACCGCTTCCTCAAGGGCGAGGACACCCTCGTGTTCGCGTGGGCCGGTCCCGCGCCCGCCCGGGCCTCGGCCGCCAGCGGCGCACCGGTCGACCTGCCGGAGGCCAACGGTCGTCGCGACGGCTCGGGCGTGCCGAGCAGCCAGGCGCTCGCCGCTGCCGCCGGTCCGCTCGCCGTGACCCTCGGTGTGTCAGGGTGAGCGCATGACGACCCCGACCCGCGTGGCCGCCGGCCTGCTCTCTGCTCTCGTCGCCGTCGGCGCCCTGACCGCCTGCTCGGGTGACGACGGCGGCTCGAAGGCCACGTCCTGGTCCGACGCCGGCGCCAAGGCCAAGGAGCTGCTCGACGGCACGAGCGGCATCGAGGTCTCCCTGTCGACGGGCGACGACCCGGGCACCGACTACCTCTCGGCCGCGAGCGGCACGATCGTCGCCGACCCGCCGGCCTTCGAGGGCACCGTCGCCGGCCGGGTCAGCGGATTCGACGCGAGCTCGATCGACGTCGTCTCGGTCGACGGCACGCTGTGGATCAACGCCCCCATCCTGGGCTGGACCGACCAGTACCAGCCGGCCGACCTGTGCGCCCCCGACCCGGCCACGCTGCTCGACCCGTCGACGGGCGTCTCGAACGTGCTCACCAGCAGCACCGGCGTCAAGGCGGGCAAGTCCGAGCGCGGCGGCACGGACAACAAGGAGATCTTCCACACCTACGCCGGCACGGCGACGGGTGACTCGATCCGCGCGATCCTGCCGTGCGCCGAGGGCGACGAGTTCGAGGCGACCTACCGCCTCGACGACGAGGGCCACCTGCGCACCGCCCGACTCACCGGCGTCTTCTTCAAGGACGCCGACCCGCTGACGTACACCATCGACGTCACGAAGTACGACGTCACGAAGGACATCTCGGCGCCCAAGTGAGCCCGTCGATGAGCCGGTCGATGAGCGCGGCGAACCGCTTGCTGCTGGCCTTCTGCACGCTCGCCGTCGCATTCGCGGCCGTCGACACCTACGTCGTCGTGCTCGCCCTGCCCGACATGATGGCCGGCGCGGGCATCCCGGTCGAGGAGCTCCAGCGAGCCGCCCCGATCGTGTCCGGCTTCCTGCTCGGGTACGTCGCGATGCTGCCGCTGATCGGCCGGATCGCCGACCTGCGCGGCCAGGTGCCGGTGCTGGCGATGTCGCTCGTGGTGTTCTCGATCGGGTCGCTGGTGACGGCGATCTCCTACGACCTGCCCAGCATGGTCGCCGGCCGGTTCCTGCAGGGCGTCGGCGGCGGCGGCCTGGTCCCGGCGACCATGTCGCTGGTGGCGGCGCTCTACCCCGTCGACCGGCGTGGCCTGCCCCTCGGCATCGTCTCCGCTGTCCAGGAGTTCGGCAGCGTCCTGGGCCCGCTGTTCGGCGCGTTCGTGCTCTCCTTCACCTCCTGGCGCGGGATCTTCGCGATCAACCTCGCCGTCGGTGCGCTGCTCGTCGTCGCGGTCGGCCTGGTCGCGCGCCGCCCGCCGGTGGTCGAGGTGCGAGGCGCCCCGGCTCCGAGCCTCGAAACCACCCGACGACGGCTCCCCGACATCGTCGGCATCCTGCTCCTCGCCGCGACCCTGGCCGCGGGCTTCCTCACCTTCGTCCAGCCGGGCGGCCTGCAGCGCGACCTGACCTGGGGCCGGCTGTTCATCCCGTACGTCGACGGTGGCGGCCGCTGGGTGACCCCGGTCGGCGTCGTGGCCGTCGCGGCCTTCGTGCTGCTCGTGGCGTGGTGCTGGTTGCGGCCGCGGGCCCTCGTCGACCTGCGCGGCTGGCTCGGACACCTGCTCGCCGCCGACCTGCTCGGCGCGGGGCTGCTCGCGGTCGCCCTCGGCGGCATCGTGCTCGCCTTCGCGACCGCCGATCCCGAGGTGGCCGTCTTCTCCCCGCAGGGCCCGTGGTTCCTGACCGGCTCGGCGATCGCCGCGGTCCTGCTCGTCGTCCACCTGCGCCGCGCCGAGGCGCCGATCGTGCCGCGCGGTGGGCTGCGCCCCGTACCCGCGTGGGGGTCGCTGGTCGTCAGCTTCCTCGTCGGCTGGGCGTTGATCGCCGCCCTCGTCGACATCCCGCTCTTCGCCCGCACGACCACCGAGAAGGAGTCCCAGCTCGGCGCCGCACTGGTGCTGCTGCGGTTCCTGGCGGCGCTCCCGGTCGGTGCCGTCGTCGGCGGGTGGCTGCTGCGGCGCACCAACGCGGGGGTGCTGACGGCCGTCGGCATGCTCGCCGCCAGCGGATCGTTCCTGGCGATGGGCCAGTGGGACGCCCACAGTCTCGAGGGCTTCGCCTCGAACGTCCCGCTGGTCCTCGGCGGCCTCGGCTTCGGCCTGGCCCTCGCGCCGGTCAACGCCGCGATCCTGGCCACCACCGACGACGACGCCCACGGCCTCGCCAGCGCGCTCGTGGTCGTGGCCCGGATGGTCGGCATGCTGGTCGGCATCTCCGCGCTGACCACCATCGGACTGCGCCGCCTGTACGCCGCCCGGGCCGCCGACCCGAGCCTGGGCATCAGCGAGCTCGGCATCCTGCAGGAGCAGGCGGTCTTCCGTGGTGCGGCGGCCGCGGCGCTCGCCGCCGCCGTCCTCGCTGTGGTCCTCCTCTCCCGCGCCCCCACTCGCGACGTGGACACCGCCGAGGTGCTGCGCGCGGGCGGATAGCCTGTGGGTCATGGGTGACTTCGACGACCTGCTGAAGGCGAACCGCGACTACGCCGAGACCTTCGACCAGGGAGGATTCGACGGCAAGGCCCACGCGGGCGTCGCGATCGTGACCTGCATGGACTCGCGCATCGACCCGCTGCGGATGCTCGGCCTCGACTACGGCGACGCCAAGATCTTCCGCAACCCGGGTGGCCGGGTCACCGAGGCCGCCCTCGAGGCGCTCGTCCTCGGCGCCCACCTGCTCAACGTCGACCGGATCCTGGTCATCCCGCACACCCGCTGCGCGATGGCGTCGAACTCCGAGGCCGAGATCCACGAGAAGATCGGCGCCGCCGTCGGCCACGACGTCACCTGGCACGCCTTCCACGTCATCGAGGACCAGAAGCGCAGCCTCGCCGAGGACGTCCGCAAGGTCACCTCGCACCCGCTCATCCCCGACTCGGTGAAGGTCGGCGGCTTCATCTACGACGTCGACACGGGCCTGCTCAGCCAGGAGGTCTGAGCCGACGGCTCAGCCTCGAGGCTCAGAGCAGGTCGCGCAGCCGCTGGTCGACCAGCGCCCCGGGCAGGTTGCCCAGGCTGCCGCCGAGCGTGGCGAGGTCGCCGAGCGCGGTGACCCGGTCGAGCAGCGCCGTCGTGGCGCCGACCGGGTCGCCGCCCAGCGGCACGTCCATCAGCAGCGGGCAGTCGACGGCGCCGCCGTCGGGCTCGGGCGGGAGGGCCGCGGTCCAGCAGCCGACCTCGAGCCGCAGCGGTGCGGTGGGGCCGGCGCCGTCGGCCAGCACGTCGACGTACCAGAACAGCTCGCCGACCGGGATCCGCAGGTGACCGCGGCGCGCCTTGGCGCCGCGGGCCTTGAGCAGCTTGACGACGGCGGTGCGGTCGGCGGCGCTCATGCCCTCATGCTGGCACACCCGACGGCACCCGGAAGCCGCGGAAGGTCACCTCGCGCCGCAGGTCGAAGCCGAGTGCCTCGTAGAGCCGGATCGCGGGCGTGTTGTCGGCCGGTCCCGACCGCGAACACGGCGTGCGCACCGCGCAGGGACGCACCGACCGGGTCGTCGAAGGTCACGCGTCGAGGGTCTCCATGTCGACCTCGTAGGCGCCCTGGATGATGAACTCCTTGCGCGGCGCGACATCGCTGCCCATGAGCAGCTCGAACACCTCGGAGGCCACCTCGAGCTCGTCGACCGTCAGCCGGCGCAGGGTACGACGGCGCGGGTCCATCGTGGTCTCGGCCAGCTGGTCGGCGTCCATCTCTCCGAGGCCCTTGTAGCGCTGGACCGGGTCCTTCCACTTCACGTTCTTCTTCTTGAGCTCGGCCAGCTTGCGCTGCAGCTCGTCGTCGGAGTACGTGTAGACGTACTTCTCCTGCCCCTTCTTGGGGTTGGAGATCTCGATCCGGTGCAGGGGCGGGACCGCGGAGAAGACGCGGCCGGCCTTGACCAGGTCGGGCATGTACTTGAAGAAGAGGGTCGCGAGCAGGGTGCGGATGTGGGCGCCGTCGGAGTCGGCGTCGGCCATGAAGATGATCCGCCCGTAGCGGCGGGCGTCGATGTCGAAGGTGCGCCCGGAGCCCGCACCGACGACCTGGATGATCGAGGCGCACTCGGCGTTCTTGAGCATGTCGCCCACCGACGCCTTCTGGACGTTGAGGATCTTGCCGCGGATCGGCAGCAGCGCCTGGAACTCGGCGTTGCGGGCGAGCTTGGCGGTGCCGAGCGCGGAGTCGCCCTCGACGATGAACAGCTCGGTGCGCTCGTTGTCGCCCGAGCGGCAGTCGGCGAGCTTGGCCGGCAGGGTCGAGGACTCCAGGGCGTTCTTCCGGCGCTGGGTCTCCTTGTGCTGGCGCGCGGCGATCCGGGTCTTGGACGCCGCGACGACCTTCTCCATGAGGAGCTTGGCCTGCGCCTTCTCGGCCCGCTTGGTCGAGGTCAGGAACTCCTTGAGCTCCTTGGCCACGACCTTGCGCACGACGGTCCGTGCGGCCGGCGTACCGAGGATCTCCTTGGTCTGGCCCTCGAACTGCGGCTCGGCGAGCCGGACGGTGACGACCGCGGTCATGCCCTCGAGGATGTCGTCCTTGATCACGTCGTCGTCGTTGACCTTGAGCGCCTTCGCGGCGCGCATGGACTCGTTGAACGTCTTGGTGAGGGCGCTCTCGAAGCCGGACACGTGCGTGCCGCCCTTGGGGGTGGCGATCACGTTGACGAAGGAGCGCAGCTCGGTGTCGTAGCCGCTCCCCCAGCGCACCGCGACGTCGACGGTCAGCTCCCGCTCGACGTCCTGAGGCGTCATGTGGCCCTTGTCGTCGAGCAGCGGGACGGTCTCGGTGAACACGTCGCTGCCCTGGAGCCGCAGCACCTCGGTGACCGGCTCACCGGTGGCGAGGTAGTCGCAGAACTCGCCGATGCCGCCGTCGTGACGGAACTTCTCCTCGCTCCACTCGGTCTTGTCGGCGGCGCGCTGGTCCCTGATGACCAGCTCGAGACCGGGGACGATGAACGACGTCTGCCGGGCGCGCCCGATCAGCCCGTCGAGGACGAAGTCGGCGTCCTTGGTGAAGATCTGGCGGTCGGGCCAGAACCTGATCCGGGTGCCGGACCTGCCCTTGGCCACCCGGCCGCCCTTGCGCGACAGCCCGGACTGCGGGGTGAACGTCGCGCCGGGGCCTTCACCGTCGAAGACGCCGGGGACGCCGCGCTGGAAGCTGATGCCCTGGCTGGCCGGCGAGCGGTCGACGTCGATGTCCATGCGGCTGGACAGTGCGTTGACGACCGAGAGGCCGACGCCGTGCAGACCACCGGTGGCGACGTACGAGCCGCCACCGAACTTGCCGCCGGCGTGCAGCTTGGTCGCCACGACCTCGACGCCGGTCAGCCCGGTCTTGGGCTCCTTGTCGGTGGGGATGCCGCGCCCGTCGTCGTACACCTCGACGGAGCCGTCGGGGTGCAGCGTGACGTCCACGGTCCGGGCATAGCCGCCGAGGGCCTCGTCGACACCGTTGTCGATGATCTCCCAGAGGCAGTGCATCAGCCCCCGGGTGTCGGTGGAGCCGATGTACATCCCGGGACGCTTCCGCACGGCTTCGAGGCCCTCGAGGACCAGGAGGTGGGCTGCGTTGTAGGTGTTGTCGGCGATGACCGGCTCCTCACGGTGGATCACGGGTACTTCCAAGAAGACGAATCTACCCGCGACACGCCGGGCGCCGGCACAGGGACACGGTCTACGAGCCAGGAGGATGACAGGACCCGGACGGATCACCCGGTCCGGCCGATCGGATGGTCACAAGCTTGTTTCGGGCAGTGGAAAATCACAGAAGCTTCCCCCATCAGGTGCTTGGATGAAGGCGAAGGCGAAAGTGGAATGGTTCACATCGCGACGGGAATCTTTGTTCCAGTCGCTACGTTGATCCGGACGACACCCGATGAGGGTGGTGATCGCATGAGAGAGAGGCCCGAGATGACGACTGCTGTTGCTCCCAGCGCCCCCCTGACCGCGGAGGACCGCTGTGACCGTTGTGGCGCCCAGGCCTACCTCCGTGTAGAGCTCGCCACGGGCGGAGAGCTTCTCTTCTGCGCCCACCACGCCCGCGAGCACGGCGATGCCCTCAAGGACGTCGCCGTGAACTTCCACGACGAGACCCACAAGCTGACCGACAAGCCGGCGCCCGTCGCCGACTGACCCGGTTCCGCAGCGAGGCCCCGAGCTCTGCTCGGGGCCTCGTCCGTTTTCCGGAGCGTGCCGGGGTCCTCGTCCGGCGCCTGGGGGACGATGGTGGGTATGACCCGGCGCCACCGCGCTCTCGGGCTCGGCGCCCTCGCCGTCGGTCTGACGCTCGGCTGCACGTCGCCGTCGGAGCCCGCGCCCGTGCCCACGCCCGCGCCGTCGGTCTCGCGCAGCACTGAGGCGACACCGGCGCAGGCGCCTCGCGACCCGCTGGTCGTCGCGGTGCACGCGACCCGTCCGGCGCCCCGGCTCACGCACGCCGAGGCGGACGCCCTCGCTGCCGGCGAGGTCCACACCTGGCGGACGCTGGACGGGACCGATCGACCACTCCGTCTCGTCACGAGCGCACGTGAGGTACGCCGGGACCGGGACGCCGTGGCCGTCCTGCCGGCGTCCGAGGTCGATGCCACGGTCCAGGTGGCACAGGTCGACGGCGTCGATCCGGTGCGCCGCCCGGCGGACTACCCGCTCCTCGTCCCCGGCCCGCCCCCAGCTCCGGTCGTCACGCTGACCGTGGTCGGCGATGTCATGCTCGGCCGTCGCGTCGGTGCCCGGGCCGCGGCGGCCGGCGACCCCGGTCTGCCCTTGCGTCCGCTGCAGCGCAGGCTGCGCACCGCCGACCTGACCGTCGGCAACCTCGAGAGCACCCTGTCCTCCGCCGGAGCGCGCCAGCAGGGCGGCGACTCCTTCGCCGCGCCCCCCGGGGTGCTCGCGGCGCTCGCGGACGCGGGATTCGACGCGCTGTCACTGGCCAACAACCACACCGGCGACTTCGGCGAGCAGGCCCTGCTGCGGACGCTGGACCTGCTCGCCGACGGACCGGTGCGGGCGTTCGGCGCGGGCCGGAACCGGGCGGAGGCCGGCACGGCGTACGTCACCGAGCGCAACGGGGTGCGCTTCGGATTCCTCGGCTTCAACGCCATCGGGGAAACGCCGCGGGCGACCGCCCGGCGTCCCGGTGCGCTGTCGGTGCGGATGCCGCCCCGGACCGGCCCCCTGGTGGAGCGCGACCTGGCGCACGTCGAGCAGCTCGTCCGGACGCTCGACGGCGAGGTCGACGTGGTCGTCGTGCTCCCCCACTGGGGCACGCAGTACACGCATCGCGCCGAGCCGGTGCAGACGCAGGTGGCTCATCGGCTGGTCGACGCGGGCGCCGACCTGGTGGTGGGTGGCCACCCGCACTGGGTGCAGGGCCTGGAGTGGTACGACGACACGCTGGTGGCGCACTCGTTGGGCAACTTCGTGTTCGACATGGACTTCATGGCCCAGACCCGTCAGGGCGTGGCACTGGAGGCCGTGTTCTGGGGCGCCGAGCTCAAGGGGTTCGACCTGGTCCCCTACGCGATGGACGACGACTTCGCGCCGCGGCCGGTGCGGGGCGCCGCGGCCGACGACGTCCTCGGCGACGTGTGGCGCCACAGCGACGGGCCCTTCCGGCGCTCAGCCCCGTAGCCAGGCCAGGACCAGCCGCCCGACCCGGTCGAGCTGGCCGGGGTCCACCACCGCGGGCAGGTCCCGCGCGTCGTGGTAGCCGGCGTACGGCGTACTGCCGACCCGCAGCCCCGGCAGCCCGGCGCGCACGAACGACCAGTGGTCGCTGGAGCGCTGTCGTGTCTCGGCGGCGTGCGGTACGCCGGCGCGGCGCGCCGCTCGGACCAGCTCGTCCGGCGGCGCGTCGGTCGCACTGCCCACCGGGACCACGGTGCCCACCCCCACCCGGTCCAGCGCCAGCATCCCGCGCACCGCGCGGCGCTGGGCGTCGTCGAGTCCGGCGACGTAGTGCCGCGACCCGTAGTGGTGGTCGTCGTCGCCGCTGCCCCGCGGCTCCTCCGCGCCGAACAGGACCAGCACCACCGGCAGCCGCGCCTGCAGGTCCGTGCGCGCGAGCGCGAGCACGACGCCGACGCCCGACGCGTTGTCCTCGGCGCCCGGCGAGACCGCCACGGTGTCGAGGTGGGCACCGACCACGAGGTGCGGCTGCCCGGGGTCGAGGCCCGGCGGTGCGGCGACCAGGTTCTGGCTGCGTCCGGCCCGCACCGGGACGCCCCAGGAGGCGCCGGCGGGGACCGCGAAGCGCTGGCGCGCCACCTGGTATCCCGCGGCCTCCAGCTCGCCGGCCGCCCAGTCGGCTGCCCTGCGGAAGCCGGGTCCGGTGGCCAGGCGGGGCCCGATCCGGCCCGCGAGGTGCCGCACGGCGGCGTACGCCCGGTCCGCGGAGAAGGCGCGGGGGTGCGCCGGCGTGGGAGTGGTCGGCGGCGGGCTCGTGACCGCCATGGACGGCGGCGCGTCCCGGTTCCCCTCCACATCCCCGGACGGCCGCTGGGCGCTGCAGCCGGCGAGAAATGCAGCGAGGACGACCACGCTGGTGGTCGCCCTCGCCGGCACTGCTCTGGTCAGTCGAGGTAGTCGCGCAGGACCTGCGAGCGCGACGGGTGGCGCAGCTTCGACATCGTCTTCGACTCGATCTGGCGGATCCGCTCACGGGTCACGCCGTAGACCTTGCCGATCTCGTCGAGGGTCTTCGGCTGGCCGTCGGTGAGGCCGAAGCGCATCGAGACGACGCCCGCCTCGCGCTCGGAGAGCGTGTCGAGCACGGCGTGCAGCTGCTCCTGGAGCAGGGTGAACGACACCGCGTCGGCCGGGACGATGGCCTCGGAGTCCTCGATCAGGTCACCGAACTCGGAGTCGCCGTCCTCGCCCAGCGGGGTGTGCAGCGAGATCGGCTCGCGGCCGTACTTCTGGACCTCGACGACCTTCTCCGGGGTCATGTCGAGCTCCTTGGCGAGCTCCTCCGGGGTGGGCTCGCGGCCGAGGTCTTGCAGCATCTGGCGCTGGACGCGGGCGAGCTTGTTGATGACCTCGACCATGTGCACCGGGATGCGGATGGTGCGGGCCTGGTCGGCCATGGCGCGGGTGATCGCCTGACGGATCCACCAGGTCGCGTAGGTCGAGAACTTGTAGCCCTTGGTGTAGTCGAACTTCTCGACCGCGCGGATCAGACCGAGGTTGCCCTCCTGGATCAGGTCCAGGAACAGCATGCCGCGACCGGTGTAGCGCTTGGCGAGGGAGACGACGAGGCGCAGGTTGGCCTCGAGCAGGTGGTTCTTGGCGCGGCGACCGTCCTCCGCGATCCACTCGAGCTCCTCCTGCACCTTCGGCGTGAGCTTGCCGCCCTTGCCGAGCTTCTCCTCCGAGAACAGGCCGGCCTCGATCCGCTTGGCGAGCTCGACCTCCATCTCGGCGTTGAGGAGGGGCACCTTGCCGATCTGCTTGAGGTAGTCCTTGACCGGGTCGGCGGTCGCGCCGGCGACCATGACCTGCTGGGCCGGCTCGTCGGTCTCGTCGGCGGAGGAGACGATGAAGGACGCGTTCTTCTCGTCCTCCTTGATCGTCGGGTCCGCGGCGACGTCCTTCTCGAACTGGTCGTCGGAGATGTCCGGCAGCACCTTCTTGCCGTCGGGGCCGATGACCGGGGCGGGCTCGGCGTCACCCTGCTCGGCCGGGGCGGCCGCGTCGGCCGCCTTGGCCGGCGCCGCCTTCTTCGCCGCCGGGGCGGGCGCGGCCTTCTTGGCCGGCGCCGGGGCGGCCTTCTTGGCCGGCGCCGGGGCGGCCTTCTTGGCCGTCGTCGCGGTCGCCGACGCCGTCTTGCGTGCGGCGGCGGCGACGGCGCGCTGCTCGACGGGCGCACCGAGCTCGACGGAGATGCCGAGACCCGACAGGTGGGCCATCAGGCCCTTGAGCTGGGCCGGGGCGACCTCAGCGGCGGCGAATGCCTGGCGGAGATCCTCCGCGGCGACCCGGCCCACCGGCTCGGCGCGCTCGATGAGCGCGGCGATCGACGGGTGGCTGAGCAGGGCGGGCGGGACCGAACGATGGTTCGAGGACACGAACACCTCTCGATGCTGACGGTTCTAGGGCGCGGCAAAGACCGGAGGTGTCAAGACCGCTGCACCCATTCTGCCACGGCGGTCCCAGCCCCTTGCGCATCGGGGCGTTCAGCGAGTGTTCAGGCCCGGCTCAGCAGCCGTTCAGGAGGCGGGGACGATGTTGTTGTTCAGCCGGAAGAGGTTCTCCGGGTCGTAGGTCGCCTTGATCGCGGCGAGCCGGTCGAGGTTCGCGCCGAAGGCGCTCGCCACGCCGACCGTGGCGGACTCGTCGGCGACGCCCGTGAAGTTGAGGTACAGCGTGCCGGTGCCGTGCTCGTGCAGCTCCGCCCACGCGTCGCGCACCCAGGAGATGACCTTGTCGTCGTCCCCGGGGTCGGTCCAGTTGCCGTCCATCGACAGCATCCAGTTCGCCGACCGCTCGCTGTAGGCCGTGTCGCCGGGACCGACGGCGTTGATCGCGCCGCCCATCAGGAAGGTGACCACGAAGGTGCGGTCGGACGGGCGGTCGAGCGCCTTGGCCACGAGGAGGTCGAGGACCGGGTCGGTCAGGTCCTGGACGAAGGTCGACTTCCAGTAGCTGCGCAACGAGCCGCGCCGGAAGAACTCGTCGAAGGCGGCCTGGACGCCGACGAACGGCAGCGGGCCGGAGATGTCGACGAGCGGGGTGCCGATCTCACGCAGCGGCTGGATGACCTTCATGCCCTCCTCAGGATCCCCGGCGTAGACGGCGCCGGTGACGATCATCGGCACGTCGTGGATCTCCGGCGGCGTGTGCTCGCTGGCCGGCAGCGTCGTGCAGCCGATCAGCGCCGAGATCTCGTCCGGCACGGTCGCGGCCCAGTCGCGGAAGCTCCGGTAGACGTTCTCCGCGTCGGAGACGGGGTGGAACACGCCGGCGAAGGCGACCGTCGGGCCGACGGGGTGGCACCGGAACGTGAAGGACGTGACGACACCGAAGTTGCCGCCGCCGCCGCGCAGGGCCCAGAAGAGGTCGGGGTTCGTGTCGGCCGACGCGGTGCGCACCTGGCCGTCGGCGCACACGACCTGCGCGGAGAGCAGGTTGTCGATGGCGAGCCCGTGCTTGCGTCGTACCCATCCCTCGCCGCCGCCCAGGGTCAGGCCGGCGACGCCGGTGTCGGACACGACGCCGCTCGGTGCGACCAGGCCGAAGGCCTGGGTCTCGTGGTCGAGGTCGCCCACCAGCGCGCCGCCCTGCACCCGCACGGTCCGCGCGTCCGGGTCGACGTCGACGCCGTTCATCAGGGCGAGGTCGAGCAGCAGGCCGCCGTCGACGCTGGAGAGCCCGGCCACCGAGTGGCCGCCGCCGCGGACCGCGAGGAGGAGGCCGTGCTCGCGGGCGAAGCCGACGGCAGCGACCACGTCGGCGGTACCGCTGGCCCGCACGACCAGGGCGGGGTGCCCGGGATGCATGGCGTTGTACGCCGGCCGCACCGCGGCGTACCCCGGATCGTCCGCGGTGAGCACATCACCCCTGACCGCCGCGCGCAGTCCCTCGAGGCTCTCGTCGCTGATCGCGGCTCCGGAGCCCTGCAGCTGTGCCACCGTCATCGTCATCGCGTCGCTCCTGTCTGCTCGGGAGGGGGGCACTCCCGACGCTAGACCTCGCGCGCTCTCCGGTAATCACCAACAAATGGTGCGGCGACGGACGGTCCGCTCCCCCGCTAGGCCCTCGCCTGGCTCGCCACGCTCGCCTTGGCGGCGGCCTTCGCTGCCTTCTTGTGGTCGCGGACCTTCTGCAGCGACACCGGGTCGACCACGTCGGCGACCGAGCGGAAGCCGTCGAGCGCGTAGTCGCCCGCGACCTTCTCCCACCCGGTGGGCCGTACGCCGAGCTGCTTGGCCACGAGCGCCGTGAAGATCTTCGCCTTCTGCGCCCCGAACCCGGGCAGCGCCTGGATCCGCTTGAGCAGGTCCTTCCCGTCGGCGGCCTCGGTCCACAGCCGGGAGGCGTCGCCGTCGTACTGCTCCACGACGATGCGGGCCAGCTCCTGCAGCCGCGCCGCCATCGAGCCCGGGAACCGGTGGATGGCCGGCGTCGTGGAGCACAGCGCGGCGAACTCCTCCGGGTCGGCCGCCGCGATCGCCGCCGGGTCGAAGCTCCCGAACCGGCTGACGACCTTCTGCGGGCCGAGGAAGGCGTGCTCCATCGGGTACTGCTGGTCGAGCATCATCCCCACGAGCAGCGCGAACGGGTTGGAGCTCAGCAGCTCGTCGGCCTCGGGGTTGTCGGTGATGTGGATCGCCATGCGCCCAGTATCGCGCCCTCATCCGTCCAGCCCGATCCGGCGGTCGAACCCGCCGGGCGCGTGGATGTTGAGGAAGCGGACGTCCTCGGCGGACTCGTTGCGGAACTCGTGCGGGGTCCCCGACGGCACCAGCACGAAGGTGCCGGGGCCGGCCACGACCTCGCGGCCGCCGAGGGTGACGGCCAGCGTCCCGTCGAGGACGAGGAACGAGTCGTCCTCGTCGACGTGGACGTGCCGCTCGATGCCCTGCCCGGGGCGGAGGGTGACGATGCCGAGGTTGAAGTACGGCGTGTCCTGGCTGCGGGCGAGGAACTCGACGTTGCCGTGCCGGTGGCCCTCTCCCACCGCGAGGACGACGGCGGGCCGGGTCATCGCGCACCTGCCCCGAGCTCGGCGAGCGGACCGCCGAAGAGGTTCCGCGGGTCGGCCGCGGCCTTGGCCCGGCGCAGCCGGTCGAGGACGTCGGGCCGCCAGATCGACTCGGCGGCGACGCCGTGGCCGGCGAAGTTGACCAGGGAGGTGCCGGTGGACCAGGGCGCGAGCGCGGCGACGACGCCGTCGGCCACGACGGGCGCGACCTCGGCCAGCGGCGGGGGCGCGGGGGCGACGACGGAGAGGGCGAAGGCGCCCTCGCGCCCCGCCACCGCGTTCGGCACCGCGGCCGGCCGGGCGAGCGCACCACCCATCAGCCGCAGCTCCACCATGGCCAGCGGGACCTCGACGTCCGGGCCGGCGACGGCGAGCAGCCCCTCGACCAGGTCACCGGGCAGCCCGGTGAGCAGGCCGCCGCGGAAGACGGCGGGCAGCGGGTCGGGCGGGTCCATGTGGATGCCGTCGACGGCGGCGAAGGACATCGTGCCGATCGAGTCGAGCACCGGGGCACCGGCGACCCGTCGGATCGGGGCGAGCAGCGCCTCGGCCTCCTCGGCGGTGCCGGTGGACCCGAACCGGAGGGCGAGGCTGACCACGCCGCGCAGCGGCGGCGGCACCTCGTCGACCGGCGGCATCCGGAGCAGGGCGACCGAGGTCGTGACGTGCTCGGGCAGGGTCGGCGCCCAGGCGGCGAAGGCGTACAGGACGTCGGCGACGGCCGGTCCCGTGACGATCATCGCGCCGCCGTGGAAGGCGTGGACCGGGAACAGGTCGATCTCGACGGCGGTCGCGATGCCGAACCCGCCCTGTCCGCCACGCAGGGCCCAGAACAGCTCCGGGTCGCTGCCGGCGGTGACCCGGGCGCGCTCGCCGGTGGCGCGCACCAGGTCGACGGAGCGGACGTGGTCCGCGGCGAAGCCGTGGCGGCGAGCGAGGTGGCCCATGCCTCCGCCGAGGGTGTAGCCGACCGCACCCACGCCCGAGGAGGACCCGGACAGCGGCGCCAGCCCGTGCGGGACGGCGGCGTCGATGACCTCGCGCCACCGGGTGCCTGCCGCGACCCGGGCGACGCGGGCGACCGGGTCGACCACCACGCCCGTCAGCCGCCGCGTGGAGACCAGGACCGTGTCCTCGCCGGTCGCGGCCGCGCCGTGGCCGGTGGCCTGGACCGCGACCCGCCGGCCCGCCTCCCCCGCGATGCGTACGGCGGCGGCGACGTCCGCCGCGTCCCGTGCCGCGACCACGGCGGCCGGCCGGTGGACGACGGCGGCGTTGAAGGCGGCCGACTCGGCGGCGGCGCCCGGGTCGGCGGCGGCGAGGACGTCGCCGCCGATCTCGTGGGCCAGTCGTTCGCACAGGGCTGAGGTGTCCATCTGTTCCTCCTCGATCGCCGCCGCACGGTGCGGGCGGGCTCGAGGACGACGCTCGGCCTAAGGGGGCCTCAGCGACATGAGGCATCCACGCCGATCTGCCCTCACACCTCGATCAGGCCCCGCCGGTGCGCGACCGTGACCGCCTCGGTGCGGCTGGACGCGTTGAGCTTGGCCATCACGTTGCTCAGGTGCACGCTGGCGGTCTTCTCGCTGATGTGCAGGCGGCGTCCGATCTCGCGGTTGGTGAGCCCCTCGGCCACCAGGACCAGCACCTCGCGCTCGCGCCCGGTGAGCACGGCCGTCGTGCCGCGGGCCGGCCGGCCGAGGCCGGTACGCCGCTGCGTCGCGTCGATCGCGTCCTGCAGCGGGCGCGCCCCCATCCGGGCCGCGCTCTCGGCCGCGGCCTCGAGGAGCGACCGGGCCGTGTCCCGGTCGCCCTCGGCGAGGCGGGACTCGGCCAGCCGCCAGCGGCAGCGGGCGAGCTCGGGCTCATGGCCGTACGCGAACGCATCGAGCGCGACCTGCCACTCCTCGACGGCGGGCACGCCACGCAGCCGGGCCGCCTCGGCGACGGTGCGCGCGTGCCAGGCGCGACCCTCCGGGCCGAGGTCGCCCGGACGGCCCCGGCCTCCGACGACCAGCCGCTCGGCCCTCGCGGTCCAGGACGCACCAGCGGTCTCGGCCGCGGCCGCACCGGCCTCGTCGCGCTGGAGCCGGCAGGCCGCCGCGTGGTCGGCGAGCGCCGCCAGGGCGAGGGCGGCCAGCCAGAGCCCGCCGTACATGCGCTCGCCGACCACCGCGTCGAGGTGCTCCAGCGCGCGCTGAGCGACGGCGACGGCGGCGACCGGCTCACCGGCCCAGGTGAGGCGCTCGACCTCGCAGCCCCCGCCGACGAGGGCGACCTGCGGATCGACCTCCCAGCTCTCCTCCAGCCGGGCCAGACGGGACGCGGCGTCGTCGCGCCCGCGAGCGACCGCGGCGTAGCAGCCGACCGCGGCCAGGCGAGCGGCCGCGGCGTCCGGTCGGCGCCGGTCGGGCACGGCTGCGGCGGCCAGGCTGGCGTCGAGGTCGCCGCCGACGTAGAGCGCGATCACCTCGAGCACCCGCATCTCGACGCCCGGGTCGCTCCACCGCACGCCCGCCTCCGCGGCCCGCGCCAGGCCGCTGCGCAGCACGGGCAGGGCCCCGGCGACGTCGCCGCCGTAGTAGTGCAGGGAGGCCAGCGTGTAGTGGGCGCGCAGCTCGGCGGCGAGCTCGCCGTGCTGACGGGCCAGGAGCGCCGCCTCCCCCAGCTGCTCGGCAGCGCGCGCGACGTCGCCGTCGACCTCGTCGAGGAAGGCCAGGGTGGTGAGCGCGTCGACCTCGAGGCTGGGTACGGCGGCCGCACGGGCCCGGTCGAGGGCGCGCTCGGCGACGGGGCGGGCGGCGACGGTGTCCCGTGACGAGAGCAGCGACCGGGCGAGCATCACCTCGGCCAGGGCGGCGGTGCCTGCGTCGACGCCCTCGGCGACGGCGAGCGCGGCGGCCTGCTCGGCCGGGACCAGGAGCTCGCTGGTGCGGTCGAGGGCGATCAGCTGCCGGACCAGCTCGGCCCGCGCCTGCACCGCACCGACGGCGTCGCCGGCCCCGTCGGTGAGCTCGACGGCAAGACGCGCGAGCTCGACCGATCGGGCCGGCTCGCCGGCGAGCCCTGCCGCGGCGGCCGCGCGGACCGCGACCCGGCCGGGCGTCGTACCCGTCAGCGCCTCGGCCCCGGTCACGTCGGGCCAGGCGTCGAGCACGTCCTGCAGGTGGTGGAGGGCGGCCTCGGGGGCGGTCGCCAGCAGGGCGTCGTCCGCAGCACGCAGCGACCACACGAGGGCGTGCGGCCGGTTGCCGGCCAGTGCGTGGTGGTGGGCGACCTCGCCCGGTGGTGCGCCGGCGGACGCGAGCACGTCGGCGTAGTCGGCGTGCAGCCGGGCGCGTACCCCCGGCAGCAGGTCGTCGTGGATCGCCGTCCGGAGCAGGTCGTGGGCGAAGCGGTAGCCGGCGCCGTCGGGGACCAGCAGCCCGGCCTGGACGGCGGCGCGCAGCGCCTCGTCCACCTCCACGTCGGGACGTCCGAGGACCGCGCGCAGGACGCTGTCGGGCACGGTCCCCGCCGATCCGGCTGCGGCGCGGACCACCTCCCGCGCCGCGTCGGGCAGCGGCTCGAGCCGGCCGACGAGCAGGTCGGCCAGCCCGGTCGGGACGGCGTCGAGGCGCCCGGTCGCGTCCAGCTCCTCGGCCAGGGCCTGCACGAAGAACGGGTTGCCGCCGGTCCGCCGGAACACCTCCTCGGCCATGTGCGGCTCCGGCTCGGCTCCGCCGACGTGTTCGAGCAGTGCGCTGACCTCCGCGGCGGTGAGCGGCGCGAGGTCCACGCGGCGGACGTGCTCGAGCCGGCCGAGCTCCCCGACCAGGCGCCGGGTCCGCGGCCGGGCGGCGAGCCCGTCGGTGCGCAGGGTCGCGACGACCGCGATCCGCTCGGTCGCGGCGCGGGTCAGCAGGAAGCGCAGGAAGTCGGCCGACGCCGCATCCAGCCACTGCAGGTCCTCGAGGACGACCAGCACCGGGCCGTGCGTCCGGCCGGCCGCGGCCAGCCGGGTGGCGAGGGCGTCGTAGGTCCGCAGTCGCCGCGCCTCGTCGGGTACGCCGTCGGCGAGCTCGGCCAGCAGCTCGTCGTCCCCGAGGGCGCGGGCCAGGTCGGTCACGGCGAGGAGCGGAAGCCCGGGCTCGCCGAGGTCCACGCACTGGACGCGGAGCACGCGACCCTCCTCCAGCCCGTCGTGCAGCGCTCGGACCAGGCGGCTCTTGCCGACGCCGGCCGCACCGGCGAGGAGGACGGCACCGGGACGCCCGGCGGCGGCATCGGCGACGAGGCCGCGGAGCAGGAGCAGCTCACGCTCGCGCCCGACGAGCGGCACCTCGCTCCGCGGTCGCTCCATGGCGGCCATCATGGCAGCGGCCGCGGGCGGCGTTCGGGCTTTCAGAGACGCTCGAGGCTCGCCAGCAGGTGGGCGCGCAGCGCCGGCCAGGCCGGGTAGGCGTCCGTGGCGCCGGGGATGTTGGCGACCAGGACGGTGCCCCGCACGGTGGCCATCGCGATCTGGACGAGCTCGACGAAGCCCTCCCGCCCGGCGTACGACGGCAGCAGCGCGGCCGCCAGCGCCTGGATCTCGCCCATGCCGCCGCACACGATCTCGGCGACCCGCGCCGCCATCGCGGGCTCGGTGCGGGCGAGGTTGAACAGCTCGAGGACCGCCGGCGTCACCGGAAGGTTGTGGATCTCCCAGATCATGTCGAGCAGGCGGCCGGCCCGCTCCTGCTCGGTGCCGACGTCGAGGCCGCGGGAGGCGGCGTCGGCGAGCAGCTGCTCGACGAGGCGGACCATCGCCGCGTCGACGAGGGCGGCCTTGGTCGGGAAGTAGTGCTGCTGGGCGCCCTGGCTGACGCCGGCCCGCTCGGCGACCCGGCGGGTGGTCGTGGCGACGTACCCGTCCTCGGCGAGGCACTCGATGGTCGCGTCGAGCAGCCGCTCGGTCGTCGCCGCGCGGCGGTCGGCCTGGCGCCGGCTCGTCGCCCTCGTCGCCCTCGTCGCCGGTGCCATGGCCCGATCGTGGCGCACGTCTCCGCAGCTTTGCAAGTCAGATGACTTGTCAAGTCATCTGACTGGGAACTAGGTTCCCGCCATGAAGGACTTCCAGGACAGGGTCGCCGCCGTCACCGGCGCGGGGTCCGGCATCGGCCGCGCGCTCGCCCTCCAGCTCGTCGCCGAGGGGGCCCGGGTCGCGATCAGCGACTGGGACGCCGACGGCCTCGCCGAGACGACCCGACTGCTGGCGGCCGCCGGCGCGGAGCCGCACACCACGGTGCTCGACGTGCGCGACCGGGCCGCGGTGCACGCCTGGGCCGACACCGTCGCCGCCCACTTCGGCGCGGTCAACCTGGTCGTCAACAACGCCGGCATCACCATCTTCGGTACGGTCGAGGAGAGCCCCTACGAGGACATCGAGAAGGTCCTCGACGTCGACTTCTGGGGCGTCGTCCACGGCACCAAGGCGTTCCTCCCCCACCTCGCCGCGTCGGGCGAGGGCCACGTCGTCAACGTGTCGAGCATCTTCGGGCTGTTCGGCGTGCCGACCCAGAGCTCCTACAACGCGGCCAAGTTCGCGGTGCGCGGGTTCACCGAGGCGCTGCGCCAGGAGCTGCTCATCTCCGGCCAGCCGGTCGGCGTCACCTGTGTCCACCCCGGCGGGATCAAGACCAACATCGTCAACAACGCGACCGCCAGCAACGCCGCCGACACCTCCGGCATCGCGCGGGTGTTCAACCAGAGGCTCACCCGGACCACGCCCGAGGCCGCCGCGCGCACGATCCTGCGCGGCGTGCGGCGCGGGCGGCCCAAGGTGCTGATCGGTGCCGACGCGGTCGCGGTCGACCTCGTGGTGCGACTGCTCGGGGCGTCGTACCAGCGTCCGTTCGCGGCGGTCTCCCGCCGGCTGACCGCCTCCCTGTCCACCCCCTCCGCCCGTCCGACGCCCCGGAAGAAGGTCTCCTCGTGACCACCCACCTCGGCTCCCCCGTCGCCCTGCCCAACAAGCAGCTGCTGGCCAACCGGTTCATGAAGTCGGCACTCAGCGAGTCCCTCGGCGAGCGCGACGGCGGGCCGAGCGCGAAGCTCGAGCGGCTCTACTCCCGCTGGGCCCACGGCAGCTACGGCCTGGTCGTCACCGGCAACGTCATGGTCGACCGCCGCCACCTCGGCGAGCCCGGCAACGTCGTCATCGAGGACGACCGCCACCTCGACGGTCTGCGCGCCTGGGCGTCCGGCTTCCAGGACGGCGGGACGCCGCTGTGGATGCAGGTCAACCACCCGGGCCGCCAGGCCAACGCACTCGTCGGCCGCCACCGGCCGGTCGCGCCGAGCGCGATCCAGGCGAAGGTGCCGGGCGCCTCGAGGCCGCGGGCACTGGAGGACGCGGAGATCCGCGAGATCGTCGACCGGTACGCCACCGCGGCCGCGGTCGCCGAGCAGGCCGGCTTCGCGGGCGTGCAGATCCACGGCGCGCACGGCTACCTCGTCACCCAGTTCCTCTCCCCGCGCACCAACCAGCGCGACGATGCGTGGGGCGGCGACCCCGACCGGCGCCGGCGGTTCGTGCTCGAGGTCCTCAAGGCGATCCGGGCGACCACGTCGCGCGGCTTCGGGGTCGGGATCAAGCTCAACTCCGCGGACTTCCAGCGCGGCGGGTTCACCGAGGAGGAGTCCCGCGAGGTGGTCCGGGCGCTGGTCGCCGACGGCATCGACCTGATCGAGATCAGCGGGGGCTCCTACGAGGCGCCCGCGATGATGGGCACGATGGCCGCCTCGACCGCGGCGCGCGAGGCCTACTTCCTGGAGTACGCCGCCTCGGTGCGCGACCTCGCGGGCGACGTACCGATCGCCGTGACGGGCGGCTTCCGATCGGCCGCCGCGATGGAGGAGGCGGTCGCGTCGGGCGACTGCGACATCGTCGGCCTGGGCCGTCCGACCTGCCTGCTCCCCGAGGCACCGCGCGCCATCCTCGAGCAGGGACTCGCGACGCTGCCGAGCTCGGACGTGAAGGCCGGGCTGCGCCCGGTTCTCGGCAAGGTCGCGAACCTCAAGCAGCTCGACGGCGCGCTCGACCTGTCGTGGCACACCGACCAGCTGCACCGACTCGGCGCCGGCAAGGAGCCCGACCCGACCCGCTCGTGGGCCGAGGCCGCGCTGTGGCTGGGGCTGCGCAACGGGCCGGGGGCGTTCCGCGCGAAGCGGGGCTGAGCCTCGGCGCCCTCCGGCGCCGTGGCTCAGGCCGTCCAGTCCAGGAAGATCCCGCCCGCCGTCACGGCGACCCACCACCACACGAACGAGAGGATCCCGAGGACGACGGTACGCTTCGGGTGCGGGGTCCACCAGACGAAGCAGAGCACCAGCATGACCAACCAGGTCAGCAGCAGGACGACGACCGCCCACGCCGGCGCGAGCAGGCCCGAGGCGGCGTAGAGGAAGAACGACGAGACCAGCAGCACCAGGCCGACGAACGGCCACGGCGAGATCCGCCGTCCGGTGGCAGGGTCGATCGCCACCGGACGGACCCGGCGGCGGCGGGAGAGGACCAAGGGGCTACTCGTCCTCGACGTCGTCGTTCCAGACCGGGTCCTCGTCCCAGGCCTCGGTGCGCTCGGCCGCCTTCTCCAGCGCCCGCGCGGCCTCGGCCTCGGTGGGGTACGGACCGAGGCGGTCCTTGTTGGGACAGCCCTCGACACCCTCGACCCGGTGGTGGGTCAGGCAGAACCAGTACTCGTCGTCCGCGGACATGGTCCGAACCTACTGCAGACGACCCGCCAGCCGCTCGACCCGCAGGACGTCGTACTCGTGCTCGGGGTCGCCGGTCATCGCCGCCGCCAGCCGCAGGTGCGGCAGCGCGGCCTCGTACTGCGACTGGCGCTCCAGCGCCCGCCCCAGCGCGTGCCGGCTCCAGGCGTCGGCCGGGTCCTCGGCCACCAGCCCGGTGAGCTCGTCGGTGGCCTTCTGCAGCTGCGCGCGCATCAGGTAGGCCCACGCCCGCAGCGACCGCAGCCCGCGGTTGTCCGGCTCCTGCTCGAGCGCCGGCTCCAGCACCTGCAGCGCCTCACGCGGCGCCCGGCGGGACAGGAAGTCGTGGGCGGTCCGGTACGCCGCCTCGTGGCGTGCCGTCGTACCCGGGAACACGATCGGCGGCAGCACCTTGATCTCGGGCATCTCGTTCATGTGGACCTCAACTGTCCGAGGGCTCGCGTTGTTCCCTAGAGTGGTCCACGGACGGGCTGGCCGGGCGACCGCGTGATCCACCGCCGCGAGGCGTCGGATCCCGAGGAAAGTCCGGGCTCCACAGAGCAGGGTGGTGGGTAACACCCACCCGGGGTGACCCGCGGGACAGTGCCACAGAGAACAGACCGCCTCGCCCCTCGTGGACGGGGTAAGGGTGAAACGGTGGGGCAAGAGCCCACCAGTGCGCCGGGTGACCGGCGCAGCTAGGCAAACCCCACCCGGAGCAAGACCAGACAGCACACGTTCGAGGGCGGCTCGTCCGAGTGTGCGGGTAGGTCGCTCGAGGCTGTCGGCAACGGCAGCCCTAGATGGATGGTCGCCGATCACAGAACCCGGCTTACAGGCCAGCCCGTCCCCACAAGTTCGCCGAGCAGCCCGAGCCCACGAGCTCGCCGAGCAGCCCCAGCCCACAAGTTCGTCGAGTAGCCCGAGCCCCTGGGCGAGGGCGTATCGAGACGCCTGGACGATCCAGCTCAACGGAACCGGCCACACGGTCCGCAGCTCATGGCTACCGTCACTCAATGGACGACGCGCCGGACGAAAAGCGCACGCGGCTGCGCTACGCCGGCACCTGCCGGATCTGCGGCGCCGCCCTCGACGCCGGCACCGAAGCGGTCTACGAGCGCTCCCTTCGCTCGGTGCGGTGCCTGACCTGCTCCCCCACCCCGGCGCCCGTCGAGTCGGGCACAGCCGGCGCCTCCGCCCGACGCGAGCACGAACGCCGCCGCGCCAAGCGCGAGGGCCGCATCCGCGCCAAGCACCCGAAGCTCGGCGGCCTGATCCTCGCCCTCAGCGACGACCCGCAGTCGACCACCGCCTGGAAGTCGGGCGCCCTGGGCGAGGAACGCCTCGGCCAGCGCCTCGACGGGCTCGCCTCCGACACTCTTCTCGTCCTCCACGACCGCCGCGTTCCCGGCACCCGCGCCAACATCGACCACATCGCCGTCACCCCGACCGGCGTCTACGCGATCGACGCCAAGAGGTACGTCGGCCAGCGCCCCTCGATGCGCGTCGAGGGCGGCCTCCTCCGGCCACGGGTGGAGAAGCTCATGGTCGGCTCGCGCGACCGGTCCAAGCTGGTCGACAGCGTGCTCACACAGGTCGACCTCGTGCGGTCGATCGTCGGCCCTGAGGTGCCCGTGACCGGCATCCTCTGCTTCGTCGAGGCGGACTGGCCACTGATCGGCGGCGCGTTCACGATACGCGGCGTCGAGGTGGTCTGGCCGAAGAAGCTCTCGACGTTGCTCGCCGCAGAAGGTCCGCACACCTCGGCGGTCGTGCACGTTCATCGATCGTTGGCAACGGCCCTGTCGCAAGCCTGATGCCACGGGCCATACCGGCTCCCTTCTGTTGTCAACCGGTCGGGCGTAGCGTCTGTGTTGCGGGTCCGGGAAGTGGCCGATCCGAAGTGTCGATGAGCGGGTGTGAGTCGGCCGCGCTGGATTCTTGAGACGCCCCGCATTGCCCTCCCGGACCCGTACCAACCTCGCGCCCGACAGCCACCTCGGCGTCCTCGACGAGTTGGCGGTAGATCGCGTCAGAGACCCGTCGCTTCAGGCACCTGATGGCCTCGAGTGACTTCTTGCCCTCAGCTCGCTTGCATCGGTAGTAGGCGCGGCCGTCGGTGTCGAGACGGATCTGACTGATCGCGGCGACGTGGATCATGTGATTGGCCCGTCGATTCCCCGCTCGCGAGAGTCGGTGGCGGTTCTGCTCACCAGAGGACGCGTCGAGCGGCGCGGTACCGGTCCAGGACGCGAACCGGTTGCGATCAGCGAAGCGGTTGACATCGCCGACGTCGGCCAGGATTCGGGCTGCGACAACTGGGCCGACGCCGTGGATGTCCATGAGTCGCGAGCCGCGGGCGAGCACGATCGTCTTCAGCTCGGCGGTGGCCTTCTTGATCTTGGCCTCGACCGCGATCAGCTCAGCGAGCTCTTCAGCCGCGATCCGGCGTCGGGTCTTGCCGGCGATGTCGCGCGGCCGGACGGAGGCAAGCATCGTCTTGGCCTGACCGGTGGTGATGTCGCGTTTGGCTTGTCCAGGAAGGAGTTCGGCCAACAGCGCCTGCAATCGATCCACGGTCTGGACCCGCCGACGGGTGAGGGCTTCGCGGCGGTCGCAGAGCATCCGCAACGCCTCGAGTTCGCCATCTACGCGAAGGACTCGCAGGGTCTTGGTGCGGACCGCGACCACTGCCACTGAGTGGGCGTCGCGGGCGTCGGTCTTGCGGTTGTGACCGGTGTCGAAGAGCCGGACGCGCGCGGCGAGCTTGGCGGGCACGTCGACCACTCGTTCGCCGTCTTCGAGCAGTCGTTGTGCGAGTGGGCGGCCTGTGCCGTTGCTGCCTTCGACGGCCCAGACTCGCTCAGGCCAGGTCTTCGCGTACTTTCGCATCGCGGCGTAGCCGGCCTTGTCGGTGGTGAACCGGCCTGAGCCGAGCAGATTCTCCTGGTGGTCGACGACCTCGATGGTGACCGACAGCTTGTGGGGATCCATCCCGATGACGACGTGCTCCACTTCCTTACTCCCGCCTGTGCTCGTTCCTCATGGACGGCGAGGTGGGCAGTGCTACTACGAGCTGGGCAGTCCCTTCTTGAGCCACGCCTCGTCACGATCACCGGCGGGCCGCAGACCGATAGCGAGCCACACCAGAACCACCGGTGGGCAGCCGCATAGAGAGCCGCCCGCCGATCACCTGGACCGAGTCTGGCCAGACACCGGTCCTACGGGAATCCTCTAGTAGCCGCTTGGGACGTCAGATCACAACCGTCATTAAGGACGCAATCAGAGGCGAGGAGACTGCACCCATTCTCTGGCCCGGTCGAAGTGCCGGTCCCAGCCCTCGACGCTCCACTCACCGATGAGTCCCAGCAGAGCGTCCGGTCAGACATGTGTCAGCCGACGAGACGACGAGGGGCACGATGAGTGACATCAAGGTGTTGGTGACGGGAGCGAGCATCGCGGGGCCCGCGCTCGCCCACTGGCTGCACCGGCGCGGTGCCGAGGTGACGGTGGTGGAGCAGGCGCCGGGGCTCCGTCCGGGTGGTCAGGCCGTGGATGCACGCGGGGTGGCCAAGGAGGCGATCCGTCGGATGGGCCTCGACGCGGCTGTACGGGCCGCCTGCACGAACACCGCCGGCGCCTACTCGGTGGACGCCGAGGGCAACGTGTTGGAGACCTACCGCGCCGACGACAACGACGGTGACGGCTACGTCTCCGAGATCGAGATCCTGCGCGGAGACCTCGCCCAGGTCCTGTACGACGACACGAGCCCACGCGTCGAGTACGTCTTCGGCGACCGGATCGCCGAGCTCACCCAGGACCCGGCCGGCGTCGACGTCACCTTCGCGAGCGGCGGCCGGCGCCGCTTCGACCTGGTGGTCGGCGCCGACGGGCTGCACTCGGCGCTGCGCTCGATGGTCTTCGGTCCACGCGAGCGGTTCGTCCGCCATCTCGGGCTGGTCCTGGCGTTCTTCACCGTGCCCAACGAGTTCGGCCTCGACGGCTGGATGTACGACTTCCAGCAGGCCGGCCGCTGGGCGGGGCTGCGTCCGGTGCCCGACCCGACCAGGGCGATCGCCATGCTGTCCTTCCCCGCGGCCGACTTCGAGATCGACCACCGCGACGTCGAGGGCCAGAAGCGGTTGCTGCGTGAGCAGATGGCCGGCTTCGGCTGGGAGACGGCGCGCATCCTCGAGCACCTGGACGACACACCGGACTTCTACCTCGACCAGGTCGCCCAGGTCGTGATGGACCACTGGCACACCGGCCGGGTCGGACTGCTCGGGGATGCGGCGTTCAGCGCGTCGCCGATGTCCGGGGCGGGTACCGGGCTGGCGCTGGTCGGCGCCTACCTGCTCGCCGGGGAGCTCGCGGCCGCCGGCTGGGACCCGGGGGCGGGGTTCGCCGGCTACCGGGAGCGGATGCGCGACTACGTCGACGCCAACCAGGAGATAGGCCGGATGCACGTGCAGATGCTCACCGCCACGGACGCGGAGCCCGCTCCGGAGCCCGACATGGAGGCGATGACCGCCCTGATCGAGCGCGCCGTCGACGGGCCCGAGCTGCCGGCGTACGACGGCGTGCCGGACGCCGGTCCGGGAGGCCGCTCCCGATAGCGTCCGGGGGTGGCCCGCACCCGCCGATCCAGCACCCGCCGACGTGCCGCGTCGCCGCGACCGCTGCCGACGCCGGGGCCGGGCGAGCGTGTGTGGGTGCTCGACGTGCCGTACGGGACGCAGGTCGACGGCGCCACGTGGCACCCGGCGGTCAAGACCCACCTGTACGTCGGCAGCCGGCTCCCCGCGCACCTGCGGCCCTACGCCCCCGGGCCGCACACTCTGGGCCGGTTCATCGAGAACGGCCTCAACCCCGGCGCCCCGGCCCCCAGCGCGGAGCCGACCGAGGCCCTCGAGCCGCGGCGGATCCAGTTCGAGGCGGCCGATGCGATCGCGGAGCGAGCAGCGGCAGGCGGCCGGCTGTTCCTGCTGGCTGACGAGCCCGGGGTGGGCAAGACGATCTCGGCGGTGCTCGGAGCGTTGGCGGTGGGCGACCTGCGTGGGGCGCGGCGGGTGCTCGTCGTCGCCGACCGACCGGCCGCGATCACGATCGGCCACTGGTGCCGCACGATCACCGCGCTGGGCGACGGCGGGCTCGAGTGGGTCGTGATCACGTGGGACCGGCTGGAGAAGGTCAAGGACCACGACTGGGACGTGATCATCGCCGACGAGGCCCACGCGCTGCGGCGTACGACGACGAAGCGGTGGAAGCACTGGACCCGCATCTCCGGGCACGCCAAGCCCCACGACAAGGCGCCGTTCGTCATCGCGACGACCGCGACGCCCGGCCACACGCCGCTCGAGCTGCCCTACCTCGCGCCGGCCTACGCGCAGGTGCTCGGCGAGACGATGAAGGAGTGGACGACGGCCACCCAGCCCGGCGCCACGTTCGCGCAGGCGCTCGAGCGCCACGGCGTCGCCATCGATCAGGGACGGTACGGCGCGACCTGGACCACCGATGCGGCGCGGCGGGCCGCCGACCTCAAGCTCGTGCGCGGCTGGCTCGCCGACGAGCGGCCCCCGGCGATGCTGCACCGGGCCGCGCCGTGGGGCCCGGTGCCGATCTCCGGGATGCCGGTGGCGCTCACCCCGGCCGAGCGGACGGCGTACGAGGCCGAATGGGGTGAGTTCTGCCGCGAGATGGACATCGCGCGACGCGGCCGCAACGTCGCCAAGGGGCGCGCGGCGCTGCTGCGGTTCCGGCAGAAGGCCGGCCTGATCCGGGTCGGGTCGACGGTCGACTGGATCGCCCAGCAGGTGCGGGCGGAGCGACAGGTGGCGTGCTCGGTCGAGTTCGTCGCGACCGCCGCCGACCCGATCGCCGACCGGCTGCGCGACGCCGGCATCGAGGTCGCCTCGATCTACGGCCGCGACCGCTTCGACGTCGAGGCCGAGCGGCTGCGGTTCCAGACCGGCGAGGCGAAGGTGTGCGTGTTCACCACCGTCGCCTCGATCAGCCTGCACGCCGGCGAGACCCTCGCCGACGGCCGCCAGGCGAGCACCGAGCCCCGGGTCGGTGTCTTCCACCAGGCCCGCTTCTCGGGCATCGCCGGACGCCAGGTCACCGGCCGCACCCATCGCGACCACCAGGTCTCGCCCTGGCACATCGCCTACGCCGAGGGCACCGTCGAGGAGCAGGTCGGCAAGGTGATGGTGGAGCGGATCGCCGCCGCCTCCGACACCGTGGGCAGCGACACCACCGGGCTCGCCGACCTCGCCCAGCTGCTCGGGGCCGACTGGCTGCCGTCGGCGGCGCTCACCGAGGACGGCGCCTGACCCGCGTGGTTGAGTGGACCGCGATGGGACGACGCCAGCGGTTCAGGATCAGCGAGGTGCGCAGCTCGCAGAGCGAGCGGCTGCGCCGGCGCAAGCGGTGGTACTTCGCCCTGATGGGACTGTGCCTGCTGCTGATCGTGCTGGCCTGGAACGTGGTGCGCCTGTGGTCCACGACCGCCGCCGTCATCATGTCGGCGATCGCCGCCGTGCTCCCGCCCGTCGCCGTGATCATCGCCAACTGGGGCGAGGACCACTGACGGTCGTGGCGGCCCAGACCGGAGTCGAACCGGTCGCCGCTCGGCGCGGCTGTTTCGTCGGCAATCCCTGCGGGCCGTGGCCGGTGACAGGGTCGTCATCGGCACCCATCAGGTACCCATGGCGGGGCGCAGGATCCGTCGGTCCTCGCAGGACGCCTTGCGGAGTCGTCCACCCGCATGATGTGCCTGCAGATGACTCCACAAAGGGACGAGATCACAGCCCCGGATAGAGCGGGTACGCCGCGGCGAGCGCGGACACGCGCGCCCGCAGCTTGGCACCGACCCCGTCGTCGTACGACGGCTTGAGCGCCTCCGCGATGACGTCGGCGACCTCGGCGAACGCCTCGGCCCCGAACCCGCGCGTGGCGAGGGCGGGCGTGCCGATCCGCAGGCCGGAGGTGACCATCGGCGGGCGGGGGTCGAAGGGGACGGCGTTGCGGTTGACGGTGAGGCCGATGGAGTGGAGGCGGTCCTCGGCCTGCTGGCCGTCCAGCTCGGACTCGCGCAGGTCGACGAGGACCAGGTGCACCTCGGTGCCGCCGGTCAGGACCGACACACCCGCGGAGACCACGTCCGGCTCCGTGAGGCGCGCAGCAAGCAGACGGGCACCCTCCAGCGTCCGCTCCTGACGCTCCCGGAACGCGGGCGAGGCGGCCATCTTGAAGGCCACGGCCTTGGCGGCGACGACGTGCTCGAGCGGGCCACCCTGCTGGCCGGGGAAGACGGCCGAGTTGATCCTCTTGGCCAGCTCGGCCTTCGACAGGATCACGCCGCCGCGCGGGCCGCCGAGGGTCTTGTGCGTCGTGGTCGTCACGACGTCCGCGAAGGGCACCGGGCTCGGGTGCAGGCCAGTCGCGACCAGGCCGGCGAAGTGCGCCATGTCGACCATGAGGTAGGCACCCACCCGGTCGGCGATCCGGCGGAATTCCGCGAAGTCCAGCTGCCGCGGGTAGGCCGACCAGCCGGCCACGATCAGCTTGGGCCTGTGCTCCAGCGCGAGGCGCTCCACCTCGGCCATGTCGACGCGGAAGTCCTCCGGGTCCACGTGGTAGGCCACCACGTCGTAGAGCTTGCCGGAGAAGTTGATCCGCATGCCGTGGGTGAGGTGGCCGCCGTGCGCGAGGTCGAGGCCGAGGATCGTGTCGCCCGGGTCGAGCAGCGCGAACATCGCGGCGGCGTTGGCCTGGGCACCGGAGTGAGGCTGCACGTTCGCGGCCTCGGCACCGAAGAGCGCCTTCACGCGCTCGATGGCGAGCTGCTCGACGACGTCGACGTGCTCGCACCCGCCGTAGTAGCGGCGGCCCGGGTAGCCCTCGGCATACTTGTTCGTGAGGACCGACCCCTGGGCCTCCATGACGGCGACCGGTGCGAAGTTCTCCGAGGCGATCAGCTCGAGCGTGCCCTGCTGGCGGGCGAGCTCGGCGGTGATCGCCGCGTGGACGTCGGGGTCGTAGTCGGCGAGGTGCTGGTCGAAGGCGCTGTTCGTGGTCATGCGGAGGCTCCCGTCATCGAGGTGGGCCTCCCCGCTCTGTCATGGGTGCCTGAGAGCTTCACCGCGCGAGCGGCTTGCACCGTGGGCGCAGGACCCGTTCATGGAGGTCCTGACTTTCCAGAGTCGCCTCGCACGAGCAGTGACGGTGCCTGAGAGTTTCTCGGGGAGAGTTGCTCCTACGGCGCCCCGCTCGGTGGCGGGGTCTCTCCTGCTTCGGCTACGAACGGCGGTTCTTCAGTTGTCGCGGCGTCAGGATCGCACGCCTCAGGAAGTGACGGAAGAGGGCGTCTTGCTCATCAGCGTGACCAGGTCGAAGGCGACCGTGGCAGCCGCGACGCACGTGATCTCCGCGTGGTCGTAGTCCGGCGCGGTCTCGACGACGTCGGCACCGATGAAGTCGAGCCCGTCCAGCCGGCGCAGCACGTGCAGCAGCTCTCGGCTGTTGAGGCCGCCCATCTCGGGCGTGCCGGTGCCGGGCGCGAAGGCCGGGTCGAGCACGTCGATGTCGATCGAGACGTAGACGGGCGCGTCGCCGACCCGCTGGCGGATCTGCTCCGCGGCCCCCTCGACGCCGAGGAAGTCCAGGTCGCCGGCGCGGATGGTCCGGAAGCCGAAGGACGCGTCGTCGGCGAGGTCCATCTTGTCGTAGATCGGCCCGCGGATGCCGATGTGGATCGACTTGTCCTCGGCCAGCAGGCCCTCCTCGAAGGCCCGGCGGAAGACGGTGCCGTGGGTGATCGGCGCCTTGAAGTAGGTGTCCCAGGTGTCCAGGTGGGCGTCGAAGTGGATCAGGGCGATCCGCCCGTGCTGGGCGTGCGCCGCCCGCAGCATCGGAAGCGCGACCGTGTGGTCGCCGCCGAGGGTGACGATCCGCCGGCCTGCCCGGCCGTGGACGTCGCGGGCCATGTCCTCGATCTGCTGCATCGCCTCCTCGATGTCGAAGGGCGTGCAGGGCACGTCGCCGGCGTCGACGACCTGGATCTCGTCCAGTGGCGCGGTGTCGAGCTCGACGTGGAAGCGCGGCCGCAGGTGGCGGGAGGCCTGCCGGATGCCCATCGGGCCGAAGCGCGCACCGGGTCGGTACGACGTGCCTCCGTCGAACGGCACACCGAGGATCGCGACGTCGTAGTCGGGCACCGACTCGATCAAGGGGATCCGCGCGAAGGTGCCGAGACCGGCGTACCGCGGGACCTTCGTCGCCTCGAGGGCGCCGATCGGCTGGTGCTTGCTCATGCGGAGATCTCCGTTTCGGGGGTGAGGACGGCACTCGGCTGCCGGCGCCGGGCACGGAGCAGGCCGAGGTAGATGAAGAAGGTCGCGATGCTCCCGACGATCCAGGAGGTGTCGACGGCGCCGGTCTGCTTCGCGATCGTGCCGACGTAGAGGGTCGTCGACATGAACGGGATCTGCACCAGGCAGCCGATGACGTAGCTGACCAGCGCCGGGACGTTGAACGCGCCGTATCCGCTCCTCGGATCGCTGAACGACTCCGGGTCGTAGTGGCCCTTGTGGACCAGGTAGTAGTCGACCAGGTTGATGATGCTCCACGGCACCAGCAGGTAGGCGAGGACCAGGATGAAGTTGGTGTAGTCGGCCATGAAGTCGTCGGAGACGGTCGTCGAGGCGACGAACACGGCGATCGCGAGCACCGCGGCGGTGACGTGGCGGGCCGAGGCGCGGGGCGCCCAGTTCAGCTTGAAGGTCTGGATGCAGGTCAGCACGCACAGCGACGAGCCGTACATGTTGATGACGCCGGCGTCGATCGCGCCGAGGAAGAAGGCCAGCATCACGAAGACGAACACCGGCTTCGGCATGATGGTGTCGAGGTCGGCCAGCACGCCGTCCGCGCCGAGCCCGGCGACCAGGAAGGCGCCGACGGTCATCGCGCCGATGACGCCCAGCACGGTGCCGGCGTAGGTGTACCAGAACGCAGCACGGGTGCCGGTGCTCGAGGGCAGGTAGCGGGAGTAGTCCGAGACGTACGGCGCGTACGACAGCTGCCACACCCCGACCACCGACGCCATCCCGAGGAAGCCGGCCCAGGTGAAGGAGCCACCGGCGGAGGTGATGTTCCCGCCCACCTCGGCGGCCTCCATGCCCGTGTAGACGAGCGTCAGCACCAGGGCCAGCCCGGAGAGCCAGACCATCACCCGGTTGAAGCGCAGGATGAGCTGGTAGCCCACGACGACGGCGGTCAGGGTCAGCGCGGTGCTGAGCAGCAGGCCGGCCGTCTGGCCGAGCCCGGTGAGCACCGCGCCCAGCGTCTGCTGCGCCAGCACCATCAGCGACACGATCCAGCCCACGTAGATCAGGACCACGATCACGGTGATCGGGACCGAGCCGTACATGCCGAACTGTGCCCGGGCCTGGATCATCTGGGGTACGCCGAGCCTGGACCCCTGGGCCGAGTGCAGCGCCATGAAGACGGCGCCCACGAGGCTGCCGCCGACGATCGCGAGGATCGTCGAGCCGACGTCGAGACCGAAGATGGTCGGCCCGAGCAGGCCGGTGACGACGGCCAGCGGGATGATCTGGACGGTGAACCAGAAGGAGAACAGGTGCTGGACCTTGCCGGTGCGCTGCGACTCCGGCACCGGTTGGATCGTCAGCCCCTCGACGATCGTGCTTTCCTGCGACATGGCGGTGTTCCTTCGCTGGTGGAGGTCACGCGTGGTGCTTGACCATGACGTGCTTGGTGCGTGAGTAGTCGTCGAGCGCGTACGCCGACAGGTCGCGGCCGTAGCCGGATGACTTGAAGCCGCCCCACGGCATCTCCGTGGCGAAGGCGAGGTGGTCGTTGACCCAGACGGTCCCGAAGTCCAGCCTGCTCGGAAGGCCCGCTGCCCTGCGGGCGTTCTCGGTCCACACCGAGGCCGACAGGCCGTACGGAGTGGCGTTGGCCGCGGCGATCGCCGCGTCCTCGTCGGTGAAGGTCTCGACGGTGACGACCGGGCCGAAGATCTCCTCGGTCGTGCAGGCCGCACCTTCGGGGACGTCGACGAGCACGGTCGGCTCGACGAAGAAGCCGGGCCGGTCCGGCACCGTGCCACCGACCGCAGCGCGGGCACCGTCGGCATACGCCTGCTCGAGGGCGGCGACGACGCGGGCGTGGTGCTCGCCGGAGACGAGCGGACCCATGTCGACGTCCTCGCCGTCGGTCGGGGCGCCGACGACCATCGCCTCGACCCGCTTGACGAGGCGGGCGACGAGGTCGTCGTGGACGGCGGCGTCGACGATGACCCGGCACGCGGCACCGCAGTCCTGGCCGCTGTTGCCGAAGCCGGCGAACACGATGCCGTCGGCGACGGCGTCGAGGTCGGCGTCGGCGAAGACGAGGACCGGTGCCTTGCCGCCGAGCTCGAGGTGGACCCGCTTGAGGGTGGCGGCCGCGGCGGCGGCGACTGCCTGACCGCTGCGGACGCTGCCGGTGACCGAGACCAGGTCGATGCCCGGGTGGGTGGCGATCGCGGCGCCGACGACGGCGCCGTCGCCGGTGACGACGTTGAGGACGCCGGCGGGCAGCACGTCGGCGACCAGCTCGGCCAGGCGCAGCGTGCTGAGCGGGGTCTGCTCCGAGGGCTTGAGCACGCAGGTGTTGCCGGCCGCGAGGATCGGCCCCAGCTTCCATGCCGCCATCAGCAGCGGGTAGTTCCACGGCGTGATCGCACCGACCACGCCGACCGGCTCGCGCAGGATGGTCGAGGTGCTCCCCTCGACGTACTCCCCCGCCGCCAGCGCCACCTGGGCGCGCACCGCGCCGGCCATGAACCGGAAGGTGTCGGCGGTGCCGGCGACGTCGTCGGCGGCCAGCCCCTGCGGCTTGCCGGTGTTGCGCGACTCCAGCGCGGCGAGCTCGGTCGCGTGCTCGTCGACGATCGCGGCGATCGCCAGGAGCACGTCGGCGCGGTCCTTCGGCGTACGCCGTCCCCAGTCGGCACTGGCGCGACGGGCCGCGCCGACGGCTCGGTCGACGTCGGCGGCGGTGCCGCGGCGGGCGTGGGCGACCACCTGCCCGGTGGACGGGTCGACGACCTCCTGGGTCGCGGGCCCGTCGCCCTCCCAGGGGGCGCCGTTGATGACATGGGCCAGGATGGTCACGACAGCTCCGCCCCGTGGATGTCGAAGCCACGGTCGACGACGACCTCGAGCAGGTCGGCATAGGTGTCGATGTCGTCGTTGGCCTGGCGCGGCGCCGGGCGGTAGCTGAGCGCCTGCTGTACCTGCGGGCTCTGCAGGTAGGCGCCCGACACCAGGGTCGAGAGCGCCTCGAACTCCGCGATGTGGGCGCCGGAGATCAGGTCGAGGGCAGCTTCCGCCTCGAGACCGTCGGCGAGGTCCAGGGCGCGTTCGAAGGCCGGGACCAGGTCCGGCCGGAAGCCGAGGACCCGGTCGATCAGGTCAGCGGGTACGCCGGCCGCCGACGCGGACGGGAAGGCATCCGTCCCGGGGATGAGCACGTCGGCGAGGACGGCGAGGCGTTCGCGGGCGGTGGGGTCGAGCATCACGGTGTCCTTTGCTGTCCGTCGCGGCCGTCAGGAGGCGGAGACCTGGTGGGAGCGGTGGTCGGCGAGATGGCGCGCGGCGCGCAGGGCGACCGCCATGATCGTCGCGGTCGGGTTCACGCCGGTCGACGTCACGAAGTTGCTGCCGTCGAGCACGAAGAGGTTCGGGATGTCGTGCGAGCGTCCCCACTGGTCGACGACCGAGTCCGTGCGGTCCTCGCCCATCCGGGCGCTGCCCAGCAGGTGCCAGCCGCTGTCGCGGACCACCCGGTCCACGTGGGTGCTGACCGCGCCGGCGGCCTCGTGCGCCTCGACGGCACGGGCGATGTGGAAGTCGAGCAGCCGGTCGTTGTTCTCGGTGATCCGGTAGTTGATCTTCGCGGCGGGGATGCCGTCGGAGTCGGTGAGATCGGGGTCCAGGACGACCTCGTTGCCCTCCTCCGGCAGGTCCTCGGTGGTGATGCCCCACTCGAGCGTGCGCCCGAAGGTGCCGCTGAGCCTGTCGTGGAAGCTGCTGCCGAAGCCGTCGCGCCAGTCGGTGCCCGGCTCCCAGAGCACCCGGTTGAGCGGGCCGGGGGTCGGCATCAGGTTCCACTTGCCGCCGCGCACGAAGCCGCGGGACTCGTCGGTCTCGTAGAACTGCAGCGACTGCAGCGACTGCCCGGCCGGGCCGAGGTGGCTCTCCAGGTCCTCGTCGTAGGTGCCGTAGACCGACGCGTAGGGGTGGATCATCAGCCGCTTGCCGACCAGGCCGGAGGAGTTGGCCAGGCCGTCGGGGTGCGCGGAGGAGGCGGAGTTGAGCAGGATCCGCGGCGTGCCGATGCCGTTGGCGGCGAGGATCGTGATGCCCGCGCGCTGGTGGTGCCAGCGGCCGTCGCGGTCGACGTACTCCGCCCCGGCGACCAGGCCGTTCTCGTTGGTGGTCAGCGTCCGCACCCGGGCGCCGGTGACGAGCACCGCGCCGGCGGCGATCGCGTCCGGCCAGTAGGTCAGGTCGGCGCTGGCCTTGGCGCCGGCGGGGCAGCCGGACTCGCAGGCGCCGTACCGCTGGCAGGCGGGGCGGTTGCGGAAGGCGCGGGAGGAGATCGCGTTGGGCGCGGGCCACCAGTGCCAGCCGAGCTTGTCCATGCCGCGCGCCGCCCGCAGGCCGGCCTTGCCGATCGGCAGCGGCGGCAGCGGGAAGGTGTGGGCGTCGGGGTACGACGGGTCGCCCTCGAGGCCCGAGGCGCCGATGTGGTGGGTGACCTCGTCGTAGAACGGGCGCAGGTCCTCGTAGGTGAACGGCCAGTCGTCGGCCACCCCGTCGAGCGTCCTGACCCGGAAGTCCGACGGAAGCGCGCGGACCCAGTGGCCGGAGTAGAGGATGCTGCTGCCGCCGACGCCGTTGAACAGCAGCGGCTCGAGCGGGCTGTTCTCGGCGTTGATCGGGTAGTCGGCGTCGTTGCCCCGCCGGTTGGGGCTCGGGTGCCACTGCTTGAGGCGGGCCAGCTCCCACGAGGGCTTGTCGCCGGTGAAGTCGTCGGGGAGGTTCCAGTCGCCCTGCTCGAGGCAGACGACCTTGAAGCCGCGCCTGGCCAGCTCGTGGGCCGCCACCGCGCCCGAGGGTCCCGCGCCGACGATCAGGACGTCGGCGTCTTCGACTGCTGCCTGCACGTTCACACTTCCTCTGCGGATCGGTGGTCCCCGGTCTCCCGGTGCGACCAGAGTGCCTGCGACCCAGGTCACAGGTCTGCCCCGCAGGTGCCACAGTCGGCACGAGAGGTTTCGTGCGATCGCACAACCCACCGGGGCTCAGGCCCGGGGTGCGCTCCCCTTCGCGGGGGCGAGCAGCGACTGCGCCCGCAGCGCCAGCCAGAGCTCGGCGATGTCGGCGGTCTCGCTGGTGCTGCGCCCGGTGATCTCCTCGACCTTCCGGATCCGGTAGAGCACCGTCTGCCGGTGCACCTGGAGTGCGTCGGCGGTGCGCTGCCAGGAGCGCTGGTGGCCGAGGAAGGCGTCGAGCGTGGCGAGCAGCGGCGTGGCGTGCACCCGCTCGTACTCCAGCAGCGGACCGAGCACCCGCGAGACGAGCGCCGCGGCGTCGTCGAGCCCGCCGACGCCGACGATCGGGCTGGCGTCGCCGTAGTGGAAGGTGCGCCCGACCGAGCCCTCGGCGGCGCGCAGCGCCCAGGCGGCCTCGCGCAGCGCCTCCGGCGCCCGGTCGGCGCCGCGCAGGGGAGCGCTGATCCCGATCAGCGCGTGGGCGCCGAGGTCGCCACGGAGCACGTCGTGCACCTCGGCGGCGGGCGGCGCCAGCACGTGGAGGACCCCGGACCGGTAGTTCACGACGTGGCCGATCCCGTTGCGCCACAGCGCGATGTGGACGTCGCGCAGCCGGCCCGCGTCGTCGCCGCTCACGGCGTACAGGCGCGCCTTGGCCGGGTCGACACCGAGGCCCCTGAGCTGGCGTGCGGCGGTGCGGGCCTCGATCCGCCCCTCGAGCAGCTGCGCCAGCAGCTCGGCGCCGATGCGCCGGCGGTGCTCGTTGGCGACGACGCTCTGGGACAGCTCGAGGGCGAGCACCGTGACGGCGTGCTGCATGAGGATCGCGTCGACGGGGCTGCGGCCCTGCGACACCAGCACCATCAGCGCGCCCTGCTGGGTGGGGACATCGACCAGGCGCAGGTCGCGTCCGTCGTCCAGCGGTACGACGAGCGCGCCGGCGCGCAGGTCCGCCGTACCCCGGGTGATCTCGTGGAGCGCCCCGGCCAGGACCGGGTCGAACCGCGGGTCCTCCGGGTACCACGGCTCCCCCGACTCGCGGTGGCACACGTGCACCTCGCAGCCGAGGACCTGGGCCAGCGGCTCGCGCAGGACCGAGGCGCTGTCGTGGGTGCTGACCATGCGCTGCACGGTTCGGTAGATCTTCTCGGTGCGCACGAGCCGGTCGGACTGCTCGAGCAGGTTGGCCGCCGCGACCGCCTGCGAGATCGCGACGAACGGCATCGGGAACTCCACCGACAGCACGCTGAGCCCGAGCCGCTCGCTCGCGGAGAGCAGCTCGTCGGTCAGCGGCGGGCAGTACATCTTCTCGCCGATCGCGAGCCCGCTGGCGCCCGCCTCGTCGAGCTTCTCGATCAGCTCTCGCTGCCCGGCTCCGCTCTCGGGGAACGACATGCCGTTGGTCAGCAGCAGCTCGCCGCCGGTGAGCCAGCGCCAGGGCTCGGGCAGGTCCGAGCCGTGGGTCCACGACACCGAGCGACCCACGCCGCCCTTGCCCGAGACCAGGTGCAGCCGCAGGTGCTGCATCTCGAGCAGGTCCGCGACGGTGATCGCCATGGGGCGAGGATAGGGCCGCTCAGCCCTCCGGGATCTCCGGCTGCGGGAAGACCCGAGGGACGAGGTCGAGGCCGCGGACGTGCCGGGCGATCTCGCCGCACGTCGTGACCCACAGCTCCGGCATCGCGGCCATCGTCTCCAGCAGTGACTCCAACGCGCGGATCCGGCCGAGCCGGCCACTGAGGAAGGGGTGGATGGTCAGCGTGAAGCAGGACTCGTAGCGGTAGGCCTCGGTCAGCTCGCCGGTCCACATCGACAGCGCCTTCGCGGGGTCCTCGATCACGCCCGGCCCGAACACCTCCGGGACGAACGCGAACTGCTCCCAGTCGTCGAGCGCCCAGGAGACGGGGATCTCGACGATCGAGCGGGCGCCCTCCCCCGGCCGCTCGGCGAGCTCGTAGGGCAGGTCGGAGTCCATCAGGCTGGAGTCGTAGAGGAAGCCGCGGTCGAGCAGGATGTTCGCGGTGGAGTACGACGTCTCCCACAGCGGCGCGCGGTAGCCCACCGGACGCACGCCGAGCACCTTCTCCAGCGACTCGAGCCCGCGGTCGATGACGGCCGCCTCCTCGTCGTACGAGAGCCCGGCCATGGCCTCGTGCAGGTAGCCGTGGTGGGCGATCTCGTGGCCGGCGTCGCGGATCCGCCGGAGCAGGTCGGGATAGCGCTCGACGGTGTAACCGGGTGCGAAGAAGGTCGCCTGGAGGTCGAACCGGTCGAGCAGGTCCAGCACGCGCGGGACGCCGGTCAGGGCGCCGTACGCCTGGTGGCTCATGACGGAGAGCCGCCCCCGCGTGCCGGGGTCGATGGTGAGCGCGACGTCCTCGGAGTCGAGGTCGAAGCCGAGGTTGGCGGCCGCGCGGAAGCCGGCCGGCCAGGCGATCGGGACGGCGGGCAGGGTGGCGTCGCCCATCACGCACGCGCCCTGGTGCTGCCGCCGTTGGCGGACAGGGTCTGGCCGACGAACGCCTTGAGGCCGGGCCGGGCGAGCAGGGCGACCGTGGCGGCGATCTCCTCGGGTCGGCCGATCCGGCCGGCCGGGATCGCCCTGCCGTACTCGGCGTGCATCTCCTCCAGCGTGAGGCCGGCGTCGTCGGCGTCGACCTGCAGTTGCGGAGTGTCGATGATCCCGGGTGCGACGGCGTTGACGGTGATGTCCTCCGGCGCGAGCTCGCGGCCGAGCGACTTGGTCAGCGCGATCAGGCCCGCCTTGGACGACGCGTACGCCGTGGCGTTCGGCCAGCCGACCACGCCCCACTCGGAGGTGATGATCACGATGTTGCCCCGGCCCCTGCTCCGCATCCCGGGGAGCACCGACTGCACGCAGCGGTAGGTGCCGGACAGGTTGGTGTCGATGTTGCGCCACCAGTCGTCGAGCGGCTGCTCGAGCAGCGGGCTCATCGACATGTACGCCGCGTTGCAGACCAGGACGTCGACCGGCCCGTGCTCCTCCTCGACCCGGGCGAACGCCGTACGCACGGAGGCCGCGTCGGCCATGTCGGCCACGACGGGGAAGCCCCCGGTGAGCTCGACGACCTCGCGCATCTGCTGGGTGTCGGCACGACCGTTGACGCCCACCTCGGCGCCCTCGGCGGCCAGCCGCAGCGCGATCGCGCGGCCGATGCCCTGGGTGGCGCCGGTGACGACAGCGACGCGGCCCTGCTGGTGGCGCGGAGGCTGGACGTCGCCCATCAGATCACTGCTCCCATGTTGGGTGAGATGACCTCGCCGAAGCAGAAGCCACCCTCGTCGACGAGGAACTGCACGGCCTGCGCGATGTCCTCGGGCCGGGCGAGGGCGCGTGCGGGCAGGGACGCGAGGTACTCCGGCGTGCGCTGCGGCGCCGGGAGCAGCGGGGTGTCCGTCGGTCCGGGCGCGACGGCGTTGACCCGTACGCCGCGCCCGGCGACCTCCGCGCCGAGGCTGCGGACGAAGCCGAGGACGGCACCCTTGGCGGCGGAGTAGTGCGCCTCGCTCTCGGTGCCGGCGATGCCGAGCTCGGAGGAGATGGCGACGATCGCTCCCTCGCCGCGCTCGATCATGCCGGGCAGCACCTCGCGCACCGGGTTGAGCAGCCCACCGACGTGGACGCGCATCATCCGTGCCCAGCGGTCCTCGTCGATCTCGGAGAACGGCACCAGCTCGTAGTGGCCGGCGGCCGTGACGAGGGCGCCGACCGGCCCGACCTCGTGCTCCACCCTGGCGAGCGCCGCCCTGACGGCGTGCGGGTCCGACACGTCGCAGACCAGAGAGTGCGTCAGGTGCTCGGCCCGGCGCATGTCCAGACCGCACACGGTCCAGCCGGTCTCCTCCAGGGCGCGGCACACGGACGCGCCGATGCCCGAGGCGGCGCCGGTGACGACGGCGGTCCGGCGCTGCGGGGTCTCCGGTCCCACGATGTCCTCCTCCACGGCGCCCGCGGCGGGCACCAGGTGCGCCATCATGGCGACGGAGGTCACATCGCCGCAGCCTCGATCAGGTAACAGATCGCCCGCTGCCGTTCATACGTTCGCACAAATCGCGCTCTCCCCCCGACGGCGCACGACCTCGCCGCCCTGCAGGACCAGGCGCAGGTTGCGGTCGAAGTGCCCGAGGTCGTCGAGATCACCGTCGACGACCACGAGGTCGGCGGCGAGACCGACCGCGATCCTGCCGACGTCGTCGCGGTCGAGCAGGTCTGCGGCCGAGCCGGTCGCCGCGTGCAGGGCCTGGGCCGGGGAGAGTCCCGCCCGGACCAGCCACGCGAGCTCGCGGGGCGCCGCGCCGTGCGCGAACACCCCGCTGTCGGTCCCCATCGCGATCCGTACGCCGCCCGCGTGGGCGCGCGCGACGGCGTCGAGGTGCGTGGCGGCGATGGCGCGGGCCTTCGCCTCCATCTCCGGGGCGACGACCATGCCGTCGTCGATGGCCTCGACCAGGGCGACAGGCGCCAGCAGCGTGGGAACCAGCCAGGCGCCCGTGGACCGGAACAGCTCGACGCACTCGTCGTCGACGAACACGCCGTGCTCGATCGAGCGGACCCCGGCGCGCAGCGCCCGCTTGATGCCCGCCGCCCCGTGGGCGTGGGCCATCACCGAGACGCCCGCGGACGCCGCCTCCTCCACGCAGACGGCGAGCTCGTCGTAGGAGAACTGCGGGTGCCGCGGGTCGTCCCGCGTCGACATCACGCCGCCAGAGGCGCAGACCTTGATCGTGTCGGCGCCGGCGCGGAGCAGCTCGCGGACCCGCTTGCGCATGCCCTCGACGCCGTCGACGACGCAGTCGGGCCGGCCGGGATGGGGCACGAACAGGCGCTGGTGGTCGCCGTGCACGTTCCAGCCGTCGACGTGGCCGCCGGTCTGGCTCAGGGCCGAGATGGAGATGGCCATCCGCGGCCCGGCCACCAGGCCCTGCTCGACCGCCGTCTTCACGCCCAGGTCGGCACCGCCGGCGTCGCGCACCGTCGTCACCCCGCTGTGCAGGATCGTGCGCAGGTTCCCGATCGCCTCGAAGAACTCCAGGGAGAACGGCCGGCCCTGCACCCGGGCCAGGTCCATCCCGTCGAAGATCGTGTGGACGTGGCAGTCGATCAGGCCCGGCGCGACGAGCGCCCCCGTCACGTCGAGGACGGTGTCGCCCCCCAGGCCGGCACCGACCTCGACGATCCGGCCGCCGGCGAGCGCGACGTCGGCGTCGAACGGGTCGGCGCCCGTGCCGTCGAAGACGCGCCCGCCGCGCAGGACCGTGCGGGTCACGTGAGTGCCACCGCGTCCTCGACCGGCCGGTAGTCGATGTCGTAGCCGAACCGGCGCGGCCCGGACAGCTCGATGCCCGCCTCGGTGCGCCAGTGCGGGTCGGCCGGGAGGCCGATGACCGCCACCCGGTAGCCGTAGCGGATCTCCTCCGCCGGGATCGGCTCACCGGTGTCGATCTCCATCGCCATGATCAGGTCGGGGCTGCTCGCCACGACCTCACCGTCGCGCTTGGCCGCGAGGTTCTCGTTCTGGAAGTGGACCGTCATCGTGTGGCCGACGTCGCCGTCGATGCCGCTGAGGTGGGCGGTGCCGATGGTCCAGCCGCGCTCGTTGCGACGCTCCACCTCCTCCACCTTGCCGGTGAACAGCAGCACGCCACTCTGCTTCTCCAGCACCGCGTGCACCGGGGAGACGTGCGCCTCGCGCGCCTCGCGGATCGTGCGGCCGATGTCCTGCGCCATGGAGAGCGCACCGCGGACCAGCCACTCCTTCGCCTGCCTTCCCGACATCGGATACAGGGCCGACGCGGCGTTGGCGCCGCTGGCGAGCACCGCCGCCCGGGCGTAGGCCTCGGCCCAGGAGTTCGTCGCCGACTCCAGGAACATCGTGTTGCCGTGCTCGTCGATCATGACCATCGGCGTCGCGGACCCGCCGTACAGCGTCGGGGTCACCATCTCCAGGTGCGGGAACGCGCGACCCATGCCGTCGGCGTCGATCACCGGGAGGTTGCGGGCCGCGGCGGTCGCGAACGGGGTGACGGCGTTGAGGCCGCCGGCCTCGATCGGGCAGACGTACTCGTAGGTGACGCCGGTGAACCGCTCGAGCTCGTCGAGGACGCGCTCGTACTCGACGGCCCGCGGCAGCTTCTCGATCAGGACGCCGGGCGCGCCGATGCCGGCGATGAACACCACGTTGGCGTCGTCCGGGACCTCCTCGATGTCGACCAGGCTCACCGGGCCGAAGCGCCGGATGGCGTCGCGGGCGAGCAGCATGCCGACGTACGGGTCACCGCCGCCGCCGGAGCCGAGGATGGTCGAGCCGAGGGTGATGTCGTTGAGGGCTTCCTCGTCGATGGTGCGCATGTCAGTTGCCTTCCGGGGTCGTTGCGGGCTGGTGGGCGAAGGGGCCGGCGGCCTTGACGCGGACCCGGACGGCCGAGCCGCCGCCGAGGTGGGTCAGCGGTACGTCGTCCGCGTCGACGATGCGCACCAGCGCCTCGTCGGCGCCGGACTCCACGGCGAGAGCGGTCGCCTCCGCCTTGGCCTGCTCCAGCACCTCGGCACGGGTGGTCCCGCTGAGGTCGTAGATGCGGTCGACCTCGCCGCCCGCCTCCGCGAACGCCGCCCCGACCGCATTGGCGATGCCGGCGTGCTCCGGCACCACCAGGTCCTCGAGTCCCGGGACGACCCGCAGCAGCGGGCCCCCGCCGCCGACCACCACGACAGGGGTGTCGTCGGCGCTCAGCTTGGCCTTCTCCACGGCGTGGATGACCCGCTCCCCCACGATCCGCAGCGCCTGCGCGACGGTCGCGTCGGGCACGTCGGCAACGAGGGCGGGGTCGCCCATCGGGTCGGCGCCGGCACGGACGGCGACGTCGCTGAAGGTCAGCACCTCACCGCCGAACACCCGGGCCTGCTCGGTGATCCGGAAGCCCACGCTCTCCGGGCCGACGGTGCCCCCGTCGTCCGCGATGACGGTGCCGCCGCCGATGGCGAGCGAGAGGACGTCGGGGATCCGGAAGTTGCTGCGGACGCCCGCCAGGCTCAGTGCGACCGTGGACTCGCGGGGGAAGCCGCTCTGCAGCAGGCCGATGTCGGCCGTCGTACCGCCGACGTCGACGACGACCGCGTCCTCGATGCCGGTGAGCAGAGCGGCACCGCGCATCGAGTTCGTGGGACCGGAGGCGATCGTGAAGATCGGGTAGAGCCGGGCTCGCTCGAGGGTCATCACGGTGCCGTCGTTCTGCGAGAGCAGGATGGGCGCCTCGATCCCGGTGGAGGCGACGACCTGCTCGAGCCCGTCGATCACCCGGGACGCGAGCTCCAGCAGGGACGCGTTGAGGATGGTGGCGTTCTCCCGCTCCAGCAGCCCGACCCGGCCGACCAGCGTCGAGCGGGTGATCGAGACGTCCGGGAGCTCCTCGGCCAGGACCCGCTCGGCGAGCAGCTCGGGCTCGGGGTTGACCGGGGAGAAGACCGAGCTCAGCGCGATGTGGCGCACGCCGGACTCGCCGATCTTCCGGGCGACGTCGCGCAGGCCCTCGACGTCGACCTCGCTGAGCGGGGCGCCGTCGAACTGGGCGCCACCCGCGACGATGTGGACGTCGTCTCCGACGACGCCGCGCAGCCGGTCCGGCCAGTCGATCATCGGCAGCAGGCTCTGCGGCGGCGTGGCGAGACGGACGAGCGCCACCCGCTCCAGGCCACGCGCCTGGGCGATCGCGTTGATGAAGTGCGTGGTGCCGATGAAGACCGAGCCGATGTCGGCCGGGTCGACGTCCGCCAGCACCTCGGTGAGGGCTGCGCGGATGCCGATCGTGACGTCCTCGGTGGTGGGCGACTTGGTCGAGGCGACGACGCGCCGGCCGTCGAGGACCACGGCGTCGGTGTTGGTGCCTCCGACGTCGATGCCGATACGAAGGGACATGGGATTCACTCCTTGGGAAGGTGGGTCAGGCGTCGCGACGCGCGCGGTCGATCCCGACCGCGATGAGGAGGACGACGCCCTGGACTGCGCCGATCCAGAACTGGGGCATCCCGCTGAGCAGCAGGATGTTGGACAGCACGATGAGGAAGAGCAGGCCGAGCAGGGTGCCGAGCAGGGTGCCCTGCCCGCCGGAGAACCGGGTGCCGCCGAGCAGGACGGCGGTGAGTGCGAAGAACTCGTTGCCCAGGCCCGCGGACGGGTCGGCCGCGCCGAGAGCGCCCAGCAGCAGCAGTCCCGCGATGCCCGCGCACAGAGCGCAGATGCCGTAGCAGATCATCGTGACCCGGTCGACGTTCACCCCGGCCAGGCGGGCGGCCTCCCGGTTGCTGCCGACGGCGTACACGTTGCGCCCGAAGACGGTGCGGTTGAGCAGCACCCACATCAGGCCGAACACGACGGCCGCGATGATGACCGGCGTGCGGATGCCGAGGACCGAGCCGTTGGCGAGCGAGTCGAGCGCCGGACTGTGGACCGGCTTGCTCGAGCCGTCGAGGATCACCCGCAGCAGGCTCGGCAGGATGGTGAAGCTCGCCAGGGTGACGATGAAGAAGTTCATCTTCCCCTTGGCGATGAGCAGGCCGTGCACGAGCACGCCGATGCCGAGCGCGGCCGCGAGGGAGAGCACGATGACCAGGCCGTCCGCGAGGTGCCAGCCGACGAACAGGAAGACCAGGCCGCCGACGAAGCCCTGCATCGCGCCGGTCGAGAGGTCGAAGCCGACCTGCACGACCACGAAGGTCTGGCCGAGCGCCATGATCAGCACCGCGGAGTACGTCGCCAGCTGGACCATCAGGTACGGCCCGCTGCGCAGCTGCGGCAGGAACGGCAGCGCGACGAGGAACATCGCGACGACGATCGCGAAGAACAGGCCCTGCTGCTTGAGGGTCGACGGGCCGCTCGCCACGACGGGCTCGGGCACCGAGGACGTCTCGGTCGTGGACTGGGTGATGGTCATGACGGGATCTCCTCCGCGGGAGTCGGCGTGGTGGGGTCGGGCAGGTGGGAGCCCAGCGAGGAGGCGAGGACCTCGTCCTGGCTGACCTGGGCGATGGGGCGGTCCAGGACGACCGAGCCGTCACGTACGACGACCACCCGGTCGCAGAGCTCGAAGAGCTCCTCGAACTCGCTGCAGACGGCGACGACCGCGCTGCCCCCGGCGGCCGCGGTCGCGAGGGCCGCGTGGATGGCGCCACGGGCGCTGGCGTCGACGCCCTGGGTCGGCTCGTCGGCGATGACGACCTTGGCCCCGCGCGACAGCGCGCGGCCGACGACGAGCTTCTGCTGGTTGCCTCCGGAGAGCAGGGCCGCGTGCCGCTCGGGGTCTCGTGGGCGGACCTCGAAGCGGTCGATGAGGGCCGCGCTCTCGGCCTGCTCGGCGGCGCGCCGGCGGAACGGGCCACGGCGCACGGTCGGGTCCTCGCGGCCGACCAGGAGGTTGGCCGCGACCGACTGGTTCCCCAGGATCGCCGTGACCTGGCGGTCCTCCGGGATGTAGGCGACGCCCGCGGCCTGCGCCGAGCGGATGCTGCCCAGCCGGAACGCCGTCCCGTCCACCGTCACCCGGCCCTCAGCGGGGTGGGCCCCGGCCAGCACGGAGGCCAGCCGCGAGCGGCCGCTTCCGCTCTGGCCGGCGATCCCGACGATCTCGCCGGCGTGCACCTGGAGGTGCTCGACGTGGAGACCGCGCCAGCCGCGCAGGCCCGACGCCTCCAGGACGACGTGTCCGCGGTCGGGGCGGTGGGCGGGCCGGTTCTCGCGCTCCTCGGCCGAGAGCAGGCGCACGATCTGGTGCTCGGTCTGTGGGGTGACCGGACCGGTGTGGCTGACCAGGCCGTTGCGCAGGACGACGACGTCGTCGGCGAGCTCGAGCACGTCGCGCAGCCGGTGCGAGACGATGAGGACGGTGCCACCCTCACCGACGAAGCGGCGGATCAGCGCGTGCAGGGCCTGGACGCCGTCCTCGTCGAGGACGGCGGTCGGCTCGTCGAGCATCAGCACCACGGGCCTGCGTGCCATCGCGGCCGCCAGCTGCACCAGCTGGCGCGAGGACTTGTTGAGGGTCGAGGTGACCCGGTCGAGCACCTCGGCGGGCAGCAGCCCCTCCAGGTACCGGGCGGCCAGCCGCCGGCCCGCCCGGTCACGGAGGAATGGCCCCCGGGCAGCCTCGGGGCGCCCGAGGCTGACGTTCTGCCACACGGTGAGGTGGCCGGCGAGCGTCGGCTCCTGGGGGACCAGCACGATGCCGGCGTCCTGGGCCGAGGCGAGCCCGCGGACCGGGCGCCCGCTGGGCCCCTCGACCTGTCCGGAGGACGGGTCGAGGAGCCCGGACACGACCCGGAGCAGGGTGGACTTGCCGGATCCGTTCGCACCGACGACGGCGGTCACGACGCCCCGGCGGAAGGAGACGTCGACCCCGGCGAGCGCCTTCGTCGCGCCGTACAGCTTGGTCACGCCGGTGACGACGACGCTGCTGGTCGGCATGGCCTGTTCCTGGATCGTGCTCATCGGCTCAGAAGCCCGACGGGATCTTGATGTACGTCTGGCGCTCGGTCCACGGCTTGTAGTCGCCGACGTTGTCCTTCGTGTACACCTGCCCGAGCGGAGCCTCGACGACCTCGTTGTCCAGCTCCTCGCCGGAGAGGGCGCGCTGGACGAGACCGGCCATCGCCTTGCCGTAGTCGAGACCGTTGAAGTCGTAGGACAGCGCGAGGGTGCCGTCCTCGATCTGGGCGATGTTGGTGTCCTCGCCCGCCATGGTGCCGATGACCACCTTGTCCGCGACCCCTGCCTGGCGGGCGGCGGCGATGGCGCCGGTGGCCGAGGCCGAGTTGTAGACGACCAGCGCCCGCAGGTTGGGGAACTTCTGGAAGATGGTCTGGGCCACCCGCTGAGCCTCGGGCGCGTCGTCCTTGAGGTTGCGCTGGTTGTCGGGGTCGCCGACGACCTTCATGCCACCGGCCTCGAGGCCCTTGACCGCGCCGCGGACGGCGGCCTCGATGTTGTCGGTGGGGATGCCCGAGAGGACCGAGGCCTCGCCCTGGCCTCCGGCGACCTCGGCGAGCGCCTCGCCGGTGTCGGCGCCGCGCTGCTCGTCGGGGAACTTGAGCTTGCCCGTCACGTCCAGCCCGCCGAGGTCCTGGAAGGTGAAGATCGGGATGCCCGCCGCGTTGGCGGCCTCGACGCCGGGCCGGATGGCGTTGGCGTCGAGCGGGAAGGTGACGATCGCGTCGACGCCCTGCGCGATGCCCTCGTTGATCCGCTGGTTGCCGGCGGCGAGGTCGATCTGGTTCTGCGCGTTGAGCTGGAAGACCCGCGCCATCGTGGCACCCTGCTTGTTCAGCTCCGCGGCGAGGCCCTGCGCCAGACCGTCGAGAAGGGCGTTGCCGGGCACGCCGTCGACGTAGAGGATCTTCTTGCCGGCGAGCGCGCCGTCGGCGTCGACGCTCGCCTCCGCGAGCGGCTTGGTGCCGCCCGCCGCGTCCGCCGATCCCGTGGAACCGGTGCCACACGCCGCCAGAGCGAGCGCCGTGACACCGGCCAGGAGGGGTGCGGTGAGGAATCGCTTCATGTGCTGTCTCCAGGTGTCTGTCCGAGGAGGTCGGTTGGTTCAGCTCCCCCGAGGTGCCGTGACAGCGATCGAACCGCCAGAGGTGTCCCGGGTCACTGGGCAGATGGCACAGGAAGGGCACCCGAACCGGGCGTTGCGCCCGGCGCGGGCCCGTGCGCCGCCGCCTAGTGTCCCGGTCAGAGCCCCGCTGAACGCGAGCCCGAGGAGACGACCCATGCACCTGCGCGTGATCCTGCCGATCATCGGCGACACCTTCACCGAGCAGATCCGGACCGAGGTGAGCGCCTGGGTGACACCGGGGACCGAGGTCGACGTCGTCTCGCTGCCGCGCGGTCCGGCCAGCATCGAGAGCGAGTACGACGAGGCGCTCGCCGGTCCCGGCATCCTCCAGCGGGTCCACGAGGCGACCCGCGACGGCGCCGACGCGATCTTCGTCAGCTGCGGCGCGGACCCCGCGATCCCGGCCGCGCGCGAGATCACCGACGTCCCGGTCGTCGGCGGCTTCGAGCCGGCGATGCTCACGGCACTGACCCTCGGCGAGCGGATCGGGATCCTGCAGGTGCTGCCGAACGTGCTGCCGATGCTGCGCAGCCTCGCCCGCCGCCACGCCATCGGTGATCGCCTCGGCACCATCCGGGTGATCGACCTCCCGGTGCTGGGCCTGGCCCACGACGACGTGCTCGTCGACCGGCTGGCCGAGCAGGCGCGCTCCGCGGTGCACAGCGGCGAGGCGGACGTGCTGGTGCTCGGCTGCACCGGCATGCTCGGCGTCGCGGCGGCGGTCGAGGAGCGGCTGGCGGCGGAGGGGCTCGCCGTACCGGTGGTGGACCCGACCGCGGCCGCCGTGCTGTGGTTGGAGGCCCAGGTGCGGATGCGCCTGACCGCCAGCCGGACGACGTACCTCACCCCGCCCGCGAAGGAGCGCATCGCATGACCGGCCTGCTGCGTCTCGGCATCGACGTCGGTGGCACCAACACCGACGCCGTCCTCATCGACGGTCAGCGCGTCGTCGCGGCGACCAAGACGTCCACCACCTCCGACGTGACGAGCGGGATCGTCGCGGCCATCGCCGACCTCGAGACCAGCTCGGGGTTCGATCCCGCGCAGGTCTCGGCCGTGATGATCGGCACGACCCACTTCATCAACGCCCTCGTCGAGGGCACCCGGCTGACCCCGACCGCCGCGATCCGCTTCGGCCTTCCGGCCACCAGCGCGCTGCCGCCGCTGGTGGACTGGCCCGACCGCCTGCGCGCGGTCATCGGCGGGCACAGCTACCTGTGCCACGGCGGGCACGAGTACGACGGCAGCCAGATCGCCGACTTCGACGAGCGCGAGCTCCGCGAGGTCGTGGACAAGGCACTGCAGGCCGGCGCCCGCTCGTTCGCCGTCTCCTCGGTGTTCTCCCCCGTCAACGCCGAGTTCGAGCTCCGGGCCGCACAGGTGATCGCGGAGGTCGCCCCGGGAGCGCCGATCAGCCTGTCGCACGACATCGGCCGGATGGGCCTGCTGGGCCGGGAGAACGCCACGGTGATCAACGCCGCCCTGCGCGACCTCGCGGACCAGGTGACCACGGGCCTGAGCCAGACGGTCACCTCCGCCGGGATCGCGGCGCCGGTCTTCCTCAGCCAGAACGACGGCACCCTGATGGACGTCGACTACGCCCGCCGCTACCCGGTCGCGACCTTCGCCTCCGGTCCGACGAACTCGATGCGCGGCGCGGCCTTCCTCTCCCAGCAGCTGGACTGCGCGGTCGTCGACGTCGGGGGCACCACCACCGACGTCGGCATCCTGCAGAGCGGCTTCCCCCGCGAGGCGTCCTCCGACGTCGCGGTCGCCGGGGTGCAGACCAACTTCCGGATGCCCGACGTCCTCTCCGTGGGCATCGGCGGCGGCAGCCTCGTCGACGGCGACGCCGCGGCACCGCTGGTCGGCCCGCAGAGCGTCGGCTACCGGCTGACCGAGCAGGCCCTCGTCTTCGGCGGCGACCGGCTCACCGCGACCGACCTGGCCGTGGCCGCGGGCCTCGCCGACATCGGCGACCGGGACCGGGTGGCCCACCTGGACGCGGCGTTCGTCCGCGCGGCGCTCGACGGGATCGGCGAGCGGATGGGCGAGATCGTCGACCGGATGCGGATCTCGGCCGACCCGGTGCCGGTCGTCGCGGTCGGCGGCGGATCGATCCTGGTGCCCGACGAGCTGGTCGGCGCCTCGAGCGTCATGCGGCCGGAGCACCACGCCGTCGCCAACGCGATCGGCGCCGCCATCGCCGAGGTCGGTGGCGAGGTCGACCGGGTCTTCTCGGTGAGCCCGGGACAGCGCGAGGCCGTCCTGGACGAGGCTCGCCAGGAGGCCGTGGACCGGGCGACCGCCGCCGGGGCGCGGCCCGGCTCGGTGCGCGTGGTCGACATCGAGGAAGTGCCCCTCGCCTATCTGCCCGGCAACGCCACCCGGATCCGGGTCAAGGCAGTCGGAGAGCTCTCCCTGGGAGGAGACCACCATGCGTGAGATCACCGTCGACGACCTTCCCGACATCGCCCGCGGGGCGGCCGTCCTGGGCACCGGCGGAGGGGGCGACCCCTACATCGGCCGGCTGCTCGCCCAGGAGGCGATGCGCCGGCACGGACCGGTGCCCCTGGTCGACCCGATGGACCTGCCCGACGACGCCGTCGTGATCCCCACCGCGGTGATGGGCGCACCCACCGTGATGCTGGAGAAGCTGCCGTCCGGCACCGAGCTGGTCACGGCGCTGCGGGCGCTGGAGGACCTGATCGGCAAGAGGGCCACACACACCGTCTCGATCGAGGCCGGCGGGCTCAACTCGGTGATCCCGTTCGCCACCGCAGCCGAGGTCGGCCTGCCGATGGTGGACGCCGACGGCATGGGCCGGGCGTTCCCGGAGCTGCAGATGCTGATGCCGACCCTGGGCGGGATCAGCGCGACGCCGATGGCCATCGCCGACGAGCGCGGCAACGCGATCAGCATGACCACCCTCGACAACGCCTGGGCGGAGCGCTTCGCGCGGACGGCCACCATCGAGATGGGCTGCAGCTCCGCGGTCAGCCTCTACGCGCTGACCGGGAAGCAGACCAAGGAGTTCATGGTCCACGGCACCATCTCGCTCACCCAACGGATCGGCGTCGCCATCCGGGAGGCCGCGGCAGCGCATCGCGACCCGGTCGCCGCCACCGCCGAGGTGCTCGGCGGGCGCCGGGTCTTCCGCGGCAAGCTGGTCGACGTCCGCCGCGGCACCGAGGGCGGCTTCGCCCGCGGTGAGGTCCGGCTCGAGGGCCTCGGCGAGGATCTCGGCTCCCACTTGGACATCGCCGTCCAGAACGAGAACCTCGTCGCAGTCCGTGACGGCGTCGTGCTCGCGAGCGTGCCCGACCTGATCTGCGTGCTCGACACCGACACCGGCGAGCCGGTCACGACCGAGATGCTGCGCTACGGCCTGCGGGTCAGCGTCGTGGTCGCGCCCTGCGACCCGCGGTGGCGCAGCCCCGAGGGGCTCGCGCTCACCGGACCGGCGTACTTCGGCTACGACCACGAGTACGTGCCGGTCTGACCGGCCCCTCTGGGATCATCGCTGCTGTGAGCCACGTCGACGCCGTCCCGCTCGGCCTGATCGCCGAGGAGCACGTCGACGCGCTCGCCGCCGGAGCCACCCTGCTCGGCTCCGGCGGAGGCGGCAACGTCGCCCTCGCCGAGCAGCTCGTCCGGCACGCGGTACGACGCCGGCCGGTCGTCGTGCGCCGGGCCGACGAGCTCGCGCCGGACGCGCACGTCGTCCACGTCGGCGTCGTCGGGGCGCCCGACGTGCTGGCGGAGCGCCTGGTGGACCCGCACGACATGGCGGTCGCCGCCCACGCCGTCGCCGCGCAGACCGGAGGGCGACTCGACGCCGTCGGCATCATCGAGATCGGCGGGCTCAACGGGCTCGCCGGCGTCGTGGCCGCCGCGGAGCTGGGGCTGCCGGTCGTGGACGGTGACCTGATGGGACGCGCCTTCCCGAGCATCAACAAGACGACGATGGCGCTGGCCGGCGGCAGCGCGGCGCCGCTGAGCGTCGTCGGCCCGGTCGGTGACACCGTCGTGGTCACCCGGAGCTCGGCGGCTGCCGCCGAGCGGCTCCTCCTCACCACGGCCGGCGCCTTCGGCGGTGCCGGCGCCCTTGCGCTCTATCCCACGTCGGCCGCGAAGCTCACCGAGGTCGGCATCGCCGGCACCCTGTCGGCGTGCGTGGCCCTCGGCTCGGCCTTCGCCGGCTGTCCGGCCCGCCAGGGTGCCGAGCTCGCCGCGTCGCTCGGCGGCACCTTCCTCTTCGAGGGGCGCGTCGACGAGATCCGCCCCCGCGACGGCGTGCTCACCGGCAGCATCACCGTGACCGATCGCGCGACCGGCTCGGCGGCGCGCGTCGATCTCCTCGAGGAGTTCCTCGCGGTGACCGTCGACGGGATCACCCGGGCCTGCACGCCCGACGTGGTCGTCGGGATCGACCCGACCAGCGGCGTCGTGCTCAGCTCGGGCCAGGTTCGGCCGGGCCAGATGCTGTCGCTCCTCAGCCTGCCGGCGCTGCACCACTGGCCGGCGTCCGCCATGGGGGTGGTGGGCCCGCGGGCCTTCGGCCTTGACCTCGAGCTCGAAGGGGTCCTCAGGTGAACAGCGCCCCCCGGGTGGCCGACCTCCTGCACGACCCCGTCCTCGACGGCACCCGGGTCGTCGCCGGAGCGGCCGGTCTCGAGCGACGCGTGAGCGACGTGCACTGGTACGACGGCACCTTCCGCAAGGTCGCCGACCACCTCGTCGTGTGCGACGAGGCGCAGGCGAGCCCGCCGTACCGGCTCGAGGCCACGGTGCGCCGAGCCCAGGAGGCCGGCGCGGCGGCGCTACTGGTGGTCGCGGGGCCGGCCCGGCCGCTGCTGTCGACGGTGCGTCTCGCCGACCGCCTGGAGATCCCCGTGCTGTGGCGGGAGAGCGGCTCGCCGGGCCAGCTGGTGCTGGAGCTCACCGCCCTGGTGCGCGCCCCCGAGCAGGTCCGCGCCCGCACCATCGAGCGGCTGCTGCGCCAGCTGAGCAGCAAGCGCACCGGCCAGGACATCCTGACCACCGCGGGATCGGTGCTCTCGGCCACGGTGACGCTGATGACCTCGGACGGCATCTGCATCCTTGGTGACCCGGTCGACGTCGACCCGCGGCTGCACCTCGACCAGGCCGTGCCACAGCGCGGCGAGCACCTCCTCGTCCACCCGGTGCTCGACCCCCAGGTGAACCGCCTGGCGGCCTGGCTGGCCTGCCCCTTCGAGCGCGCCGCGGATTCCCGGCTCGACGTGCTCGCCGTCGGTCTGGCGATGACCGAGCCCTTCATCCGCTCCTGGCTGTCGGGCCAGCGGGCCCAGGCCGACCGGGACTCGGTGTTCCGTGCGCAGCTGGTCTCGGAGATCGTCGCCGGTCGCGACTCGGTGAGCCGCGACGTCGTGGAGGGCGCCGTGTCGCTCGGCTGGCGGCTGCCCGGCTGGCACGTCGGGATCCACGTGCTCTCGGACGCCGCCGTCGCGGTCGACCGCGAGCGGATCGTCGACCAGCTGACCGCGGGGCTGGCCGGGCACGGCATCGAGCTGGTCGCCTCGGCCAGCCGCGGCAACGGATGGGCGATGTGGATCACCACCGACGACGAGCCCGCCCCCGAGGACGCCCGCCGCCTGATGCGCGCCGTGCGCCTGGTCACCGCGGCGCTGCCGCGCGAGTGGAGCCTGACGGCCGGGATCGGCCGGCCGCACCGTGGGCCCAACGGCCTGGCGGAGTCGCTGGGCGAGGCCCGGGACGCAGCCGACCTCGCCCGCAGCCACGACTTCCGTCCGGCGGTCGAGCACTCCGACGAGCTCGGCGTCGCCCGGCTGCTCGCCACCTGGCAGCGATCCGACGTCACCCGCGCGTTCGCCGAGACCGCGCTCGCGCCACTGCGCGACGCGGCGCACAGCCACCTGCTCAGCACCCTGCACGCCTACCTCGAGAGCGGCGGCTCCGCGGTGCTCACCGCGCAGGCACTCGGCGTGCACCGCAACACGGTCACCACCCGCGTGCAGCAGATCCGCGACCGTCTCGGCGTCGACCTGGACGACCCCAGCCAGCGGCTGGCCCTGCAGGTGGCCTGTCGCGCCCTCGGCGTCTGAGACACCCCACGCGTCGTCCTGCACAGTCGACCGGCCGGCCAGCGGCACGATGCACATTCCCGGTGTGACGCGGCCTACCTAGCCTCCGAGGTACCCAACCGAAGGAGACGGCACATGCACATCCGAGTGGTACTTCCCGTCATCGGCGAGACGCTGATCGAGCATGTTCGCAGCGAGGTGCTCGCCTGGGCCTCGCCCGACACGAAGGTCGACGTCATCTCGCTCGAGAAGGGGACCGCCAGCATCGAGTCGGAGTACGACGAGGCACTCTCCGCGCCGGGCATCCTCCAGCGCATCGAGGAGGCCGCCACCGACGGCGTCGACGGCGTCTTCATCACCTGCTTCGGCGACCCGGGCGTGCACGCGGCCCGCGAGATCATCGACGCGCCGGTCGTCGGCGGGTTCGAGCCCGCCATGCTCACCGCCCTCAGCCTGGGCGAGAACGTCGGGATCATCACCGTGCTGCCGAACGTCGTCCCGATGCTCCACTCGCTCGCCCGCCGCTACACCATCGAGCGTCGAATCGGCACGATCCGCGTCGTCGACCTCCCGGTGCTCGGCCTGGAGGACCACGACGTCCTCGTCGAGCGGCTCTTCGAGCAGGCGTCGGACGCCGTGTCCAAGCGCGAGGCGGACGTGATCGTCCTCGGTTGCACCGGCATGCTCGGCGTCGCCGCGGAGCTGCGCGACCGGCTCGCCGCCGCCGGGCTGAAGGTGCCGGTCGTGGACCCGACCGGAGCCGCGATCGCCTGGCTCGAGAGCTGCGTGCGCCTCGGCGTCTCCCCCAGCCGCACGACCTACATGCCGCCGCCCGCGAAGGACCGCACGGCGTGAGCCGCCGACGGGGACTCTGGCTCAGCTTCCTCGGGCCGTTCGGGCTCGAGGTGGTCGCCGCCGCGTCCGTGGCGGACCGGATCGACTGGCTCGGCGTCGACCTCCAGCACGGCGACCTCGAGCCGAGCGACGTCGCGCCACTGGTCCGCGCGTCCCGGGTCCCCGTCCTGGTGCGCCTCTCCTCCCACGACGGGGCGCACCTGGCCCGGATGCTCGACACCGGCGCGGCCGGGGTCGTCGTCCCGGGCGTCGAGTCCGCCGACCAGGCCTCCCAGCTGGTCGCCGCGGCCTCGCTGCCCCCACGAGGGCGGCGCAGCACCGGACTGTGTCGCGCCGCCCTCGTCCCGGCCGGCGATCGCCCGCTGCTGCTGGCGATGGTCGAGACGGCGGCGGGCCTGGCCGCAGCCGACGAGATCGCTGCCGTCGACGGCGTCGACGGGATCTTCATCGGCCCCTACGACCTCTCGCTCTCGCTCGGGGAGCCGTCGGTGACCACCGACCGGATGGTCGCGGCGATCTCCCGCGTCGCGGACGCGGCGCGGCGGCACGGCCGGACGTTCGGGGTGTTCTCGGGCAACCCTCGACTCACTGCACTGCTTCCGGAGGTGGACCTTCTCGGCGTCGCGACCGACGCTGCCGTCCTCCAGGCGGGTCTGGTGGCCCTCTTCGCCGACGAGCCCGTCGCGGTCGGGGCGCGATGAGCGTCGAACGGCTGCACGACCCGCAGCGCCGCGACTTCGGCTCCGACAACTTCGCCGGCGTGCACCCGGAGGTGCTCGCCGCCCTGGCGACCGCGAACCTCGGGCACCAGCCCGGCTACGGCGCCGACGTCTACACCGACCGCCTGCGCGAGGTGGTACGACGCGAGTTCGGCCCGCGCGCCGAGGTCTACCCGGTCTTCAACGGCACCGGCGCCAACATCGTGGCACTCCAGGCGATGGCCCAGCGCTGGGAGGCCGTGGTCTGCGCCGAGTCGGCCCACCTCCACACCGACGAGTGCGCCGCACCCGAGCACCACGGCTTCAAGCTGCTGACGGTGCCGGCGCCCGACGGGCTGGTCCGTCCCGATGCGCTGCCGGCGATCGCGGCGGACCGGGCGAACCGCCACCACGCCCAGTCGGGCGTGCTCTCGCTGAGCCAGAGCACCGAGCTCGGGACCTGCTACTCCCCCGACGAGCTGCGTGCCCTGACCTCCACGGCCCATCGTCTGGGCCTGCGGGTGCACCTCGACGGTGCCCGGCTGGCCAACGCGGCCGCCCACCTCGGCGCGTCCCTGCGCGAGCTCACCACCGACGCCGGCATCGACGTGCTCTCGTTCGGCGCGACCAAGAACGGCGCCATGTTCGGCGACTGCGTCATCGTGCTCGACCCGGACGCGGTCGCGGGCCTGCCGTACCTGAAGAAGGCCAGCACGCAGCTGCCCTCCAAGACCCGCTTCATCTCCGCGCAGCTGCTCGCGCTGCTGGAGGACGGCCTGTGGCTGCGCAGTGCCCGCCACGCCAATGCCATGGCCGACCGGCTGCAGCGCGGGCTGGTCCAGGTCCCGGGCGCCCGGATCACGCACCCGGTCCAGGCGAACGCCGTCTTCGCCGTGCTGCCCGACGGGGTCGTCGCCGCCCTGCGCGAGCGGTGGACGTTCAGCACCTGGCACCCCGCCACCGGGGAGGTCCGCCTGATGACCTCCTTCGACACCACGGCCGACGACGTCGACGCGCTCGTCGATGCCGCCCACGCCGCCACCGGGAGGATCCCCGCATGACCACCGCTCGCTTCGCCGACCGGATCGACGACGCCCTGCCCGAAGTGCTGCTCCACCTCGAGGCGATGGTGCGCATCCCGTCGGTGAGCGCCCTGCCCGAGCATGCGGAGGACGTGGCACGCAGCGCGCGCTACGCGGCCGAGCTGCTCGCCGAGCTCGGCCTGGAGTCCCGGGTGGTGTACGCCGGCGGCCTGCCGTCGGTGATCGCCCACCGGACCGCTCCCCCGGGTGCGCCGACCGTCCTGCTCTACGCGCACCACGACGTCCAGCCGGCCGGGGACCCCGCGGGCTGGGCGTCCGCGCCCTTCGAGCCGGACCGTCGCGGCGGGCGGCTGTTCGGCCGCGGCGCCGCCGACGACAAGGCCGGTCTGGCCGTCCACCTGGCCGCGCTCCTCGCGCACGGCGACGATCTGCCCGTGGGGGTGACGGTGCTGGTCGACGGCGAGGAGGAGATCGGCTCGCCCACCCTTCCCGAGCTGCTCTCCCGCTACCGCGACGAGCTCGCCGCCGACGTGATCGTCGTCGCCGACTCGGTCAACTGGGCCGTGGGCACCCCCTCGCTCACCGTCGCGCTGCGGGGTCTCGTCGACGTCGTCGTCGAGCTGCGCACCCTCGAGCACGCCCTGCACTCGGGGGCCTGGGGAGGGCCGGTCCCCGACGCGCTCACCGCGCTGGTCGCCACGCTGGCCAGCCTGCACGACGCCGACGGCACCGTGGCGGTCGAGGGCCTGGCCCGGGGTGCCGGCAGCCGGGTGGAGTACGACGACACCCGGTTCCGCGCCGACGCCGGCCTCCTCGAGGGCGTCCGGCTCGCCGGGCGCGGCTCGATCACCGACCGGCTCTGGCTCCAGCCGTGCCTCACCGTCACCGCGATCGACGCACCACGCGTCGACGGATCCGCGAACATGCTCAGCGCCGCCGCGCGGGCCAAGGTCTCCATGCGGGTGGCGCCCGGCGAGGACCCGGAGGTCGCGCTGAAGCTGCTCACCGAGCACTTGCTGGCCCACGCACCGCACGGCGCCCACATCGAGGTGACACCAGGCGCGCTGGCCCACCCGGTGCTGCTGGCCCCGCCGGCCGCCGTACGGGACCTGGCGCTGGGTGCGCTCCGGGACGCATGGGACGGCGCCGAGCCGGTCGAGATCGGCGTGGGTGGGACGCTCCCGCTGATCCGGCTGTTCACCGACACCTTCCCCCGTGCGGCCGTGCTCGTGACCGGCGTCGAGGACCCCGACACCCGCGCCCACGGCACCGACGAGAGCCTGCACCTGGCCGACTTCCGCAACGCCTGCCTGGCGGAGGCGCTCCTGCTCGACCGGCTCGGTCGATGACGCCGACGCCTGCGCGCCTCGACCTGGCCGCGATCCGCTCCCACTTCCCCTCCCTGAGCACCGGGACCGCACACTTCGACGGCCCCGGCGGCACCCAGACCCCGGACGTCGTCGCGCGCGCGATCCACGACACGCTGGTGGCGCCGCTCTCCAACCGCGGGAGCCTCACCGAGGCCGAGCGCAACGCCGACCTGGCCGTCGTCCGAGGCAGGGCGGCGCTGGCCGACCTGCTGGGCGCCGACCCGTCGGGGATCGTCTTCGGCCGGAGCATGACCCAGCTGACGATGGACTTCGCGCGCACGCTCGCCAAGCGCTGGGGTCCGGGAGACGAGGTCGTCGTCACCCGCCTGGACCACGACGCCAACGTACGCAGCTGGGTGCTGGCCGCCCGCCACGTCGGGGCGACGGTCCGCTTCGCCGACTTCGACCCCGAGACCGGCGAGCTCGACCCGGCCGAGATCGCCCGGCACCTGTCGCCGGCCACCCGGCTGGTCGCCGTCACCGCCGCCTCCAACCTGATCGGCACGATGCCCGACGTCCGGGCGATCGCCGACCTCGTCCACGCCGCGGGCGCTCAGCTCTTCGTCGACGGGGTCCACTACGCCGCACACGCGGTGGTCGACGTCGCGGCGATGGGCGCCGACTACTTCGCGTGCTCGCCGTACAAGTTCCTCGGGCCGCACTGCGGTGCCATCCACGGCCGCGCCGAACTCCTGGAGGAGCTCGAGCCCGACAAGCTGCTGCCGTCGCCCGACCGGGTGCCCGAGCGGTTCGAGCTCGGCACGCTGCCCTACGAGCTGCTCGCCGGGACGGCCGCGGCGGTCGACTTCCTCGCCTCCCTCGCACCGTCCCCGGGCACGAGCCGCCGCGAGCGGCTGGTGGCGACCATGACGGCGCTCGAGGCCCACGAGGAGCGGCTGCGGGACCGGATCGAGCGCGCAGTGCTGGGCCTGCCCGGCGTCACGGTCCACTCGCGCGCCGCCCGTCGTACGCCGACCCTGCTGATGACCTTCGCCGGGAGCGAGCCGCGGGCGGTCCAGGCGTTCCTGGCCGAGCACCGGATCAACGCACCGGCCGGGTCGTTCTACGCCTACGAGGCGGCCCGGCGCCTGGGCCTCGGTGAGGCCGGCGGTCTGCGCATCGGCCTTGCGCCGTACGTCGACGACGAGGACGTCGACCGGCTCGTCGAGGCGCTCAGACACTTCCCGTTCCCCCGCCGGTGAGCCTCTCCGACGCCACGGGCGACGTGCACAGCCTGGCTCCGCTCCGCGGGCACTGTGCCTCGCCCGTCTCCTCCTCCGGGCCCCTAGCGTCACCCCCGCCGGCACCCCGCCGGCGCCCGACGAACCTCTGAGGAGTGCCCGTGCGCCCCACCACCTTCCGTCTTGCCGCAGCTGCCCTCGCCGGTGCCGCGACCCTCCTGGTCGCCGGCCAGGGGACGGCCGCCCATCCCGAGCACGCCGTGCCGGCAGCCTCCACCCAGGACCGGCCCGCTCCCACCGGCGGCCTGCGGATCTTGCTGACCAACGACGACGGCTGGGCCGCCGAGGGCATCACGACGGTCTTCGACGCGCTCGTCGCCGCCGGCCACGACGTCACGATGGTCGCGCCGCTGGCGAACAACAGCGGGATGGGCGGCCGGATCACCCTGGGTGGCCAGCTCGAGGTGACCCAGCCCGAGCCGCGGAAGTACGCGGTCGCCGGCACGCCCGCCGACGCGGCGGAGTTCGGCATCAACACCGTCTTCGCGGACGCTCCCCCGGACCTGGTCGTCTCGGGGACGAACAAGGGGCAGAACCTCGCCTCGCTCCAGATCCACTCCGGCACCGTCGCCGCCGCGGCCACCGCGCTGAACGACGGCATACCGGCGATCGCCATCAGCACCGGCTGGGACTACGCGGACCCGCAGGCCGACCCGAACAGCTTCCCCTACGACCACACCGCCGACTACCTGCTCCAGCTCCTCGACCGGCTCCGCGCCACGGCCCACCCCGGTGGCCCGCTGCTTCCCGACGGCGTCGGCCTCAACGTCAACTACCCCTACGTCAACGGCGGTCAGGACCGCGCCCGCGGCGTCAAGGTACTGGACAGCGGCAGCGGCTACGCCGACCTCTCCTACACGGGGGCGACGCTGCCCGCTGTCGGCGCACAGTCCAGCTTCGCCGTGGGCGCCGACCTCTTCGACAGCGTCGAGCGCGACGCCGACGACGTGTGGTTCCGTCGTGGGTACGTCACGATCACCCCGATCACCGGGAACTACGACGCCGAGCTGTCCGCAGGATCTGCCCAGCGCCTCAAGGGAGCCCTCGGCTGAGGGATCTCAGGCAGGGACCTCGGCCTCGGCCACGGTGATCTCCACCATCAGCTCGTCGGCGATCGCCTCCAAGGTCGCGCGCAGGTCCTCGACCCGGGTCCCGGTCGGCGCCTCGAGCACCGCCCGCGCCTCGAACAGGTGGCCGCCGGCCATCGGCGCGTCACGGACGTCGGTGACCAGGTCGCGGATGCTCACCCGCTCCCGGGCGAGCGCCGCGGAGATCTCGGCCACGATGCCCGGCCGGTCGGCACCCAGCAGCTCCAGGTCGACCAGCAGCGCGGGCTGGTCGACCCGGAGGTCGGTGCGGGCCAGGGTGACCTGAAGGCCGATGCTCTCGAGACCGGCGAGATCGGCGACGAGCTCGTCGGCACGAGAGTCGGGCACCTCCAGCAGCAGGATCCCGGCGAACTTGCCGGCCAACCGCGCCATCTGGCTGCGGTTCCAGCTCGCACCGTGGGAGTGCAGTCGCGTGGAGAGGTCGGAGACGAGTCCGGGTCGGTCATCGCCGATGCAGGTGAGCGTGAAGGTGGCCATGGGTCAGGCTAGGCCGTGAGGGGTGCGGAGCGGCACCCCTCATCGGGGCGGCTTCCCGGGCCACGGTGCTCCCGGGCGGAACGTAGGCTCTGGAGCACCCCGCCCGCAGCCCGAGGAGTCGTCGTGTCGCCCAGTCGTTCCCGCACGGTCCTGCCCAAGCCGGGCCTGGCTGCCGTGAGCGCCACGATCGCCACCGGCGTGCTCGGCGCGCTCGCCGCCGCGCCCGAGCGGATGAACCGTGCGCTGCGCCGCCGCTACCCGACCGTCGCCGTGACGGGCATGACCGGGGTCGGCAAGTCCCAGCTCGCCGACCGGCTCGCCCGCCGCAGCCCGGCCAGCGGCGCGGCGGAGGTCGGCTCGGCGGTGATGGAGCGTCGTACCCGTCGCTCACGGCGCCTCCACGGCTTCCGCTTCCTGGTCGTGCCCGGCGACAACGCCGCCACCCGCCTCGGGGCGCTCGACGAGGTCTTCCACGACGAGCCGGTCGACGGGGTGATCCACGTGGTCGCCAACGGCCACGCGACACCGCGCCGCGCCGGCGGTACGACGGGCCCCGCCACCGCCTCGCGCGAGGACCAGCTGGCCGCCGAGCTCGAGGACTGGACGATCACCGCGCACCGGATCGCGTCGATGGCGGTGCGCCGCGACCGGCCGGTGTGGCTGGTCATCGCGGTCACGAAGGCGGACCTCTTCGCCGACGACCTCGACGAGGCGGTGCGCCACTACTCCCCCGGCAGCGGCACGCCGTTCGGGGACAAGGTCGACGAGCTGCGCGCGCTGGCCGGCGGGGCCCGGCTCTCGGTCGACGTGCTGCCGGTGTCGAGCCTCGGCGACGGCGACGGGCTGACCGCGAAGCAGGCCGACGCACTGGTGGACGCGCTCGCCACCCGGCTGGCGCAGCTCAGCGGTCACGTCTGAGGCACGGGCCCCGCACCGGCCTCAGTGGCAGGGCGCGCCCTCGCAGCACGGCCGGATGTAGCCGCAGCCGTCGCACCTCTCGTGGGAGGTCTCCCAGCGCATCAGGGTGCCGCAGTTGGGACAGGGTTCGGTCAGGTCGGCCACGTGCCGAGCGTAGGACAGCGACGGCCCGGAACGTGCGAAGGCCCCCGGCACCGAGGTGCCGGGGGCCCTGCGAAGCGTCAGACGACGTGCGTCAGACCGCGCGGACGTTCTCCGCCTGCGGGCCCTTCGGGCCCTGGGTGACGTCGAACTCGACCTGCTGGTTCTCGTCGAGCGACTTGTAGCCCGTGCCCTGGATGGCCGAGAAGTGGACGAAGACGTCCGGGGTGCCGTCGGCCGGGGCGATGAAGCCGAAGCCCTTCTCGCTGTTGAACCACTTGACGGTGCCCTGAGCCATGATTTTCTCCTTGGTTTCGTGTTCCGGACCGGCGAGCTGCCGGGGCCGTTGGTGCTGAAGACATCCCTTGCCTGATGCCCAGCTGAACCGAAGACCAAGAGCGACAAGATGTTCTGCCCCCACCGAGAGAGCAGGAGCGCTCCTTGCGGAGCACTCTTCAACGGGAACGAGCCTAGCAGTGCGGAGGCGACGAGTGTCGATCCACGCGGATAGAATGGACGTACAACCGACTGACCGGTTGCCGGACGAGGGAGCCGTACCCGGAACGCGACAAGACGGCCACGAAGGATGTGGCGGTCATGGCGTGGTTCGTACTGGTGCTCTCCGGGGTCCTCGAGGCGGCGTGGGCGACGGCCCTGTCGCGGTCCGAGGGGTTCAGCAGGCTGGTTCCGTCCGTGGTCTTCCTCGTGACCCTGACGGCCAGCATGGCCGGTCTGGCCTGGGCGATGCGCAGCCTGCCGGTCGGCACCGCCTATGCCGTGTGGGTCGGCATCGGGGCGGCGCTGACAGTGGTGATCGCGATGGCGAGCGGGGAGGAGCCGGTCAGCCTGCTCCGCGTCCTGCTGCTGCTCGGCCTGGTCGGGTGCGTGATCGGGCTCAAGCTGGCGCACTGACCTCGGCGGATGCCGGGTACCGGTCGGCCATGGCCGTCTACCTCGCGTGGTCCCCGACAGCCGTGCCGGACGACGTGCTCGGCCCGTGGACCGAGGTGCGCGCGATCGCCGACGGCCTGGCCCTCCTCCAGAGCGACGCCGACCTGTCGCGGGTCTACCACGAGCTGAAGTGGGCGCTGCCCGAGGGAACCGCGCTCTTCGTCGCTCCCCTGACGGAGCGCCCGAAGCTGAAGGGCCTACCGGCCGGGACCACCACCTGGTTGCGCGACCGGATCGCCGACCGCGACCAGTGACCAGCTCGCCAGCACCCGGCAGTCGCGCTCGGCGTACCTGTGCAGCTCGAGACGCTCCGCCCGCGCCCGGACCGGAAGGCACCCCGCCAGGTCGGCGCGCACCGACGCGATCGACACGTCGGGGCCGAGGCGGTCCAGGGTGAGGTGGGGCACGACGTCCGCGAACTCCCCCGCGTACGGCGGGCAGTCGGGGAACGCCTCCCACAGCTGCGCGGTGAGCGCGGCGAACGGGGCCGCGGGCGACGGGACGGAATGGACGATCCCGTCCGGGAAGGCGCGCACCTCGTCGAGCACGAAGTCGAAGGCGGGGGTCGCGCGGGCGATCGCGGCGACCCGGGCCAGGTCGTCCGCGGTCGGGGACGGCCGGAACGGCGCCAGGGCGGTGACGTGGGCATGGGTGAACGCCGGGTCGCGGGAGACCCAGGCGGCGTCGTAGTGCTCCCACCTGCCGCGAATGTAGCCCTCCAGCGCGGGTACCGGGACGACGAGCACGGTGTGGGCCACGACCGGGACCCTAGCCGTGCTGTTCTCGCCGGTGGCTCGTTGGACCACCGGCGGAACACTCGGAGAACGCGTCACTGGGGGGAACCATGACCGCGAACACGCCTGACCTGGAGAACACCGACGAGCACGAGTGGTCGGGCATCGTGCTAGTCCTCACGCTGCTGGCCCTGGCCGGGGTGCTGGTGATGCTCTTCACCTGAGCAGGACGTCCCGGGACCGCGGGGCGGCGGTAGCGTTCGGCACCATGAGCGCCCTCGCCGCACCCGACCCTGACGTCCGCTCGGCAGCTGCCGAGCGCCTCGCCGGCCTGGCCACCCCGGCCGGCGCGCTCGGCCGGCTGGGCGAGCTCGGGGTGTGGCTCGCCGCGACGCAGGGCGTCGTACCACCGCGGCCGCTGGACAACGTGCGGCTGGTGATCTTCGCCGGCGACCACGGTGTCGCGCTGCACGGCGTCTCCGCCTACCCGCCGGCGATCACGCCGGCGATGGTGCGCACCTTCGTGCTGGGCAAGGCCGGCGTCTCCGCGCTCGCGGCCGCGCACGGCGTGCAGGTCCGGGTGCTCGACCTCGGCGTCGACGACGACCTCGAGGACGTGCCGGACGACGTCCGAGCGCACAAGGTACGGCGCGGCAGCGGCGCCATCCACGTCGAGGACGCGCTCACCGCCGACCAGGCAGCGCAGGCACTCGCGGCCGGCCGCACCGTCGCTCGCGAGGAGATCGCCGCCGGAGCCCAGCTGCTGCTGTCCGGCGACATGGGCATCGGCAACACCACACCGGCCGCCGCGATGGTCGCGGCCGCCCTCGGCCTCCCGGCCGTCGAGGTCACCGGCCGCGGCACCGGCGTCGATGACGCCGCGCTCACCCACAAGCAGGTCGTCGTGCAGCAGGCACTGGACCGCGCCGGCGACCGGATCGCGGATCCCTTGGACGCGCTCACGGCGCTGAGCAGCGCCGACCTGGTGGCGACCGTCGGCTACCTCGTCGAGGCCGCGGAGAGCGGCGTACCCGTCCTGCTCGACGGACTGATGTCGGTCGCCTGCGCGCTGTACGCCGAGCGAATCGCCCCGGGCGCCGCCGCGTGGTTCGCCGCCGGCCACCGCTCGACCGAGCCGGCCCAGGCGCTGGCGCTGGAGAAGCTGGGCCTGGAGCCGGTCCTCGACCTGGGGCTGCGCCTCGGCGAGGGCTCGGGCGCGGTCGCCGCCGTGCCGGTGCTGCGCTCGGCCGTCGCCCTCCTGCGCGACGTCGCCCTCCTCGCCGACCTGATGCCGCCCGCCGAGGACGCGTGACCACCCGATGAACGTCGCCGTCGCCGGCCGCAGCCTGCGGCTGTCGATCGGGATGCTGACGGCGCTGCGGGTCCCCGCGGTGCTCAAGGTCTCCCCCGGCGTCGCGACCGGTGCGCTGCTGCTCGCCCCGCTCGCCGTGCTGCCGCTCGGGGTCGTGGTGGCCGGCGTCGTGTGGGCCGGTGGCCGCCTCGACCTGCCCGCACCGGCCGTCGCGTTCGCGGCGCTCGCCGCTCTCGCCGTCGGCAGCCGGGCGCTCCACCTCGACGGGCTCTCCGACGTCGCGGACGGGCTGACGTCGTCGTACGACCGGGAGCGTTCGCTGGCCGTCATGAAGAGCGGTACGGCGGGCCCGGCCGGCGTCGCCGCGCTCGTGCTCGTCCTCGGCGCCCAGGCCGCCGCGCTGACGACCTTCGTCTCGTTCGGCGGCGAGGTGCGCTCGGCCGTCGTGGCGGGCGCCGCCGTGTGCGCGTCACGGGCCGCGCTGTGGATCACCGCCTGCACCCTGGCTCCCCCGGCCCGGCCGGACGGGCTGGGCGTCACCTTCACCCGCCGGGTGCCGGTGCTCGTGTCCCTCGTGGGCTGGGCGGGCCTCGGCGTCCTGTCGGTCGTCGTCGACCCCGTGCGTGGGCCGGTGACGGTGGCGGTCGCCTCCCTGGCGGTCGCCCTGCTGACCTGGCACGCGGTGCGGCGCTTCGGCGGGGTCACCGGTGACGTCTTCGGCGCCGGGATCGAGGTCGCGCTGGCCGTGCTGCTGGTCGGGCTGGCCGGCGCGTAGGCGTCGCTGCAACACGCCCCGAGCAGGTCGCGAGCAGGTCGAGGGTCAGAGCCTCAGCACCCGCCCGGCGATCACGAGGTGCACCTCGTCGCAGGCCTCGGCGACCCGCTGGTTGATCGTGCCGAGCAGGTCGCGGAACACCCGCGCGGACCGGTGCTCGGGCACGACGCCCAGGCCGACCTCGTTCGTCACGAGCACCACCTGCTCGCTGGTCGTGGTGAGCGCCGCGAGCAGCGCGTCGAGGCGGGAGAGGACATGCTCCTCGACCTGCTCGACCGGCGCCTCCCACAGCCCGGCATCGTCGATGACGCCGGTGAGCCAGGTGCCGAGGCAGTCGACCAGGACCGGCTCGCCGGCGGTGCCCAGCACACCGGCGACGTCGCGGGTCTCCTCGGTCGACCAGGTCGCCGGCCGGCGGGCCCGGTGCGCGGCGATGCGCGCGGCCCAGTCGGCGTCGTCGTACACCGGTCCGGCGGCGACGTAGGTGACGCCCGGGGCGTCGGCGAGCAGGGACTCGGCGTGCCGGGACTTGCCCGACCGGACCCCGCCGGTGACCAGGACCTTCACCGGCGTCACGGGAGGGTGAACGCGACCTTGCGGGCCGCGAGGTCGGCGGTGGCGAGGGTGACGGTGACGTCCTCGCCCAGGGGCAGCGGGTCGGTCGAGGTGACCGGCGCCTCGACGCCGACCTCGGCGAGGACCACGACGCCCGAGGTGGGCTCGTCGTCGCGGACGCTGGTGACGACACCCGCGAACCGCTGACCGACCCGGTCGGCGAGGACCGCCGCCTCGACCAGGTCGAGGACCGCGCGCTCGTAGGACCCGGCGCGGCGGGCGGAGTCCTGCAGGGTCTTGGGCAGCCCGGGCAGGGCGGCCGCGACCCAGTCCGGGACGGCGGTCCCGGCGCAGATCGCCAGGCAGACCTCGCCGGTGTACCGGTCGCCGAGGCGGCGCAGCGGCGCCGTGACGTGGGCGTACTCGGCGGCGATCGCGGAGTGGCGGGTCTGCTCGGGCAGCTCGCCGTCGAAGGCGGCGTACCCACTGCCGCGCAGCAGTCGCGTGCACGCGACCACCATCGCCTGGTGCCGGGACAGGGTGAGGTCGAGGGAGCGCACGAAGGCGGGGTAGTCCATGTCCTGGGGCCACGAGATCCGCAGGCCCTTGGCGACGCGGCGCAGCCGGGCGACGTCGCGCGGGTCGGCGGGCGGCAGGGTGCGGAGCATCCCGACCTTCGCGTCGACCATGAGCGTCGCCGCGCCCATGCCGGTCAGCAGCGAGATCTGCGCGTTCCACAGCTCGACGGGCAGCTGCTCGCGGAGCACCAGCCGGAAGCCGCCGTCGGTCTCGTCGACCTCCTGCTCGGGCAGCGGCAGCGAGATGCCGCCGCGGGCGACCTCCTGCTGCTCGCGCAGGGTGCCGACCTCGCGGAGCAGCTCGAGGACCTCGCCGGCGGTGCCGTCGTCGAGCGCCTGCTGAGCGTCGACGTACGACCACCGGGCGGTGGAGCGCACCCGCGCCCGCTCGACGCGTACGCCGGTGCTGGCGCCGGCCGCGTCGACGCGGATGGTCCACAGCAGGGCCGGGCGGACCTGGTCGGGCAGCAGCGACGCCGCTCCCTCGGACAGGGCGGGCGGGTGCAGCGGGATCCGGGTGCCGGCGCCGTACAGCGTCTCGCCCCGCTTGTTGGCCTCGACGTCGACCGGGTCGCCCGGACGCACGAAGGCGGCGACGTCGGCGATCGCGTAGTGGACGACGAAGCCGTCCCCGTCGCGCTCGATGTGCACCGCCTGGTCGAGGTCCATCGAGCCGGCGGGGTCGATCGTGATGAAGGGCAGGTCGGTGCGGTCCAGCTCCGGGAGCACGGCGCCGGCCGCGGCTCGTTGTGCGGCCGCGGTCACCTCGGCGGGGAACTCGCCGGGCAGCTCCAGCTCCTTCGCGATCGCCGCGAGACCCGCCTGGATCTCCGGTGAGCTCGCCTTGACCCGGACCACGAGATTGCTCGGCATGCCAGGACCCTATCCTTGCGCCCGTGCTGATCCTGTTGCCGCCGAGCGAGGGCAAGGCCGTCCCCCGGCGGGGCCAGCCGCTCGACCTCGCCGCGCTGTCCTCCCCCGCGCTGACCGACGCCCGTCGCGAGGTGCTCGACGCACTGGTCACGCTGTGCCGGGAGGACCCGGCCAAGGCGTCCGAGGTGCTCGGCCTGTCGGCCGGGCAGGCCGAGCTCGTCGACCGCAACGCCGCGCTGCCGTCCGCGCCGACCGCGCGGGCCGACCGGATCTACACCGGTGTCCTGTACGACGCCCTCGACGTCGCGTCCCTCTCCGCCGGCGCGAAGCGGCGGGCGACCTCGCGGCTCGCGGTCGCGTCCAGCCTGTTCGGCATGGTCCGCCTCGGCGACCGGATCCCGTCGTACCGCCTCTCCGGCGACGCCTCCCTCCCGGGCCTGGGCCCGGTCGCGGCGGTGTGGCGCGAGGCGCTGCCGGCCGTGATGACCGAGGCGCTGGGGCGCGGCCTGCTGGTCGACCTGCGCTCGGGGATGTACGCCGGCTTCTGGAAGCCGGGGCCCGACCTGGCCGAGCGCGTGGCGACCGTGCGGGTCCTCCACGAGCACGACGGCACCCGCAAGGTGGTCAGCCACTTCAACAAGGCCACCAAGGGCCGCATCGTCCGGGCACTGCTCGAGGACGGCGCCGACCCGCGCACGCCCACGGCCTTCGCCGACACGCTGCGCGACCTGGGCTGGACCGTCGAGGTCGGCGCCCCGGGCAGGACCGGCACGCAGCTCGACGTGGTCGTCAGCGAGCTCTGAGGGTCCGGCTCCCCGTCTCGGAGGCGACCTACCAGCGGCCGGTGTCGCGCAGGGTACGACGACCGGGCGCGAGCGCGTTGAAGAAGCGCATCGACCCCTTCTGCTCGCCGGTGCGCGGGTCCGGGTAGAAGGCCAGGACCGACACGGCGGCGGGCGCGAGCTCCATCCGGAACAGCGTCTCGAGCGGGGCGTCGAGGGCGTGCGCGACGAGGGTCTTGATCGGCGTCACGTGGCTGACCAGGACGATCGTGCGCCCGGCGTGGGCCTCGAGCAGCCGGGCCAGCCCGGCCAGCACCCGCTCCTGCACGGTCACGAACGACTCGCCGCCCGGCGGCGGGGAGGCCATGTCGGCGAACCACGCGTCGAGCCGCTCACGGTCCCGCTCCGCCACCTCGGTGAAGCTCAGCCCGTCCCACTCGCCGAACTCCATCTCGGCGAAGGCCGCCTCCTCCTCGACCGCGAGACCGAGGGCGGCGGCGACGATGTCGGCGGTCTCGCGGGTGCGACGCACCGGGGACGCCACGACGACGTCGACGCTGTCCTTCAGCTCGGTGAGCCACGCGGCCACCTCGGCGGCCTGTGCGCGCCCCTCCTCCGAGAGCGGCGGGTTGTCGCCGCCGAGCCCGCCGGAGAAGCGGCGGCCGGTGGTGTGCGGGGTGACGCCGTGGCGCACCAGCACGATCGTGGTCGGCTGCCCGGGGCCGAAGGACGGCGACTCGGCCTCCTCGATCGCCGACTCGGGCTCGTCCTCGACGTGGTCGCCCGGGACGCTGACGCCCGACCGCGTGCCGTCCAGGGCCTCGTTGGCGAGCCGGTCGGCGTGGGAGTTCTGCGCGCGCGGCACCCACGTGTACGTCGTACCGGCGGGCGCGAGGTCGCGCGCCTCGGCCGCGAGCACCGCCATGTCGGGGTGCTTGATCCTCCAGCGCCCGGACATCTGCTCGACGACGAGCTTGGAGTCCATCCGTACCTCGACGAGCGCGCCGGGCGCGTGCTCCACGGCGAGCGCGAGGCCGGCGACCAAGCCGGAGTACTCGGCGACGTTGTTGGTCGCCACCCCCAGCGTGCGGGCGTCCTCGGCGATCACGGCGCCGGTCGCGGCGTCGCGCAGCACGGCGCCGTACGCCGCCGGGCCGGGGTTGCCGCGCGAGCCGCCGTCGGCCTCGACGACGACCCGCTCGAACCGGGCCGGAGCGGTCACAGGCCGCTCTCGGAGGTGCGGACCAGGATCCGCTGGCACTCCTCGTGGCGCAGCACCCTCTCGGCGGGGGTCGCGCGGATCTCGGAGAGCTCGCCGGCGTCGAGGGTCAGCTGGCAGCCGCCGCACTGGCGGGCGCGCAGCGCGCCGACGGCGACGCCGCCCTTGGTCGCGCGCAGCTTCTCGTAGAGGGCGATCAGGTCCTCGGGGATCTCGGCGACGATCGCGGCGCGGCCGCCGGAGACCGAGGCGATCTCGGCGTCGAGGGCGGCGACCTTCTCGTCGCGCGCCGTGGTCAGCGTGCCGAGCCTGCCGTCGAGGTCCTCGATGGCCGCGGTCAGCTCGGCGAGCGCGGACTGGGCCTCCTCGAGCTGCTCCATCACCTCGAGCTCCTCGTCCTCGAGCGTCGAGATCCGGCGCTCCAGGGACTCCAGCTCGTGCTGCATCCGCTCGAGCGCCTTGGGGTCGGCGATGGCGCCGGCGTCCATCCGCTCCCGGTCGCGGGTACGACGGGCCTTGACCTGCTCCACGTCGGCATCGGCCTTCGCCTGGGCGACGGCGAGGTCGTCGACGACGATGCGCTGGTCGCGCAGCCGGCCGTCGACGTCGACCCGCTTGCCGAGCAGCTCCTTGATCTCCGCGGCCTCGGCCGGGTTGTTGCGCTGGTGGCGCAGCTGGTCGACCTGGGCGTCGAGGGCCTGCAGGTCGAGCAGGCGGAGCTGGGCGGCGGGATCGGCGTTCACAGGTGCATTGTCCAAGGATCGGTGGAGATCGCACTCACCCGGGTCTCGACCGCGTCGCCCAGCGCCTCACGCAGCAGCTGGTCGAGGACCGGGAGCCAGGTCCACTCGGCTGCCCAGTGGGCCACGTCGACCAGCGCCGGGCCGTCCTTCTCGAGGAACTCGGACGCCGGGTGGTGGCGCAGGTCGCTGGTCACGTAGACGTCGGCGTCGGAGCCCGCGAGCCGGTCGAGCAGGAAGTCGCCCGCGCCTCCGCACACCGCCACGCGGCGGACCTGGCGCTCGGGGTCGCCGGCCACCCGGACCCCGTGGTGGGTGGGCGGCAGCGCGGCGGCCACCGCCTCCGCGAAGCCGGCGAGGGTGGTGGGCTCGACGCTGCCGATCCGTCCGGTCCCGACCTCGGCCAGCTGTGGGTCGGCGACCTCCACGACGTCGTACGCCGGCTCCTCGTAGGGATGCGCCGCCAGCATCGCGCGGACGACGGCGGACCGGCGGGCGCGCGGGAGGACGACCTCGATCCGGACCTCCTCGACGGTCTCCAGCTCACCGACGGTCCCGATCATCGGGGTCGCGCCGTCGAGGGGGCGGAACCGGCCCTCGCCGGGCGCGCTGGTGAAGGAGGCGAAGTCGTAGTCGCCGATCTGGCCGGCCCCGGCTTCGGCGACGGCGGCCCGGACCGGAGCGGCGGCGTCCGAGGGGACGAAGACGGTGAGCTTGTCGAGCTGCTCGCTCGGCGCCGGGACGATCGGGCTGAGGTCCTTGAGCCCGAGTGCGACCGCGAACGCCTCGGACACGCCGCCGACGGCCTGGTCGGCGTTCGTGTGCGCGGTCAGCAGCGCGCAGTCGGCCTTCGCCAGCGTGTGCAGGGTCCGCCCCTTCGGCGTGGTCGCCGCGACGCCGTGGACGCCCTTGAGGAACAGCGGGTGGTGGACGAGCAGCAGGTCGGCCTTCCACTCCGCCGCCTCGGCCGCGACCTGCGGGGTGGGGTCGACGGCGAGCAGGATCCGCTTCACGGGCTGCTCGGGGTCGCCGTAGACGAGCCCGACGGCGTCCCAGCTGTCGGCGGTCGCGGGCGGGTACCAGCCGTGGACCAGGTCGACGACGTCCTTGAGCGAGGGCATGGCGGTCAGGCTACCGATCGGTTCTTGCTATGGTGCCGGTGCCAGCGAAGGGAACCCGGTGAGAGTCCGGGACTGACGCGCAGCGGTGTGGGTGACGGCCGGAGCATTGATGTCACTGGACCCTCCGGGTCTGGGAAGACGCTCCGGACCGGACGATCCCGAGTCCGAAGACCTGCTGGCCCTTGCGACCAGCCGTCGTGAGGTCGATGAGGGGCGATCGCGAGGAGCCCCGGCCTCGAAGGACCACCATGGCGCAGCCTCAGGCTGGGATCGCGCGGAGCCGACCCGACCGGTGCCCCGGCGTCGTGCACCCCTGGCCCGCCGACGACGGCGGCCTGGTGCGGGTGCGGGTCCCCGGCGGGCGGGTGGCCGTGACCGCTCTGCGGGCGCTGGCCGAGGTCGCCGAGGAGTACGGCGACGGCCGGGTCCGCGTCACCGGGCGGGCCAATCTGCAGGTCCGCGCGATGCCGCTGACTGCTGACGGCCTCCTCGACGCGGCCGCGCTGGCCGCGCTCGAGGCGACCGGGCTGCTGCCGTCGCGCGCCCACGACCGGGTCCGCAACGTGCTCGTCTCACCCCAGACCGGCCTCGCGGGCGGCCGGGCCGACCTGCGGCCGGTCCTCGCCGCGCTGGACGCGCTGCTGCTCGCGGACGACGCGCTCGCCGGCCTGCCCGGCCGGTTCCTGTTCACCCTGGACGACGGGCGCGGCGACCTCGCCGACAAGCACCTCGACCTCGGCCTGGTCGCGCTCGACACCACGACCGCGCAGCTGCGGATCGGTGAGCAGTGGGGCGAGGTCGTCCCCCTCGCCGACGCACCTGCCGCGCTCACCGCGCTGGCCCGGGAGTTCCTGGCCGTCCGGGGCTCCGGGCCCGACGCTCCGTGGCACGTCCCCGAGCTCGGTCGTCCGCTCGCGGCCGCCCGGCCCGCGGCCCCCGCTGCCACCGTCGCGACCGGGCCGCTCCCCCTCGGCCCGGTCGCGGGCGGCCGGCACCTCGCCGTACCCGAGGACGGGCTGGACCTGCCGACCATCGCCGCCTGGACCGCACCGACCGTGATCGTCACGCCGTGGCACGGCGTGCTCATCCCCGAGCCTGAATCCCCGAGGAAGGGCGCATGACCGAACTCACCGCTCCGCCACGTCGCTACGACTACATCGCCGACGGGCCGGCGATCTACGTCGACTCGTTCGCGACCATCCGCCGCGAGTCGGACCTGGCCCGCGTCCCCGCCGAGGCCGAGAAGGTCGCGGTCCGGATGATCCACGGCAGCGGGCAGACCGATCTCGTCGAGGACCTGGTCATCCACCCGCGGCTGGTCCCCGCGGCCCGCGCGGCACTCAACGCGGGCGCGCCGATCCTGTGCGACGCCCGGATGGTCGCGATGGGCATCACCGCCGGCCGGCTGCCGGCCGACAACCCCGTGCACTGCTTCCTCACCGACGAGCGCGTCCCGGACCTGGCCAGGGCCTGGTCCACGACGCGGACGGCGGCCGCGGTCTCGCTGTGGGAGCCGCTGCTCGACGGCGCCGTCGTCGCCATCGGCAACGCCCCCACCGCGCTCTTCCACCTGCTCGAGATGATCCTCGCCGGGGGCCCGCAGCCCGCTGCCATCGTCGGCTGCCCGGTCGGGTTCATCGGCGCAGCCGAGTCCAAGGACGCGCTCGCCGCGTTCGCCGACGACCACGGCATCGACATCCCGTTCGTCACGGTCCGTGGCCGCCGCGGCGGGTCGGCGATGGCGTCGTCCGCCGTCAACGCGCTCGCGCAGGAGGCGGAGTGAGCACGCCCACCGGCAGCTTCCACGTCGTCGGCATCGGCCCCGGCGACCCCGAGCTGATCACCCGCAAGGCCGAGCGGCTCATCGGCGCGGCCCCCGTGATCGCCTTCCACGCCGGGGTCCGCAAGGAGTCGCACGCCCGCCGGATCGCGGCCGAGCTGATCCCGGCCGGAGCGATCGAGGAGGAGCTGCGCTACCCGGTCACCACCGGGTCCACCGACCATCCCGGTGGGTACGTCGGCGCCCTGGCCGCCTTCTACGACGAATGCGAGGACCGGCTCGCCGCGCACCTGGACGCAGGTCGCGACGTCGTCCTCCTCGCCGAGGGGGACCCGCTGTTCTACGGCTCGTCGATGTACCTCGTCGACCGGTTCCGCGACCGCTTCCCCGTCGAGGTCGTCCCCGGCATCCCGGCCTTCGCCGCCGCCACCGCGACCGTCCCCGCACCGCTGGTGCGGCAGACCGACGTGCTCACCGTGCTGCCCGGCACCCTCCCCGAGCCGGAGCTGGCCCGCCGCCTCGCCGACACCGACGGCGCCGTGATCATGAAGCTCGGCCGGACCTTCCCCGCCGTCCGATCCGCGCTCGCGGCCGCGGGCCGGCTGGAGGGCGCGCTCTACGTCGAGCGCGCCTCCCAGCCCGAGGAGCGCTGGCTCCCGGTCGCCGAGGTGGACGCCGACTCGGTGCCGTACTTCTCGCTCATCGTCGTCCCCGGCGACTCGGCCCGGCCGGCTTCCGCTGAGCGGATGCGTGGGTCTGCGGTTTGGTCCCCAACCGCACGTTCCGAGCCCGAGATCATGCGGTTGGGGACCGAACCGCAGCCCACGGAGCTCCTCGTCGTCGGTCTCGGCCCGGGCCCGGAGGGCTGGCTCACCCCCGAGGCGAGCGCCGCGCTCGCCGAGGTCGAGCACGTGGTCGGCTACGCGCCGTACGTCAACCGGGTGCCGCAGCGCCCGGGCCTGCAGCGGCACGCGTCGGGCAACACGGTCGAGGTCGATCGGGCCCGGTTCGCGCTCGACCTCGCGCTGCGCGGCGAGCGGGTGGCGGTGGTGTCCGGTGGCGACGCGGGTGTCTTCGGCATGGCCGCGGCGGTGTTCGAGGCCGCGGCCGACCCCGAGCATCCCGAGTACGCGACGATCCCGGTCCGGGTGCTGCCGGGTGTCAGCGCGGTCCAGGCCGTGGCCGCTCGCGCGGGCGCGCCGATCGGCGCCGACTTCGCGGTCGTGAGCCTCTCCGACCGGCTCAAGCCGTGGCCGGTCGTCGAGCGACGGCTGCGGGCGATCGCCGAGGCCGACCTGGTGCTCGGCGTCTACAACCCGGCCTCCCGCTCACGCCGCGACCAGGTCGTGGAGATGCAGAAGATCCTGCTCGAGCACCGCTCTCCCGACACCGTGGTCGTCGTCGGGCGCGACGTCGGCCGGGCCGAGGAGTCGCTGAGCGTCACGACCCTCGGCGCGCTCGACACCGACGGCATCGACATGAAGTGCCTGCTGATCATCGGCGCGTCCTCGACCCGCGTCGAGGCCAACGGCACCGTCTGGACGCCCCGATGGGTGGAGTGATGGGTCGGCAGGTCACCGTCGTCGGCATCGGCGCCGACGGCCACCTCCCACCCGCGTCCCGGTCCCTGGTCGGCAACGCCGAGGTGCTGCTCGGTGGCGAGCGCCACCTCGAGCTGGTCCCCCCCGTGCCGGGACAGGTACGCCGCCCGTGGCCGCGCCCGCTCACCGCACTGCCCGGCGTGCTGAAGGAGCACCAGGGCCGCAGCATCGTCGCGCTGGCGTCGGGCGACCCGCTCGTCTCCGGGATCGGTACGACGCTGATCCGGCTGCTCGGCGCTGACGCCGTGGAGGTGGTCCCGGCCGTGTCGTCGGTCTCCCTCGCCCGGGCCCGGATGGGCTGGTCCGCCGAGGAGTCCGCGGTCGTCACGCTGGTCGGCCGCGACGTCGACGCGCTGCGCCGCGAGCTCGCACCCCGACGACGGCTGCTCGTGCTGTCGTCCGACGAGAAGACCCCGGCCGCCGTCGCCGCCCTGCTCGCGGACGCCGGCTTCGGCGCGACGACGATCCACGTCCTGGGCGACCTGGGCGGCGCGGAGACCCGCGCCGTGTACCCCTGCCCCGTCCCCCGGCTGCACGTCCTCGCCCTCGAGGTCGCCGGCGCCGGCGACGCCTCCTGGGCGACCGGCCTGCCCGACGACGCCTTCGAGCACGACGGCCAGCTCACCAAGCGCGACGTCCGCGCCAGCGCCCTCGCCCGGCTCGCACCGCGGCCCGGCGACCACCTCTGGGACGTCGGCGCCGGTGCCGGCTCGGTCGCGATCGAGTGGCTGCGCGCACACCCGCTGACCACCGCGGTCGCCGTCGAGGCCGGCGAGGAGCGGGCGGCCCGGATCGGCCGCAACGCCGGCCGCCTCGGCGTACCCCGCCTCGGGGTCGTCGTCGGCCGCGCCCCCGACGCCCTCACCGGGCTGGCGAGGCCCGACGCCGTGTTCGTCGGCGGCGGCGCGACCGCGGACGGCCTGCTGGAGCTGTGCCGCGACGCCCTCGCGCCCGGTGGCCGGCTGGTCGTGCACGGCGTGACCCTGGAGACCGAGCAGCTGCTCGTCGACGCCTTCCACACCCACGGCGGCGAGCTCACCCGGCTCTCCGTCGAGCACGTGACCCCGCTGGGCGGGCGGTTCACCGGCTGGACGCCGGCCCGCGCCGTCGTGCAGTGGGCCTGGACCAAGGAGAGCCCGCAGTGAACGCCACCCCACGAAGTTCTTCTCCTCCGCTGCGCTCCCCCGAACAACTTCGCGGGGACCCCGCCACCGTGCACTTCGTCGGCGCCGGCCCCGGCGCGGCCGACCTGATCACCCTGCGCGCCGCCGCCCTGCTGGCCACGGCGGACGTCGTGCTCTTCCCAGGCACCTACATCGACGCCGACGTCCTCTCGCACTGCCGCGAGGACGCGCACCGGGTCGACACCCAGGAGCTCGACCTCGACCGGATCACCGCGGTCATGGTCGAGGCGCACGTCGCCGGCCGGGACGTCGTCCGGCTGACCTCGGGCGACCCCTCGCTCTACTCGGCCCTGCACGAGCAGACCCGGCGTCTCGACGCCGCCGGCGTGCCGTGGGACGTGACGCCCGGCGTACCCGCCTACGCGGCCGCTGCCGCGATCGTCGGCCGCGAGCTGACCGTTCCGCTCGTCGCGCAGTCGGTGGTGCTGACCCGCACCCAGGCCAGGTCGACGGCGATGCCGGAGGGCGAGTCGCTGGCGGCGTACGCCGCGACCGGCGCCACGCTGGTGCTGCACCTCGCGATCACCCGCACCGCGGCGCTGATGGCCGAGCTGGGGCCGTTCTACGGCGAGAACTGCCCGGTCGCGGTGGTCTCCCGCGCCTCCCAGCCCGAGGAGCTGGTGCTGCGCGGCACCGTCGGCACCGTCGCCGCCCTCGTCGAGGACGCCGGACTGCGCCAGGCCGCGGTGATCCTGGTCGGCCCCGCGCTCGCGTCGGCATCGGACGCCGAGTCCTACCTCTACTCCCCCGAACGCCTCGCCCGGAAGGAGCGCCTGCGTTGACCTCCCCCCGAGTCCAGCACTTCCCGTTCAGCGCCGTGGTCGGCGCCGACGGCCCCGACGGCCCGGACCCGATGGCCCTCGCCCTGATCCTCACCACCATCGCCCCCGACGTCGGCGGGGTGCTGGTGCGCGGCGAGAAGGGCACGGCCAAGTCGACGATCGTGCGCGCGCTGGCCGCCGTCCTCCCGCCCGTCGACGACCGGCCGGTCCCGCTCGTCGAGCTGCCGATCGGCGCGACCGAGGACCGGGTCACCGGGTCGATCAACCTGGAGAGCGCCCTGGCCGAGGGCAAGGCGGAGTACGAGCCCGGCCTGCTCGCCAAGGCGCACCGCGGGATCCTGTACGTCGACGAGGTCAACCTGCTGCACGACCACCTCGTCGACCTGCTGCTCGACGCCGCCGCGATGGGCCGCGCCACCGTGGAGCGCGACGGCGTCTCGATGACCCACGAGGCGCGGTTCGTGCTGGTCGGCACCATGAACCCCGAGGAGGGCGAGCTGCGCCCGCAGCTGCTCGACCGGTTCGGCCTGACCGTCGAGGTCGCCGCGCCGCGTGACCCGGCGCTGCGCGCCGAGGTGGTCCGCCGCCGGATGGCGTACGACGCCGACCCGGCCGCCTTCGCCGCCCGGTACGACGCCGCGGAGACCGCGCTCCGGTCGCGGATCGCGTCGGCGCGGGCGCTGGTCGGCGAGGTCCGGCTCACCGACGCTGGGCTGCTGAAGATCGCCGAGGTCTGTGCGGCCTTCGACGTCGACGGCCTGCGGGCCGACATCGTCACCGCCCGCACCGCCGTCGCCCACGCCGCCTGGTCCGGGCGCGCCCAGGTCACCCTCGACGACATCCGGGTCGCGGCCCGGCTGGCGCTGCCGCACCGGCGCCGCCGCAAGCCGTTCGACGCCCCCGGGCTGGACGAGGACCTGCTCGACCAGGTGCTCGGCGACGACGACCTGCCGCCGGAGCCGGACGGCCCGGACGGGGACGGCCCGGGTCCCGACGGGACGTCATCCGAATCCGAGGCGAGCGCCCACGAGACGGATGACGGCACGGCTCCGCAGGACGCGCCGGCCCCGGACCCGGAGCGGACGTCATCGGAATCCGAGGCGAGAGCCCACGAAACGTCTGACGTCACGGACGGCAGTGCGCCGAGCAGCGTCGCGCCGACCGGTGCGGCCTACCGCACCCGGCTGCTCACCGTCCGCGGCGTCGGCACCGGCACCGCCGGCCGCCGCAGCCGGGCCCGCACCAGCAACGGCCGCCGGATCGGCGCGACCACTCCCGACCGGCTCGGCAGCACGGGCGGCGCGATCCACCTGACCGAGACGATCCGCGCCGCGGTCCGGCACCAGGTCGCGCGCGGTCGCACCGAGGGCCGGCTGCTGCTGGACCCGGCCGACCTGCGGGTCGCGGTGCGTGAGGGACGGGAGTCGAACCTCGTGCTCTTCTGCGTCGACGCGTCCGGGTCGATGGCGGCGCGACGGCGGATGGAGCAGGTGAAGACGGCGGTGCTGAGCCTGCTGCTCGACGCCTACCAGCGCCGCGACAAGGTCGGCCTGGTCACCTTCCGCGGCGCCGAGGCCGAGGTGGCGCTGCCGCCGACGCACTCCGTCGACGCCGCCGCCCAGCGCCTGGAGGACCTGCCGTCCGGCGGCCGGACCCCGCTGGCGGAGGGGCTGCTGGAGGCCGCGCACCTGCTGGCCGTCGAGCGGACCCGCGACCCGCAGCGCCGCGCCCTGCTCGTCGTCGTCACCGACGGCCGGGCGACCGCCGGCGCGGACGCGGTGGTCCGCTCCCGGATGGCCGCGGGCCTGCTGGCCGAGGCCGGCGTCGCCAGCGTGGTCGTCGACTGCGAGTCCGGCCCGATGCGGATGGGCCTCGCCGTCGCGCTCGCCGAGCACCTCGGCGCCGACCACGTCCCGGTCGGCGAGGTGAGCGCGGAGGCGCTGGTCGACGTGACCCGGAGGGCCGCATGAGCGCCACGACCACGGACCTGTACGACGTCATCGAGCGCCGCCGCGACGTCCGGGCCGAGTTCACCGGCTCCCCCGTGCCCGAGGACGTGCTGCACCGGGTCCTCGGAGCCGCGCACCGCGCACCGAGCGTCGGGATGACACAGCCGTGGGACTTCGTGCTGGTGCGCGACCCGGCGCTGCGGCGTGCCTTCCGCGACCACGTCGCCACCGAGCGCGACACCTTCGCCGCATCGCTCCCGCCCGAGCGGCGGGAGACCTTCGACCGGATCAAGGTCGAGGGGATCTGCGAGTCGTCGCTGGGCGTCGTGGTCACCCACAGCCAGGCGCGCGGCGGCAGCCACGTGCTCGGCCGGCACGCGATCGCCGACGCCGGCCTGTACTCGACGGTGCTGGCGATCCAGAACCTGTGGCTCTCCGCCACCGCCGAGGGCCTCGGCCTGGGCTGGGTCTCCTTCTACCGCGAGGACTTCCTGCGCGACCTGCTGGGGATCCCGGCCGACGTACGCCCGGTCGCCTGGCTCTGCCTCGGCACCGTCAGCCACCTGGAGACCGTGCCCGACCTCGAGCGGCACGGCTGGCGCACGCGCCGCCCGCTCGCGGACGCCATCCACGAGAACACCTGGCAAGCAAGGGAGAACAACCATGCCTGAGGGCCAGCCGCTCGTCGTCCCCGACGACGGGCTCACCACCCGCCAGCGTCGCAACCGGCCGCTGGTGATGGTGCACACCGGCGACGGCAAGGGGAAGTCGACCGCGGCCTTCGGGCTCGCGCTGCGCGGCTGGAACCAGGGATGGGACATCGGGGTGTTCCAGTTCGTGAAGTCCGCGAAGTGGCGCCTCGGTGAGCAGACGGCGTTCGAGAAGCTCGGCATCGAGTGGCACAAGATGGGCTCCGGCTGGTCCTGGTCACGCAAGGCCGGGTCCGAGGAGGACCACGCCGCCGACGCGGCCGAGGGCTGGGCGGAGATCAAGCGCCGGATCGCGTCCGAGCAGCACGACCTGTACCTGCTCGACGAGTTCACCTACCCGATCAACTGGGGCTGGGTGGACGTCGACGACGTCGTGGAGACGCTCGCGAACCGGCCCGGCCACCAGCACGTCGTGATCACCGGCCGGCGCGCCGACCCCAAGCTCGTCGAGCTCGCCGACCTGGTCACCGAGATGACGAAGGTCAAGCACCCGATGGACGTCGGCCAGAAGGGCCAGAAGGGCATCGAGTGGTGACTGCGCTCCCGCGGGTCGTCGTCGCCGCCCCGGCCACCGGGCAGGGCAAGACGACCGTCGCCACCGGCCTGATGGCCGCGCTGGTGGCCGCCGGGCACGAGGTCAGCGGGCACAAGGTCGGCCCCGACTACATCGACCCCGGCTACCACGCGCTCGCGTGCGGGCGCCCCGGCCGCAACCTCGACCCGCACCTGGTCGGCGAGTCGCTGGTCGCGCCGCTGCTGCTGCACGGCGCACGCGACGCCGACGTCGCCGTGGTCGAGGGCGTGATGGGCCTGTACGACGGCCGGATCGGCGGCGACGGGTTCTCCTCCACCGCCCACGTCGCGGCGCTGACCCGGACGCCCGTCGTCCTGGTCGTCGACATCTCCCGCTCCTCGCGCTCGATCGGCGCGGTCGTGCACGGGATGGCGACCTGGGACCCGACCGTGTCCGTGGCGGGCGTGATCCTCAACCAGGCCGGATCGGCGCGGCACGCCGCGGAGGTCCGCTCCGCGATCTCCCTGCCCGTACTGGGCGCGATCCCCCGGGACGCCTCGATCGCCACCCCCTCGCGCCACCTCGGCCTGGTCACCGCCGCCGAGCGCGGCGGCGCCGCGGAGGTCGTGGCCCGCCTCGCCGAGGTGGTCACCGAGCACGTCGACCTCGACGCGGTGCTGGCGATCGCCGGGGCCGCTCCCCCGCTCGCCGCGGCTCCCTGGACCGCCGCCCCGGCAGGAACTGGCTCGCGGATCCCGCCGACCCGGCAGAAAGTGGCCGTCGCAGCCGGCCGCGCCTTCACCTTCCGGTACGCCGAGACCGCCGAGCTGCTGGCCGCCCACGGCTGCGACGTCGTCCCCTTCGACCCGGCGGTGGATCCCGCCCTCCCGCCGGGCACGGCCGGGCTCTACCTCGGCGGCGGCTTCCCGGAGGTGCACGCCGCCGACCTCGCCGCGAACACCCCGCTGCTCGCGGAGATCCGGGAGGCCGTGCTCGACGGGCTGCCGACCGTCGCCGAGTGCGCCGGGCTGCTCTACCTGTGCCGCACCCTCGACGGGGCACCCATGGCCGGGGTCCTCGACGCCGACGCGGCGATGACCGACCGGCTGACCCTGCGCTACCCCGTCGCCACCGCGCCCGACGACACCCTGCTGTCCCGAGCCGGCGAGCAGGTGACCGGGCACGAGTTCCACCGCACCACCGTCACGCCGGCGACGACGACCACGCCCGCCTGGGAGATCGACGCACAGCGAGTCGGGTTCGCCTCGCCGACCCTGCACGCGTCGTACCTCCACACGCACTGGGCCGGCCACCCCCAGCTGGCCGCACGCTTCGCCGAGGCGGTGCACGCCCGTGGTTGACCTGCGCCACCACGGCGACGTCGAGGCCCGCGGGATGCTCGACCTCGCCGTCAACGTGTACGACGGCCCGCGGCCGCCCTGGCTCGACGCGGCCCTGCGCAGCTCGCTCGGCGAGGTCGGCGCCTATCCGGACCCGAGCGCCGCGCGGGCGGCCGTCGCCGCCCACCACGGGCGGGCGGAGGAGGAGGTGCTGGTCACCGCGGGGGCCGCCGAGGCGTTCACGCTGGTCGCCCGGCTGCGGCCGTGGCGGCGCCCGGTGGTCGTGCACCCGCAGTTCACCGAGCCGCACGCCGCGCTGGAGCAGGCCGGTCACGAGGTGACCGCCGTGCTGCTGCCGGAGCCGTTCACCCTCGACCCGGCGCTGGTCCCGGACGACGCCGACCTCGTGGTCGTCGGCAACCCGACCAACCCGACGGGGGTCCTGCACCCGGCCGTGACGCTGGGGGCGCTGAGGAGGCCCGGGCGGCTGGTCGTGGTCGACGAGGCGTTCATGGACTGCGTGCCCGGCGAGCCGGAGTCGCTGGCCGGCGTACCCCTCGAGGGAGTGGTGGTGCTCCGCTCCCTCACCAAGCACTGGGGCATCCCCGGCATCCGCGCGGGCTACGTCGTCGGCGACCCGGACGCCGTCGCGGGCATGGCGCTGGCGCAGACCCCGTGGTCCGTCGGCACCACCGCCGCCGCCGCGGTCGTCGCCTGCACCAGCCACGAGGCCGCGCGGGAGGCCACCAGGAGGGCCGAGCAGATCCGGGACTGGCGCGAGCACCTCGAGAAGGGCCTGGCCGACCTGGGCGTCCACCACCGCCCGGCCACGGCGTCCTTCGTGCTGGCACAGGTCGGCGGCGGCGTGCACGCGGCGCTGCGCGAGCGCCGCATCGCCGTACGCCGGGCCGACACCTTCCCCGGCCTGGACGGCACCTGGATCCGGATCGCCGTCCGACCACCGGACACCACGGACGAGCTGCTGCGGGCACTGCGCGCGATGCCCTAGAGTCCGTGGAGCAGGCACGAGGAAGCCGGTGGGAATCCGGCACAGTCGCGCTACTGTGACACCGCCTCCGCCCTCAGCAACGAGGGGCCGGGTGCGGTGAAGTCAGGAACGAGTGCCTGCACACACCTCACATCCATTGACCAGGGACGCTGAATCCCTGAGGAGGCACCATGTCGCAGTCCACCGTCACCCCTCTTGCCGCACCGGCCGTCCAGGTCCCGGTCGTCCCGCTGCTGCAGCTCGGCACCTGGGTCGTCTTCTTCGGCCTGCTCGCCATGCTGGCGATCTTCTTCGTGAGCGCCGACCAGGGCGCGATCTCGCTGCCCGCCGGCAACGCCGTGCACGAGTGGGTCCACGACGCCCGCCACCTGCTCGGCTACCCCTGCCACTGAGCCGGTGGGCACCGTTCCCAGGGACAGGTCCGTCCTCAGCCCGGCCGCCTTCCTGCTCCGCGGGCTCGCGGTGGGGCTGGTCGCCGGCCTGATCGCCTTCGTCGTGGCGTTCGCCTTCGGCGAGCCGTACGTCGACGACGCCATCGCACTCGAGGAGGCGGCCGCCGCGCAGCCGCACGCCGAGGGCGCCGAGCACGCCGAGGAGTCCAGCCACGCCGACGACGGCATGGTCGAGATCTCGCGCGAGAACCAGAAGAGCTGGGGCCTGCTGACCGGCACCCTCGCCATCGGCGCGGCCCTCGGCGGTCTCGCGTCGCTCGCCGCGGCCGCCGTGCTCGGCCGGCTCGGGAGCCTGTCGGCGCGCGGGTCCACCGCCCTCGTGGCGCTGATCGGGTTCGTGGCGGTCACGCTGGTGCCGTTCACGAAGTACCCCGCCACCCCGCCCGCGGTCGGCAGCGGCGAGACGATCGGCGGGCGCACGGCGTCGTACTTCGGGCTGCTGCTGGTCTCCGTCCTCACCGCGATCGCGGTGGTCGTGCTGGCCAACCGCCTCCGCAAGCGGTACGACGGCTGGACGGCCGCCTTCATCGCCGCGGGCGGCTATGTCGCGGTCGTCACCGTCACCGCGATGCTGCTGCCGACGGTCAACGAGCTCGGCGACTTCCCGGCCGACACGCTGTGGTACTTCCGCCGCTCGTCGCTGGTCACCCTCGCCGCGCTCTGGGCGAGCATCGGCGTCGGCCTGACCCTCCTGGTCGGGCGGCTCCACGACCGTGCGGCGGCGGACCTCGCCCGCCGCGAGCTCGCCGCCAGCCTGTGAGCACGGCCCGGGCCGCGGGGATCCTGCTCGGGTACGCCGCGGATCGGCTCCTCGCCGATCCGCGGCGTGGTCATCCCGTCGCCGGCTTCGGGCAGGTCGCGGCCGCGCTGGAGCGCAGGATGTGGCGCGACGACCGCCCCACCGGCGTGCTGTACGTCGGCACCCTGGTCGGTGGCGTCGTCGCGCTCGGTGTCCTGGCCGAGCGGGCGCTGCCCCGAGGTCTCGGCGCCACGGTCGTCACCGCGACCGTGACCTGGGCCGTCCTCGGCGGCACCTCCCTGGACCGCGAGGCAGCCGAGGTCAGCCGTCTGCTCGCCGAGGGCGACCTCCCCGCAGCGCGGCGACAGCTCACCCACCTCGTCGGCCGTGACACACGGCAGCTCGACGAGGCCGAGGTGGTGCGCGCGACCCTCGAGTCACTCGCCGAGAACACCTCCGACGCGGTCGTCGCCCCGCTCGTGTGGGGTGCCGCGGCCGGCGTACCCGGTCTGCTCGGGTATCGCGCCGCCAACACCCTCGACGCGATGGTCGGGCACCGCAGCACCCGCTACGAGCGCTTCGGGTGGGCCGCCGCGCGGCTCGACGACCTGCTCAACCTGCCGGGCTCGCGACTGACCGCCGCCCTCACGACGGCACTCGGCCCCGACCCGCGCGGCGCGCACCGGGCCTGGCACCGCGACGCGGCCGGTCACCCCAGCCCCAACGCCGGTCCGGTCGAGGCCGCCTTCGCCGGCGCGCTGGGCATCCGGCTGGGCGGGACCAACGACTACGGCGGCCGGATCGAGCACCGCGCGGTGATGGGCCAGGGTCCCGCCCCCGCCCGGGCCGACCTCGACCGGGCCAGGCCGCTGGCCCGCCGGGTCGGCACCGCGACCGCGCTGGTCGCAGCGCTCGTCGCCCTGCGCCGACGCGGTTGATACCCAGATTGGGGTATCAACCGGTCCGGCTCCGGACTCCGTGGGTGTCAGTCACACCCTCGGAAAGGAACCTGACATGCGTGTTCATCCCTCCCACACCCTGGTCCGGGCAGCCGGTGCCGGTCTGCTCGCGCTCGGCCTGAGCGCGGCCTCGACCGTCGCGGCCGTCGCCGACCCGGGCGTGAGCCCGCAGCACTACGCCGACGCACTGGCTCCCGGCGCGTCGGTCACGATCACCAAGACGGTGGAGACGCCGCCCATCCCGCCGAACCCCGACATCCTCTTCCTGGCGGACACCACGACCAGCATGACCGCGAGCATCGGGAACGTGCAGGCCAACGCCACCAGCATCGTCAACCAGATCCTCGCGGCCCAGCCCACGGCGCAGTTCGCGGTCGCCGACTACAAGGACACCGACGACGCGACCGGCTACTTCCTGCTGCGCCAGCAGCTGACCGCCGACACCACCGCGGTCACCAACGGGATCGGCGCCTGGACGCCGCTGTCCGGCGGCGGAGGCGACGCGGCGGAGGACTGGATCGGGGCACTGGCCCAGGTCCCGGGCGCCATCGACTTCCGCGACGGTGGCAGCCCGATCGTCGTGATGTTCGGCGACTCGACCAGCCACGACCCGTCCGACGGCCACACCCTGGCCTCCGCGACGGCAGCGCTGCAGGCCGCGGGCATCCGGGTCATCGCGATCTCGGTCCCCGGCGCCGACGGCTACCTGTGGAACGGCCTCGACTCGGCCGGCCAGGCGTCGTACGTCACCTCGCAGACCGGCGGCACCCTGACCAACGCCGACCCCGACGAGGTGTCCGAGGTGATCCTCAGCCAGCTGCAGAACCTGCCGGCCGAGGTCACCCACGAGGTCGCCTGCGACCCCGGCGTCACGGTCAGCCTGTCCCCCGGCTCCCGCAGCGTCACCAGCGGGGAGACCACGACCTTCGACGAGACCATCACCCTGGCCGCCGACGCACCCCAGGGCCAGACCGTGTCGTGCACGGTGTCGTTCAAGATCAACGGCGCCGTCCCGGGACCGGAGTTCGTGCAGACCATCGACATCGACGTGCTGGACGTGACTCCCCCGGAGGTCACGGTCGAGAGCAGGACCGTCGAGGCCACCAGCCCGGCCGGCGCCGTCGTGGAGTACGACGCCAGCGCGGTCGACAACGTCGACGGCCCGCTGACGCCCACCTGTGTGCCGCCGTCGGGATCGCATTTCCCACTCGGCAGCACCACGGTGGACTGCCAGGCCACCGACGCCGCCGGCAACACCGGCCACGGCTCCGGCACGATCGAGGTCGTCGACACCACCCCGCCGAGCGTCACGTGCGCCGAGTCGTCCAACCCGGGCGGCAACGTGCCGAAGGCGGGCGACACCCGGCCGAACCCGCAGGGCCAGAACCAGGACGGCTTCTACCGGCTCGACGCGGCCGACGTCGTCGACACCGACCCGGAGGTCTACCTGCGCGACACCGGCAGCGGTCACGTCTGGGGCCCGTTCGCCAGCGGGCAGCGGATCAAGTACACCGAGGCCGCGTCCGGGCCCTCGCACAAGCAGCTGGGCGGCAGCGGCATCGTGCACCTGACCGGAACGGGTGACGCCGAGCTGTACGCCGCCGACTTCTCCGGCAACGTCTCGGCTCCGGTGGCCTGCCTGGTCCCGGCACCGCCGATGTAGCCCGGGGAGGTCAGCCCACCGTCATCGGGCCGGTCACGACGTGGCCGGCCCGATGATCGCGTCCGCGTTGCGCCCGACCCAGCGCAGCAGCGGGACCAGCACCTCGGCGAGCTCCTCGCCGAGCGGGGTCAGGCTGTAGTCGACCCGCGGTGGCATCACCGGCTGCTGCTCTCGGTGGACCAGACCGTCGGCCTCGAGGGTCCGCAGCGTCTGGGCGAGCATCTTCTCGCTGATCCCCTGGGCGCGGCGCCGCAGGTCGCTCCAGCGCTGCGGCCCGTCGGTGAGCGAGACCAGGACCAGCACGCCCCACTTGCTCATCACGTGGTCGAGCAGCACCCGGCTGGAGCAGGCGGCCGGGAACACTCCACCGGGGAACTGCTCGAAGATCGTCTCGGTACTTTCTGCCACGTTCGTACCTTACCTTGAAGTGCGTACTAACCAACGGGAAGCAACTTCCCGAACGCGCCGTTGAAGACGACGACAAGCACGATCCCCACCGCTCGAAAGGCTGCACCATGTCCCTCGTCGTCACCGGAGCCACCGGCCAGCTCGGCCACCACGTCGTCTCGTCCCTCCTCGCGAAGGGCGTCCCGGCCGACCATGTCGTCGCGCTGGGCCGCGACGAGGAGCGGCTCGCCGGACTCGCCGCCCTCGGCGTGACCACCCGCCGGGTCGACTACGCCGACCCCGAGGGGCTCGCTGCCGCCTTCGACGGCGCCGACCGGGTGCTGCTGATCTCCGGCAGCGAGGTCGGCCAGCGCCTGCCCCAGCACCGCAACGTCATCGAGGCCGCGAAGGCCGCAGGCGTGTCCCTCCTCGCCTACACCAGCATCGCCAACGCCGACACCAGCGGGATCATCCTCGCCGTCGAGCACAAGGCCACCGAGGACGCGATCGTCGCGTCCGGCCTGTCGCACACCTTCCTGCGCAACAGCTGGTACACCGAGAACTACACCGGCCAGCTCGCGACCTACGCCGAGCACGGCACCGTCCTCGGCGCCGCCGGCGAGGGCCGGGTCAGCGCCGCGACCCGCGCCGACTACGCCGAGGCAGCGGCGACCGCGCTGCTGCTCGAGCAGCCGAAGCCGGTCTACGAGCTGGGCGGATCGGCGTTCAGCCTCAAGGAGCTCGCCACGACCGTCGGCGAGGTGCTCGACAAGGACGTCACCTACACCGACCTGCCCGCGGACGAGCTCACGAAGGTCCTCGTCGGCGCCGGCCTTCCCGAGCCGTACGCCGCCGTGCTCGTCGACGCCGACCTCGGCCTGGGCCGCGGCGAGCTGTACGTCGAGCCGACCGATCTCGAGGAGCTGCTCGGCCGCCCGGCGACGACGCTCGCCGACGCGGTCCGCGCCGCCGCCTGACCACCACGTCAGCCGCTACGAGGCGAGGCGGGGCACGCCGAAGTGGTCGGCGTGCTCCGCCAGCCGGTCGCGGAACGACCGGGCGGCCCGCGTCCCGCGAGATCCGGGTCAGCTCCACCGGGCCGGTGAGGACGCCGGTGGCTCCTGTCACGAGCGTCGTCATCATCGACCTCCCTTCGTCGACCCCGACGCTAGAACCTCAATCTCCGTTGAGGTCAACGAAGACACCCCGTGTGCTCCGGCTCGTCGGCGGGCATCATCGAGCCATGGCGATCGATGACGAGCACGTCCGTCCCGACGGCGTCGACGACCTGACGGTCGAGGCGCTCGGCAACATCTCCGAGGCGCTGGAGGCGGTCGAGGTCGCCCGCGGCCACCTCTACGCGTTCCACCGGCTGAGCGGAACCGCGGACCTCACCCTCGGCAAGGGGGTCGAGCAGCTCCGCGAGGCCGGCCACACCGAGCTCGCCGACCGCCTCCAGACCGAGCTCGTCGGGCGCAACGTCCTGCACGGCCGCTGGACCTTCCAGGTCGTGGAGGAGTACGACGACGGCTACTACGCCGCGTTCAAGGAGCTCGAGCAAGCCGCCCGTGACGCGCTCGTCGCGGGCCGCCGGCACCTCTACGAGGCGGAGATGAAGGAGGACCGGCGCACCCACGGCCGGCCCGGCCACGAGCGCACGCCCTAGGAGCGTGCTGCCAGCCAGGCGAGGACCGCGTCGACGTCGTGCACGGTCCGGACGCCCTCCGGCGCCGCCGCCCGGCGTACGACGACCACGGGGATGCCGAGCGTCGCGGCAGCCTCCATCTTGGGCCAGGTGAGCTCGCCACCGGAGTCCTTGGTGACCAGGACGTCGCGGTCGGCCATCAGGTCGAGCTCGCGCTCGAGGGTGTACGGACCGCGCGAGGTCAGCAGCTCCCAGCCCGGCGGGATGACGAGGTCCGGCGGGTCGACGACCCGTGCCAGCACCTGCCGCTCGGCGAGCGCGGGGACGAAGCGGGCCAGCTCCTGGCGGCCGATGGTGAGGAAGGGGCGGCTGCCGAGCTCCCCGGCGACGGTCGCGGCCTGCTCGTGGGTGTCGACCCAGATCCACGACGGGGTGGCCCGGTCGGCCCAGCCGGGACGCTCCAGCCGGAGCAGCGGAACACCCGCGGCCGCGCACGCCTGCGCCGCGTTGTGGGAGATGCCCGCGGCGAACGGATGGGTCGCGTCGATGACCACGTCGAAGTCCGCGAGCGCCGCCTGCAGCCCGCGGACGCCGCCGAAGCCGCCGATCCGGACCTCGCCGACGGGCAGTCGCGGCCGGGCGACCCGGCCGGCCAGCGAGGAGACGACGGGGACGCCGTCGGCGACCAGGCGGACGGCGAGGTCCCGGGCCTCCCCCGTGCCGCCGAGCAGCAGCACCCTCATCGCGTCAGGTCCAGCAGGGCGTCGACGTCGAGGTGCTCCTCGACCAGGTCGCCGAGCAGGTCCAGCCGTGCGGCGCGGGCGGCCGGGAAGGACGCGGTGCTCTCGATGCCGAGGCTGGCGGCGAGGTACGCCGCGCGAGTCGCGTCGTCCTCCAGGCTGCCGTGCACCATCGTCCCGGTCACCACGCCGTCGACCGGTGTTCCGGTGATCCGGCCGTGGTGGATCTCGTAGCCCGCGGGCTCGTGCAGCACCAGCCGCTTGTCGGCCCCGAAGCGGGTGGTGAGGTCGAGCAGGCCGAGCCCGTCGGCGGCGGTCCCGGCCGTTCCCTCGATGCCGTCGGGGTCCTCGATCCGCCGCCCGAGCATCTGGCAGCCGCCGCAGATCCCGAGCACCGGCCGCCCCGACCGCGCATGGCGGACGATCGCGGTGTCCAGGCCACGCTCGCGCAGCCAGGCGAGGTCGGCCAGCGTCGCCCGGCTGCCCGGGAGGACGACCAGGTCGGCGTCGGCCAGCCGCGCGGGGTCGGAGACGAACTCGACGTCCAGCGCGGGCTCGAGCCCGAGGGCGTCGACGTCGGTGAAGTTGCTGATCCGCGGCAGCCGCACGACCGCGACCTTCCGCACCCCCGCACCCACCTCGGCCCGGCGACCCGCGAGGTCGAGCGCGTCCTCGGAGTCCAGCCAGAGGTCGGGGTGCCACGGCAGCACGCCGTACGTCGGCCGCCCGGTGCGTTGCTCGAGGTCGGCCAGTCCCGGTCGCAGCAGGTCGACGTCGCCGCGGAACTTGTTCACGACGTACCCCTTGACCAGCGCCTGGTCGGCGGCGTCGAGCAGCATCAGGGTGCCGTAGGCCGAGGCGAACCAGCCGCCGCGGTCGATGTCGCCCACCACGATCGTCGGGACGTCGCCGTGCCGTGCGAGGCCCATGTTGACGTAGTCGGTGGCCCGCAGGTTGATCTCGGCCGGGCTGCCCGCGCCCTCCGCCACCACCAGGTCGTAGCGCGAACGCAGGTCGTCGAAGGCGTCGAAGGCCGTGGCCGCCAACCGGGCGCGACCGTCGTGCCAGTTGCGCGCCGACACCTCGCCGTCCGGCCGGCCCATCAGCACCACGTGGCTGCGCCGGTCGCTGCCCGGCTTGAGCAGGACCGGGTTCATCGCGACCTCGGGCTCCGCCCCCGCCGCGATCGCCTGCACCCATTGGGCGCGGCCGATCTCGCCGGGCTCACCGTCGGGACCGCGCACGACCATCGAGTTGTTGGACATGTTCTGCGCCTTGTACGGCGCCACCCGGATCCCCCGCCTTGCGAACGCCCGGCACAGGCCGGTCGTGAGCACGCTCTTGCCGGCGTCGGAGGTCATCCCCGCCACGAGCAGGGCAGCCCCGGTCATCGCGGGCTCCGGGGGTGCAGGAATCGCCGGTCGACCGGTGATTCGAGCACTTGTCGGGCATTGCAACGCCCGTCAAGTGCCAGAAACGCCCGTCCAGCATGACTGATGAGGCTCATGGGACTCATCCCCGCTTCCCCCGGAAGACATGGCGCTGCAGCGAGGCCGGCACCGGACCACCCTCGCGCACCCAGTCCACGACCGCCTCGGTGGACGCCGACGACAGCACCCCGCCGAGCCAGGTGTCCTTCGGCCGCCGGCCGCCGGGGAACCAGGTGAAGTCCCGCACGAGGACGACGTTCGACCGGTCGCACTCGTCGAGGCAGTCGACCACCCGGACCCGCACCCGCGGGCCGCGGCGCCCGGCCGGGTCGTCGAGGGCCTCGATCTCGTCGCGCTGGGCGCGGTGGTCGGCGTCGGGGTGCTTGGTGGTCGTGCCGCAGCAGCAGTCGCGGCACAGCAGCACGTCGCGCTCAGGCAGCGCCATCGGCAGGCCCCCTCAGGAGGAACAGGTCCATCACCCAGCCGGCCTCGGCCTTCGCCGCCGCGCGCGCCGCCCCGATCTCGGCGACCACGTCACCCACGAGGCCGGCGACCAGCCGCTCCCCGGTCCCGCCGAGGTTGGCGCCCCACCAGATCGACCAGTCCTCGAAGCCGTCGAGGTCGACGCCCGAGGTCAGCATCACCACGAGATTCCGTTGCCCAAGACCGACGTCGGCACGCAGCCGGCGCGCGGTCGTCACGTGGACCGGCTGGCCGACCTCGTGCAGCACGATCCCGTGCCGCGCGGCCAGCGCCTGCGGTGCACTGATCCCGGGCAGTACGTCGAAGCCGACCCCGAGCGCGCGCACGATGCGGATCGTGCCGTCGTACAGCGACGGGTCGCCCCAGACCAGGAACGCGCACGTCCCGCCCCGCGAGTCCAGCACGGTGCGGTACGCCGCCAGCCGGGCGGCGTACCAGTCCGCGACCGCACCCTCGTAGCCCACGCGGTCCAGGCCCGGCGAGCGGTCCCGCTCCGGATCGGGCACGACGACCAGTTCGACGCCGTGCGCGTCGCACACCGCCTGCCGCACGGCGAGCAGCGGGTCGTCCGCGCCCTTGGCCACCGCCAGCGCGTAGTCGCACTCGGCCAGCGCCGCGGCGGCCTCCGGCGTGACGTGCTGCGGCCCCATCCCGAAGCCGACGACCCGCACCTCGGTGGCGGTCACCGGACACCTCCGACGAGGCGCCGATTGGGCACCAACCGCAGGCTTGTACGGCGTGTCGTTGCGGTTTGGTCCCAAACCGCGACATCCCGAGCGGCACTCATCGGTCCTCCAGATCCCCTTCGACCTCGAGGTAGGCGGCCTGCAGCGCGGCCAGCACGTCCGGGTCGGGCGACTCCCACAGCCCCCGGTCCTTCGCCTCGTGCAGCCGCTCGACGATGCTGCGCAGCGCCCACGGGTTCGACGTCCGCAGAAACTCCTGGTTGGCCTCCTCCAGCACGTACGACTTCGCCAGCGACTCGTACATCCAGTCGTGCACGACGCCGGCGGTGGCGTCGAAGCCGAAGAGGTAGTCGACGGTCGCGGCCAGCTCGAAGGCGCCCTTGTAGCCGTGCCGCTGCATCGCGCCGATCCAGCGCGGGTTCACGACGCGCGCGCGGAAGACCCGGTTGGTCTCCTCCTGCAGCGTCCGGGTCCGCACGGCGTCCGGCGTGGTCGAGTCGCCGACGTACGCCTTGGGCGCGGCGCCGGTCAGCGCACGGATCGTGGCGACCATGCCGCCGTGGTACTGGAAGTAGTCGTCGCTGTCGGCGATGTCGTGCTCGCGGGTGTCGATGTTCTTGGCCGCGACCTTGATCCGCCGGTAGTTGGCCCGCATGTCGTCGGAGGCCGGTACGCCGTCCAGGTCGCGGCCGTAGGCGAAGCCGCCCCACGCGGTGTAGACCTCGGCGAGGTCGGCGTCGTCGCGCCAGGAGCCGGACTCGACCGCCTGCAGGATGCCGGCACCGTAGGAACCCGGCTTGGAGCCGAAGATCCTCGTGGTGGCGCGACGGGGGTCGCCGTGGGAGGCGAGGTCGGCCTGGGCGTGCGCCCGCACGAAGTTGGCCTCGGCCGGCTCGTCGAGCTCGGCGACCATCCGCACCGCGTCGTCGAGCATCGCCACGACGTGCGGGAAGGCGTCGCGGAAGAAGCCGGAGATCCGCACGGTCACGTCGATCCGCGGCCGACCGAGCTCCTCGAGCGGCATCACGGTCAGCGTGTGCACCCGCTTCGACGCCTCGTCCCACTCCGGTCGGACACCGAGCAGCGCGAGCACCTCGGCCACGTCGTCGCCGGAGGTCCGCATCGCCGACGTGCCCCAGACCGACAGGCCGACCGACTCCGGGTAGGCGCCCTCCTCCGAGAGGTAGCGCTCCACCAGCGAGTCGGCCATCGCCTGCCCGGTCTGCCACGCGAGCCGCGACGGGACCGCCCGCGGGTCGACGGTGTAGAAGTTGCGCCCGGTCGGCAGCACGTTGACCAGGCCGCGCAGCGGCGAGCCCGACGGACCGGCCGGCACGAAGCCGCCGGCCAGGGCGTGCAGGGTGTGGTCGAGCTCGTCGGTGGTCCGCCCGAGCCGCGGGACGACCTCGGTGGCGGCGAACGCCAGCACCCGTCGTACGTCGGGCGAGGGGTGCAGCTCGTCGACGCGCCCCGCGTCCCAGCCCGACTTCTCCATCGCCTCGACCAGTGCCCGCGCCTCGGCCTCGACCCGGTCGACCTCGACCGTCGGCGCGTCCGGCGCCAGTCCCAGTGCGGCGCGCAGGCCCGGCACGGCCTGCGCCCGGCCGCCCCACACCTGGGACGCGCGCAGGATCGCGAGCACCAGGTTGACCCGCGCCTCGCCCTCGGGCGCCTGGCCCAGGACGTGCAGCCCGTCGCGGATCTGGACGTCCTTGATCTCGCACAGCCAGCCGTCGACGTGCAGCAGGAAGTCGTCGAAGTCGTCATCCTCGGGCTGCTCGTCCATGCCGAGGTCGCGGTGCAGCTCGGCGGCATGCATCAGCTGCCAGATCTCGCCGCGGATGGCGGCGAGCTTGGCCGGGTCCATCGCCGAGATCTTGTCGTACTCCTCCAGCAGGCCCTCGAGCCGCGCGATGTCGCCGTACGCCTCGGCCCGCGCCATCGGCGGGATGAGGTGGTCGATGATCGTCGCGTGCGCACGGCGCTTGGCCTGCGCACCCTCCCCGGGGTCGTTGACGAGGAACGGGTAGATCAGCGGCATGCTGCCGATCGCCGCGTCGGTGGCGCAGGACGCCGACAGCGCGGCATTCTTGCCCGGCAGCCACTCCATCGAGCCGTGCTTGCCGAGGTGCACGACGGCGTGGGCGCCGAAGCCGTGCTGGACCCAGCGGTACGCCGCCAGGTAGTGGTGCGACGGCGCGAGGTCGGGGTCGTGGTAGATCGCGACCGGGTTCTCCCCGAAGCCGCGCGGCGGCTGGATCATCAGCACGACGTTGCCGGCCTGCAGGGTCGCGAGCACGATCTCGTCGTCGTCGTTGACGAAGAGCCGGCCCGGCGCCGGTCCCCACGCCTCGACCATCGCCTCACGCAGGTCGTCGGGCAGGTCGGAGGTCCACGCGGCGTACTCCTCGGCGGAGATCCGCACGTGCGCGTCGGTGAGCTGCGCCGAGGTCAGCCACTCCTCGTCCTGCCCGCCGGCCGCGATCAGCGCGTGGATCAGCGTGTCGCCGGCAACCGTGTCGTCCTCGAGGTCGAGCACCCCGAAGCCGTCGCCGACGTCGTACCCGGCATCGCGCAGCCGACGCAGCATCCGCACCGCCGAGACCGGGGTGTCGAGGCCGACGGCGTTGCCGATCCGGGAGTGCTTGGTCGGGTACGCCGACAGCATCAGCGCGATCCGCTTCTCGGCGTTCGGCACGTGCCGCAGCCGCGCGTAGCCCACCGCCAGCCCGGCGACACGCGCAGCGCGCTCGGGGTCCGCGACGTACGACGGCAGCCCCGCCTCGTCGAGCTCCTTGAACGAGAACGGCGCGGTGCTGATCCGCCCGTCGAACTCGGGGATGGCGACCTGGTTGGCGTAGTCGAGCGGCGTGACGCCGTCGTCGGACTCCTCCCACTCCGCGCGGCTGCTGGTCAGGCACAGCCCCTGCAGGACCGGGATGTCGAGCGCGGCGATCCGCTCCACGTCCCAGGTCTCGTCCTCGCCGCCCGCACTCACCGAGGCAGGTGTCGACCCCCCGGCCGCCAGCACGGTGACGACCAGCGCGTCGAGCTCACCGAGCGCGGTGAACAGCTCGTCGGGTGCGGCCCGCAGCGAGCCCGCGAAGATCGGGACGCCCACCGCGTCCCCGGTCGCGTCGATGGCGTCGCACAGCGCGTGCACGAAGGCGGTGTTCCCGCTGGCCTGGTGGGCGCGGTAGAAGAGCACGCCGACCTTCGCCCTCGACGACGACGTGGCGAGACGCCGCTCCACCATCCCCCACGCCGGGATCACCTCGGGCGCCTCGAAGCCCTCGCCGGTGAGCAGCACGGTGTCGGACAGGAACCGGTGCAGCTCGGTGAGGTTCCGCGGGCCGCCCTCGGCCAGGTAGCGGTGCGCCTCCGCCGCGATCCCGACCGGCACGGTCGAGGCCTCCATCAGCTCCGCGCTGGGCGTGAGCTCGCCGCCGAGCACCACCAGCGGGCGCCCGGTGCCGCGCAGCGCGGCCAGCTCGGCGTCGTACTGCTGCGGGGAGCCGAGCAGGCGGACGACGACCAGGTCGGCGCCGGTGGCCAGCGCGACGAGGGCGGCCAGGTCCGACCGGCTCGGGTTGGCCCAGCCGTAGTCGGCGCCGCTCGCCCGTGCGGACAGCAGGTCGGTGTCGGACGTGGACAGCAGTGCGATGCGCGCCATGACGCTCAAGGCCTCCTCGGGGTTCGCGCCCCTCTTCGGTAGGTGTGTCCGTGGCCAGTGTCTGGCTGCCCGCCGCCACGAGGGCGACGGGATCACAGTGGCGGAACCGCCCCGGTCTCACACCGGGTTCCTGGGCCACGGACCTGTGGGGGCTCAGCCTACGGTGGACCCATGCAGGCTCAGCAGTCGCCCGGTCTCAACGTGGCCGTGCACGGCCACCCCAACCTGGACACCCTCCTGCTGTGGCACCCCGCGGTCCGCACGGACGCCGACGCCGTCGGTGCCCTGGCGAGCCGGATCGCCACCCGCAGCGGGGTCCGGGTCGTCGTACCGACGTGGGAGGACGGACGCGACCTGCTCCGCTCCGTGCGCTACGCCCGGCAGTCGGCGGTGCACCCGCCGGACCAGGTCTCCGTCGTCGGGTACGGCGACGCGGGCATCGCCGCCCTCAGCCTGGCCCAGCACCAGCGGCGCCTGGGCATCGGCCTGCGCCGGGTGACCTGCGTCGACGGTGCGGCCGACCTGGTCGACCCGATCAGCGGGCAGCCGCTGCCGGCGCCGGCGCCGGCGCCCGTGGACACCGCCGTCGACGTCGTCGCGTCGCAGGACCCGACGTGGGCACAGGACACGGTGACCGCGTGGCAGGCCGCGGGATGGGCCGCCACGCTCGTGCCGGCCGATCAGTTCACCTGGCGGGTGTAGCCCTCCCAGTACGGTGCCCGCAGCTTGAACTTCTGCAGCTTGCCGGTCGCGGTGCGGGCCAGCTCGGTGCGGAACTCGACCGACGTCGGCGACTTGTAGCCGGCCAGCCGCTCCTTGCACCAGCGGATCAGCTCGGCCTCCATCTCGGCCCCCGCCGTCGCGTCGGCGGTGAGCACGACGAGTGCCTTGATGGTCTCGCCCCACTTCTCGCTCGGGACGCCGATCACCGCGACCTCGGCGACCGCCGGGTGGGAGAAGAGGGTGTCCTCGACCTCGATCGAGGTGACGTTCTCCCCGCCGGTGATGATCACGTCCTTCTTCCGGTCGGCGATCGTCAGGTAGCCGTCGTCGCCCAGCACGCCGCCGTCGCCGGTGTGGAACCAGCCGTCGGCCAGCGCGGCGGCCGACTCCTCGGGCTGCTCCCAGTAGCCCTCGAGGATCACGTTGGACCGGGCCAGCACCTCACCGGCACCCTCCTCCGACTCGTCGATCGCCAGCCGGACGCCGATCGCGGGCGCGCCGGCGCGGGTGAGCCGGGTCGCGCGCTCCTCGGCCGACAGGTCGTCCCACTCCGCGCGGGTGCGGTTGATGGTCAGCAGCGGCGAGGTCTCGGTGAGGCCGTAGATCTGGATGAACTCCCAACCCAGCTCCTCCTGCACCCGGATGACCGTCTTCGTCGGCGGCGGGGCGCCGGCCATGATGATCCGCACCCTGTCGCGTCCGGGGATCTCACCCTCCCAGGTCTGCGCGGCCTCCAGCACCGCGGCCGCCACCGCGGGCGCCGCACACATCACGGTGACGCCGTGGTCGCGCACCCGGCGCAGGATCTCGGCACCGTCGACCTTGCGCAGGATGATGTGCTGCGCCCCGACGCCGGTCATCGCGAACGGCATCCCCCAGCCGTTCGCGTGGAACTGCGGCAGCGTGTGCAGGTAGACGTCGCGGTCACCGATCCCGGCGTGCAGGCCGAAGGTGAGCGCGTTGACCCAGATGTTGCGGTGCGTGATCTGCACCCCCTTGGGGCGAGCCGTCGTGCCGGACGTGTAGTTGATGGTGGCGGTCGCGCCCTCGTCGTGCTCCCAGGGCTTGGGCTCCGCGCCGGGCGCGGCGTAGAGGGCGTCGTCGTCGCCGAGGACGTACTTCTGCTCGCAGGTGACGCCGGCCAGCGACTCCTCCAGCTCGGGGTCGACGTAGAGCACCCGGGCACCGGAGTGCTCGACGATGTACTGCACCTCGTCGGGGCTGAGGCGGAAGTTCACCGGCACCAGCACCCGGCCCCAGCCGCTGACCCCGAAGAAGGACGTCAGCAGGCGGCTGCTGTTGTGGCTGACGACCGCGACCCGCTCGCCCACGCCGATCCCGAGCTCGTCGAGCTTCGCGGCCTGGCGGCGGGCCAGCTCGCCGATCTGCGCATAGGTGAGCTCGCCCTGGCTCGGCGCGGGCTGGGTCGGCTCGTCGACGACACCCACCCGCTCGCCGTACACCTGCACGGCCCGGTCGAGGAAGTCGTTGACGCTGAACGGGACGAACACGCGGGGCCTCCTGGGCTCGGGACACACGGATGTGACGGTCACCACCCTAGGCCCGCGCCCCCACCCCGCGCTCCCTCCGAAAGGAGGGCAGCCGGCCCGCGGATGAGAGTGCTCTCATCCGGCTCTCACCCCTGGTCCACGATCGGGCAGGATGATCCGGTCATGAGTCGTGCGTGGAAGGTCCTGCTGCCGGTCGCCGTGCTGATGGTGCTGGCGGGATTCGCCGCGGGCGCGGTGGTCCGCGCCGGCGCCGACGAGCCGCCGGCCCGGACCCCGATCGACCTCGGTCCCGCGCCGGCCGGCACGTCGACCACTCCCACCGTGCCGGCGACGCCCTCGGAAGCGGCCACTCCTCCCCCGGCCGAGGTGATCACCCCGCGGCCGGACCTCGACGACGACCGCGACGACGACCGGCGCGGCGGGGACGACAGGGACGACGACCGGCGTGGGCACGACGACCGGGACGACCGCGGGAACCGGGACGACCGGGGCGGCGACGACCGCGGGGGCGACGACCACGGCGACGGCGGCGACGACGGGGACGACCACGGCGACGATGACGACTGAACCCACCCGGGCGGGGTTGTCCGTCCGCACCCGGATCACGGCGGCCGTCGCGCTCCTGGTCACCGTCGCGCTCGCCGGGGCGGGCCTCATCGTCCACTGGGTCGAGAGCCGGGCGCTCACCGAGACCGTCCAGGGCGAGGTCGAGCAGGAGCTCGACGAGTTCGTCGCCCTCCAGCGCACGGGCGACTTCGCGACCGTCCGCGACCTGCTCGAGGGCTTCCTCACCCGCAACGTGCCCGACGACGACGAGCTCCTCGTCGGGTGGATCGGCGACGGGACGCTGGTGCAGTTCCCCGAGGACGACCTGGTCGACGAACCGGCCTTCCAGGAGGCGGTCGCGCCCCTCGTCGTCGACGGCGGCACGACCTACCTCGACACCGACGGCGGCGAGGTGCGCATCACCGCCCAGCCGGTCGCCCAGGGCAGCCAGCGCGGCGCGCTGCTCGTGGTCACCTACCTGGCCGAGGACCGCGCCGAGCTCGGGCAGACCATGCGCACCTACACCCTGGTCGCACTGCTGTCCGCGGCCCTGGTGACCGCCACCGCCGCCTGGGTCTCCGGACGGCTGCTCCGCCCGCTGCGCACCCTCCACCAGGCCGCCGACTCGATCACGGCGACCGACCTCTCCCGGCGCCTGCCGGAGCGCGGCAACGACGACATCACCGCCCTCACCCGCACCGTCAACGGGATGCTCGACCGGCTCGAGCACGCCTTCGCCGGGCAGCGCCAGTTCCTCGACGACGCCGGCCACGAGCTGCGCACGCCGCTCACCGTGCTCCGTGGCCACCTGGAGCTGCTCGACCCCACCAACCCGCAGGAGGTCGCCGAGACCCGGGCACTGTTGCTCGACGAGGTGGACCGGATGGCCCGCCTCGTCGGCGACCTGATCGTGCTGGCCAAGAGCGACCGGCCCGACTTCCTCTCCCCCGGCGCGACCGACCCGTCCGCGCTGCTCGCTGCCGTGCTCACCAAGGCCAGCGCCCTCGGCGAGCGGCACTGGGTGCTCGAGGCCTCGCCCGAGCTGCCGGCCGAGCTGGTCCTCGACGGCCAGCGGATCACCCAGGCGCTGCTCGCCCTCGCCGACAACGCCGTCAAGCACACCGCGCCCGGCGGCCGGATCGCGATCGGCGCCACCGTCGTCGACGCGACCCTGCGCTGCTGGGTCCACGACGACGGCGCGGGCGTCGCCCCCGAGGACCGGGAGCGGATCTTCGGCCGGTTCGGCCGCGCGGTCGTCCCCGAGGGCGACGAGGGCTTCGGACTCGGGCTCTCGATCGTGAGCGCGATCGCCCAGGCCCACGGCGGCACGGCGTACGTCGACGGGGCCGCGGCCCGCGGGGCCCGGCTCGTGCTCGACGTGCCCGCCGTGCTCCCCCTCCCGCTGCCGCCGCGCCCCGCCGCGCCCGGCGGTGACCCCGGCGACCCCGCCGACGCCGAGCGGACCCAGGTGCTGACGTGGCCCACATCCTGATCGTCGAGGACGAGGAGCGGATCGCCTCCTTCGTCGCCAAGGGCCTGCGCGCCGAGGGGCACCGCACGACCATCGCCGGGAACGGCCACGCCGGGCTCGACCACGCCCTCGCCGGCGACGTCGACCTCGTCGTGCTCGACGTCGGCCTGCCCGGCATCGACGGCTTCGAGCTGCTCGACCAGCTGCGCTCGCAGGGCTCGCGGGTGCCCGTCATCGTGCTCACCGCGCGCGACTCGGTCACCGACACCGTGACGGCGCTGGAGGGCGGTGCGGACGACTACATGCCGAAGCCGTTCCGTTTCGCCGAGCTCAGCGCCCGGGTCCGCCTGCGGCTGCGGCAGGCCACCACCGCCCCCGGCGGCGCCGGCCCTCTCGACGTCCTCCACGCCGGCGGGATCGAGCTCGACCTGCGCACCCGCCGCGCCACCGTCGCCGGACGCGAGGTGGAGCTGTCGGCGCGCGAGTTCGCCCTGGCCGAAGTCCTGCTGCGCAATGCCGGCCAGGTGCTGTCCCGCGAGCAGCTGCTCGACCACGTCTGGGGCCTCGACTTCGACCCCGGCTCCAACGTCGTCGACGTGTACGTCGGCTACCTGCGCCGCAAGCTCGGTGCCGACGCCATCGCCACGGTGCGCGGCATGGGCTACCGGCTCGAGCGGTAGCGCGCCGTCAGCCCTTCCAGTGCAGCCTCGGCGCCGGCAGGGCCGCGATCTCGGGCTCGAGCGCCTCGGCGACCTCGCGCGGCTGCGGCCGGTCGGCCGGGTCGGGCTCCAGCAGGGCGTGCACCAGCTTCGCCACCGTGGCCGGTACGTCGGCCGGCAGCTCCGCCGGGGCGTCCAGCAGCTGCGGGAACCGGTCCCCGGGCTCGCTCGCCGCGGGGTCGCCGTCACGGAAGGCGCGATGGCCCGCGATCGCGTGGAACAGGGTCGTGCCGAGGCCCCACACGTCGCTCGCGTGCCCGGGCACGCCGTACCGCGTGCCCGGAGCGGCCTGCTCCGGGGCCAGGTACGCGTCGGTCCCGATCTGCCCGGTGATCTCTGCGGCGTGGGCCGCGGGCCGCGCCACCGAGAAGTCGATGAGCCGCGCCGGCGAGCCCATGATGACGTTGCTCGGCTTGAGGTCGAGGTGGCACACGTCGGCGTGACGGAAGAAGTGCAGCGCGGAGGCGAGGTCGACCGCGAGCGGGAGGTACTGCTGCGGCGAGAGCCGCCGGTGCCGGCGGATCAGCCGGGACAGGCTGGGACCCTCCACGTGCTCGAGCACCAGGTGCGGGCGGGGGCCGTCGACGTCGTACCGCAGGCCGCGGACCGTCACCGGGTGGTGCGCGACGTCGAGGGCCGTGGCCTCGCGGACCAGCCCGGCCAGGGTGTGCTCGTCCTCGGCCTCCGCCGGGCGCACGACCTTGACCACGACGGGACCGTAGGTGACCTCGTCGAAGGCGAGGTAGGCCTCGTACGCCGAGCCACCCCCGAGCGACCGCACCGCGGTCAGCTCGGGGGTGATCGCGTCGCCCTCGGCGAAGTCCCAGGACGACAGCGTCGTGCCCATCGTCAGCGGCGGGTGTTGTGACGGGAGTTGTCGTTGGTGTGGTTGCGGGTCCAGTCCCGCACCTTCGGCCCCGGGCCGTCGCTGGTCCAGTCGCGCACCGCCCGACCGGTCCGGCTGTCGTCCCGGCCGCTGCGGGCACCGGTCCGGGTGTCGTCGCCCTGGGTGTTGGTCACGGCTCCGGTGCTGGTGCCCGTGTTGGTGCGGGTGTCGGCGTTGGTCGGGTCGTCCGGGTCGTCATCGTCGTCGACGAGCACGACGTCGGCGGTGTCCTGCTCGCGCTTGACCGCGAGCTGGGTGTCGCCGGCACTGGCCTGGGCGGGCCAGGCGAGCACGCTCAGCGCGACGCCGGCCGCCGTGACACCGCCCAGCGTGCTGACCGCGACCATCAGGGGCTTCTTCATGGGTACCTCCTCGATCGGTGGGACGTCGACGTCGGTCGACGTCCGCCACCCTCCCGAGCCGGGGTGAGGCAGGCATGAGTCGTCGATGAGAGGGTTCTCATCGACTGCGCAGCTCGATCAGCGCTTGATCTTCGGCGACATCGCCGGCATGCCGAACAGCGGGCTGGCGGTCCGCAGCCCGTCGTCGTCGTAGCTCTCGCCGGTGAACAGCCCGAAGGTCGTCAGGCCCACCCCCACCCGCACCCAGCGCGGGTCCCCGATGCACGAGCGCGGGATGGTGAGCCGGACCGCCGTCTTGCCCGCGACGAGCTTGCGCTTGAGGCCCTTGCAGCGCCTGTCCGGCTTGTCGGCGAGGGTCATCAGGTGGGTGCCACCCATCCCGGGCATCCGGACCGACATGACCAGGTAGCGCTGGTCCGGCGTCCGCACCGCCGCGTTGACGCCGAAGGCGCCCGTGATCGGCGTCCGGGTGCGCAGCTCGACGACCACCTTCGTGCCGCGGTGCTGGATGACGGTCTGGGTGATGTCGCCGTTCGCCTGCTCCGGCGCCGTCTCGACCGACAGCGACGTCGCCGTCTCGACCATGTGCGTCACGTCGCCCACCGCGTCGTCGTACGTCCACCGGTCGGCGTGCGCCGGCGCGGCCAGCGCCACCGTTCCGGCGGGGAGGAGGACGGAGAGCAGCAGGGCGGGAACGGCCCGCGACACCGAGATCGACATGGCGCTCACCCTCGCACAGATGTCGACGAGGCGTCGCCAAAATCGCGGGACTGGTGGGCGCAGAGGGGATCGAACCCCCGACCACCTCGTTGTAAGCGAGGGGCTCTACCGCTGAGCTATACGCCCCAGAAGCCGGGCCAGCGTACCGAAGCGGCGGCGCAGGACCGAAACGGGCACCCTCGCGCACGGCGGCAGAAATGAGTCGAACCGCTGGCGTCTCGGGTCACCAGCGGTTCGACGAGTAGAACACTAGCGGCCGGATCCGCTCCGTCCAACGGCCCGAGCGGAAATAGTTGAAAAATGACCCAAATGGACTAGGCGAACGGACCGAACTGCCTAGAGAGCCGCGGCGCGCAGGGCCGCGAGCAGGTCGTCGGCGCTCCGGGCGGCGGGCTTGGGGTTGTGCACCGACCAGGCCAGGCGTCCCGCCTTGTCGATGACGTACGACGACCGCTCGGCGCTGCCGCCCCGCTCGTCGAAGACGCCGTAGGCCCGGGCGACCTCGCCGTGCGGCCAGAAGTCGCTGAGCAGCCCGAAGTTGAGCCCGTCGGCGTCGCTGAACGCACGCAGCGCGTAGACCGGGTCGCAGGAGATCGCGAGCACCTCGGTGTCGAAGGTGAGGAACTCGTCGAGGCGGGTGCGGATGCCGTGCATCTCGCCGCTGCACACCCCGCTGAACGCGAACGGGTAGAAGACGAGGGCGACCGCCTTCGCCCCGCGGTACGACGACAGCGTGATGTCCTGGCCGAACTGGTCGCGCAGCGTGAAGTCGGGGGCGAGCCCGCCGACCTCGATCCCGGTCGCGGTGCTGGGCGGGCCGGCCACGTCGGGCCTCACGGGGTGGTGTCCGTCGGCTCGATCGCGGCGAGCTCACGCTTGAGGACCTTGCCGGTGGCGTTGCGGGGCAGCTCGTCGAGGAAGACGATCTCGCGCGGCACCTTGTAGCGGGCGAGACTCTGCTTGACCAGGTCCTTGAGCTCCTCGGCCGAGACCGGCTCGGCCTCGGGGACCCGGACCACGAAGGCGCGCAGCCGCTTGCCGAAGTCGGCGTCGTCGACGCCGATGGCGGCCACCTCGGCCACGCGGTCGTGGGTCGCGAGGCAGTCCTCGACCTCCTTGGGGAAGACGTTCTCACCGCCGGAGACGATCATCTCGTCGTCGCGGCCCTCGACGTACAGCCGGCCCTCGCTGTCGAAGCGACCGACGTCGCCCGAGGACATCAGGCCGTCGACCATCTCCTTGCCGCCGCCGCCGGTGTAGCCCTCGATCTGCAGGCTGTTGCCGACGAAGATCCGTCCCGACTGTCCGACCGGCAGCTCGCGGCCGTCGGCGTCAAGGATCCGCACCACGGTCTGGTGCGGGAGCCGGCCCGCGCAGCCCGGCGCCTCGCGCAGGTCCTGCGGGGAGGCGATCGAGGCCCAGGCGACCTCGGTCGAGCCGTAGATCGAGTAGAGGTTGTCGCCGAAGCGGTCCATCCACTGGGTCGGCAGGTCGCCGGGCAGCGCGGAGCCGGAGGAGGCGACGGCCTTGAGGTGCGGCAGCGGGTAGCGGTCGAGCGTCTCGGTGGGCAGCGCGAGGATCCGCTGCAGCATCACCGGGATGACCGCGAAGGAGTCGCACCTCTCCTCGTGCAGGATGCGCAGCGCGTCCTCGGGGTCGAACTTGCGGGTGAGCACGAGCGTGGTGCCGAGCATCATCGCGAGCTGGTAGTGGGCAAAGCCCCAGGTGTGGAACAGCGGCGCGGCGACGTGGCACTTCCAGCCGCTCTTGAGCGGCATCCGCGACAGCAGCGAGATCGCCGCAGGAAGGCCACCCTGGGGGCGCGGGGCGCCCTTCGGCGTACCGGTGGTGCCCGAGGTGAGGATGATGGTGCGGCCCTTGCTGGACGGCGGCGCGAGGTCGGCGGTGCGCCCCGCCGCGAGCCCGGCGGAGATCAGCCCCTCCAGGCTGTCCGCACCGGCGTCGCCGTCGGTCCAGCCGAGCACGCGGTCGGCGATGTCTGCGCCGGCCAGCAGGCCGGTGAACTCCTCGTCGTGGACGACGACGCGCGGCTTCTCCCGCGCGATCACGTCGGCCAGCTGGGGTCCGGCGAAGGCGGTGTTGAGGTAGAGGACGTCGGCGCCCAGCTTGCTGATCGCGATCGACGCCTCGATGAACCCGCGATGGTTGCGGCACATGACGGCGACGCCGTCACCGGCCCTGACCCCGCGGGCGCGCAGCCCGTGGGCCAGCGCGTTGGTGCGCTGCTGGAGCTCACCGAAGGTGAGCGAGCCGCGCTCGTCGACGATCGCCACCTGCTGGGGCATCCGCAGCGCGATCGTCTTGAAGCCGCCCGCGGGCGTGGTGCTCCACTGGCGCAGCGCGTTGGCCATGCCCGCGATCACCTTGGGCGAGTAGGGGCGGACGATCCCCGACTCGGTCAGGATCCTGAGGCTGGTGCCGGTGTCCTTGACCCGGCCGGTGACCAGGTTCGCGAGGTTCCCCATGGCCCTATTCAAGCCCACCGGGTCAGGCGACGGACTTCGGTGCCACCAGTCGGCTCGCCGCCCAGTCCTTGCTGACCGCTGCGGCCGAGGTCTGCGACAGGCCGGCGATGGGCGCCGCCTCCGCGATGTCGGCCGCGTCGACCGCGCCCGGACGCCCGATCTTGGGGGTCAGCAGCCAGATCACGCCGCCGCCGACGAGGTCGGTCAGGGCGTCGACGAGGCCGTCGACGAGGTCTCCGTCGTCGTTGCGCCACCACAGCAGCACCGCGTCGACGACGTTGCCATAGTCACCGTCGACCATGTCGCCGTCGATGGCGTCCTCGATCGCGACGCGCAGCTCGTCGTCGGTGTCGTTGTCCCAGCCGAGCTCCTGGACCACCATCCCCTGCTTGAGGCCCATCCTCTCCGCGGGTCCGGTCGGGCCGGATGAGCTGGTGCCGCCGGTGGCGGTCGAAGTCACGGTGAGTCCTCCATGGTTCGGGTACGACGAACGTCCCGCGGGTGCGGGTTGGGGAGTAGTCCAGCGGAGTCAGGGGGCACGGCGCAACCCTCAGGCCTGGAGAACGGTCCCGAACCCGTACTCATGGGTAGATTTTCTGCCCTCGGGAGAGGTGCAACGATGGGCGACGTGACCTCCGACACGAACACCGACGGCACCACCCCGGCCGTGCGCGCGGCGTCGACTCCCTCGGTCATCCACGAGGGCCTGCCGACCCAGCTCCCCGACATCGACCCCGACGAGACCCAGGACTGGATCGACTCGTTCAACGCGCTCGTCGACGAGCGCGGCCGGGAGCGGGCCCGCTACGTCATGCTGCGCCTTCTGGAGCGTGCCCGGGAGGCCCAGGTCGGCGTGCCGGCGCTGCGCAGCACCGACTACATCAACACCATCCCGCCGGAGCGCGAGCCGTGGTTCCCCGGTGACGAGGACGTCGAGCGCCGGATCCGCGCGTTCATCCGGTGGAACGCCGCGGTCATGGTGTCCAGCGCCAACCGCAAGGGCCTCGAGGTCGGCGGTCACATCGCGACCTACCAGTCGAGCGCCTCCCTCTACGAGGTCGGCTTCAACCACTTCTTCCGCGGCAAGGACCACCCGGGCGGCGGCGACCAGGTCTTCATCCAGGGCCACGCCTCCCCCGGCATCTACGCCCGCGCGTTCCTCGAGGGCCGCCTGTCCGAGGAGCAGCTGTTCCGGTTCCGCCAGGAGGTCCAGCACGGCAAGGGCGCCGGCCTGTCGTCGTACCCGCACCCGCGACTGATGCCGGACTTCTGGGAGTTCCCGACGGTCTCGATGGGCCTGACCGGGATCAACTCGATCTACCAGGCCCGGTTCAACCGCTACCTGCACAACCGCGGCATCAAGGACACCAGCCAGCAGCACGTCTGGGCGTTCCTCGGCGACGGCGAGATGGCCGAGCCCGAGTCGCTCGGCGCGATCCGGATCGCCGCCCGCGAGGAGCTCGACAACCTCACCTGGGTGATCAACTGCAACCTGCAGCAGCTCGACGGACCGGTCACCGGCAACGGCAAGATCATCCAGGAGCTCGAGGCCAACTTCCGCGGCGCCGGCTGGAACGTCATCAAGGTCGTCTGGGGCCGCGAGTGGGACGCCCTGCTCGCCCGCGACGTCGACGGCGTGCTGGTCAACAAGATGAACTCCACGCCCGACGGCGCCTTCCAGACCTTCTCGGTCGAGTCCGGCGCCTACAACCGCGAGCACTTCTTCGGCCCCGACCCGCGGCTGCGCGCGATGGTCGAGCACATGACCGACCGGCAGATCGAGAAGCTCCCGCGCGGCGGCCACGACTACCGCAAGGTGTATGCCGCCTTCGACGCCGCGACCAAGCACGTCGGCCAGCCGACGGTGATCCTGGCGCACACGGTCAAGGGGTGGACGATCGACGCCCTCGAGGGCAAGAACGCCACCCACCAGATGAAGAAGCTGACCCAGGACGACCTCAAGAAGTTCCGCGACCGGCTCTACCTGCCGATCAGCGACCGGGACCTCGAGTCGGCGTACGAGGCCACCGGCGCCGCCCCCTTCTTCCACCCGGGCGCGGACTCCCCCGAGATCGAGTACATGCTCGAGCGGCGTCGTCAGCTCGGCGGCTCGCTCCCCCAGCGCGTCGACCGCTCGACGATGCTGACCCTGCCGGGCGACAGCGTCTACGCCGAGCTCAAGAAGGGCGCCGGCGCCCACAAGGTCGCCACCACCATGGCCGCCGTCCGGCTGCTCAAGGATTGGATGAAGGACCCGGGCATCGGCCAGCGGCTGGTCCCGATCGCACCCGACGAGTACCGCACCTTCGGCATGGACGCGATGTTCCCCTCGGCCAAGGTCTACGACCCCCACGGCCAGCAGTTCGAGTCCGTCGACCGCAACATGCTGCTGCAGTACAAGATGTCGACCAGCGGCCAGATGCTCCACGAGGGCATCTCCGAGGCAGGCGCGATGGCCTCCGCGATCGCCGCCGGGTCGTCGTACGCCACCCACGGCGAGCCGATGATCCCGTTCTACATCTTCTACTCGATGTTCGGCTTCCAGCGCACCGGCGACTCGATCTGGGCGATGGCCGACCAGCTCGCGCGCGGCTTCCTCATCGGCGCCACCGCCGGTCGCACCACGCTGACCGGCGAGGGCCTGCAGCACGCCGACGGCCACTCCCCGCTCATCGCCGCCACCAACCCTGCGGTCGTCCACTACGACCCGGCGTTCGGCTACGAGGTCGGCCACATCATGCGTGCCGGGCTGGAGCGGATGTACGGCGCCAGCGAGGCCCACCCGCGCGGCGAGGACGTCATCTACTACCTCACCGTCTACAACGAGCCGGTCGCCCAGCCGGCCGAGCCCGAGGGCCTCGACGTCGCGGGCCTGCTCAAGGGCGTCTACCGGGTCGGCGGGATCGCGGACGACGCCGCCGAGGGCCCGAAGGTGCGCCTGCTCGCCTCCGGCGTCGGGTTCCCGTGGATCGACGAGGCCAAGCGCATCCTGGCCGAGGAGTGGGGCGTCCAGGCCGAGACCTGGTCGGTCACCTCCTGGAACGAGCTGGCCCGCGACGGCATCGAGACCGGGAAGTGGAACCTCCTCCACCCCGACGAGGCACACCGGACGCCGTACGTCACCGAGGTGCTGGGCGAGGGCCCGAACGCCGGCGCCCCGGTCGTCGCTGTCTCCGACTACATGACCGCCGTCCCGCTCCAGATCGCGCAGTGGGTGCCCGCCGACTACCACGTGCTCGGTGCCGACGGCTTCGGCTTCGCCGACACCCGTCCCGCCGCGCGCCGGTTCTTCCAGGTCGACGCCCCGTCCGTCGTCGTGCAGGCGCTCGCCGCGCTCGCCGACGCCGGCGAGATCGACCCGGCCCGGGTCAAGGAGGCCGTCGAGCGCTACCGCATCGACGACCCGACCGCCGCGGCCGGCGTCCTCCAGGAGGGCGGCGACGCCTGAGCGGCCCGCCGCCGGAACCGCTGGGCGCTCACCCCGACCGCGAGCACCCACGACCCTCCGGCGGCGAGGGCCGTCAGCAGGAGGGGCAGCACCATGCCCGGCCCGAGGCGGCCGAGCGCCCAGGCGTCGGCCTGCGGGCCGCACTCGCCGCCCTTCTCGAAGCACAGCGTGGTCGTCGAGAGCGTCGGCACCGGGAGGTCGGTCGGGGGTTCCGGTACGCCGTCCAGGCTCCGCTTGGCCGCCGGCGGCAGCAGCGCGGGGAGTCCGACCAGCTCGTTCCCGTCGGCGTCCGGCCGCCGCTGCGAGGAGAGCCAGCCGGTGAAGGCCGCGGCCAGCGCCGCGTGCCCGCGCTCGTTGGGGTGCAGGCTGCTGTGGATCCAGTTCCCCGGGTTGAACCGGTCGAGCGCGGCGCCTCCGACGCCGCGCAGGTCCAGGAAGTTCAGCCCCGGCGTGCCGGACTCGTCGCACAGCGCGAGGTGGGACTCGGTCAGCGCGGAGCGCATCGGCGCGACGTAGTAGGCGCCCGTCTCCCCCGCGACCTTCTCGATCGTGTCGTCGAGCCGGTCGGTGAACGCCCGCACGAACCGGATGTCGCCCGTCTCGACCGGCGCCCGGACGCACCCGTCGTCCGTCGCGAACGCGTCGGGGTACGGCATCACCGCGATCGGCGCGTCCGGGAAGGTCGCCGCGATCGCCAGGTACGTCGCCCGCAGGGCCTCCTCGACGTCCGGGAGGTTGTCGTAGAAGTACGCCGACACCTCGGCGTCGTCGCAGCTGCCCATCGACAGGCAGGAGGACCCGACCTGGCGGAACCCCGAGTCGTTCCCGCCGATGCTCAGCAGGATGAGTGCCGGGACCAGGTCCGGGTCGGCCGAGCGGAGCTCCGCGAGGGCGCGGGCAGCCTGGATCCCCTCGCCTGCGTACTGCTGGTCGTCGCCGGGCCGGCCCACGACGTTGCGCGCCCGCGCACCCGAGCACGCCCGGAACACCAGGCGGTGCGCGTCCAGCGCCTGCGCCGCGAGCACCGGCCAGGCCGTGGCGGCACGGCGGCACTGGTTGCCGCCCGCCACGTTGGTGCTGTCGAGATAGCGGGCCGCGCCCTCCCCCGAGCTGTACGAGTCGCCGAGCGAGACCACGACCGGTTCCGGCGCGCCCGGCTTCGGCGCCGACGCCTTCGCCGACAGCACGACCGGCTTCACGTCCTGCGAGGCCGGGGTCAGCCCCATCAGCGCCAGCAGCGCCAGGACCATGGCGATGTCGGCGAGACTGCCGACCGCGAACGCCCACGTGAGCACGACGACCACCACGACGAGGATCAGCAGGTAGCGGGTCTCGGCGAGGAAGGCCACCCCGACGACGAGGCTGAGCGCCGTGGCCGCGGCCCCGCCGAGGATCCACAGCGCCCGCTCGCGCTCCGCTCCGTCGAGCGACTGCGCGATGATGCGGCGCTCGGACAGCACGTGCACCAGGGCCGGCACGGGGACGACCGCCACCAGGAGCAGCGCGCCCGCCAGCAGCGTCGGTGCCCGGCCGAACAGCCAGAGGGCGCCGTACGCGACGAGGAGCAGTCCCGCCAGGACCTGCCAGCGGAACACCCGGTCAGCGACCGGATCGCCCTGGATCACCCGCCAGCGCAGCTTCCTGATCGCAAGCCCGGCGGCGATGTACGCCGTGATCAGCGCGCCGAGGACGAACGTCGACAGCGACCGCTCGAGGAAGACCCCGATCAGGATCGTGACGACCACGGGCACCGCGAGCGCCAAGACCAGCAGCGGCCAGCTGCCGTAGTCCTCGCGGCCCTCGACCCAGTTGGCGTCGAGCCCGCGCACCCACAGGGTGGCCGTGACGAGGAAGGCCGCGAAGGCGGCGTACATGACCGCCTGGGTCTGCCCCTGCCGCGCGACGACGAACAGCGCCATGACGGCGAGCACGAACGCCAGCAGGCGCACCGCGTCGGGGTGGCGGAGCGTCCGTGGCTGCACCGGTCCTGCGGCCATACGCCATTGAGGCGCCTCGGGCCGCTTCGTGGCAATGGCCCGGACGGGCTACGCGGCAGTCGCGGACGAACCGGATCAGGCCGGGGTGACCGCCTCGTCGCGCGCCTCGCGTGCCTCGGCGACGGCGACCGCGGCGAGCGGACCCAGCGGCGCGGTCGCGCCGGCCTTGAGCATCCGGCGGAACCGCGCCCGGTTGTACGACGCGGGCTCGGTCGACGAGATGAAGTCGACGAGCAGCCGGACGAACTCGTCGGGGTGGTCCTTGTGCGGGAAGTGCCCGGCGTCGGCCAGCACGTCCACCCGGACGTCGGGGGCCAGGGCCCGGGCGTTCTCGGCGTGGGTGGCAGGGATGACCTGGTCCTCGGCGCCCCACAGCACGGCCATCGGCATGGCCTCGCTGAGGTAGGCACGGTCGGACATCGTCACGATCTGGCCCCGCCAGTCGATGACGGCCCGGACCAGGTGGCGGATCGCGAACCGGGTCCGCCGGTCCTTCCAGGACTCGACGATGTCGGCGACCTCGTCGAGGTCGCGGGTGTACTTGCGCAGCGGCCCGTACGTGAGGTGGCCGGAGGCCGTGCGCAGCGCGAACGTCTCGACGTGCCGGATCCCGGGCAGGGTGAGCAGGCCGACGGCGCGGAACCAGCCGGGCACCTGGATCAGCCGGATCATCGGCGTCACCTCGGGCCCGAGCCCGCCGGTCGACACCAGCATCACCCGCTGGGTGCGCTCGGGGAACTGGTAGGCGAACTGCATGGCGACGCCACCGCCGAAGCTGTGCCCCACGACGGTGACCTTGTCGATGCCCAGGACCGTGAGCAGGTCCCGCATGCCGTTGGCGTAGCCGCCGAGGGTGTAGTCCGCGCGCGGCTTGTCGGACAGGCCGTGGCCGAGCAGGTCCGGAGCGATCACGGTGTACCGCTCGGCGAGGTCGTCGATGACGTGCGCCCAGGTGGTGTGGTCGCAGGCCAGGCCGTGCAGCAGCAGGATCGCCGGACCGGATCCCTTCTTGACGTACGCGCGGCGCTTGCCGTGCAGCGTGACGTACTGGATCTCGTGCTCCACACCGTCGAGCCCCACCGACATCGCCGCGCCCCCTCTGCGCTCGGCTAGCAAATGCTCACTCCTGCTAGCAGTGGTGCACGATTCAACCACGCGGCCCCGGGCCGCGACACCCCCGCCTCCGGATCCCGGGCGAGGGGTTGACGCGGGGCGTGGCCCCCTAGGCTTTGCCCATGTCCCCCACCGGTTCGGCGCAGCGGGCCGAGGCCACCCGGCAGCTGCGTGCCGCGACCGGCTCGCTGAGCACCGCAGCGACGTCGCGGATGGACGCCGACCTGCCCTGGTTCCGCGACCTGAGCGCCGAGGAGCGCTCGTACGTCGCGATGATCGTCCAGGCCGGTGTGAAGGGCTTCGTCGACTGGTTCGCCGACGCCGGCGCCTCCGATCCCCAGGAGCACGCCCTCGTCGGCCAGGTCTTCGGTGCGGCGCCCCGGGCGATGGCCGGGACGGTCGACCTGCACCAGACCGTCGACCTGATCAAGCTCACCATCGACGAGGTCGAGGCCAACATCGATCGCCTCCTCGACCCCGAGGTGCTCCCCGACGTGCACGCCGCGGTGCTGCGCTACGGCCGCGAGGTCGCCTTCGCCACCGCCGAGGTCTACGCCCGCGCCGCCGAGGTCCGCGGCCGCTGGGACGCTCGGCTCGAGGCGCTGGCCGTCGACGCCGTGCTCCGCGCCGAGACCGACGAGGCCGTGCTGTCGCGGGCCAGCGCGGTCGGCTGGTCGTCCCGCGGCGAGGTCGCCGTGGTGGTCGGAACTGCCCCGCCCGAGGCCTCCGCGCCACAGACCGGAGTCTTCGACGACGTACGCCGCGCCGCCCGTGAGGGTGGTCTCGACGCCCTGAGCGCGGTCCAGGGCCACCTGCTCGTGGTGATCCTGGGCGGCGTCGACCAGCTCGAGAAGGACGCGAGCTCGGTCGTCCACCTCTTCGGCGAGGGAGCCGTCGTGGTCGGCCCCACGGCCACCGACCTCGCCCACGCCCACGTCTCCGCCCGGGTCGCCCTCGACGCCCTGCGTGCGGCGGTGGGCTGGCCCGACGCCCCCCGCCCGGTCTCGGCCCACGACCTGCTCCCCGAGCGGATCCTCGCCGGCGACGACCTGGCCCGCTGGGAGGCGATCGACGACCTCTACCGCCCGCTCGCCGAGTCCCGCGGCGAGCTGGTCGAGACCCTCGTCGCCTACTTCGCCAACGGCGCCGGCATCGAGGCCACCGCCCGCGCGCTGTTCGTCCACGCCAACACCGTGCGCTACCGCCTGGGCCAGATCGCCGACCTCACCGGCCTGACCCCGTCGGTCCCCCGTGACGCGCTGACCCTGCAGCTCGCGCTGGTGCTCGGCCGACAGTCCGGCTGACCTGCCCGACGTATCACCGCCCGCCCGTCGAGGCTCCTCCCTCCAGAGCACGCGACCGAAAGGGACAGCCATGCGGATCGGCACCTGGAACCTCGAGAACCTCTTCCGGCCCCACGAGAGCGACGCCGCGCCGAGCAGTCACGCCGACTACGACGCCAAGCTGACCGCGCTGGCGACGACGATCGACGCGCTCGCCCCCGACGTGCTCGCCGTCCAGGAGGTCGGCGACCCGGATGCGCTCGACGACCTCCTCGCCCGGCTCGACGGGACCTGGACGGCGCAGCTCGCCAGTCCCGACGGGCGTGGCATCCGGGTCGGCTGCATCGCCCGGGTCGCCCTGACCGCGGTCGCGCAGGTCACCTCGTTCCCGGCCGGGCTGCACCCCGTCCAGGTCGGCGACCACGGCGAGACCATGGACGCGATGGGACGCCCTGCGCTCCACGTCCGGGTCGGCGACGGCGCCGACGCGATCGACCTGGTCTCCGCCCACCTCAAGTCGAAGCTGCTGACCTATCCCGGAGGACGCTTCGGCCCCCGGGACGAGGGCGAGCGCGCCCGGTACGCCGTCTACGCCCTTCACCGTCGCGCCGCCGAGGCAGCCGCAGTCCGCGACGCCGCTACCCACGTCCTCGACGACGGTCCGGGGCGCCGCCTGGTGGTCGCCGGGGACCTGAACGACGAGCCGGACGCGGCGACCACCCAGATCCTGCTCGGCCCCGGCGGCTCCGAGATCGGCACGGCCGGGTTCGACCGCCCCGACCGGGGCGACGCGGCCCGGCTGTGGAACCTCGCCCCGCTCATCCCCGAGGACCAGCGGTTCAGTCGCATCTACCGCGGGCGCCGCGAGCTGATCGACCACCTGCTGGTCAGCCACGCGCTCGTCGGGACGGTCCGCGCGGTCACCACCGGCACCCCGGCCGTGCTCCCGGCCACGCCGTCGATCACCGACGACCCGGGAGACCGGCGCGACGCCCCGGGTTCCGACCACCGCCCGGTCGTCGCCACCCTCGGGGCCTGACCACACGTCCTTGTAGGACTCCCACAAGGACGCGCCGCCAAGTTCGTGGACGGTGCAGGCGCGGTCGGCACCGGCCGGACGGCAGTCTGGATCCGTGCTCGTGATCGTGGCCCCCGGACAAGGCGCGCAGACGCCAGGATTCCTCTCGCCCTGGCTGGAGGACGATGCCGTCGCGGCCTACGTCGACTGGCTCTCGGCCGTCTCCGGGCTCGACCTCGCCCACTACGGCACCGACGCCGACGAGGACACCATCCGCGACACCAAGATCGCCCAGCCCCTGCTGGTCGCCGCCGGCCTCGTCGCCGCGCGCCAGCTCGGTGCGACCGCGGGTGCCGTGACCGGCCACAGCGTCGGTGAGATCACCGCAGCCGTCGGCGCCGGCGTCCTGACCGCCGAGCAGGCCATGGTCCTGGTCCGCGAGCGCGGCAACGCGATGGCCGACGCCGCCGCCGTCACCCCCACCGGCATGACCGCCGTCCTCGGCGGCGACCGCGACGACGTGCTGGCCGCCATCGCCGCCCAGGGCCTGACCGCCGCCAACGACAACGGCCCCGGTCAGATCGTCGCCGCCGGCACCATCGAGCAGCTGGCCGCGTTCGCCGAGAACGGCCCCCAGGGTGGCCGCCTCCGTCCGCTCTCCGTCGCCGGCGCGTTCCACTCGCCCCACATGGCGCCGGCCGTCGACCACGTCACCGGCCTGGCCCGCGCGATCAGCGTCGCCGACGCGCACACCCCCTTCATCACCAACTCCGACGGCAGCACGCTCACCGACGGCCGCGAGGTGCTGGACCGGATCGTCGGCCAGATCGCCCGGCCGGTGCGCTGGGACCTGTGCCTGGCCCGGATGAGCGACCTCGGCGTCACCGGCATCCTCGAGCTCCCGCCCGCCGGCACCCTCACCGGGATCGCCAAGCGCTACTTCCGCGGCGGCGAGCAGGAGGTCGAGACCTTCGCGCTCACCGGCCCCGACCAGCTCGACGACGCCCGCTCGTTCTGCGAGCGGCACGCCCTCCGGACCGAGGTCGTGCCGGCATGAGCGCCGCCCTCCGCACCGACACCGGCGCCGCGCACGCCGCGATCCTCGGCGTCGGCGCCTACCGCCCCTCGCGGCTGGTGCCCAACTCCGAGGTGGTCGACGCGATCGACTCCAGCGACGAGTGGATCCAGCAGCGCTCGGGCATCAGGACCCGCCGCTTCGCCACCGACGACGAGACCATCGTCTCGATGAGCGTCGCCGCGTCCCAGCAGGCCCTCGACGCCGCCGGGATCGACGCCCGCCAGATCGACTGCGTCGTCGTCGCGACCGTCAGCCACCTGCTGCAGACCCCGGCGGCCGCGACCATGATCGCCCACGAGCTCGGCACCGAGCAGGCCGCCGCCTTCGACATCTCGGCCGCGTGCGCGGGCTTCTGCCACGGCGTCGCGCTCGCCAACGACATGGTCCGCGGCGGCAGCGCCGGCTACGTGCTGGTGATCGGCGTCGAGCGACTCTCCGACATCACCGACCCGACCGACCGCGGCACGGCGTTCATCTTCGCCGACGGTGCGGGCGCGGTCGTGATCGGTCCGTCCGAGGAGCCGCGCATCGGCCCGGTCGTGTGGGGCTCCGACGGCGAGCACTACGACCACATCCGCACGGCCGACTGGCGCGACGTGCTCGCCTCGGAGAAGCCGTCGATGCCGTGCCTGACGATGAAGGGCAACGAGGTCTTCCGCTGGGCGTCGTTCACGATGGCCAAGACCGCTCAGCAAGCGCTCGACCGCGCCGGCATCACCGTCGACGAGCTCGACGTCTTCGTGCCCCACCAGGCCAACAACCGGATCACCGACGCCATGGCCCGCTCGCTGAAGCTGCCCGAGTCGGTCAGGATCGCGCGCGACATCGTCGACGCCGGCAACACCTCGGCGGCCTCGGTCCCGATGGCCCTGCGCCGGATGATCGACGACGGCGACGCGAGGAGCGGCGACAAGGCGCTCCTCATCGCCTTCGGCGCCGGCCTGGCGTACGCCGCCCAGGTCGTCGTCGTCCCCTGACGGGTCCCCGCGCCCGCCCACGGATTGCACCACCCCGCACCACCCACCAACCACGGGAGAACAAGAAAATGAGCACCGAAGAGATCCGCGCCGCCCTCGCCGAGATCGTCAACGAGGTCGCCGGTATCCCGGCCGACAGCGTGCAGCTGGACAAGTCGTTCAGCGACGACCTGGACGTCGACTCGCTCTCCATGGTCGAGGTCGTCGTCGAGGCCGAGGAGAAGTTCGGCGTCACCATCCCCGACGACGAGGTCAAGAACCTCAAGACCGTCGGCGACGCCGTCGCCTACATCGAGCGCAACCGCGCCGCCTGATCCCCACCTGACTCACCAAGGAGACCGACAGCCATGTCCCGCACTCGTGTCGTCGTGACCGGCCTGGGCACCACCAGCCCGCTCGGCGGCGATGTCGCCAGCACCTGGGAGGGCCTGCTCGCCGGTCGCTCGGGGGTACGTCCCCTCGGCGACATGGCTGACGGTCTCCCCGTGAAGATCGGCGCCCCGGCCGCCGTCGACCCGACCGAGGTCCTCGACCGCGTCGTGGCCCGTCGGCTCGACCGCTCCTCGCAGCTCGCCCTCGTGGCCGCGCTCGAGGCGTGGGCCGACTCGGGCCTCGACGTCGTCAAGGAGGCCGGCGACCTCGACGGCGACCGGTTCGGCGTCGCCTTCGCCTCGGGCATCGGCGGCGTGCACACGCTGCTGTCCAACCACGAGGTCCTGCTCGAGAAGGGCCCGCGCCGGGTCTCCCCCATCTCCGTCCCGATGCTGATGGCCAACGCCCCGGCCGCGACCATCAGCCTCAAGCTCGGCGCCCGCGGCCCGGTCAACACGCCGGTCTCCGCCTGCGCGTCCGGCAACGAGGCGGTCTCCCTGGCCGCCGACCAGATCCGGCTCGGCCGGGTCGACGTCGCGATCGCCGGCGGCACCGAGGCGGCGATCCACCCGCTGCCCATCGCCGCGTTCGCCAACATGATGGCCCTGTCGAAGAACGAGGGCGACCCGACCACGGTGTCCCGTCCCTTCGACGTGGCCCGCGACGGCTTCGTGCTCGGCGAGGGCGCCGGCGCGCTCGTCCTCGAGTCCCTCGAGCACGCCCAGGCCCGCGGCGCCCGGATCTACGCCGAGATCCTCGGCACCGGCATCACCGCCGACGCCCACGACATCGCGCAGCCGGACCCGGCCGGTCGTGGTGGCGCCCGCGCCATCAAGGCCGCGGTCCAGGACGCCGGCGTGGTCCCCACCGACATCGCCCACGTCAACGCGCACGCGACCTCCACCCCGCAGGGCGACGTCGCCGAGTCGCTGATGCTGCACGCCATCTTGGGCTCGGCCGCCAACGACCTCGTCGTGTCGGCCACGAAGTCGATGACCGGCCACCTCCTCGGCGGTGCCGGCGCCCTCGAGGCCGTGGCCACCGTGCTCGCGATCCACCACCGCACCGCACCGCCGACCATCAACCTCGACGAGCAGGACGAGCGCGTCGAGCTCGACGTCGCGACCAAGCCGCGGGACCTCCCGCTCGGCGACATCGCGGCGATCAACAACTCCTTCGGCTTCGGCGGCGCCAACGTCGCCGTCGTCTTCGGCTCGCCGTCCTGACCGACGGGTCACGGCCCCGCCGACCCCGCGTCACGGCGTACCCCCCGTTCCAGGGCCGCTGGAACACCTCCCGTCCAGCGGCCCTGACCACCGATTGCTCCCGAACGGCAAGCGCCCCGGCTCGATCTCGAGCCGGGGCGCTTGTCGTTCGTGGAGTTCGCGTCTCGAGACGTCAGACCACCTGGTGCAGCCAGCGGACGGGCGCGCCCTCTCCGGCGTGCCGGAAGGTCTCGAGCTCGTCGTCCCAGGGCTTGCCGAGGAGCTTGTCGATCTCGTTCTCGAGGGTGACCTCGCCGAGCGCGGCGCGGACCACGGAGGCCTTGAGCCGGTCCTCGGGGATCATGATGTCGCCGTGCAGGCCCATCACCGCGTGGAAGACACCGAGGTCGGGGGTGTAGGAGAACCGGGCGCCCTCGGTGGACGAGGTCGGCTCCTCGGTCACCTCGAAGCGCAGGTGGTTCCACCCGCGCAGCGCGGAGGCCATCTCGGCGGCGGCACCGACCTTGCCGGTCCAGGAGAACTCGGCCCGGTAGGTCCCGGACTGCGCCGGCTGCGGCGTCCAGTCGGGATTGACGGGCACGCCGAGGACGCCGCCCACGGCCCACTCGATGTGCGGGCACAGCGCGGACGGCGCGGAGTGGACGTAGAACACGCCCCTGGTCGCACTCATGCTTCCGGTCACCACGAACCCTCGCTTCCTCTACCTCCGGCGCGAGATACGCCTTCCCCAGCGGTCTCAACGGAGATGTCGGATGTGCGAACGCGTGCGGACACCGTCTGCGTAAGTGACACCTGTGATGTTGTGGTCCCATTGTGGCCCATGGGACGGCGGGACACCAGCGCAACCGCCGCGTGTCTGGGTCACACCCTGTCGCAATCAGGCCCTGAGAGGCAACGCCGACCGATCAGCGTCACCCCAGGGCCAGCAGCTCGTCCATCACCTGCACGGCGATGCCCAGGCCGCCGAGGTGGCTCTCGCCGTCGATCGTCGTCATCGTGGCGTCCGGCAACCGGTCGACACAGTGCTGGCCGTGCCGGAAGGGCACGATGTGGTCGTCGTCGCCGTGCCACCAGCGCACCGGCACCTTCACCTCCTCCAGCCGGAATCCCCACTCCCGCGTGAACAGCAGCAGGTCCGCCAGCGGAGCCGAGGTCTGGAAGCGGCTGCCGTTGAGCAGGTCGTCGAGGAACATCGCCTTGAACTCGGGCCGGCTCAGCAGGTTCTTGTCGCCCGGCGGCTGCACCGCGGCATAGAGGTCGAGGGCCGGGCCCGCCAGCGGCTTCACCGTCCGGATCGCGCCGGTGAGCGCGACGCCGAGCGGCACCCGGGTCGCGGCCAGCAGCGGCGCCGCGTGGACCGCGAGCCGGATGATGCCTCCCTCGGCGGCGTCGGGGCCGCGGGTCGGCGCCACGCCGCCGAGCACACCGACGCCGGGGACGCGCTCGGGGAGTGCCGCGCCCGCCGCGAGCGCGTACGGCCCACCACCGGAGAGCCCGATCACCCGTGCGCTGTCGATCGCCAGCGCATCGAGCAGCAGGGCGAGGTCGGCGGTCCAGTCCAGCACGTTGTCGTAGAGGTGCGGCGTCGAGGACCCGATGCCGGGTCGGTCGATGCCGATGATCCGGGCTCCCACCACGTCGGCGTAGGCACGGGCGTCGACCGGGATCTGCCGCCGGGCTCCCGGGGTGCCGTGCATCCACACGATCGCCGGTCCCCGTCGCGAGCCGTACTCGGCGAAGCTCAACCGCCGCCCGTCGCGGACCGCGACGCTCCCCTCGAGGACAGGGCGCTTCGGCTGCTCGGGGATCCGGGGAGCGGGGAACGTCATGCGCAGGAGTGTGGCAGGTGCGACGCGGCCGGGTCCGGGTGTCCTACGCTTCGGCCATGACCGACGGAGGAACCGCTCCCAGCAGCGTGCCCGCAGGCGGTCGCCGCCGAGCGGAGCGTCCCACCCGCACGACGGACCGGGAGCTCGACACCTCCCGGGTCCCCCGTCCGAGCCTCCAGTCCCGCGGGTGGCGGATCGCCGCACTGGTGCTCGCGCTGGCGCTCGCCCTCACCTGGCTGGTCTGGTACGCGATGACCCCGGAGAGGCTCCCCACCACCACGAAGGTCGTCAACGCCAACGGGGTCGTCGGCACTCCCCTGTACGTCGGCATGTTCGCCGCTCCCGGCGACCTCGGCCGCACCTTGCGCATCTCCGGCGTCCAGGTGCACACCACCAGCGACGTCGACCTGGAGGTCACCCCACTGCTCTGCCGACGCGGCACGATCGGCGTCACGACCCAGCCGGACCAGTTCTGCGCCGACCTCGTCGACCCCGAGGGCCAGCGCCTCGTCGGCGGCGACTCGATCGTCGTCCGCGTCGAGGCCGACGAGGCCGCGCTGGCCGTCATCGACCGGGTCCGGATCGCCTACCGGGAGGACATCCGCTGGGACACCCAGCCAGCAGGCAACCAGCAGGCGATCGTCACGATCGCCGGCCGGTCCTGATCAGCCCCGGTCGATCCTCTTCTCGAGCGCCTCGGCCCGCTCGGCCGCGTCGGTGATCTCGTCCGCGTCGATCGCGTTGGTCTTGTGGAACCAGGTCAGCGCGTCGTTGAGGCGGCCGGCCTCCTCCAGGGTGTCTGCGTACGCGTAACGCAGGCGGACCACCCAGGACTCCCGGGTCTTCGTGTTGAGCGGCGACACCTCGAGGGTCCGCAGGGCTGCGTCGAGCTGGCCGAGATCACGGCGGGCGCCGGCCTCGACGAGGGTCATCTCCGCCTTGGCCGCCGGCACGAACTTCACCACCGACGGGCTCTTGGCGAGCTCGAGCGCACGCGTCGGGTTGCCGAGCGCACGGTGGCAGTCGGCCATGATCGGCAGGTACGCCGTCGCGCCGTTCATCCGCTTCGCCGCGCGCAGCTCCGAGAGCGCCTCGGCATAGTGGCCGGCCGCATAGGCCGCCTCGCCGACGGCCTCGCGGACCGACGCGATCCGCGGCGCCCGCGCCTTCGCTGCCAGCGTGTGCTGGTAGGCGGTCTCCGGGTCGTCGTCGACCAACTGGCCGGCAGCGGCCAGGTGCCGGGCGACCCGCGCAGCCAGCTTCTCGGGCAGCCCCTTGAGGTGCGCCCGGACCGACGCGCTGAGCTCCGAGCCGGTCACGTCCTCCGGCAGCGGCGGACCGTCGTAGATCGCCTGCTTCTCGGTCCGCTCCGCCGGCTCCAGCCGCGGCCGGCGGTCGCCCTCGGCGCGCGGAGCGCCGCGGCGCTCGCCGGTCGGCTTCCCTCCCCGGCCGGCCGGCTTGCGGTCGTCGGCGCGGCGACGCTCACCACTCGGCTTGCGGTCACCGGTCGGCTTGCGGTCACCGGTCGGCTTGCGATCTCCACTGGGCTTGCGGTCGTAGGACTTGCGGTCCTCACCGCTGCGGGAGCTCGCACCCTTGCGGGGAGCTCCACCCTGCCGAGAGCCACCCTTGCGGGGGGCGCCGTCACGCTGGCCGCGCTGGCCACGCTGGTCTGCCACGTCAGTCTCCTGGGACTACTCGAGATCGCTATTGAGGAATTTAGGTCCAAAACAGAGCAGGGGCCACCCGTACCGGGTGGCCCCTGCCTGAATGTTTGTCCGGCGGCGTCCTACTCTCCCACATCCTCTCGGTTGCAGTACCATC
>JADCLI010000040.1 GCA_016803235.1 Pimelobacter simplex
CTCGCTCGTTCCTCGCTCGCTCCGCTCAGTCCAGGCAACGCGGCGCGCCCGACGGAAAACCAGCGGCAGGTGACTCACGAGGAATCACCTGCCGCTGGATGGGCGGGGCCGGGTGGGGAGACCGACCCGGAGTCACTCGGTGGGCGCGCCCGCGATGTTGATCAGCCAGTCGACCCCGTACTTGTCCTTCAGCATCCCGAAGCTGTCGCCCCACGGCGCCTGCTCGAGCGGCTGCATCACGGTCGCGCCGTCGGAGAGGCCCTCCCACCACGCGCGCAGGGTGTCGCCGTCCTCGGCCGGGCCGGAGATGCTGACCTGCTGGGTCTGCGGCTCGCCGGGGACGTGGGAGGGGTGGTCGGCGCCCATGAGCAGGACCGACGGGGACACCGACAGGGCGGAGTGCATCACCCAGTCGACCTCGCTCTCGGCGACGCCCATCGCGGTGCCTCCCATGTCGGCGAAGGTCATCACGCTGAGCTCGCCACCGAGCACGGACTTGTAGAACTCCATCGCCTCGCGGGCCTGACCGCGCCAGTTGATGTAGGGGTTGAGGTTGATCGCCATCGGGGTGCTCCTTGTGTCGGTGGGGTCGTCACACGTCGAGACCGGGCAGCCTCGCAGGATTCATCGGCGGCGCGGCACCCGCCTCGGGATCAGTCGGCCGCGGGCTCGTGGCGCGTGGTGTCCATGCCGGCGATGTCGCGGTCCGGCACACCGTCGTGGTCGTTGTCGTCGGCGGCGTGCCCACCGGTACGACGGTGGCGCCACCACTCCCAGGCGAGCGGGATCGCGGAGAAGGCGAGGATCGCCAGGGTGACGTAGTCGATGTTCTCGCCGAGCGCCGGGATGGCCGCGCCGAGGAAGTAGCCGAGCAGGGTGATCGAGATGACCCAGAGGAAGGCGCCGATCACGCTCCACAGGAAGAAGCGCCGGCGCTCCATCTGGGTGACGCCGGCGACGACGGTGATGTAGGTGCGCACGAACGGCACGAACCGGCCGATCACGAGCGCCTTGTTGCCGTGCTTGTCGAAGAAGGCGCTGGTCTGGTCGAAGTACTTGCGCTTGAGGATCCTGCCGTCGCGCTCGTAGAGCGGAGGACCGATCTTGCGGCCGATCTCGTAGCCCGCCACGTTGCCGGCGAACGCCGCGACGATCAGCAGGGCCATCGCGATGATGAGCTCGACGGGTTCGTTGGAGATGCCGACCACGGAGTACCCGGTGGTGTTGCTGCCGGCGATGAACAGCCCGAGCGCGAACAGCAGGGTGTCGCCCGGCAGGAACGGGAAGAAGAGCCCGCACTCGACGAACACGATCGCGAGGGCGATCCAGATGAAGGTGTTGCCGTACTCGTGCTGCAGCCATTCGGGATCGAGCCACTTGATGCCGAGCAGCATGGGTACGACGAACGGGGTCGCCACCAGCGAGTTCACGACGCCACGCTACCGGCCGTTGCCCAACCCGGTGGTCGTTAGGGTGCGATCCGTGGAAGAGCCGAGGGGTGAGGAGGAGCGCGCGCCGTACGACCCGATGCCGCACGGTCGGCCCGAGGTCGGTGTCGGGCCCTGGCCCGGCCCGTGGCCCCAGGGTCCCGGGAGCGAGGTGTACGACGAGACGCTGCTGCGCGAGGGCGACCGGCGCAACGTCGTCGACCGCTACCGGTACTGGTCGCTCGAGGCGATCGTCGCCGACCTCGACACGCGCCGGCACGGCTTCCACGTCGCCATCGAGAACTGGCAGCACGACTTCAACATCGGGACCATCGTCCGCTCCGCCAACGCCTTCCTCGCCGCCGAGGTGCACATCGTCGGCAACCGCCGCTGGAACCGCCGCGGCGCGATGGTCACCGACCGCTACCAGCACGTGCGCCACCACCCGAGCGTCGCCGAGCTGCACGCCTACCTCGCCGAGCACGACGTGCCGCTGCTCGGCATCGACAACCTCCCCGGCTCCGCCCACCTGGAGACGATGCAGATCCCCGCGCGCGTGTGCTTCCTGTTCGGGCAGGAGGGCCCGGGCCTCTCGGACGACGCCCGCGAGGCCTGCGACGGCACCTTCTCGATCGCCCAGTTCGGCTCGACCCGGTCGATCAACGCGTCCGCGGCGGCGGCGATCGCGATGCACGCCTGGGTGCGCCAGCACGCCGACCTCACCAGCGACGAGGCCTGGCGGGGCTAGCGGTACGGCCGGGGTCGGGCGGGATCAGGCGGGGTCGGACGGGTCAGGCGGGGTCAGGCGGGCTCGGTCTCCTCCAGCCGTCCCCGCAGGGCCTGCAGCCCGCGCGAGGTGTGGCTCTTGACCGTCCCCTCGGAGATGCCGAGCTCGGCGGCGACCTCGGCGACCGGCAGGCCCAGCCAGTGCCGCAGCAGCACCGCCGCCCGCTGCTGGGCGGGCAGCGCCTGCAGCGCGGCGAGGAGGGAGTCCCGCTCCTCGAGGCCGAGACCGGGGGAGGTGGGCAGGTCGGGCAGCGTGTCGGTCGGCACCTCCCGGCGGACGGCGCGCCGTGACTCGTCGATCGCCGCGTTGAGCAGGATCCGGCGGACGTAGGCGTCCTCGGTGCCGTGGCGGGAGACCCGCGGCCAGGCGACGTACAGCCGCACCAGCGCGGTCTGCACCAGGTCGTCGGCGCGGTGCCAGTCGCCGCACATGCCGTACGCGATCCGGCGCAGCTGGTCGCGGCGGGCGGTGGCGAACTCGACGTACGCCGCCTCGCGCTCGGTCCGCCTCACCGGCCCGCCTCGAGGTGGTCGACGAAGCCGGCGAGCGTGCCCGGCGCCTCCGGGGTGGGGTAGTCGAGGGCCACCCGTAGCAGCGTCGACCCGTCGTCCTGGCGATGCGCGACGCCCCAGACGGTGTCGCCGTCGACCCGCAGGCGGACGGCCACTCCACCCTCGAGAGCGGACAGCGGCTCGGACGCGCCGACGACCCGTACGCCGTCCCGGGCACGCAGCTCACCCTCATCCTCGAGCGTGACGAGCCGCGTGGTCGAGCTCGTGGTGAGGACCTCGACCTCGTAGTCGACCCAGGCGGACAGGTCGGGGAAGGAACGGCCGGGCTCGGTCTCGGACCGTGCACCGCCGGAGGACTCGTCGAGCTGCCAGAGGATGACCCATCGGACCAGGTCGCCCCTCCGTGCGACCACGGCGGCGGAGTCGACCACCAGCGCGGGCTCGTTCCACAGCGAGGACCCGGTGAGCGGGTCGTCGATCCGCTCGGTGATCGACCAGCCCTCCTTGACCACCAGCGCACCGTCGCCCTCGTAGCGGACGGGGACCAGGTCGTTGAGGTCGGTCACCGAGCGGTACCCGTGGTGGCCGGTGCCGGCGACCGGAGCGCCGTCCTCGCGGCCGTGCCCGACACCGCCGGTGGTCGCGGCCCACCCCGTGGCGAGCGCCAGGGCGCTCGCCAGGACCAGTCCGCCGGTCGCGACCCGCCGCCGCCGTACGGCCCGTCGACCGGCCGCCACGGTGATCGCGATCGCGAAGGCGGGGGGTGGTGCCGGTCGCTCGTCGAGCTCGGCACGGAGCCGGTCGGTGATGTCCTGCATCGGTCCTCCGAGGGAAGTTGGGTCACTCAACCACGGATACGCATGACGACACCGATCGGTTGTCACCATCGGTCGTCACGGTAGGTTGAGGCGGACGTAACCGGACCCCGTGCAGGAGCCAGCCAGCATGCCCATCGCCACCCCTGAGAAGTACGCCGAGATGCTCGACGCCGCGAAGGCCGGCTCGTTCGCCTTCCCGGCCATCAACGTCACGTCCTCGCAGACGCTCAACGCGGCGCTCAAGGGCTTCGCCGACGCCGGCTCCGACGGCATCCTGCAGGTCTCGACCGGTGGCGCGGAGTACCTCTCCGGGCCGTCGGTGAAGGACATGGTGACCGGCTCGGTCGCCTTCGCCGCGTACGCCGCCGAGGTCGCCAAGAACTACCCGGTCAACATCGCGCTGCACACCGACCACTGCCCCAAGGACAAGCTCGACGGCTTCGTCCGGCCGCTGCTCGCCATCTCGGCGGAGCGGGTCGCCCGGGGCGAGGCGCCGCTGTTCCAGTCGCACATGTGGGACGGGTCCGCCGTACCCCTCGACGAGAACCTGCAGATCGCCGAGGAGCTGCTCGCCAAGGCTGCCGCGGCCAACGTGATCCTCGAGATCGAGGTCGGCGTCGTCGGCGGCGAGGAGGACGGCATCGTCGGCGCGATCGACGAGAAGCTCTACACGACCCCCGAGGACGCGCTGGCCACGGTGCGTGCGCTCGGCACCGGCGAGAAGGGCCGCTACATGACGGCCCTGACCTTCGGCAACGTGCACGGCGTCTACAAGCCCGGCAACGTCAAGCTCCGCCCGGAGATCCTGCGCGACGCGCAGGCCGCGATCGTCGCCGAGCTCGGCCTGGCCGACGGCGCCAAGCCGTTCGACCTCGTCTTCCACGGCGGGTCGGGCTCGACGGCCGAGGAGATCGCCGCGGCGGTCGACTACGGCGTGGTGAAGATGAACATCGACACCGACACCCAGTACGCCTTCACCCGCCCGGCCGCGGACCACATGTTCCGCAACTACGACGGCGTGCTGAAGATCGACGGCGAGGTCGGCGACAAGAAGGCCTACGACCCGCGCGCCTGGGGCAAGGCCGCCGAGGCCGGCATGGCCGCTCGCATCGTCGAGGCCACCGAGAACCTGCGCTCGGCCGGCAAGTCCGTCGGCTGAGGCGCGCGGTGGTCGAGGAGGTCGTGCAGCGACCGTCACGAGACCCCGACCTGCCCACCGCGGCGGACGTCGACCGGGCCGCGGGCCTGCTGGGGTCGGTGATCCCGCCGACCCCGCTGCAGCGGGCCGACCGGCTCTCGGAGCTGACCGGGTACGACGTCTGGCTCAAGCGCGAGGACCTCACCCCGGTCCGCTCCTACAAGGCCCGCGGCGCCTACACGGTGCTCGCCGGCCTCACCGATGAGGAGCGGTCCCGCGGCGTCACCTGCGCCAGCGCCGGCAACCACGCCCAGGGCGTCGCCTTCGCCTGCGCCCGGGCAGGCGTGCACGCCACGATCTTCCTGCCCCGCACCACCCCGCGGCAGAAGCGCGACCGGGTCGCCGCCCTGGGCGGTGACCAGGTCGAGGTCGTCATCGCCGGCGACCAGTACGACGACGCGGCCGTCGCCGCCGCCGACTTCGCCGCGGCCTCCGGCGCGACCTCCGTGCCCGCCTTCGACCACCCCGGGATCGTCGCCGGCCAGGGCACCGTCGCCGCCGAGATCCTGGCCCAGGCCGCCGAGCACGGCTGGCAGCCGGACGCCCTGGTGCTCCCGGTCGGCGGCGCGGGACTGATCGCCGGCTCGCTCATCGTCCTCGGCGAGCGGCTGCCCGGCGTACGCGTGCTCGCTGCCGAGCCGGCGGGTGCCGCCTCGCTCGCCGCCGCCCTGGCCGCGGGTCGCCCGGTGGAGCTCGACTCCGTCGACCCGTTCGTCGACGGCGCCGCCGTACGCCGGGTCGGCGACCTCACCTACCGTGCCGTCGCCGACGCCCGCGCCCACGTCGAGCTGTCCGTCGCGGCGGTGCCGGAGGGGCTGATCTGCGTCGAGATGCTCGACCTCTACCAGGTCGACGGCATCATCGCCGAGCCCGCTGGCGCCTTGGCCCCGGCCGCCCTGCGCCTGCCCGTCGGCGCCGGTGGCCTGGACGGGCTCGCACCCGGCAGCCGGGTGGTCGTGGTCGTCTCCGGAGGCAACAACGACGTCTCCCGCTACGCCGACATCGTCGAGCGGGCGCTCGTCCACGAGGGGCTGAAGCACTACTTCCTCGTCGAGTTCCCGCAGGAGCCGGGGGCGCTACGCCGCTTCCTCGACGACGTCCTCGGGCCCGACGACGACATCACGCTCTTCGAGTACACCAAGCGCAACAACCGCGAGACCGGGCCCGCGCTGGTCGGCATCGAGATGCAGTCGCCCGACGACCTCGCCGGCCTGCTGGCCCGGATGGAGGAGTCGCGGCTGCGGGTGCAGAAGGTTCCGCCGGACAGTCCGCTGTTCGGGTTCGTGCTGTCCTGAGGCGAGCCTGGACGACGGAACTGGCGGCCGTCGGAAGCCGGAGCTCAGCCCCCGAACCCCTCGTGGCGCGGCCTCTCGTAGAACATCACCGCCACCAGGCCCACGGCGTACATGAGCGCGGGCAGCCACATCGACTGCTGCATCGCCCTGCTGAACAGCTCGGCGACGTGGGGGTCGGGGATCCGGGCGGCGCCGGCCTCGCCGTGGGCGGCCGCTCCGGGCAGGTAGTGGGCCAGGCGGCTGTCCATGAGGACGGCGATCGCGGCCGCGCCGAGCACCGAGCCGACCTGGCGGGTGGCGTTGTAGACGCCGGCGCCCGCACCGGCGAGCTGGACCGGCAGGTTGCGGTTGGCGGTGGCGGCGGTCGGGGCCCAGATGAAGGCGTTGCCGATGCCGATGACGCCCATCGGCACCGCGATCTCCCAGACCGCGATGCCCGGCGCGAGGCGCCACATGAGCAGGAGGAACCCGACGAGGCTGATGGCGAAGCCGAAGCCGAGGACCTGCCGGGGGTGCAGCCGGTCGGTGAGCCGTCCGACGGGCTGGGCCAGGAAGATCGACATCACGGCCATCGGCAGCATCAGCAGGGCCGCCTCGGTGGGGGAGTTGCCGCGGACGGCCTGGGCGTAGAGCATCAGCGGGAACCCGAAGGACGCGCCGATCGATCCCATGCACATGATCGCGACGTTGGAGACGGAGAAGTTGCGGTCCTGGAACAGGCTGAGCGGCACCAGCGGCTCGGCCCGGTTGAACCGCTGCCACAGGACGAACGCGACGAACAGGGCGGCGCCGCCCGCGATCATCGCGATGATCCAGCCCGCCCAGTCCATCTGGTGGCCTTCCTGGATGCCGAAGCAGAGCAGGAACATCGCCGCCCCGGAGAGCGCCACCCCGAGCCAGTCGAACCTGTGGGCGTGGGTCGGCAGCGCCGGGACCAGGCGCCAGGCCATCACGAACGCGACCACGCCGACCGGGATGTTGACGAAGAAGATCCACTCCCAGCCCAGGCCGTCGGTGAGGACGCCACCGAGGATCGGGCCGACCACCATCGCGGCGCCGGCGGTCGCGCCCCACACGGACATCGCGCTGCCCCGCCTGGCGGGCGGGAAGATCCGGGTGATGATCGCCATCGTCTGCGGCGTCATCATCGACGCGCCGAGTCCCTGCACCACCCGGGCCAGGATGAGGGCGCCGACGGTCGTGGTCAGGCCGCACCACAGTGAGGCCAGCGTGAAGACGGTGAGTCCCGCGAGGTAGAGGTGCTTCGACCCGAAGCGGTCGCCCAGCCGGCCCGTGATCAGCACCGGCACGGCGTACGCCAGCATGTAGGCGCTGGTCACCCAGACGACGTCGTTCACCGACGCGTCGAGGTCCTCGATGATCGTCGGGGTCGCGACCGTCACGATGGTCAGGTCGACCAGGATCATGAAGAACCCGATGACCAGGGCCCACAGCGCCGGCCACGGGTTGCTCTCGGCCGCCGCGGGGGAGCCCGCCGCGGGGGAGGCGGATGCATGCTGGGTCACGAACACCACTCAACACCCGGACGCCGACACTGCTTCCCGCTCCGGCGACAATGTCTCCATGAGCATCACGCCCGGCGCCGACCTGATGGCCGGCCCCCCGCCCACGCACCTGCCCGTCGACCCCGCCGAGGCCCTCCTCGCCGAGGGCCAGGCCCCCGCCGCCGTCGTACGCCGCCTCCCGGCCTCGCCCCTGGCCTGGGCGACCCTGGCCGAGCAGGCTCGCGACGAGGGCGCCGACGACGTGACGGTCTACGCGTACTCCCGCGTCGGCTACCACCGCTCGCTCGACCTGCTGCGCCGCAACGGCTGGAAGGGCAACGGCCCGGTCCCGTGGGAGCACGAGCCCAACCGCGGCTTCCTGCGCGCCCTCGCGCTGCTCGCCCTCGCCGCACGGGCGATCGGGGAGACCGAGGAGTGGGAGCGCTGCTCGACCTTCCTGCGCGACTCCAGCCCGACGGCGTACGACGAGCTGCTGTGACCGCCCGCGACCCTGCGAGGAACGAGCAGGGTCGCGGATCAGGCGGTCAGGTCGAGTAGGCGCGCGTGCGCGAGCTTGCGAGCGCACGTGACCGCCGTATCGAGACCTTGGTGAGGCGTCTCGATACGGCCTCGCCCAGGGGCTCGGCCTACTCGACGAGCTCAGGGCTCGTCAGTGACGCACGAGCCCAGGGGCTCGGCCTACTCGACGAGCTCAGGGCGCGTCAGTGACGCACGAGCCGGCGTACCGGTACCACGACCAGGGTGTGGACCGCCGCGCCGAGTGAGCGCAGCCAGAGCTGCACGTCAGCCCCGCACCGCGAAGTACGCCGCCACGAGCAGCAGGATGACGCCGAGCGCCGCCGCGATCGGCAGGTCCGTGGGCCGCGAGCCGCGGTGCGCGCGGGTCGCGGCCGGCCTTTCGGCCGCCGGCAGCGGCTCGGTCGCGCGGTGCTTCTGGGTCACTGAGGTGGTCCGCATGAGATCTCCTTGTCCGAGACGTTCACCAGTCCGGACGGGATCCGGCGGCGTTCATCACGCGGTTTCGGAGAAAAACGAGGACGAGCTCAGGGAGCGAGCAGGGCGCGCACCCGGTCGGCTCCCAGCGCGGCGAACAGGGTGGGCAGCCGCGGGCCGCGCTCGGCGTCGACGAGCAGGTGGTAGAGCAGCTTGAAGAACGCCTTCTGGTCCGCCTTGACCTCGTCGGTCGGGGCGTCCTCGACGGAGAGGCCGCGGGCCAGCTTGGGCACGCCGTAGATCAGCGTGGTGAGGTCCTCGACCGAGTCGAAGGAGTCGGGCAGCACGTCGAGCAGCAGCCCCAGCCAGCGGGCCTCGTCGTCCCCCAGGGCGGCGAGGCGCTCGGTGTCGGCGGCCGTGCGGACGGTCGTGCGCTCCTCCGGGTCGACGTACTCGGTGATCCAGGTGGCGGCCTTCGCCAGCCGCGGCTCGAGCTCGGCCTCGCTGGCGCCGACCGTGCGGGCCGTGATCTCGCGGGAGCCCGCGGTGACGTCGGCGACCGACGACAGCATCCGGAACGGTACGACGACCGCCGGGGTCGGCAGCGTGCCGGCCGTCGACGTGGCCGAGGCGCGCTCCCAGGCGAGGACGGCGGCGTCGCGCTTCTCCGGGATCGCGGCCTTCTTCGTGAGGGCGTCCCACTCGTCGTACAGGCGCAGCACCTCCTGGCCGAAGTCGACGTTGAACGCCTGCTTGGGCTGCCGGCGCGCGTAGAGCCAGCGCAGGATCGGGGCCTCGAGGATCCGCAGCGCCTCGGCCGCGGTCGGCACGCCGCCCTTGGACGAGGACATCTTCGGCATGCCGGCGACGCCGACGAACGAGTAGCCGACGAACGACGGGGCGGTGCCGCCGAAGATCGGACCGACGATCTCCTTGCCGACGGTGTACGACGACCCGGGGGACGCGTGGTCGACGCCACCCGGCTCGAAGTGCACGCCCTCGAAGGTCCAGCGCATCGGCCAGTCGACCTTCCAGACCAGCTTGCCCTCGTCCTGGGTGGCGACGTTGGTGACATGGGAGTCGCCGCACACGTCGCAGGTGTAGGCGAGATCGGTGCTCTCGTCGTCGTACGACGTGAGGGTGACCGTGTCGCGGCCGCAGCCGCGGCAGTACGGCTTGTAGGGGAAGCGCGCGAGGTCCTCGGTCGAGCCGTGCCCGGACTCCTCCTCCGCGGTCGACTCCTCGGCACCCTCGACCTTCTTGGTGCGGAAGCGGGACATCACGGTCTCGATCTCGCCGCGCTTGCGGATCGCGGTGAGCACCTGCTCGCGATAGGTGCCGGACCGGTACATCCCGGTCTGGTCGACCTCGACCATGTCGCAGCCCATCTCGACGAGCGCGGCACGCAGCGGCGCCTTGTAGCGCTCGCCCCAGTTTGCGAACTCGCCCGTGGGGTCGGGGACGGCGGACAGCGGCCGGCCGATGTGCTCGTTCCAGGCGGGGTCGATGCCGGCCGGGACCTTCCGGAACCGGTCGTAGTCGTCCCAGCTGTGCAGGTGGCGCACGTTGATGCCGCGACGGCGGATCTCCTCGGCCACGAAGTGCACGGTGAGGAACTCGCGCAGGTTGCCGAGGTGGATCGGCCCGGACGGGCTGATGCCGGACGCGCAGGTGACCAGGTCGGGCAGGGCGCCGCCGTTGACCTGCTCGGCGTGCCGCAGCGCCAGGTCGGCGGTCCGGGTCACCCAGTCGGCGGGGTCCTGCTGCTGGTTGCTCTGTCCACGTGCCACGGCGCCACAGCCTATTGCGCTACGCGCGCGGGACCACCATCGCGTACGCCGCCGGCTGCACCCGCCAGGTCCGCGAGCGCACCGGCCCGTCGATCTCCCCGTCGCTGTTGCACTCGAAGGGCGTGCCGGTCACCCGGACCGTGCGGCCGCGCAGGATCCGGACGTCACGGTGCTCCTCGTGCCGAGCGAACGGCAGCCGGACGAGGTAGCCCAGCCGCGCGAGCGGGCCGCGCGGTGTCGCGACCATCACGTCGACCTCGCCGTCGTGCGGCTCGGCGTCGGGCGTGAGCTCGGTGCCGCCGCCCACCGAGGCGCCGTTGCCGACCGCGACCATCAGCACCGGCTGGTCCACGTCGACGACGACCTCGTCGTCGACCTCGACCCGGACGCGCAGGCTCGGCGGGTTGAGCGCGGTCTGCAGGGCGCCGATGGGGTACCCGACCTTGCCGAGCCGCTCCTTCCATCGCGCACCGCGCTTGCCGGCCTCCGCGCCGGCGCCGAGGTGGACGCTGTTGACGGTCACCTGGCCGTCCTCGTCGACCACCAGGTCGGTCGGCCGCGGCCCACCGGACAGGACCACCCGCGCGGCCTCCGCCGGGTCCAGCGGCAGGCCGAGGGTGCGGGCGAAGTCGTTGCCGGTGCCGAGCGGGACCAGCCCGAGGACCCGGCCGGAGAGGTCGTCGCGCGCGTGCAGCGCCTGGACCACCGCGTGGATGCTGCCGTCGCCGCCGGCCACGACGAGCGTGCGGTCGCCGGCCGCGGCCAGCACGTCGTCGAGCTCCTCCTCGGAGGAGGTCGCGGCGACCTCGACCTCGGCACCCTCCCGCAGCACGGCCAGCGCCGCGTCGACGGCCTCCCGGTCCGCCGTACCCGCGTCGCTGTTGGTGATCAGCAGCAGTCTCGTCGCCACGCCCTCACCCTAGGCCCAGGCCTTGGCAGAACTTGCCGACGTACGCCGTGCACCGCCGTGGTTGGATTCCGAGCCATGAGCACGGCCCCGAGCACGCCCCGACGCTGGACCGCCCGCGAGATGATCGACCTCGTCCTCGACGAGGGCTCCTACGAGTCGTGGGACGCGCCGGTCGACATCAGTGGGCACGGCGAGGCGTACCAGGCCGAGCTGCGCGCCGCCGCGGAGAAGGCCGGGACCGACGAGTCCGTGCTGACCGGGCGCGGCACGGTGCGCGGGCGGCCGGTCGCCTTCGTCGTCAACGAGTTCCGCTTCCTGGCCGGCTCGATCGGCGTCGCGGCGGCGACCCGGATCGCGGCCGCCGTGCGTCGCGCCACCGCCGAGGGGCTGCCCGTCCTGGCGAGCACCTCGTCGGGCGGCACCCGGATGCAGGAGGGCACTCGTGCCTTCGTGCAGATGGTCGAGATCTCCCGGGCGCTGATGGAGCACCGGGGGGCGGGCCTGCCGTACCTCGTGCACCTGCGCCACCCCACCACCGGCGGCGTCTACGCGTCGTGGGGCTCACTGGGGCACGTCACCGTGGCCGAGCCGGGCGCGCTGGTGGGCTTCCTCGGACCGAAGGTCTACGAGGCGCTCAACGGCGAGCCGTTCCCCGAGGGCGTCCAGGTCGCCGAGAACCTGGCCGCGCACGGCGTCATCGACGCGGTGATCCCCGTCGAGAACCTGCCGCAGCTGGTCGACCACGCGCTCGGTGTCCTGGTCGACCCGCCGTCCCCGCCCGCGCTCGAGCGCCGCGCCCCGGTCGCCCCCGGGACGGTGCTCGACCACGCGGTCTGGGAGGACATCGAGATCACGCGTGGCGAGGGGCGGGTCGGCGTACGCGACCTGATCAGGTACGGCGCCGCCAGCACCCTGCGGCTCAAGGGCACCGACGAGGGCGAGCGGGACGACTCGGTCCTCATCGCGCTCACCCGCCTCGACGGCCAGCCCTGCGTCCTGGTCGGCCAGGACCGCTCCCGACAGACACCGGCGACGCCGATGGGGCCGGGCGCGCTGCGCGAGGCCCGGCGCGCGATGGAGCTCGCCGAGGAGCTGCGGCTGCCGCTCGTGACCGTCATCGACACCCCCGGCGCCGAGCTCTCGAAGCAGGCCGAGGAGGGCGCGATGGCCGGCGAGATCGCCCGCTGCATCGCCGGCCTGGTGACCATGACCGTGCCCACGGTCTCGGTGATCCTGGGCCAGGGCTGCGGGGGCGGCGCGCTCGCCCTGCTCCCCGGGCAGACCGTGCTCGCGACCGAGCGCGGCTGGCTGTCCCCGCTGCCGCCCGAGGGCGCGAGCGTGATCGTGCACGGCGAGCCGTCCCGTGCCGCCGAGATGGCCACCCAGCAGAAGGTCGGCGCGCTCGACCTGCTCGCGGACGGCGACGTGCACGGCGTCGTGCCCGAGACGGCGGAGGACACCCCCGAGACGTTGGCCCGTGCCGTCGTCGCGGAGATCGCCGCCCGCCTGAGCTCGTCGAGTAGCCCGAGCCGCTAGGCGATCTGTCGTGAGGGACGAGCGAAGGTATCGAGACGCCGGCGCGCCTCGACTTCGATCGCCGACGGCCCCTTCGCAAGCTCAGGGGCCTGCGATCAGATCCTCGGCGGCCCAGAACGCCCGCATGCTGGTGATCCGGCCGTCGTCGTCGAAGGTCATCACGTCGATCGGCGCGAGCGTGAAGGTCTGGTCGCCGGCCTTGGTGGCCAGCTCGAAGGAGAAGGCCGCCTCGTTGCCGGCGACCCGGGCGAACAGCAGGCGCCCCTCCTGCTCGAGGCCGTCGAGGGTCCCGTAGAACGCGGCGATCTGCTCGCGGGTGGTGAGGACGTCGGAGCCGACCGGGTCCTCGACGGTGGCGCCCTCGGCGTACAGCGCCACGACGTCGGCCGAGGAGCCGGTCGCCACCAGGTCGACGTAGGTCTGGATGGTCTCGAGGATGGTCTCGCGGCTGGCGCCCATGGCTGCTCCTAGATCTAGAACGCGTTCTAGTTGAGCATAGGGGGCGGAAGGCGCCGCGTCATCCGGCGTCGGCGAGGGCGCTCGTCGTGCCGACCCGGCCCCGGCCCGACTGCTTGGCGTCGTAGAGCGCCGCGTCGGCGGCCGAGTAGAGCGAACGCAGGTCCTCGCCGTGGGTCGGCATGTGGGCGCAGCCGAGGCTGATCGAGACGTCCAGGCGGGTGTGGTCGCCGACGACGAACACCCGCTCGCGTACGGCGGCCAGCACCTCCTCGGCGCGGGCGACGGCCACCGGCAGGCCGCAGCCCGGGAGCAGGACGGCGATCTCGTCGCCGCCGAGGCGGCACACGACGTCCGCCGGCCGGCTGTGCTCGAGCAGCAGCCCCGCGAGCTGCACCAGCACCTCGTCACCGGCCGGGTGCCCGTGCTGGTCGTTGATCGCCTTGAAGTGGTCGACGTCGATGAGGACGAGGGCGGTGCCGGCGTGGCTGTGCGCGCCGGAGAGCGCGGAGGTGGCGGCCTCGTCGAGGACCCGGCGCGTCGCGAGACCGGTGAGCGGGTCGACCGCCGCCATCCGCTCGAGCTGCGCGACGGTCCGCGCGTGCCGCTCGCTGGCGACGGCCAGCAGCACCGAGGAGGTCACCAGCGCCGCCGTCACGTAGAAGGCGTCGACCACCGCCGCCCGCGGAGGGAGCTGGGCGAGCACGACGACCAGCTCGCCGGCCACCGATGCCGCCGTCATCAGCACTGCGCCGGGCGGGCGCAGCTGGGAGGCGCCGTACAGCGCCGGGAACAGGAAGAAGACCTGCGCCGAGACGCCGCTGTCGTGGGTCAGCAGGTCGATCGCCGCGAGTGCGCCGACGGCCAGCAGTGGACCGAGCGCCCAGCCGAGCCGGTGGCGCTCGTCGAACCGGCGCGCCAGCACGCTGAACGCGATCACGAGGGCGACCAGCCCGCCGGCGACGGCGATCCCGGACCGGCCGAGGTCCTGGTGCTGGACCGGTGCGGTCACGAGCGCGACGCCGGCGCCGACCGCGCACAGGGTGGAGACGGAGCGGGCGGCGGCGCGGTGGCTGCGCGGCTGCATCCAGTCGACGAGGTTCATGAGGCATCCGAGAGGCGGTGAGGGCGGGCTGGGTCTCGACGGTAAGCGGGGCGGAGCCGGCCGATCCGGGGATCGCCCGAGTCGGGGCGCCAGGCCGGCAGATACCGTCCGATCGTCGGGCCGACGTGACGCGACCGGACTAGACCGGCGCCGCCGAAAGCCGGACTCCGGTTGCGTTTTGGTAACGTGACGCCGCAAGAGCCCCGGTCCTTGCCGGGGCTTCTTGCTTGTCCGACACCAGCAAGAGAGCAAGTGGTGCGTTGAGCAGCCGTCCTCGCGGGCGGAGGGACTCCGTCCGTGCGAAGGAGCAACCAAGATGCCTGCAATCGTGATCGTCGGAGCCCAGTGGGGCGACGAGGGCAAGGGCAAGGCGACCGACCACCTCGGCAGCCAGGTCGACTACGTCGTCAAGTTCAACGGCGGCAACAACGCCGGCCACACCGTGGTCATCGGCGACGAGAAGTACGCCCTCCACCTGCTGCCCAGCGGCATCCTCACCCCCGGCTGCACGCCGGTCATCGGCAACGGCGTCGTCGTCGACATCGACGTGCTGTTCCAGGAGATCGAAGGCCTCGAGGGCCGTGGCGTCGACACCAGCAAGCTCAAGCTGAGCGCCAACGCGCACGTCATCGCCGACTACAACCGGACGATCGACAAGGTCACCGAGCGCTTCCTCGGCAGCCGCCGGATCGGTACGACGGGCCGCGGCATCGGCCCGACCTACGCCGACAAGATGAACCGGATCGGCATCCGGGTCCAGGACCTGTTCGACGAGAAGATCCTCACCCAGAAGGTCGAGGGTGCCCTCGAGCTCAAGGGCCAGATCCTCACGAAGATCTACAACCGCCGCGCCCCCTCGGTCGAGCAGACCGTCGAGGGCCTGCTGGCGCACGCGGAGCGGCTGGCGCCGTACGTCTGCGACACGGGGCTGCTGCTCAGCCAGGCGCTCGACCGCGACGAGGTCGTGCTGATGGAGGCCGGCCAGGCCACCCTGCTCGACGTCGACCACGGCACCTACCCGTTCGTGACGTCCAGCAGCGCGATCTCCGCCGGCGCCTGCACCGGCACCGGCATCCCGCCGACGCGCATCGACCAGGTCATCGCCATCGCCAAGGCCTACACCACCCGCGTCGGCGAGGGCCCGTTCCCGACCGAGCTGCACGACGAGAACGGCGAGTTCCTGCGCAAGGCCGGCTGGGAGTACGGCACCACCACCGGCCGCCCGCGCCGCTGCGGCTGGATGGACACCGTGATCACGCGGTACGCCGCGCGGGTCAACGGCGTCACCGACTTCGTGCTCACCAAGCTCGACACGCTCACCGGCCTCGCCGAGCTGCCGGTCTGCGTGGCCTACGACGTCGACGGGGTCCGCCACGACGAGATGCCGGTCAACCAGACCGACTTCCACCACGCCGTGCCGATCTACGAGAACCTCCCCGGCTGGAGCGAGGACATCTCCGGGTGCCGCAGCTTCGAGGACCTGCCGAAGGCCGCGCGGGAGTACGTCGAGTTCGTCGAGGAGCGCTCCGGTGCGAGGATCTCGGTCGTCGGCGTCGGCCCCGAGCGCGAGCAGGCGGTCGTCCGGCACGCCCTGCGGTAGCGAGCGCGGTCGCCGCGAACCCGTCCGCCGACCCGGCAGGTATGGGATCGTCGCACCGGGGCACCTCACGTCGGACGTGGGGGCTCGTGGGACGTGAGGGTGTGGGGTGGCAGAACGCGCGACGGTGCTGATCGTTGACGACTCACCGGAGCTGCGCACCGTCGTCGGTGCGCGGCTGCGGTCGTCCGGCCTGTTCGAGGTCGTGGCCGAGGGAGGGGACGGCGGTGCGGCGCTGATGCTGGCGCACGAGCACCAGCCCGACCTGGTGCTGCTCGACACCTCGATGCCGGTGCTCGACGGCCTGGAGTGCCTGCCGCTCGTGCTGGCGGTCTCGCCGGAGAGCAAGGTGGTCATGTACACCGGGTTCCGGGCGGCGGGGCTCGCCGACCGCGCCCGCGAGCTCGGGGCCACGGACTTCGTCGAGAAGTCGGCGCCGCTCGACGTCCTGGTCGAGCGCCTGTGGAGCCACGTCGCCGACGTGCTCCCGGAGCCGTCCCGGCCGCGCGCCCGTCCGCTGCGACTCGCACGGCTCGACGACCCGGAGCCGCAGGCCCAGCGCGTGCTCGACGAGCACCTCGAGCGCTATCGCGAGGTCTTCGACCAGGCCACCATCGGCATGGCCACGATGACCCTCAACGGCAGCATCGTGCGCGCCAACCGGGCGCTCGTCGAGATGGTCGGGCGTCCCGCGGACCACCTGATCGGCCTCGACTACGGCGTCCTGACCCGGCAGCACGGCGACCAGCTCGACGACGCCCTGGCCCGGCTCACCGAGGGCGGCGAGTCCGTCGTCACCTTCGATCACCCCATCGGCACCGAGGAGGTCCGCACCGCGCGGGTCACGCTGACACCGGTCCGCGACTCCCGCGGCGACGCGCTCTACGTCTTCGCGCAGGTCCAGGACGTCACCACGGAGCTCGCGCTGCTGCGCAGCGAGGAGGACTTCCGCCTGCTCGTCACCGCGGTCAAGGACTACGCCATCTTCATGCTCGGCGTCGACGGGCGGGTGGCGAGCTGGAACGCCGGGGCGGCGTACATCAAGGGCTATGCGGCGAGCGAGATCGTCGGGCAGCACTTCCGGGTCTTCTACCCCGAGAGCGAGCGGGCCTCCGGCCATCCGGAGCACAACCTGGCGATGGCGCTGCGCGACGGCGTGTACGCCGAGGAGGGCTGGCGGGTCCGGCGCGACGGCAGCACCTTCTGGGCCCGCGTCGTGATCACGGCCGTGTACGACGACGCCGGCCGGCACCGCGGGTTCGCCAAGGTCACCCGTGACCAGACCGAGCAGCGCGCCCACGAGGAGGAGCGCCGCCGGGCGCTCGAGCAGCAGGCCCACCTGCTCACGGTGACCGCCCACGAGCTCCGGACGCCCGCGGCCGTCATCGAGGGCGCGGTCGCGATGCTGCGGGAGGACGGCGACGACCTCGACCCCCAGGCGCGCAGCAAGCTGCTCGAGGCGATGTCGTCGAGCGCGCTGCGGCTGCAGCGACTCATCACGGACCTCGGCACCGCGTCCGACGTGCAGGCCGAGGCGCTGGCCCTGTCCCCGGAGCCGATGTCGCTGCGCGGCGCCCTGGTCACCTCGGCCGACCGGGTCCGGGCGGCGCACGGCGCCGCTGCCCGGATCCAGGTGCGAGTCGACCAGGACGTGCAGCTGGTCGCCGATCCCTCACGGCTGGGACAGGCGCTCGACAACCTGCTCGAGAACGCCGTCCGCCACGGCCGGCCGCCGGTCGCCGTGACGGGCGAGCGGACCGGACGGGGGATCCGGATCGTCGTCAGCGACGCCGGCACCGGTGTCCAGCCTCGCCTGGTCGACCGGGTCTTCGACCGGTTCGTCCATGCCGGCCCCACGGCGGGCACCGGGCTCGGGCTCTACCTGGTGCGCGAGATCGCCCGGCTCCACGGGGGCGAGGCCAGCTACCTCGACGACGGCTCCGGGCGGCCGGCCTTCGTCCTGGACCTGCCGGTGCAGCCGGAGATCCCGAGAGCCTGACCCCCGCTCAGTCGACCGGCTTGAACCCGTCGTCGCACTCCGGTGCGCATGCGAGCGATCCCCAGACCTGCGGGTCGCCGAAGGCCGAGCCGTCGGAGAGCTGCACCTCCGCGACCAGCTCGTCGTCGTTCGCGCCGTTGTTCGCGGTGTAGCGCAGCCGGACCAGGTCGGCGTCGCCGTCACCGTCGACGTCGCTGAGTGCCTCCCCGGCGATGCCACTGTCGTAGAGGTTCTCGCGGGCCTCGTCGAGCGGGACCGGCTTGGAGAACCAGCGCTCGCGGGACGCGAACCCGTCGTCGGCGACCCGGTAGACGAAGATCGCCCGCCCCGCCGCGTTGGTGGCGGTCAGCTCGTCGGTGCCGTCGCCGTCCAGGTCGCCGACGAGCCAGCCGTCGTCCAGCGGTACGACGCCCTCCCCGCTCAGCGCCCGCTCGGTGACCTCGACGAGCCGGTCGTCCTCGGGCCGCAGCACGCGGACCATGTCGACGTCCTCGGCGCTCGTGCCCCACACGACCAGCTCGTCCTTCCCGTCCCCGTCGAAGTCGCCGCCGGTGGGCAGGGTGTTGGACAGGTCCGAGGAGTACCACTGCGCCGGCGCGGCGAACCCGCCGTCCTCGGCCAGCGCGACGTGCAGGCCCTCCTGCTCGTCCGGGTCGCCGTACAGGACCAGGTCGTCCTTGCCGTCGTCGTCGAGGTCGGCAGCGGTCGCGTGGTAGGCCTTGATGTCGAAGGCCGGGTCGAGGTCGAGCTCGGTGGACCACTTCTCGCCCTTGCCGGGCACCACCACGATGCTCAGCCGGTCGTCGTCCTCGACGAGCCACACGACGTCGGCCCGCTCGTCGCCGTCGACGTCGGCGAGCATCGGCAGGCCGACCTCGGCGCCGGTGCGCCGGGGCGAGCCGAACTGCAGGCCGGTCGAGGGGACGGTCCAGACGGAGAGCGGGCTGAGCGCCTCGGTGCGGGTCTGGTGCACGAGCAGGTCGCCGTACCCGTCGCCGGTGAGGTCGCCCGCGATCGGCGGGGCGACGTCCTCCTCGCCCGCCGCGCGGGTCTCGTCGTCGCGGACGACCAGCCATGCGGTCACCCCGGCCACCAGGGCGAGCACGACCGCGCCGGCGACGGCGAGCGGCCACCGCGGCCGTCGACGGCGCGTCGGGAGCGGCCCCCGGACGGCGGTGCCGGCGTCGGTCGGCGGAGCGGGCGCCTCCTGGGTGTCGGGCGGTGCGCTCGCGGCGAGCCGCTCGAGGTCCGCACGGAAGGCCGTTGCGTCGGGGTAGCGGGTCGCGGGATCCTTCGCCAGCGCCTTGCCGATCACGGTGTTGAGGTCGGTCGTGAACGCGGAGTCGCCGGGCAGGCGCGGGATCGGGGCCTGCTGGTGGGCGAGCGCGACCTGCACGTCCGTGCCCTGGTAGGGCTCGTGCCCGGTCAGGCAGGCCCACAGCACGCAGCCGAGGGCGTAGACGTCGCTGGCCGGTGTCGCCGGCGATCCCTCGGCACGCTCGGGCGACAGATAGCTCCAGGTGCCGGCCACGGAGCCTGCCGCCGTCGGTGCCGGTCCCTCGACGCCGTCGGCGCGAGCGATGCCGAAGTCGCACAGGTAGGCGTGCTGGTCGGGGGTGCCGGCGCCACGGATCAGCACGTTGGACGGCTTCACGTCGCGGTGCACCACCCCGACCCGGTGGGCGTCGGCCAGGCCCCGGGCGAGCTGCGCGCACAGCTGGAGCGCCTGGCGCGCCGGCAACGGCCCGCGCTCGCGCAGCCAGCTCCACAGGTCACGACCGTCGACGTACTGGGTGACGATGTACGGCGTGCCGTCCACCTCGTCGTGGTCGTGGATCGCGATGACGTGCGGCGAGTCGAGCCGGGCGAGCGCGGCGGCCTCGGCCTGGAAGCGCTGCCGGAACTCGAAGGACGCGGCCAGGTCGCCCGTGATCACCTTGAGCGCGACGGTGCGCTGCAGGCGCGGGTCGGTGGCCGCGAACACCACGCCCATGCCACCGCGGCCGAGCACCCGGTCCAGCTGGTAACGCCCGAACTGCTGGCCGACGCTGGGTACGCGCATGAAGGTCCTCCCCGAGAGCTGACTGGCCCGACGCGGGCCAGTGTGCCTCACGTGAGGGAGGCGAGCCCGGCCACCCGGCGCGCGGTCGACCGGAAGGAGGCGGCGACGTCCCCGCCGTCGAGATAGCTGCCGACCAGCATCGCGTCGCGCAGCAGGACGAGTGCGGCGGCGGTGGCGGCCGGGTCCTCGGCGTCCGCGGCGCTCGCCAGCTCGGTGAGCGTCGCGCGGAACCAGTCACGGTGGCGTCGTACGACGGCCCGCACGGGTCCGTCGGCGTCGGGGAACTCCGCGCTGGCGTTGATGAACGGGCAACCGCGGGTGTGCAGCCGGGTGGCGTCGTCGGCGACGCCGTCGATGACCAGGGCGAGCAGGTCCGAGGGGCTCGCGCCGGTGGTGGCCGCCTGGTCGGCGGCGGCCGCGAACAGGTCGCGGATCATCGCGTCCTCGTGCTCGAGATAGGCCACGACGAGCGCCTCCTTGCCCGGGAAGTGCCGGTACATCGTCGCTCGGGTGACCCCCGCCTCCGCGACGACGCGGTCCACGCCCACGCCGTTGATGCCCTCCTCGTAGAAGAGGCGGGTCGCGGTGCGCAGCAGGCGCTCGCGGGGCTCGGACACCTTCACGAGGCCGATCCTACGAATCTCGTCCTTGACGGAATGCACGGCGTTCCTCCATGGTTGGGACAGCAAAGAGAACGAACGTTCTCTCTACATTCTGTCGAGGAGATCCGATGAACACCAGCACCAGCACCGTCACCGCCAGGGAGGCCGCCGAGGTCGCCGCCGCCAACGCCTCCGGCCGCCAGCCGATCGTCTTCGTCCACGGCCTCTGGCTGCTGCACAGCAGCTGGGACGCGTGGAAGGCCCACGTCGAGGAGCGCGGGTACGCCGCCGTCGCCGTCGACTGGCCCGGTGACGAGAGCAGCGTCGAGTCCGCACGCGCGAACCCCGGCACGCTGGCCGGCACCTCGGTGCGCGACGTGGCCGACCACGTCCAGGAGGTGATCGAGGGCCTCGACCGCAAGCCGGTCGTCATCGGGCACTCCTTCGGCGGCCTGCTGGTCCAGATCCTCGCCGGCCGGGGCCTGGCTGCCGGCACGGTGAGCATCGACCCGGCCCCGAGCCAGGGCGTGCTGCCGCTGCCGTACTCCTCGCTCAAGGGCGCATTCCCCGTCCTCGGCAACCCGCTCAACTACGGCCGGACGGTCACCTTGACCTTCGAGGAGTTCCGGTTCGGCTTCGCCAACGCGGTCTCCGAGGACGAGGCGCGCGACCTCTACACCAGCTTCCACACCCCCGCCCCGGGGTGCCCGCTGTTCCAGGCGGCGACCGCGAACCTCAACCCGTGGGCGCGGACCAAGGCGGCCAAGAAGAACCCCGACCGCGGGCCGCTGCTCGTCGTCACCGGAGAGGAGGACAACATCGTCCCCTTCGCGCTGGCCAACGCCGCCTACAGGAAGCAGCGCAGGAACCGGCACCACGCCACGGAGATCGTCGAGATCCCCGGCGTCGGCCATTCCCTGGTGATCGACAGCCACTGGCGTGAGGTCGCCGAGGCCGCGCTGGACTTCCTGGGCCGCCACGGCCTCGGCGCCTGACGTCCGCGCTCGGCGCCCTAGGATCGACCCCCGTGAAGACCCTCGTCATCGGTACCGGCGGCCGTGAGCACGCCCTGGCCCTCGCCCTGTCCCGCGACCCCGGGGTGAGCGAGGTCCACGCGGCGCCGGGCAACCCGGGCATCGGCGTGTTCGCGACGCTGCACGACGTCGACCCGATGGACGGTACGGCGGTCGCCGCCCTGGCCCGTTCGCTGGGCGCCGACCTCGTGGTGGTCGGGCCCGAGGCGCCGCTCGTGGCCGGAGTGGCCGACGCCGTGCGCGAGGCGGGGATCGCGGTCTTCGGCCCGTCGCGGGCCGCCGCGCAACTGGAGGGCTCCAAAGCCTTCTCCAAGGAGGTGATGGCCGCGGCCGGCGTGCCGACCGCGGGCTCGCGCACCTGCACCACGCCCGAGGAGGTCGCGGCGGCGCTCGACGAGTTCGGGGCGCCGTATGTCGTCAAGGACGACGCGCTCGCCGCCGGCAAGGGCGTCGTGGTGACCCTGGACCGCGCCGAGGCCCTCGCCCATGCGGCCGGCTGCGACCGGGTCGTGGTCGAGGAGTTCCTCGACGGGCCGGAGGTGTCGCTGTTCGCCGTGTGCGACGGCAGCACCACCCGGCCCCTGCAGCCCGCGCAGGACTTCAAGCGGATCTTCGACGGCGGCCGCGGCCCCAACACCGGCGGGATGGGCTCCTACTCGCCGCTGCCCTGGGCGCCCGCCGACCTCGCCGGCAGGGTCGTCGACACCGTCGTCCAGCCCACCCTGGACGAGATGGCCCGCCGCGGCGCGCCGTTCGTCGGCTGCCTGTACGTCGGCCTCGCGCTCACCGCCGCCGGACCCCGCGTCATCGAGTTCAACTGCCGCTTCGGCGACCCCGACGTGCAGCCGGTGCTCGCGCTGCTCGAGTCGCCGCTCGGCTCGCTGCTCCTCGCCGCGGCCGAGGGCCGGCTGGCGGAGGTCGACGCCCCACGGTTCCGTGAGGGCGCCTCGGTCACCGTCGTCCTCGCCTCGGCCGGCTACCCCGAGTCGTCGTCGAAGGGCGACGTCATCACCGGCGTCGGCCGGGCCAACGGGGTGGCCCACGTCGATGTCATCCACGCGGGCACGGCCCTGGCCCACGGCCGCGACGGCGACAGCCTGGTCACCGCGGGTGGCCGGGTGCTCGCCGTCCGCGCCGTCGGGTACGACGTGGCCGACGCCCGCGCCCGCGCGTACGCCGCCGCCGACCTCGTCTCCTTCCCGGGCATGCAGCGGCGTACCGACATCGCGGCCGAGCCCCTCGGCGTCGTCGAGGGCGCGTCCCTCAAGGAATCGTGACCACGGTCCGGGCGGCGACCGACGCCGACCTCGACGGGGTCGCCGCCATCTACGCCCGCGAGGTCGCCACCGGCTACGCCACCTTCGACCTCGAGCCGCCTCCGCGCGCGAAGTGGGAGGGCCTGCTCGCCTCGCCCCACCCCGGTGACCACTTCCTCGTCGCCGTGGCCGGGGAGGAGGTCGTGGGCTTCGCCTACTCCTCGCAGTTCCGCCCGAAGGGCGCCTACGACGGCACCCGGGAGGTGACCGTCTACCTCGCGCCCGACGCGGCCGGGCGCGGTCTCGGCCGCCGGCTGTACGACGACCTCCTGGCCCGGATGCGCGCCGGCGGCGTCCGGACGGCGCTCGCCTGCATCGCGCTGCCCAACGACGCCAGCGAGGGTCTGCACCGGGCATGCGGGTTCGAGCGCCAGGGGGTGCTGCGCGAGGTCGGCCGCAAGCACGGCCGGTGGATCGACGTGGTGTGGTGGCAGCGGATGCTGGGGGACTGACGCCGCCTGTGGGGCACCGACGCACGTCGCCCCGTGCGCTGGCAGAGTGGCGCCATGGCTGAGTCCGCCGAACAGGTCCATGCCCGGGTGATGGCCGCTGCCGACGAGCACGGCCGGGTCCCGCTGCCCGACGTCGCCGCGTGGGACGTCTTCCCGTGGGAGGTCGTCGACGGCGTCCTCGCCGCGAAGCCGCTGGCCGCGCCTGCGGCCGAGGAGCCTCGTGAGGGAGAGGGCGGCCGGGACTGCGCGGCCTGCGCCGACCGGCCCCGGGGCGTGATCTGGGCCAACGAACGGTGGCGCCTGCGTCACCTGCCCGAGCGCAGCGGCCTGCCCGTCGTGCTCATCCTCGAGCCGGCCGAGCACCTCGACCTGCCGGACCTCGACGACGCCATGGCGGCCGAGCACGGGGTGCTCGCGGTCCGGATCGCGCGGATCGTCGAGGGCCTGCCCCACGTCGCGCGCTGCCACGTCCAGCGCATCGGCGACGGCGCGGAGCACCTGCACACCTGGTTCATGGCGCGCACCGCCGGCCTGCTGTCGATCCGCGGCTCCTTCGCCGTCGACTGGGACGACATCCTGCCGCCCGGGCCTGAGGACGTCTGGCGCGCGGACCTCGCCGCCGTCGCCCAGCAGCTCGCGGCCCACGACGGCCGGGCGGTGGCGCTCGATGACTGACCAGCAGCCCGTCGGCGTGCAGACCGACCGACTGCAGCTGGTGCTGTGGGACGAGGCGACCGTGGCCGCGATCAGGTCGGGCGATCGGTTGCCCGGCTGGCACCCGGAGTTCCCCCGCGAGGACGACCGGGGCGCCGCGACCCTGTGGCGCGACGGAGACCCGTGGGGCCCGCGGTCGATCGTCTCGCTCAAGCAGCGCCGGGTGATCGGCTCGATCGGCTTCTTCGGGCCGCCCGAGCCGGCCGACGACGAGGTGCCCGAGGTCGAGGTGGGCTACGGACTCGTGGCCGAGGCGCGAGGCTACGGCCTGGCCACCGAGGCGCTCGGTGCCCTGCTCGCGCGAGCCGACGCGGCCGGGGTCCGGGTCCGGGCGTCGATCGCGCCCGACAACACCGCGAGCCTGCGGGTCGCGGCCAAGGCCGGGTTCACCGGGGTGCGGGGCAGCACCGAGGACGGCGAGCTCGTCCTCGTCCGCCCGCTGCGCTGACTCACGGCGCTCGCCGCAACCGTGGGATCTCGAGACGCGCATCGCGGCTTCGCAGGCTCACCCGCGGCGCTCCTCGATCTCCCGTGCTGGTCCGCAGCGACGCTCGTTCCTCGCCTCGCGGCGGGCATGGGAGAATGGCCCACCGTGACCGTGCCGAACGTCCTCGCCACCCGCTACGCCGCCGCCGACCTCACCGCGATCTGGTCGCCCGAGCACAAGATCGTCCTCGAGCGGCAGCTGTGGATCGCCGTCCTCAAGGCACAGAAGGACCTCGGGATCGACGTCCCCGACGGGGTCGTCGAGGCCTACGAGAAGGTCGCCGACCAGGGAGCCGAGGCGGTCGACCTGGCCAGCATCGCGGCCCGCGAGCGGGTCACCCGCCACGACGTGAAGGCGCGGATCGAGGAGTTCGCGGCACTCGCCGGCCACGAGCACATCCACAAGGGCATGACCAGCCGCGACCTCACCGAGAACGTCGAGCAGCTGCAGGTCAAGCAGTCCCTCGAGCTGCTCGTCGACCGCGCCGTCGCCACCCTGGCCCGGCTCGGCCGCCTCGCCGCCGAGCACGAGGCCACGGTCATGGCCGGGCGCAGCCACAACGTCGCCGCCCAGGCGACCACGCTGGGCAAGCGGTTCGCGACCGTCGCCGACGAGCTGATGATCGCCGTCGAGCGGATCGAGGACCTGCTCGGGCGCTACCCGCTGCGCGGCATCAAGGGCCCGATGGGCACGGCCCAGGACATGCTCGACCTGCTCGGCGGCGACGCCGACAAGCTCGCCGAGCTGGAGAGGCGGGTCGCCGGCCACCTCGGCTTCGACCGGGTGCTCACCAGCGTCGGGCAGGTCTATCCGCGCTCCCTCGACTTCGACGTGCTCTCCGCGCTGGTCCAGCTCACCGCTGCCCCGTCCAACCTCGCCACCACGATCCGCCTGATGGCCGGCAACGAGATCGTGACCGAGGGCTTCAAGGAGGGCCAGGTCGGATCCTCCGCGATGCCGCACAAGATGAACACCCGATCCTGTGAGCGGGTCAACGGCCTCGCCGTCGTCACCCGCGGCTACCTCTCCATGGTCGGCGAGCTCGCCGGCGACCAGTGGAACGAGGGCGACGTCTCGTGCTCCGTCGTACGACGCGTGGCGCTGCCCGACGCCTTCTTCGCCGTCGACGGCCTGTTCCAGACCTTCCTCACCGTGCTCGACGAGTTCGGCGCCTTCCCCGCGGTGATCCAGCGTGAGCTGGACCGCTACCTGCCCTACCTCGCCACCACCAAGGTGCTGATGGCCGCGGTCCGCAACGGCGTCGGGCGCGAGAGCGCGCACGAGGCGATCAAGGAGGCCGCCGTCGGCACCGCCCTCGCGATGCGCCAGGGCCAGGCCGAGAACGACGTCTTCGCCAAGCTGGCCGCCGACGAGCGCCTCGGCCTCACCGAGGAGCAGCTGCAGTCGCTGGTCGCCGAGCCGATCACCTTCACCGGTGCGGCCGTCGCGCAGACCCAGGAGGTCTGCCGCCAGGTCGCCGCCGTCGTCGCGGCGCACCCGGGCGCCGCCAACTACCAGCCGGGCGCGATCCTCTGACGTCGGTCGAGGTCGCCTTCCCGGTCCCCGCGGACCGGGCGTTCGCCTACCTCGCGGACCCTCGCAACCGTCCGCAGTGGCAGTCCTCCCTGCGCTCCGTCGCGGACGTACGACACGACGGCGCGGCGTGGACCGACGTGACCGTGGTCCCGGGCGTGCGGCCCCGGATGCGCACGACGCTCACCGAGCCGCCGTACCGCTGGGTCGAGGAGGGCGTCTGGGGGCCGTTCCGGGCCCGCCTCGAGCTCCGCTTCGCGCCGACAGCGGGCGGCGCCTGCACGGTGGCTGCGGACTTCGCGGTGCGGGGCCCGGGACTCGGGTGGGTCCTCACCGCCGCCGCCCGGCCCGCGGTCGCGGCCGACCTGAGGCGCGCCGCGCGCCTGGTGGCGCGGGGTTGAGCGCACGCCGCCTCGGCCTGGCCGTCGTCGTCGTGCTGGCGGTCGGCTACTTCCCGCTGGCCTTCACCTACTCCTGGCAGTTCTTCGACACGGGCGCCCCGCGCCTCCAGGACGCGCTGCAGAGCTCGGCGGTGAGCCACGACTTCGCCCACGGCCACGGCTCGGTCGTCGCGCTCCGGGCCGAGGACTACCGGTCCCACCGGGGCGTGATGCTGGTCCACACCTCGGCCGGCGCGCTGGCCCTGGCGTTGGCGACGCTGCAGTTCTCCGCACGCCTGCGGCACCGCCCCGGGGTGCACCGCTGGGTCGGCCGCACCTACCTGCTGCTCATGGGCACGAGCATGGCCGCGGCGTACGCCTTCCTCGTGGCCGCCCCGCAGATCGACCACTTCGGCGGCACCGCCTTCGACCTCCAGCTCTGGGTGCTGGCCGGCTCGACCGTCGCCAGCGCCGTGCTCGCCCTGGTCGCCGTCCGCCGGGGCGACCTCGTCAGCCACCGGGCGTGGATCGGGATGAACATCGCGTTCATGCTGACCGCGCCCCTGCTGCGGGTGCTCTGGGTCGGCCTCGGCCGGCTCGACCACGGGATCGAGCTGATGGTCGCCCTCGACGTCGGCGCCTCGACGCTCGGTGTCGTCGCGCCCGCCGCCGGCGCCCTGGCCCTGCTGTTGAGCCTGGATGCCCGGCGTACCTCACCGGTGGTGCCCCACGCCAGGTGGCAGTACGCCGGCGCGCTGCTCGTCTCCCTCGCCGGCTCGGCGTGGCTCGCCGTACGGTTCGCGCCGTTGCCCGATGAGGTCCCCGGTGCCAGCCTCTGGGTCGGTCACCTCCTCCCGGTGACCGGTTTCGTCCTGGTCCTCCTCGCGGGCGCGCTGCGCGCGGCCGCCGCCGATCGCGGCGTCGCCGAGGCGCGCTGGCGGACGCTGCTGTGGGGGGCCGCGCTCGCGACGCCCTCGGCGGCCCTCACCACGGTGCTCGCGACACCGGTCCACGGCACCGTCGACGGCTTCCTCGCCGGCACCATGGTCGGCGCGAGCGGGCCGATCGTGCTGGCGTTCGCGCTGGTCGTCCGCGCGGCGGCCGGATCTGTCGGAGCGGCCGGCGCGGTCGGCGCGGTCGGAGCGGTCGGAGCGGTCGGAGCGGGCGGAGGAGCGGTCGCTGGCTGCGACCGTCGGTAACGTTCCGGCCCTACTCGCCGGTAACTCTGTCCAAGCGGCGGATCCTGCCGCTACATTCCTCCGAACCTGTGATGCAGATCACGGTCGGAGGGAGTGCGGGTGCTCGCTGTCCAGAACCTCGAGGTGGTGTACGACGACGTCGTGCTCGCCCTGCGCGGTGTGAGCCTCGAGGTCCCGGACGGGCGCATCGTCGCCCTGCTCGGCGCCAACGGTGGCGGCAAGTCCACGCTGCTGCGCTCGCTGTCCGGCCTGCTCGATGTCCACGACGGGGAGATCCGCAAGGGGACGGTCACCCTGGACGGCGCCTCGGTCGGCCAGCTGAGCCCCTCGGCGCTCGCCCGCCGCGGCATCAAGCACGTGCTCGAGGGCCGCCGGGTCTTCAAGGAGCTGACCACCGAGGAGAACCTCCGGGTCGGCGCCCACGCCGACCGGCGCAACCTCAAGACCAACCTGGAGCGGGTCTACGGCCTGTTCCCGGTGCTGCGCGAGCGCCGCGACGGACAGGCGGGGCTGCTGTCCGGAGGCGAGCAGCAGATGCTCGCGATCGGTCGCGCGCTGATGTCGGACCCCCGCTACCTGCTGCTCGACGAGCCGTCGCTGGGGCTCGCGCCCCGCGTCGTCGAGCAGATCCGCGACATCGTCGTGGAGATCAACGGGCAGGGCACCGGCATCCTCCTCGTCGAGCAGAACGCCACCATGGCGCTGGAGATCGCCCACCACGGCTACGTCCTGGAGAACGGCCGGGTCGTGATGGACCGGCCCGCGGCCGAGCTGCGCGAGGACGCCGACGTGCGTGAGTTCTACCTCGGGCTCGGCGCCGAGGGAGAGGTCGCCTCGTCCTTCCGCAACGTCAAGCACTACCGGCGCCGCAAGCGGTGGGCGTCGTGAGCACGACCGCGGGACCGGTGCTCGAGTTCGAGGACGTCCACCTCTCCTTCGGGGCGGTCAAGGCCGTCAACGGGGTGAGCTTCTCGGTCGCCGAGAACGAGCTGTTCGCGGTCATCGGCCCCAACGGCGCGGGCAAGACCAGCATCTTCAACGTCCTGTCGGGCGTCTACCGGCCCCAGCAGGGCCGGGTGACCCTCCACGGCACGTCCCTGCTGGGGATGCGGCCGCCGGCGATCGCCCGGCTGGGCATGGCGCGCACCTTCCAGAACATCGAGCTGTTCGCCAACCTCACGGTGCTCGACAACCTGATGCTCGGGCGCCACCAGCACATCGGCTACGGCACCTTCGCCGCGCTGGCGTGGATCGGCCGGGCGCGCAACGAGGAGCTGCGGCATCGGCGCCGGGTCGAGGAGATCGTCGACTTCCTCGAGCTCGAGCAGTGGCGCAAGCTCCCCGTCGGGCTGCTGCCCTACGGCGTGCAGAAGCGGGTCGAGCTCGGTCGGGCCCTGGCGATGGAGCCACGGCTGCTGCTGCTCGACGAGCCGGTCGCCGGCATGAACCTCGAGGAGACCGAGGACATGGCGCGCTACGTCCTCGACATCCGCGACGAGCTGAGGATCCCGATGATCATGGTCGAGCACGACATGGGCCTGGTCATGGACATCGCCGACCGGGTCATGGTCGTCGACTTCGGCACTCCCGTCGCCACCGGCACCCCCGCCGAGGTGCAGCGCAACCCCGACGTGATCCGCGCCTACCTCGGAGGAGCCTCGGCATGAGCACCCGCACCGTGGTCACCCGGATCCGCGACCGGGCCCGGTCCGCGCCCAAGGGCGTCGCGATGCGCGAGAAGCGGCTCGGGATCTGGCACGAGATCACCTGGGCCGACTACTGGGACGCCGTCCTCGACGTCGGGCACGCGCTGCTCGCGCTCGGTGTGCGCCCCGGTGACCGGGTGTCCGTGCAGAGCGAGAACCGGCCCGAGTGGCTCTTCCTCGACATCGCCACCGTCGCCGTCCGCGCGATCACGGTCGGCCTCTACCCGACCAACCCGACGGCGGAGACGGCGTACCTGCTCTCCCACAGCGGCGCCTGCCTCCACCTCGCGGAGGACCAGGAGCAGGTCGACAAGGCGTTGGGCGTCGAGGACGTGCCCGACCTGCGCCGGATCGTGTACGTCGAGCCGCGCGGCCTCGCGCCGTACGACGACCCGCGCCTGATGACCTGGGACCGGTTGCTCGAGATGGGCCGCGAGCACCGCGCCGCGAATCCCGGCGCGGTCGAGGCGCTCGTCGACGCCGCGGAGCCGGGCGACGTGATGACGCTGGTCTACACCTCCGGCACGACCGGCCCGCCGAAGGGTGCCATGCTCACGATCGGCAACGCCGAGTTCGCCCTCGAGACCGTGCTCGAGCGCAGCCCGTTCGCGCGGCCGGCGCCCGGGCCGCACGACCTCACGCTGTCCTACCTGCCGTTGTGCCACGTCGCCGAGCGGGTGCTGACCACCTGGTACAACGCCGGTGCCGGCACCCAGGTCAACTTCGCCGAGTCCATCGAGACGGTGCCGCAGAACCTCCGTGAGGTGCAGCCGACGCTCTTCTTCGCGGTCCCGCGGATCTGGGAGAAGCTGCTCGCGACCGCACGGATCAAGCTCGACTCCGCGACCTGGGCCAAGCGTCGCTACGCCGCCTTCTGGCTGCGTCGCGCCGACCGGCTCGGCGCCCGGCTCGCCGCCAACGGCGGTCGCCACACGGCCGGCACCCGGCTGGCGTACGCCGTCGGCTGGGTGCTGTTCTACCGCGCGCTGCGCGACCGGCTCGGCCTGCGCCGGGTGCGGCACGCGAGCAGCGGCGCCGCCCCGATCGCGCCCGAGGTGCTGCAGTTCTTCATGGGGATCGGGGTCCCCATGCACGAGCTGTACGGCATGACCGAGAACACCGCGATCGCGACCGCCAACCGCCCCGGGCGGGTCCGGCTCGGGACCGTCGGCGAGATCCACGACGGCACCGAGGTGCGCCTCGACGACACGACCGGAGAGATCCTCACCCGGCACCCCGCGGTGTTCGCGGGCTACTGGCAGGACCCCGACGCCACGGCGCGCACGATCTCCGAGGACGGCTGGCTGCACACCGGCGACGTGGGGGAGTGGGTGGACGGGACGCACCTGCGGATCACCGACCGGATGAAGGACATCATCATCACCGCGGGCGGCAAGAACGTCGCCCCGTCGGAGATCGAGAACGCCCTCAAGGCCTCGCCCTTCGTCAAGGAGGCCGTCGTCATCGGCGACGGCCGCAAGTTCCTCACCGCCCTCATCGGGATCGAGCTCGACACCGTCGGCGCCTGGGCCCAGCAGCGCCGGCTCGCGTTCACGACCTACCGCGACCTCGCGGAGAAGCCGGAGGTCCGGGCGCTCGTGCAGGGCATCGTCGACGAGGTCAACAGCCGGCACAACCCGGTCGAGCAGGTGAAGCACTTCCGGATGCTCCCCAAGGAGCTCGACCACGAGGACGGTGAGCTCACCGCGACCCAGAAGGTGAAGCGGTCGGCGATCGACGCGATGTTCCACGACCTGGTCGAGGACATGTACGCCGGCGGGCGCGAGGGGGCGGCATGACGCAGTTCCTCGGTGCGGTCGCGGGCGGGGTCGGCCTCGGCTCGATCTACGCGCTGCTCGCCCTGGGCTTCGTGATCATCTACAAGTCGATGCGGGTCATCAGCTTCGCCCAGCCGGCCTTCATGCTGGCCGGTGCGGTGCTGGTGTCCTACCTGTCGCCGTCGATCGGCTTCGTGCCGGCCGTCGTGGTCGGAGCGATCGCGATCGCGGGCGTCGCGCTCGTCGTCGAGCGGGTGGCGATCCGGCCGATGGTCGGCAAGGCGGTGTTCGTGATCGCGATCATCACCATCGGCATCGACATCATCGTCCGGGTCGTCGCGGGCGCCTTCATCGGCCGCGACCCGCGCCAGGTCGGCGACCCGTGGGGCATCGACGCCTGGGAGGTCGGCGGCGTCTACATCGCGCACCGGCACATCGCGGCGTTCCTCGTCACCTCGGTGCTGGTGATCGCGCTGTTCGCGTTCTTCCGCTGGACGCCGATCGGCCTGGCGATGCGGGCCTCCGCGCTCGACCAGGAGGCGGCCATGGCGCAGGGCGTCAGCGTGGGCGCGGTGTTCGCGGTCTCCTGGGCTCTCGCCGGCGGTCTCGCCGCCGTGGCCGGCGTCTTCGCCGCGAGCGGGCGCACCATGGACCAGAACCTGTGGCACATCGCGCTGGCCGCGCTTCCGGTGATCATCCTCGGCGGTCTCGACTCGCTCGGCGGGGCGGTGCTCGGCGGGCTGCTGATCGGCGTCGCGCAACAGGTCGTGGCGTCGTACCACCGTGAGTGGTTCCCCGGCCTCGACACCAACATCGGCTCGATCACCCCCTACCTCGTCATGCTGGTGGTGCTCCTCGTCCGGCCCTACGGGCTGTTCGGGACGAAGGAGGTGGAGCGGGTATGACCCCGTGGGGACGGCCGGAGCTCTACACCGCCTACAAGCAGGACATGGCGCTGCTCAACACGCGCTCGAAGATGCTCGGTGTGGCGGCGATCCTCGTGGTCGCCGCCCTGATGCCGCTCATGGTGGCCGACGACCTGCTGATCATCCTCGGCAACGGACTGGTCCTCGCCATCGGAGCGCTCGGGCTCAACCTCGTCACCGGGTACGCCGGCCAGGTCTCCCTCGGACACGCCTTCTTCGTCGGCGTCGGCGCCTACACGGCCGCGGTGATGGCCGGCGACCCGGACGGGCGCTACCTCGGGCTCGGCATCGACTTCATGCCCGCCTGGCTGCTCGGCGCGGGCCTGGTCGCCGCGGCGTGCGGAGCGCTCGTGGCCCCGCTGGCGACTCGGCTGCGCGGCCTGTACCTCGCCGTCGTGACCCTGGGACTGGTGTTCATCGGCCAGTACTTCTTCTTCGAGTGGAACGAGATGAGCGGCGGCTCGCAGGTCGGCCGAGAGGCGGCGAAGCCGGAGCTGCTCGGCATCGAGTTCACCGTCGACAACGGGTTCAAGGGCGGGTGGACCGAGGAGCAGAAGCTGTACTGGCTCTTCCTCGCGATCCTCGTCGTCGCGGCCGTGGCTGCCCGCAACATCGCCCGCTCCCGGATCGGCCGGGCCTTCGCCGCGATCCGCGACCGTGACGTCGCCGCCGGCGTGATGGGTGTCAACCTCACCCGCTACAAGGTCATCGCGTTCACGCTCTCGTCGTTCTACGCCGGGGTGGCGGGCTCGCTGATGTTCTCCGCGTTCGGCCACTTCACCCCGGAGTCCTTCAGCCTGCTGATGTCGGTGCAGTTCATCGCGATCGTCCTCATCGGCGGCGTCGCCACCGTCTCGGGCACGATCATGGGCGCGATGCTCATCGCGCTGCTCCCGCGACTGGCCAGCGAGCTGCCGGCCTTCCTGCCGTTCCTGTCGGACTCGGCGACCGAGCACCCGAACATCTTCGAGTTCGAGCAGGTCGCGTACGGCGTCCTCATCGTCGCGTTCCTGCTGTTCGAGCCCCGCGGCCTGTTCGGCGTCTGGCACCGCGTCCGCACCTATTGGAAGAGCTTCCCCTTCTCGTACTGAGCCGGGGACCGCACCGAGAACCCAGGAGGAACCGTGAATCGAAGGTCGAGAAGGCTGGGCGTCCTCGCCACCGCCCTGACCCTGTCCGTCGCCGTCTCGGGATGCGGTCGCGACGACGGAGGTGACGGCGGCGGCGGTGGCGCGGCGCCGGGCGTCACCGACGAGGCCTGTCCCGACGCCGTCGACGACAGCAAGGGCTGCATCTACCTCGGCACGATCACCGACCTCACCGGTGTCTTCAAGGGTGTCGGCGAGCCGTTCACCGCCGGCCAGAAGGCCTTCTGGGACGGCGTCAACGCCGACGGCGGCATCGGTGACTACGAGGTCAACGTGACCGAGCACGTCAAGGACAGCGGCTACGACCCGGAGAAGCACGCCGAGCTGTTCAACGAGATCAAGGACGACATCCTCGCGGTCAGCCAGTCGCTCGGCACCGCACACACCAACGCGATCCTCGAGGACGCGACCAACGAGTCGATCCTCCTCGGCCCGGCGTCGCTGGGCTCGAACTGGATCTTCGACGACATCTCGCTCGAGGTGGGCTCCAGCTACTGCACGGAGGCGATGAACATCGTCGACTACGCGGCCGACGAGGGCGCGAAGTCCGTGGCCGTCGTCCACTTCCCCGGCGACTACGGCGACGACGCCATGGTCGGTGCCCGGATCGCCGCCGACGAGCGGGGCCTGGAGTTCACCGACATCACCACCGGCACCGTCGACGGCGGCGACGACCAGTCGGCCGCGGTCGGCGCGGTGCTCAAGGCACAGCCGGACTTCGTGGTCATCGCGACGAGCCCGAAGGAGATGGCGGCCGTCGTCGGCGGCACGGCGCAGCAGGGCTTCAAGGGCCGCTTCATCGGCTCGATCCCGAGCTGGAACGCGGCCGTCCTCGCCTCGCCGGCCGGCCCGGCGATCGAGGCGTTGTACATGCAGGCCTCGTCGTTCCCGACCTGGGACGCCGACACCCCGGGCATGGAGAAGATGCGGGCGGCGGCGGGCAGCACGGCGCCCAACGACTGGTTCTCCATCGGCTACAGCAGCGGCTACGTGATGAAGGCGATCCTGGAGAAGGCCGTCGAGGACGACAAGCTCGACCGGGAGGGCTTGGTCGAGGTCGCGAACAGCCTGACCGGCATCGAGAGCGAGGGCACGCTGCCCGACGGCACGGCGAACTGGGAGGGCGACCCCAACGACGACGCCGTCCGGGTGACCCAGCTCAACAAGGTCGACCAGGCCGCGTCGTCCAAGGTCTCGGTGGCCGTCGACCCGTTCACCGGGGAGACCGCCGAAGGCTACGAGTTCACCGAGCCCTGTTACCTGATGAAGTGACCGGCCCGTGGGGCGCGAGCGTGCTCGCGTCCCACGGGTCAGCCGGGCAGATCGAGTGGCGCCGCTGCCGAGGTCCGAAGGACGTCGAGTGCCGCTCGCGAGGAACGAGCGAGCGGTGTATCGAGACGCCGAAGCGGCGACGCGCGTGCCGAGATCCAGTCAGTGCGTGGCGTTCAGCCGATCGGCTTGACCTCCAGCACGACCTCGAACTCCAGCAGGTCGGCGCCGGTCGCGACCGGCTTGCGGGGCGCCTCGCCCTCCGGCGTGGCGTGGGCCGCGCGCGCGTCTCCGTCGCGCCAGGCGGCGAAGGACTCCTCGTCGGCCCAGTGGGTGACCACGAAGTAGCGGTCCTCGCCGGCGGTCGGGCGGAGCAGCTGGAAGCCGAGGAAGCCCGGCGCGTTCTCGACCGCACCGGCGCGTGCGGCGAACCTCTTCTCGAGCTCGGGGCCGGCGTTGGGCGGGACCTGGATGGCGTTGATCTTCACGACGGGCATGCGTCGAGCCTAGTGACGTGAGGAGCGAGGCGGGACCCGGACGGACCTGGGGGGATTCGGTCCGTCCGGGCCACACCGGCGTGCCCGGCGTCGTCGCCCCACCCGCGACGCCGGCCCCGGGGTGCGGGAGTGGTCCGCGGAGCGGGCTGCACGCGCCGGCGGATCCAGCGAACCCCCACCATGACCAGCGTGACAATGCTCCGTCGCGGAAGTCGCCCGTCGGGTCACCCGCTCCTCTCGGTGATGGCCCTGCTCGCGGCCGTCGAGGTCGCCAGCGGCGTGATCCAGGGCTACTACGGCCCGGTCATGGTCGACATCGCCCACGACCTCGACGTGCGGTACGCCGACCTCAACTGGCTCGAGGCCGCCCAGCTGGTGTTCTCGGCGCTGGTCGTGCCGCCGCTGGCCCGGTGGGGCGACCTGGTCGGCCACAAGCGGGTGCTGGTGGTGGCAACCGCGGTGACGGCGCTGGCGACGTGGGGCATCGCGTTCGCCCCGAGCTTCCCGATGATGCTGGTCGCCTGGACGCTGCAGGGCACCTACGTGGTCTGGCTGCCGATCGAGGTGGCGGTGGTCCACCGGCGCACGGCCGGGCGCCCCGACCAGGGCCGGCTCACCCGGCGGGCGGCGGCGATCCTGGTCGCGACGCTCGAGCTCTCGGTCATCGCCGCCGCGGTGCTGGCCGGCCAGCTCGCCGGCCAGGTCTCGCTGACCGCGATGCTGGTGCTGCCGGCGGTGGTCGTCACGGCGTGCGTCCCGCTGCTCGCGCTGCTCGAGGAGGTCCACGGCCTACCGGGAGGCCGGTTCGACTGGGGCGGCCTGGTCCTGCTCACGCTGGCCGTGCTGGCCGTGCTCGGCGGCCTGGTCGTGATCCGGGTCGACGGCGTCACCTCGCTGCCCGCGTGGCTGCTGGTCGCCGTGGGAGGGGCGTTGCTCGTGCCGTGGTGGCGCTACGAGGACCGTCACCCGGACCCGCTGGTCGACGTGGGGCTGCTCCGGCAGCCGGCGCAGTGGAGCGTGCAGGCCACGGCGTTCCTGGTGGGCGTCTCCCTGCTCGGCGCGCAGGTCCCGCTGGCGACGTACTTCCGCAGCGACCCGGCCGTCCACGGCTACGGCTTCGGGCTGACCGCGGCCCAGGGCTCGGCCAGGATCGCCTTCTACGTGGCCTGCCTGGCGATCGGCGCCCTCCTGCTCGGCCCGGTGAGCCGCCGGCTCGGTACCCGGCGCGCGATGGCGGCCGGCTGCGCCGTCTACGCCCTCGGGTACGCCGCCTGGCTGCCCCTCCACGCCAGCCCCGGGGCGGCCTGGGGCGTGATGGCCGTGATCGGGCTCGGGACCGGCGGCCTGGTCGCTGCCGTCCCCGCTGCCGCTGCAGCCGCCGCGCCTGCCGGGCGGGTCGGCTCGGCGACCGGTCTGACCAACGCCGCCAAGACGATCGGCGGCGGCCTCGCGTCGTCGGTGTTCGCCATCTGCCTGGCGCGCACCGGCTCGATCGACGCCAGCGGCGGCAGTCTCGCCGGCTATGAGGCGGTGTGGTCGATCTGCGCGGCCTCGGGCCTGCTGGCCGCCGTGGTGCTCGTCGTCACGGCCCGTTCGGCCGGCGCGGCGCTCACCGGCGTCCCAGCAGGTCCAGCTCGATCGCCTTCTCGATGATCCCGTCGCGGGAGTTGACCCCGAGCTTGCGGTAGATCCGCTGCAGGTGGGTCTTCACCGTGTTCTCCGAGACGTGCAGCGCGCTGGCCACCGCCGCGCGGGTCGGGTGGTGCGCGAAGGCGGCGACGACGAGCCGCTCCTGCGGCGTCAGCGAGACGCTGACGGTCTCACCGGTGACGCAGTCCGGGACCGGTCCGCCGAGGTAGCGGCCCAGTGCAGCGTCGCCCCGGGTCTCCGCCAGCCGCCGCAGCCCGGCGAGGTCGTGAGCCGGGAGGTACATGAGGTGGGCGCGGGCGCCGTCGGGACCGACGACGGCGAGCACCCGGTCCAGCAGCGCCGCGGCGGCGTCGGGCCGCTCGCAGCGCAGGGCGGCGGCCGCGCCCAGGGTGAGCAGCGCCGCCCGGGACCGGGTGGTGTGGCCGGGCCGGTTCTCGAGGCGAGGCACGTCGGCGAGGGCGTCCGCGGCCTCGCTCGCCAGCAGGCGGCCGAGCAGGGCCGCCGGCGCGAGCTGGCCGGCGTACCTCGTGCGGGTGCGGAGCAGCGGACCGGCCTTGGTGCGGTTGCCCGCGGCCAGCCACAGGACGGCGAGGGTCGCGCGGACGGCGGCCGCGCCGAGGCTGTCCGTGGTGCCGGGCGGTGCCGGGGTGCGGGCGAGCGCGGCCTCCACCCGGTGCGCCTCGGTGGCGGCCTGGCCCAGGCCGAGGCGAGCGTGCATCAGCGTCCAGGTGACGAAGGGCCAGAACTCCGAGGCGACCGCGAAGGCGCAGTCGTCGTACTCGGCGACCGACGCCGCCAGCTCGAAGTCGTCGAGCAGCAGGGCGGCCTGACCGATCCGGCCCAGCGCGTTGACGTAGGTGTGGGTCTGCCCGGGGCGCCAGGCGGCGGGGTCGACGTGCTGCTGGGCGGCCCGGGCCTCCGCGCACCGGCCGTCGATGGCGTCGAAGCCGACGGCGTAGACGGCCGTGTGGTTGAGCGACTCGGGGCGGGTGCTCATCGTGATCGCCCGGTTCACGGCACTGCGTGCCGCGTCGACCCGGCCGCCCTGGAAGAGCGAGTAGGAGAGGTGGCGCAGCATGGTGGCGCCCAGGTCGGCGACGTGGTGCTGCTCCCCGTCCGGGATGGTGTCGAAGTGGGCGAGGGCCGCGTGTGCCGCGCGGGCCGAGTCGTCGAAGCGTCCCAGCACGCGCAAGCTGGCGACCTTGGCGGTGTGCACCATGAGCAGCTCGCCCGGGGTCATGCCGGGCGGCGGCGGACCGACCCACGAGGCGGGGATCTGGAAGAACTCCGCGGCCGTGCCGTGCAGCGCGGGGTTGCGGTGGCAGGCCAGCCCGCGGCCGAGCGCGAGGGCGGGGTACTGGGACAGCGCCGGTCGCGGCACCGTCGCGAGCTGTCGGTCGAAGCGGCTCGTGGTGATGGTCTCGGGGTTGCTGGCGACCAGGTCGGCGTAGACCCGTCCGGCGACGTCGTACTGCCGGGCGGCGACGGCGATCTCGAAGGCGGTCTCGAACAGGCCGTGGCGGCGCAGCCAGGTGGCCGTGACCCGCGCGGCCCTGGCCTGCTTCGGGGCCGGCTGGCGCGCGGCGTCGTTCAGCATCGCGACCCGCAGCGACTCGACGTACTGGAACACCTGGCGCCCGGGCGCGAACGGGATCCAGCGGCCGAAGCCGTTCCACTCCAGCTCGGCCAGCAGGCCCTTCACGTCGGCCGAGCCGGCGAGCTCGATGGCGAGGTCGGCATCGAAGAACGGCGGCAGGCAGGTCGCCAGGACCAGCTCGTACGCCGCCCCGTCGCCGAGCTGGACCCGGAGGTCCTCCGCGACCAGGGTCTGCCAGTCGGGGGCGTCGGGATCACTGCCGGAGCGGGCCAGGGAGAGCATCGCGGCGCGCACCGCGAGCGGGAAGCCGGCCGTCGCCGCATGCAGCTCGTCGGCGTGGTCGGTGGCGCCGGGCTCGCCGAAGGCGGCCAGCAGCTCGCGGGTCTCCTGCGCGGTGAACGCGAGGTCGGCCGCGGTCAACAGCTCGACGTCGCCGCGCAGCGTGCGGCCGGGGTTGGCCAGTCCGGCACCGGTGCGGGTCGTGACGACCACCCGGAGGTCGGGCACCCGGCGCACCAGCCGGATCAGGTCGGCCTCCACCGGACCGCTGTCGTCGCGCAGCCGCTCGTGGGCGTCCAGCACCAGGACCAGGGGTCCGCGACCGGACAGCGCCCCGGCGACGAGCTCCGCGAGGTCACTGGTGCGCTCGACGTCACCGACCAGGCCGGCGGCCTCCTCGGCCGGCAGCACGCCCAGCCGGCCGGCGGTGGTCAGCACCAGCTGCCAGAAGCTGGCGCGCCGGACGTGGTCGGTGTCGAGGGTCACCCAGACGACGGCGCCGGGGTCGCGCGCGGCGACCCAGCACCGGACCAGGCTGGTCTTGCCGGACCCGCTGGGCGCCGAGAGGACGACGATCCGCGGGTCCTGCTGGTCCAGCCGCTCGTGCAGCCGGGGACGCGTGAGGAGGACCGGTCCCGTCATCGGCGTTCCCCCTTCCGGGGGAACCCTAGTGTCGTGACGCCCGCTCGGTGGCGGTTTTGGTGAGGCCGCGTCAGACCCGGGCGTCGCCGCCCCAGTTGGCGAGCTTCACCGCGATGTCGTGCAGGCGGCTCTCGGGCACGCCCTCGGCCTCGAAGGCCAGCTGGACGTGGTCGCCCGACGTCCGCGCCAGACCGACCTTCCCCGCCTCGGGCAGGTGCTCGATGATCCGGATGAGGCGGTTGCCGATCCGGCCGAGCTGGGAGGCGTGCTCGTCGGAGAGCTGGCCGAGCGCCTCGGGCTCGCGGTGGTGCAGGGTCAGGCCGAGCCGGTCGCCGGCGTCGTGGCGGGCGAGGATCCAGACCTCGTCCTCCCACACCACCTGGCCGGGGGCGAAGGACGAGCTGTCGATGAGCGGCTGCGCGGACTCCGTCATGGCGACACTCTGCCACCCGCCGCTCCGGCGCGGAGCAGGACCCCCGACTTCGGGTGACGGTGCAACGATCGTGCTGCTGCCGGACAGGAGAGAGGCATGGGAGAGGACGACTTCCGCCGGCTGTACGCCGCGCACTTCGACGCCGTGCTCGGCTTCGCGCTGCGCCGCACCGACCGGCCCGAGGACGCCGCCGATGTCACGGCCGACACCTTCCTGGTCGCCTGGCGCCGGCTGGCGCACGTGCCGCAGGGCGACGCCACCCGTCCCTGGCTGTACGGCGTCGCGCGCCGCACCCTCGCCAACCACCGCCGCGGCGAGGGCCGCCGGGCGGCGCTCGGCGACCGACTGCGCCGCCAGCTCGCGGTCGCGGTCGCCGACGTCGCCGACGACGTCGTCCACCGCGCCGACGTCACCGCCGCCATGAAGCGGCTCAGCGCCCGCGACGAGGAGGTCCTCCAGCTGCACCTGTGGGAGAGCCTCGAGCCGCGCGAGATCGCCGACGTGCTCGGCCTCCCGGCGGCCGTCGTACGGCCACGGCTGTCGCGGGCCCGCTCGCGGCTGCGCGAGATCATCGGCAACGATCCGCCCGCCGCCGGACATCTCCCCAGCGAACCCGTCACCGCGACCCGGAAGGAGGGCCACCGATGAACCGCACGATCACCGACGCCGGCGTCGCCCGCCTCGCCGTCTCCGAGGGCCGCGCCGAGCTGCTGGAGGAGATCATGACCCTCGCCCCCGTCGAGACCGCCGAGCCCACCCCTGTCCGCAGGTACCGTCGGGTGCTGCCCGTGCTCGCGGCGGCCGCCGCCGTCCTCGCCGTCGTCACGGGCGCCGCCTGGCTCGGCCTGCAGCGCGAGGAGCCAGCGGCGGCCCCCGCCCCCGCCGTCGAGCAGCCGGCCGCGGGCTCGGGCGAGCTCGCCGTCCTCACCGCTCCCGGCTGGACGGTCACCTATGTCACCGACGACCCCAAGCACGGCGGCGAGCTGAGCTACGAGTACGACAAGGACGACCGCAGCCTGGAGATCATGTGGCGGCGCGCGAAGCTCCACGACTCCTACGTCGCCGACCGCAACGACATCGGTACGCCGACCGAGATCGAACTCCTCGGCAAGAAGGCGCTCCTGTGGGCCTACGACGAGCGGGACCACACCGTCATCCGCGCGGTCGAGGGGGCGTGGACGCTGGAGGTGCGCGGCTCCGGCATGGGGGAGCGGAGCTTCCTCGAGGCGCTCGCCGGCCTGGAGCTGATCGAGCACGGCCAGCTCCAGCAGCACCTGCCCGACGAGGCGATCCTCGACGACGAGCGGGCCGCCGCCATCGACGAGGCGCTCACCGGCATCCCGCTGCCCTCGCGGCTGAGTCGCGCCGACATCCTCAGCACCGGGCTGACCCGCTACGAGCTCGTCGCCGATGTCACGGCAGCGGTCACCTGTGAGTGGATCGACCAGTACGAGACGGCCCGCGCGGCCGGCGACACCGCCGCGGCCACCGAGGCCCAGCAGGCGCTCGGCACCGCGCGCGACTGGCCCGCCCTGAAGGACATCGCCGACGAAGGCGGCTGGTCCGACGTGATCTGGCAGTACGCCGACATCGTGGTCGCCGGCGTACCGACCGCTCGGGACCAGGAGCTGCTGGCAGGACGGGACGGCGGGATCGGCTGCCCGGCGCCGTAGTCTGTCGCCCGTGACGCTCGCGAACATCCCGCCCGCCCCGGAGCTCCCCGGCGCCCGCCACCTGCACTCCGGGAAGGTGCGCGACCTCTACGAGCTCACCGAGGGCCCGCACGCCGGCAGGCTGCTGATGGTGGCGAGCGACCGGCTCTCGATCTTCGACTTCGTGCTGGAGACGACGATCCCCGACAAGGGCGAGATCCTCACCCGGATGTCGTCGTGGTGGTTCGACCAGCTCGCCTCGCTGGTGCCCAACCACGTGATCTCCACCGACGTCCCCGACGCCGTCCGCGGTCGCGCGGTGATCTGCGAGCGGCTCGACATGTTCCCGGTCGAGTGCGTCGCCCGCGGCTACCTCACCGGCTCCGGACTGCTCGACTACCGCGCGACCGGCGAGGTCTGCGGCATCGCCCTGCCCGCCGGGCTCGAGGACGGCAGCCGTCTGCCAGAGCCGATCTTCACCCCCGCCACGAAGGCCGAGCTCGGCGACCACGACGAGAACGTCTCCTACGACGCCGTCGTCGCCACCATCGGCGCCGACGACGCCGCCGCGCTGCGCCAGCTGACCCTCCAGGTCTACGGCCGTGCCGAGGAGATCGCGCGCGAGCAGGGGATCATCCTGGCCGACACGAAGCTCGAGTTCGGCGTCGCGCCCGACGGCGATCGCCGGATCGTCCTGGCCGACGAGGTGCTCACCCCCGACTCCTCCCGGTACTGGCCGGCCGACGACTGGCAGCCCGGTCGCGCGCAGCCGTCGTACGACAAGCAGATCGTGCGCAACTGGGCGCTCTCCCCGGAGAGTGGCTGGGACAAGGCGTCGGGCGAGGCACCGCCGCCGCTGCCGCCCGAGGTCGTCGAGCGCACCCGCAGCCGCTACATCGAGGCCTACGAGCGGCTCACCGGCGAGAGGTTCTGACCCTCCTCGACGAGTTGGTCCCGGGCACAAGGCCGTTCCGGCCGGATTGGTCCCGCGACCAGTGACCGCGGTCACGACCGGCCAGTAGGTTGTGCCGCATGACGAACCTCGCCGAGTTCCTCGAGAACAGCGCCCAGTCCTATCCCGACCGCACGGCCATCGTCTTCGGGGACACCCGGCTGTCGTACCCGCAGGTCAACGGCGCGGCCAACCAGGTCGCGAACCTCCTGGTCTCGCGCGGCATCAAGCCGGGCGATAAGGTGGCGCTGAGCTGCCCGAACCTGCCCTACTTCACGATCATCTACTACGGCATCCTCAAGGCCGGCGCCACCGTCGTGCCGCTCAACGTGCTGCTGAAGGGCCGCGAGGTCGCCTACCACCTCGGCGACTCCGACGCGAAGGCCTACTTCGCCTTCCAGGGCACGCCGGACCTTCCGATCGGCGCCGAGGCGTACGAGGGCTTCCAGCAGGCCGACGGCTGCGAGCACTTCTTCGTGATCACCGCCGACCCGACCGCGCCGTCGCCGATCGAGGGCACCGAGACCTTCGGCCAGGGCCTCGCCGGCCAGCCGCCGACCTTCGACTCCGTCGACACCTCCGACGAGGACACCGCCGTCATCCTGTACACCTCCGGCACCACCGGCCAGCCCAAGGGCGCCGAGCTGCGGCACCGCAACATGCGCGACAACGCGCTCGCCGGCAAGGACCTCTTCGGCGCCGACGCCAGCAACCCCGACACCTACCTGTGCGTGCTGCCGCTGTTCCACTCCTTCGGCCAGACCGTCATCCAGAACGGCGGCTTCGCCTTCGGCGGCACCGTCGTGATGCTGCCGCGCTTCGAGGCGGCGCCGGCGATCGGACTGATGCTCAAGGAGAAGGTCACCTTCTTCGCCGGCGTCCCGACGATGTACTGGGGCCTGCTCAACGCCCTCGACGAGACCGTCGACGTCAAGACCCTCGCCGAGAACCTCCGGGTCGCCGTCGCCGGCGGCGCTGCGCTGCCGGTCGAGGTGCACCACCAGTTCGAGGAGCGCTTCGGCGTCGTCATCCTCGAGGGCTACGGCCTCTCCGAGACCTCGCCGGTCGCGAGCTTCTCGCGCCTGGGCTCGCCGGTCCGGGTCGGCTCCATCGGTACGCCGATCCCCGGCGTCGAGATGAAGCTCCTCGAGGGCGAGACCTGGGACGAGGTCAAGGACCCCGACGGCATCGGCGAGATCGCCATCAGGGGTCACAACATCATGAAGGGCTACTACAAGCGGCCCGACGCGACCGCCGCGTCGATCAGCGAGGACGGCTGGTTCCGCTCCGGCGACCTCGGCCGCAAGGACGCCGACGGCTGGTACTACATCGTCGACCGCTCCAAGGACATGATCATCCGCGGCGGCTTCAACGTGTACCCGCGCGAGATCGAGGAGGTCCTGCTCACCCACCCGGCGATCTCGCTGGCCGCCGTCATCGGCGTCCCGCACGAGAGCCACGGTGAGGAGATCAAGGCATTCGTCATCCTCAAGCCGGGCGCCAGCGCCACCCCCGAGGAGATCGTGGCCTGGGGCAAGGAGCAGATGGCGGCGTACAAGTACCCGCGCATCGTCGAGGTCGTCGAGAGCCTGCCGATGACCGCCACCGGCAAGATCCTCAAGCGCGAGCTCAGATGAACGGGTTCGGCAGCGCGCCCGGGAGCTTCGCGAGGAGCTCCCGGGCCTGCGCGGCCACCTTGTGCTCGACCAGCACCTCGTAGCGGGTGGCGACGACGGAGCTGACCGAGGAGAAGTCCCGCTGGCCGCGGGTGACGGCGTACCCCGCCAGCGCGAAGACGACGCCGAACGCGATGCCCATCAGCGTGGTCGACACGATGATCGGCAGCGTGTCGCCGGTGCCGAAGAAGCTGAACAGCACGCCGACGAACAGCCCGAACCACAGCCCGCTCATGGCGCCGCCGGCCGCGACCCGACCGCTGGTGAGCCGGCCCGTGATCCTCTCGACCTGCTTGAGGTCCGTGCCGACGATCATGCAGTTCTGCACCGGGAAGTCCTGGTCGGAGAGGAAGTCGACGGTGCGCTGCGCGGTCGCGTAGTCGTCGTACACCGACAGCGACTGGGGGAACTCGAGCGCCAGCAGGGAACGCGAGAACGCGCCGGGAGTGGGGTTGCTCATGTGCCCAGTCTGCCCCTCGTCCCATGCCGGACCGCGGAATCGGTCGTGACGCCGCCGGCCACTAGACTGCGGGCCGTGGCCCGAGTCGTCGTAGCTGTCATGCCGAAGCCCGAGATCCTCGACCCCCAGGGGAAGGCCGTCCAGGGCGCACTGCCCCGGCTGGGCTTCACCGGCGTCACCGACGTGCGCCAGGGCAAGCGGTTCGAGATCGAGCTCGAGGGCGCCGTCACCGACGCCGTGCTGGCGGAGGTCGAGAAGATGGCCGAGACGCTGCTCTCGAACCCCGTCATCGAGAACTACACCGTGAGCGTCGAGCAGTGAGGATCGGCGTCGTCACCTTCCCGGGCTCGCTCGACGACGTCGACGCCCAGCGCGCGGTCCGGATCGGCGGCAACGAGGCGGTCGCGCTCTGGCACGGGGACGCCGACCTCAAGGGCGTCGACGCGGTCATCCTCCCGGGTGGCTTCTCCTACGGCGACTACCTGCGCTGCGGCGCCATCTCCCGGTTCGCCCCGGTGATGGACAAGGTCGTCGAGGCCGCCAACGCCGGCATGCCGGTGCTCGGCATCTGCAACGGCTTCCAGATCCTCTGCGAGTCCCACCTGCTGCCCGGTGCGCTGATCCGCAACGACCACCGCAAGTTCGTGTGCCGCGACCAGCTGCTGCGCATCGAGAACAACCGCACCGCCTGGACCTCGGCCTACGAGCAGGGCCAGGAGATCCGGATCGTGCTCAAGAACGGCGAGGGCGGCTTCGTCGCCGACGCCGAGACCCTCGCCCGGATCGAGGGCGAGGGCCAGGTCGTCGCGCGCTACCTCGAGGTCAACCCCAACGGCTCCCTCGACGACATCGCCGGCGTCACGAACGCCCGCGGCAACGTCGTCGGCCTGATGCCGCACCCCGAGCACGCCGTCGAGGAGCTCACCGGCAGCGGCCTGGACGGGCTCGGCTTCTTCACCTCGCTCGTCGAGGGCGCGTTCGCCTGAGGCGGGCACGACCTGACCCCGGACCCGCCCCAGTGGGGCCCGGGGTCAGGAACCGGCTCAGCTCCCGGTGGGGGTGAGCCGGCGGTTGAGCCCGGCGCGCCCGACGGCGTACGAGCCGCACGCGGCCAGCACGACGCCGATGACAGGTGGCACGCCGAACTCGGTCTCCTTGGCGATCCACGCGAGGCCGCTCGCCAGCGCGTAGACCGCGAGGTTCGGGACGTTCAGGGCGGGCAGCCGCTCGCCCTCGGGCATCCCGCCCCGGCGCCAGCGGGCGAAGTAGTCGCCGATCACCACACCGCCGAGCGGCGGGATGAACACGCCGAGCAGCACCAGGTAGTCGACCAGGTGGTTCTGCACGCCGACCAGGGCGAGCACGGTGCCGATGATCGAGCCGCCGACGACGAACGGGGTCTTCGAGGGCTTCTCGAAGAGCTCGGCGCCCGCGACCCCGAAGGCGTACGCCGTGTCCGCGTTGGACTTCCACAGGTTGCCGAACAGCAGCACCAGGCCCCAGGTGACCAGGCCGAGGTCGTAGAGCACGAGCACGAAGTCGCCCTGGCCGAAGGTCATCGCACCGGTCGCGCCGAAGAAGATCATCAGGCCGTTGCCGATGAGGAAGCCGATCACGCAGGCGAGCAGCGCCTGGTTGCCGGTGCGGGCGAACCGGGTCCAGTTGGGTGCCTGGGTGCCGGCCGAGACGAAGGTGCCGACGACGGTGGTGATCGCGACCGCCATCGTCATCGACCCGTCCGGCTGCACGTCGGCCAGCCCGGACCAGCCACCGACCTCGTCGAGGGAGCGGAAGAGCACCCAGAACGCGAGGACCAGGATGAGCGGCGTGGAGATCGCCGAGACCCAGTACATGCCGCGGTAGCCGTAGCAGGCGGTCAGGCACATCAGGACGCTGGTCGCGATCATGACCGCGGCCTTCGCCGCCCCGGACTCCCACTCGAAGGCCTGCGCGGTGAGGTCGCCGATGGTGCCGATGACGACGCCGTACCAGCCGATCTGCGTGCCGCCGAGCAGGATCGAGCCGAGCTTGCTGCCGCGGTACCCGAGCACGTAGCGGGCCATCACGACCGTGGTCAGGCCGGTGTTCGCGCCGATCCAGCCGAGCAGGGCGACGTACGTACCGAGCACCAGGGAGCCGAGCAGGATCACCCGGACCAGCTCGCCGAGCGCGAAGGCCGAGCCGAGCTGGGCGCCGGCCAGCATGGTCGGGGTGAAGACGGTGAACCCGAGCAGCACCACCGCCAGGGAGAGGAAAGACTTGCGGGCGTGAGCAGGGACCGGGGTGACCGGGTAGTCCGGGTCGACGACGGCCTCGGCGGCGTCCGGGCGGACCGTGGAAGGGGGCGTGCTCACGCCTCCTCCCCGATGTCCTCGGCCCACAGCTCGGGCCGCTCGGCCATCATCTTCTCCATCAGGTTGCGGCAGGTCGGGTCGTCGAGGACGTCGACGACGACGCCGCGCGAGCGCAGCCACTCCTCCGAGGCCTGGAAGCTGGCGTTCTCGCCGACGACGATCCGCGGGATGTCGTAGAGCACCGAGGTGCCGGCGCACATGAAGCAGGGGGACAGGGTCGTGTAGAGCGTGCTTGCCCGGTAGACCTTGGCCGGCAGCCGGCCGGCGTTCTCGATGCAGTCGGTCTCGCCGTGCCGGATGGCCGAGCCGAGCTGGACCCGGCGGTTGCGGCCGACGGCGAGCACCTCGCCCTCGTGGACGAGCGCGGCCCCGATCGGGATGCCGCCCTCCTCCCAGCCGATCCGGGCCTGCTCGATCGCCAGGTCGAGGAACCTGCGGTCGTCGTCGGTGATCATGGGGTGCCTCCGCGTCGGGGTGGTCGGTGTGTCTGGGCTCACATCACCACGCACGCCGGGGGCCGACAAGGGACATACTGTCTGGCGTGAGCGTCGATTCTTCGGACGGAACGTCCTGATGGGGGCAACTCTCGCCGAGGTGCTGGCCCTTCCGTCGTTCCGGGCTGCCAGTACCGAGGTGGTGCACGGCGACGTCGAGCGGGTCCAGGTGCGCTGGGTGCACTCCTCGGAGGTCTTCGAGATGGGCGCGCTGCTCGCCGGTGGCGAGGTGCTGCTCACCACCGGCCTGGGCCTGCACGGCAGGACGGCCGACCACCTGGCGGCGTATGTCGACCAGCTGGCCGACGCCGGCGTCGCGGCCCTCGCGCTGGAGCTGGGCCGGACCTTCTTCGCCGTCCCGGAGCCGATGCTGGCCGCCGCCCGCCGCCGCGACCTGGCGCTGCTGGCGTTCCCGACGATGGTGCCCTTCGAGCGGATGGTCGAGGACTTCCACGAGCTGCTGGTACGCCGCCGGGTCGCCTCGGGCGGTGACGCCGGCGACGCCGGCTGGCGGGCGCTGACGCAGGTGGTGATCGAGGGCCGCGGGCTGCGTGCCCTGCTCGACGAGGTGTCCCGGCTCGCGGGCTGTGCCGTCGAGCTGCGCGATCCCGAGGGGCAGACGGTCGAGCGGAGCCGGATCGCGTCGGTGTCCGAGGAGGCCGGCGTCTCGACCCCGGTCCGCGGACCGGCCGGCCCGGCCGGCACCCTGCGGCTGCTCGGGGAGGAGAGCACCGACCGGCTGCGACTGGCCGAGGTGGCGGCTCACGCCGTCGCGCTCGAGCTCGGCAGGGGGAGCGGGGCGGGGCACCGGCCGGGGCCGGCGCAGTCGCTGGTCTCCGACCTGACCGCCGGCGTCGTGGTCTCCCGCGCCGACGTGCTGCACCGGCTCGCGGCGCTCGGCTGGCCGCCCCAGGAGGGACGCCACCTGGTCGTCGCGGCGGTCGAGGTCGACGCCGCCGTACCTCTCACCGACGCGGTCGCCGCTACCGAGGCGGTCTTCCACGAGGACGAGCGGGGCGACCCGGCCGTGCTCGTCGGCATCAGCGGCGGCCACGTCGTCGTGGTGCATCGCGGCGGCCGGCGGCCGGTGCCGGCCCAGGTGCGCGACGAGCTGGAGGCGGCGCACGACCGGCTCGCCGAGCGGCTGCCCGGCCGGGTGCTGGTCGCGGCCACGACGCCGGTCGCCGATGCCGGGGACCTCGCCGCGGCCGTCGGTCGGGCCCGGCAGGTGCTGCGCACGGCCCGGCGCTACGGCCGGCGCGACGGCGTCGTGATGGAGCGCGACGTCGCCGCCCACCGACTGGTCACCTCGGCCGTCGACCCGGCCGTGATGCGGGCGTTCGTGCGCGAGCAGATCGGACCGCTCGTCGACCACGACCGCGAGCACCGCAGCGAGCTTCTGCGCACCCTCGACGCCTACCTCGCCTGCTCGCTGTCGAAGGCCCGCACCGCCGAGCTGCTCGGGATCCGCCGGCAGTCGCTCTACGACCGGCTGACCCGGATCGAGCGGCTGCTGGGCGTCTCCCTCGACGAGCCGGACCACCGCACCGGCCTCGGGATCGCGCTCCTCGGCTGGCGGATGCGCACCGGGCTCGACCCGCAGGTCGGCTTCGGCGGCTGACCGGGCTCAGCCGTGCCCACCGGTCCTCAGCTCGCGAGGAGCGTGGCCCAGTTCCTCTTGGTCCACTTGTCCTTGACCTTCTGGCCCGCCCGCGCCTGCCAGGCGTGGATCCCGGCCTTGAGCCGCTTGTTGTACTTCTTCGACATCGTGCCCGCGTAGTGCCCCTTCCCGGACAGCAGGCACTTCAGGGCGCGGACCTGCTTCGGCTTGGCCTTCGTCGGGGTGATCTTCTTGTAGGTCTTCAGGCTGGTCTTGACGCCGCCGCACCCGTAGCCGGCCGTGTCGCCGAGCTCGAGCCAGTTGCGGTCGATGTTGATCGTCACGCCGCCCCAGGTCTCGTTGTGGCCGCCCGTGTACTGCTTCACCCGGTTGCCCGGGCGCCAGCCGTCCTCGGCGATGTAGCTGGTCGAGGTGTTGGCGACGTTGTCCCAGCGGGCGATCCAGATCCGGTCGGGCAGGGTCACGTCGGCGCGGCCCTGGACGCGGGCCTGGTCGAGGATCTTGATGCCGGAGCCGGCGCTGGAGTACACGCCCGACAGGTAGCCGAGCTGGCGCACCCGGGCGGTCCAGGCGCTGAGGAAGGCCAGGGCGGGCTCGGTGCAGTGCCCGTTCGACTTGCTCAGGCCCCAGCCCTCGAGGTCGTACCAGAGCGTGCTGCCGGGCACGATCCCCAGCGCGGCAGCCGCGGCCACCGCGCTGTCGGCCTCGGCGGAGCCCTGGGCGCGCGCCGCGGCGTACCCGTTGGCGGTGTCGTTGATGATCGTCGGGTCGATCGTGGCGCCGTACCGCGGGAACCGGCCGACACAGCTCGACTGCGGGCCGAGCGTGATCGCCAGGATCTGCCAGCCCTTCGCCAGCTGCGTCGACACCCAGGTCGGGGTCAGGTTCTTCTGCGTCCGGCAGAACCGCGACGCCCCGGAGATGTAGACGCCGACCGCCCGGAACGGCGAGTGCGCCAGCCAGGCGTCCATCTTGGCCTGCGACTGGGTCTCGCACTGGTCGAAGCCGTAGCCGGTGAAGGCGCCGGGCGTGGGCGGGTTGGTCGACTTCGCCGCCAGGTCCACCCGGGCATCGGTGCTGGTCGCCGTCGGCGCGCCGCCCAGGGGGGCGAGCACCAGCGCGAGCAGCACGATCAGGACGCCGGCTCCGGTGCCCAGCAGGGGGAGGTGGAAACGGCGGCGGGACGGTCGAACGAGCCGGGAAGGCATCTCGGACTCCAGGGGAAGAGGGGTCGGGTGGATGTAGGCCGAGTCACGATAACCACAACATTCACACGAGTAACAGGGCTCCGAATGAACTACAGATCTGTAATTCGCCTACGGTGGTGCGGTGCCGCTGCAACCGGGTGACTCCTTCGGTCGGTACGACGTGACCGGGCACCTCGGCCGGGGCGGGATGGGCGTCGTGCTCGCCGCGGTCCACCGTGATCTGGACCGGCCGGTCGCGCTCAAGGTCCTCGTGCCGCACCTCGCCGACGACGCGGGCTACCGGGCCCGGTTCCTGCGCGAGGCGAAGGCGCTCGCGCGGCTGGACTCGCCGTACGTCGTCCGGGTCTTCGACGCCGGCGAGGAGGACGGGGCGCTGTTCATCGCGACCGAGCTGGTGCGCGACGGCGACCTCAACCAGCTGCTGCGCGGCCGGGGCGCGCTGCCGGCCGAGGAGGCGGTCGCCCTGGTGCGCGACCTCGCCGCCGGGCTCGGCGCCGCCCACGGCGTGGGGATCCTGCACCGCGACATCAAGCCCTCCAACGTGCTGGTCGCGAAGCTGGCGGACGGCCGGATCCGCCCCGTGCTGTGCGACTTCGGCATCGCGGCCGTCGCCGACCTCGAGCAGCTCGCCACCACGGGGGCCGTGGGGACGCCCGGCTACATGGCGCCCGAGCGGCACCAGGGCGTGGACGCGAGCGTCGCCTCCGACATCTACGCACTCGGCTGCCTGCTCTGGGCCGCGCTCACCGCCCGGGCGCCGTACGAGGGGGCGACCGGGCAGGTCCTGCTCGGTCACCTCCAGGGACCGGTGCCCCGGCTGCCGGGGACCACGCGCGCGGAACGGGCGCTCAACGAGGTGCTCGCCGTCGCGATGGCGAAGGACCCCGCCGAGCGGTTCGGTACGACCGCCGAGCTGGTGGCTGCCCTCGACGCGGTCCCGCTCGGTCCCGTCGAGCACACCCTGATCGCCCCGCCCCCGCCGCCGCTCCCGGCCGGGCGCCGGTCGCAGCGTCCCCCGCTCCTGGCAGGCCTGATCGGCCTCGTCGCGGTGCTGGCCCTGGTCGTGGGCGCGATCGTCTGGGCCCTCGACGGCTCCGACCCGGCCCCGCCGGCGGACGCGAGCGACCCGTCGCACGACGGAGCCGAGCGGGAGGACGATCCGCTGATCGCCGCGTTCCCCCGTGCGGCCGACTGCGGAGTGGTGCCCGATCCCAAGTCGGCCCGGGTGCAGGCGCGGTGGTGCCTCGACGAAACGTCCTCGGTGTACTACGCCCAGTGGCGCACCTGGGACGCGATGGACGCCAACTACCGGGACCGGATCGAGCGTGACCACTCCTACCGCCCGGACGTGAAGGCGGCCTGGGTGGAGCTGGCCGAGGTCGACCGCGACCACTGCCGCAGCAAGCTCGCCCTCTGGTACGCCGACCGCGCGGCGCCGTACTCGGTCACCGTCTGCGCGGACAGCGAGCAGGAGGTGCTCGCCGCACTCGAGGACCTCGACCTGCCGACGGGCGAGGACGTCGCCGCCCGGGCCGCCACCGTGCCCGACCCGCTCGTCACCGTCTTCCCGCGCGCCGCCGACTGCACGGAGGTGGCCGAGCCGAAGCCGACGCGAGTGCGGGCCCGCTGGTGCCACGACGCCGCCTCGTCGGTCCACTACACGCAGTGGGCCGAGTGGGCGGTGATGGACGACAACTACCGCCGCCAGGAGCTCCGTCCCGCCGACGGCGCCGGGATCGACGGCGTCACCGCGGCCTGGGTCGAGCTGACCAGGGCGGAGGGCGAGACCTGGGAGAACAAGCTCGCGGTCTGGTACGCCGACGAGCGGGCGCCGTACTCCGTGACGGTCTACGCCGACAGCGAGGCGGCCGCCCTTCGGGTGCTGCGCGGCCTCGACCTGCGCCCGACGGCCGTCGTGGCCCGCATCCCACGGGGCTGAGCCGAAGAGGGCGATCGGGCCGGTCACGGATACCCTTGGGGCCGTGGCCGACACCGCTTCCGCACCCGTACGTTCCGCCCTCGACACCGTGGCCGTGGCGGCCGGTGACCCCGACCGGGAGCAGCCCTGGTCCGAGCTGGGCCTGAAGGCCGACGAGTACGAGCGGATCCGCGAGATCCTCGGCCGCCGGCCCACCGGCGCGGAGCTCGCGATGTACTCGGTCATGTGGAGCGAGCACTGCTCCTACAAGTCCTCCAAGGTGCACCTCAAGCAGTTCGGCGAGCTCGCCCAGGAGACCCCGATCGGACCGATGCTCGCCGGCATCGGCGAGAACGCCGGCGTCATCGACATCGGCCAGGGCTACGCCGTCAGCTTCAAGGTCGAGAGCCACAACCACCCGTCGTACGTCGAGCCCTACCAGGGTGCCGCGACCGGCGTCGGCGGCATCGTCCGCGACATCATCGCGATGGGCGCGCGCCCGATCGCGGTCATGGACCCGCTGCGCTTCGGCCCGCTCGACGCCGACGACACCCACCGCGTGCTGCCCGGGATCGTCGCGGGCGTCGGCGGCTACGGCAACTGCCTGGGCCTGCCCAACATCGGCGGCGAGGCCGTCTTCGACGAGACCTATCTCGGCAACCCGCTCGTCAACGCGCTCTGCGTCGGCGTGCTGCGCCACGAGGACCTGCACCTCGCCAAGGCGTCCGGCGAGGGCAACCTCGTCGTCCTGTACGGCGCCCGCACCGGTGGCGACGGCATCGGCGGTGTGTCGGTGCTGGCCTCCGAGACCTTCGACGCCGACGGCCCGGCCAAGCGGCCCAGCGTCCAGGTCGGCGACCCGTTCATGGAGAAGCTGCTCATCGAGTGCACCCTCGAGCTGTTCCGGGCCGGCGTCGTCGCCGGCATCCAGGACCTCGGTGGCGCCGGCCTGTCCTGCGCGACGTCCGAGCTCGCGTCCGCCGGTGACGGCGGCATGTTCGTGCACCTCGACAAGGTGCCGCTGCGCGACTCGACCCTCTCGCCCGAGGAGATCCTCATGAGCGAGAGCCAGGAGCGGATGATGGCGATCGTCGAGCCGGGCGACATCGACGCCTTCCTCGCGATCACCACGAAGTGGGACGTCGAGGCCTCCGTCATCGGCGAGGTCACCGAGACCGGCCGCCTGGTCATCGACTGGCACGGCGAGACCGTGGTCGACGTACCCCCGCGGACCGTGGCGCACGACGGCCCCGTCTACCAGCGCCCGTTCGCGCGCCCCGAGTGGCAGGACGCCCTGCAGGCCGACGGCGCCGAGAGGCTCGCCCGGCCCACCACGGGCGACGAGCTGCGCGCCACCCTGCTCCAGCTGGTCGCCAGCCCCAACCTGTGCGACAAGTCGTGGATCACCGACCAGTACGACCGCTACGTCCAGGGCAACACCGTCCTCGCGCAGCCGGCCGACTCCGGCATGGTCCGGGTCGACGAGGAGACCCACCTCGGTGTCTCCGTCGCCACCGACTGCAACGGCCGCTTCGCCAAGCTCGACCCGTACGCCGGCGCCCAGCTGGCCCTCGCCGAGGCCTACCGCAACGTCGCCACCGGCGGCGCGCTGCCACTGGCGGTCAGCGACTGCCTCAACTTCGGCTCCCCGGAGGACCCGGCCGTGATGTGGCAGTTCGCCGAGGCCTGCCGCGGCCTCAAGGACGCCTGCGCCGAGCTCGGCATCCCGGTCACCGGCGGCAACGTCAGCCTCTACAACCAGACCGGTGAGACCGCGATCCTGCCGACCCCCGTCGTCGCCGTGCTCGGCGTGATCGAGGACGTGCGCCGTCGTACCCCGTCGTCCTTCCGGGCGGCCGACGAGCGGATCGTGCTGCTCGGCACCACCCGCGAGGAGCTGTCCGGCTCCGAGTGGGCCAAGGTCGTGCACGGCCACCTCGGCGGCCTCCCGCCGCAGGTCGACCTGCGCGCCGAGCGCAACCTGGCCCGGCTGCTCAAGGACCTCGTCGGCGTCGCCACCAGCGCCCACGACCTCTCCGACGGCGGACTCGCCCAGGCCCTCGCCGAGGCGGCCATGGTCTCCGGCATCGGCGCCCGGGTCAGCCTCGAGGGCGACGCCTTCGTCGGCCTGTACGCCGAGTCGGCGGCCCGTGCGATCGTCACCGTCGACGCCGGCGACCTCGAGGAGCTGCGCGCGCTGTGCGCCCGCCACGACGTCCCGATGACCGAGCTCGGCACCACCGGTGGTGACGTGCTGGCCGTCGAGGGACAGTTCGAGGTGGCGCTCGGCGAGCTGCGCGAGGCCTGGACGGCCACGCTGCCCGCCGCGCTGGGCTGAGCTCTGGAGAACCCGGCCGAGTCCGGAGTCGTCCGGCGGCGCCACAAAGGGCGCCCGACATGCGCGAGACGCTTCTATGGTTGTCAAGCGGCCAACGGCACGTCCTACGC
>JADCLI010000041.1 GCA_016803235.1 Pimelobacter simplex
CTGCCAGCCAACCTCAGGCCGGCCACCAAAAACCCTCACAGCGAAGCGAGCGCCAAACCAACACCGTGAGTCGGTCACGCAGCGCATCAGCCCCGCACGATCGCTGGTGTCACTTGAGCTTCGCGTTGGCCGTGACCGTGAGGTCGAGGGCGTCCTCGGCCTCGCCGCCGCCGTAGACGGTGGCCAGCTTGAGGTCGAAGTCCTGCTCGATCGACAGCGCCCGCGGCGCCTTCTTGCCCGTCTCGACGTCGAAGACGACGTGGAACTCGGTGGTACAGCTGCCGCTGTTGCTCATGTCCGGGCAGGCGGTGCCGGCCGGGTCGCGGATGACGTGGGCGGCCTCGGCGTCGCCGAGGCGGTAGCTGGCCTGGACGTTGTCGGAGTAGTAGACCGCGCCCGACTTGAGGTCGTCGGAGACCTCGGTCCAGCGGCCCAGGGTGGTCCGCACGGTCACCACCCGCCAGGTGTGGCCGTCGGCGGCCCAGGCGTCGCCGGCGTACGGCAGGTCGACGGGTCGGGTCACGGTGCAGGCGAAGTCCGGGGGACGCAGGGTCGTGCGGCCGAAGGCGACGTCCGGTGCGCACGGGAACCGCTTGGTGCGCGGCTTGGTGATGTCGGAGAGGGGAGCAGCCCGGCCCTCGTCGACCTCGCCGCTGGACAGGTCGACCGTCTGGACGACGCCGTCGAAGCCGACCTCGAGCGTCGGGTCCGCGCCGCTGCCGGAGACCAGCACGTAGAACGACTCCGAGCCCGTGCCGGACCGCTCCGGTGCCGGGATGCGGTACGCCGCCCCGTCGACCACGAGGTCGACCACGGGGCTGGCGTCGGTGGCGAGGTAGCCGGCGAGCGCGCCGTAGGTGGCGGCGTCGTACTGCCAGGTGATCGGCACGAACGCGTGGCCCTCGGGCGCCTCGACCTCGGCGACCTCGCGGGTGTCCTCCGCCGAGATCTCCGTGACCGGCGTGCCTGCGGTGACCTCGAGCCGACCGATCGGCAGCGCCACCACGGACTCGACGCCCTGGCCGGCGAACTGGGCGTCCTGCGCGGCCGGCACCACGTCGCCGGCGTCGATCCCGCTGTCGCTCCCGCAGGCGGCGAGGGCGGGAGCGAGCAGGAGCAGGCCGAGCGCGGTCGTGGAGGCGCGACGAGGGAGCATGGGCCCCATTGTGGTGGGCGGGGTCACGCCACGTGTGCAGGACTCCGATCTCGAGTGGTGAGGGGTGTCCATTCCGCCGGCCGGGGAACCGCGCGGACCGAGCGGGCCAGGGTGGGTACGAGCGCGACGGCGCCGGTCAGCGCGGCCAGCGCGAGCACGGCGTCGCGGCCGCCGAGGAGCGCGAGCAGGGCGCCGGCCAGCGCGGGCGCGACGGGAATGGTCAGCATCGACACCGCCTGCATCGTCGCCTGCACGCGCCCGACCAGCTCCGGCGGCGTGATCGCCAGCCGGTAGGACCCGAGGGCCGCGTTGCCGGCCGGGTTGAGGAACATGCCCACCGTCGAGGCCACGGCGAGTGACCCCGGGTGGTTCCACAGCGCGAGGGGGACGGCGAGCGGCACGAAGCTCCAGGCCACGACGACCACGAGACGCCCCGTCGGGAACCGGTCGATGAGGACCGGGGCGGCCAACGCGCCCAGGATGCCGACGGCGCCGACCGCGGTCTCCGCCAGGCCGATCTGCCAGGCCGGGAAGCCGGCCTCGACGAGGCGCAGCAACGCGACGAAGAAGAGCGCGTTGACGGCCAGGTTGGCCGCCGGCGACCAGCACAGCACGATCCGCAGGAACGGGTGTGCCCACAGGAACCGCAGGCCCTCCGCGAGGTCGCGCCGCGGCCGGCCCGGCCCGGTCGTCGGGTCGCGGGGCTCGGGGGACAGGTCGGTGCGCACCCGGCCGAGCAGCCCCCAGCCGAGCGCGTAGGTGACGGCGTCGGCGGCGAACGGCGCCCACCGCGCGACGCCGTACAGCGCGCCGCCGAGCGGCCCGCCGAGCAGGCTGGCGACGTGCTGGCGGGCCTGCTGCTGGCTGAGCGCGGTCGGCAGCTCGTCGCGCTCGACCACCCGGCGGACCGCCGAGCTCTCGGCCGGCACGAACAGCCCGGCGACCAGCCCGCTGGCGACCGCGACCACCAGCAGGTGGGGCAGGGTGAGACGGCCGGCGACCCCGGCCGCGACCAGCGAGCCGTGCAGGAGGACTCCGGTGCCGAGGGACAGGCGCATCAGCCGCAGCCGGTGGTGCCGGTCGGCGAGCACGCCGGCCGGGAGCAGCATCGCGACCATCCCGAGCAGGTACGCCGCCTCCGCGGCCGCCGCCCACAGCACCGATCCGCTCAGCGCGAAGGCGACCAGCGGCAGCGCGAAGGTCGTGACCCGGGTGCCGAGCTCGGAGACGGTCGCCCCGACCCACAGCGCGGTGAAGTCGCGGTTGCGCGCCAGCGACCGGTAGGACGACATGTCCGCACCATATGTTGCGCAATAAGTATTGCGCAACGAGTCCTGCGGATGTCGCTAGGCTGACGCCATGGTGATGTACGACGACCCGCGGATCCTCCGCGCGATCGCGCACCCCACCCGCAACCGGGTGCTCCACGAGCTCTCCGCGGCCGGCTCGCTGCGTGCCGCCGACATCGCCCGGCTGCTCGACATCCCCGCCAACCAGGCCAGCTTCCACCTGCGCCAGCTGGCGAAGTACGGCCTCGTGGAGGAGGACCCGGACGCCGCCCGCGACCGCCGGGACCGGGTCTGGCGGCTGGTGGACCCCGACGGCATCCGGTTCCGCCCGGCCGACATGCTCGCCCAGCCCGGCGGCCGCGCGGCGTACGCCGTCTTCCGGCGCAACACCGTCGCCCACGGTCAGCACCTCGTCGAGCGCGCACTTGCTCTCGACGACACCGAGAACGCCGGCCGCAGTGTCGCGGAGTGGTCGCTGCTGCTCGACGTCGACGAGGCCCGGGCGCTGATGGAGGAGCTCGCGGCGGTCGTCGAACGCCACCGCGACGCGGGCCGCGCCCATGGTCCGGGGGAGGGCCGCGAGACCTACTCGGTGTTCCAGCTCATCCAGCCCTACCCGGAGGACGACTGACGTGCCTGCCAGGCTCAAGCCCGCCCCGGCCGCGGACGTCGCCGCCGCCCTGGCCCGCCTCGACGCCGGCACCGCCGAGCGCGCCGACCTGCGGCTGCTGACCAAGCACTACCTCGCGCTGCTGGAGACCCTCGCCCCCGGCCGCTCGGTCGAGGTCCGGGTGCCGCCGTACGCCGCCGTGCAGGTCATCGAGGGGGTCCGGCACACCCGCGGCACCCCGCCCGCGGTCGTCGAGACCGACGCCGCCACCTGGATCGCGCTGGCCACCGGCCGGCTCGCGTGGACCGACGCGGTCGAGCAGGCCCGGGTGCAGGCCAGCGGCGAGCGCACCGACCTGACGCCGTACCTGCCGCTCCCCTAGATTGGCGGCCATGACCGGACCTGTCTCCACCACCGACCTGCGTACGCGCCTCGCCGAGATCCTCCCGGGTGTCCGATCGGACCTCGAGGCCCTCGTCCGCATCCAGTCCGTCAGTGCCGACCCCGCCCGCCTCGACCAGGTCGAGGTGAGCGCCCAGGCGACGGCTGACCTGTTCGCGGCGGAGGGCGTCGACGTGCAGATCGTGCGCGCGTACGACGGAGCCCCGCCCGCGGTCATCGGCGAGAAGTCGGGGCCCGAGGGTGCGCCCACGGTGCTCCTGTACGCCCACCACGACGTGCAGCCCGAGAACGACCACGCCGAGTGGGACTCCCCGCCGTGGGAGCCGACCGAGCGCGACGGCCGGCTCTACGGCCGCGGTGCCGCCGACGACAAGGCCGGCATCCTCACCCACGTCGCCGCGCTGCGGTTGCTCGGCGACGACCTGCCCGTCACCGTGCGGCTGTTCATCGAGGGCGAGGAGGAGGTCGCCAGCGCGACCCTCCCGCAGCTGCTGGAGAAGTACGTCGACGAGCTGCGCTCCGACGTCATCGTGATCGCCGACTCCGGCAACTGGGACATCGGCGTCCCCGCGCTGACCACGAGCCTGCGCGGCCTGGTCCGGGTCAACGTGGAGGTCCGCACCCTGAGCCACGCGGTCCACCAGGGCATGTGGGGCGGCCTGGTCCCCGACGCCCTCATCACGCTCTCGCGCCTGATCGCGAGCCTGCACGACGACGACGGCAACATCGCCGTCGCCGGCCTGCACTCCGGTCCCGCCGCCGACGTCGACTACCCGGAGGAGCGGCTGCGCGCCGAGTCCGGCGTCGCCGAGGGCGTCGAGTGGATCGGCTCCGGCCCGGCCGTCGAGCGGCTGTGGACCCAGCCCGCGCTGTCGGTCATCGGCCTGGACGCACCGAAGGTCGACGGCTCCTCCAACACCCTCATCCCCTCGGCCCGCGCCCGCCTCGCGCTGCGCACCGCGCCCGGCGAGACCTCCGAGAACGCGCTCGCCTGCCTGCGCGCCCATCTCGAGAAGCACGTCCCTTGGGGCGCCCAGCTCGCGATCGAGGTCGTCGACACCGGCGAGCCGATCGCGCTCGAGGTCACCGGACCGGCGTACGACGCCGCGCGGGCCGCGTTCACCGAGGCCTGGGACGGCACCGCACCGGTCGACATGGGGGTCGGCGGCTCGATCCCGTTCATCGCGGAGTTCCTCGAGTCCTTCCCCCAGGCCTCCGTCCTGGTGACCGGCGTCGAGGACCCCGACACCCGCGCCCACGGCCCGAACGAGGGCCTGCACCTCGCCGAGTTCGAGCGGGTCCTGCTCGCCGAGGCGTTGCTGCTGCGCAACCTCGGCGCCTGAGCTCGCTCGCTTGTAACTAAGTGTTACGGCACGGTTGTCCACCACTCTGGCCCCATGGGTCCCAGATTGGCGCTGTAACACTTAGTTACAAGCGGCGGGGCGTCCGCCTTCCCTGCTAAGTCAAGTGATTCGCTAGACTCACTCGCATGACGGCGATGAGCAGCCCCACGGCCACTTCGACGGCCCCCCGGCCCCGCACCCGGGTGGCGGTGATCGGCGGTGGCGCCAGCGGCGTGCTCACCGCCATCAACCTGCTGGTCCGCTCCGACGACCCCGGCCTCGAGGTCGTCGTCCACGAGGCCAGCGGGATCGTCGGCCGGGGCGTCGCCTACGGCACCAACGACCAGCGGCACCTGCTCAACGTCCGGGCACGGCACATGAGCGCCTTCCCGGACGCGCCCTCCGACCTGCTCGACTGGGCCCTGCGCACCGGGCGCAGCAGCGACCCGCAGGGCTTCCTGCCGCGCGCCGACTACGCGACCTACCTCCAGGACCGGCTCGCCGACGTCGCCGACGACCGGCTCCGGATCCGGGCGGGCCGGGTGCTCGACGTCGTCCCCAGCGGCACCGGCTTCGAGGTCGTCACCGAGCGCTCCTCCTCCAGTGCCGACGCGGTCGTGCTCTGCCACGGGAACCAGCCGCCCCGTCCGCTCGCCACGGCGGACGGGGCGGCTCTCCCCGACGCGCCATGGCACGTGGCCAACCCGTGGGCGCTGGGGCGGCTGCGCGCCCTCCCGGCCGACGCCCGGGTGCTCGTCGTCGGCACCGGACTGACCGGCATCGACACCACCATCACCCTGCTCGAGGACGGGCCCGAGCGCCACGTCACGCTCGTGAGCCGCCACGGCCTGCTCCCCAAGCCCCACGTCGGCCAGGCCCACACCGCCTGGGTCACCAAGGTCCCCGACGACGCCGCCACCGCCGACGACATCGCCGCCGCGATCGCCGACGAGTGCCGGGCCGCGGCCGAGCGCGGCGTGGGCTGGCGCGCGGTCGTCGACGGCCTGCGCCCGCTCACCCAGGAGCTGTGGCGCCGGCTCCCGGTCGTCGAGCGCCGCCGCTTCCTCGACGTGCACGCCCGCGGCTGGGAGGTCCGCCGGCACCGGATGGCGCCGGAGGTCGCGCTGCGCCTCCAGTCCTACCGGTACGACGACCGGCTGGCCGTCCACGCCGGCAGCCTGCACGCGGTCGAGGACCTCGGCCAGCGCTGCCGGGTCACCACCGCCCCCGGCCGGGCGCCGGTCGACGTCGACGCGATCGTCAACTGCACGGGGCCGCTCGCCGACGTACGCCGCAGCACCGATCCGCTCCTACGCGCCCTCGTCGCCCGCGGCACCGTCGCCCCCGACCCGCTCGCGCTCGGCATCGACGCGACCGTCGACGGAGCCGTCGTCGGGGCCGACGGACGCGTCGTCGACGGACTGTTCGTGGTCGGTCCGCCGCGCAAGGGCACGCTGTGGGAGTCGACCGCGATCCCGGAGATCCGGGGGCAGGCCGCGCAGGTCGCTCGCGCCGTGGTCGAGTGCACGTCTCGCGCGATCGTCGCGAACTGAACGATCCGCGCCCCGGCCGGTAGGCTTGGGCAACGTGTGCGGAGTCTTCGGTGTATGGGCCCCGGGTGAGGACGTCGCGAAGCTGACGTACTTCGGCCTCTACTCGCTGCAGCACCGCGGACAGGAGTCCGCGGGCATCTCGGTCAGCAACGGTCGTCAGATCCTCGTCTACAAGGACATGGGCCTGGTGTCCCAGGTCTTCGACGAGAACACCCTCGAGTCGTTCGCGGGCCACCTCGCGGTCGGGCACTGCCGCTACTCGACCACGGGCGCGAGCACCTGGCAGAACGCGCAGCCGACCTTCCGGCCCACCGAGGACGGCTCGATCGCGCTCGGCCACAACGGCAACCTGATCAACACCGCGCACCTCGCGGAGATGGTCAAGGAGCTGCCGAGCGACGACGGCGAGCTCGACATCCACGCGCGCAACCTCGAGTCGTCCACCAACGACACCAGCCTGGTCACCGCGCTCCTCGCGCATCACCCCGACCAGTCGTTGGAGTCCCGCGCGCTGGAGCTGCTGCCGCAGGTCCAGGGCGCCTTCTCGTTCGTGTTCATGAACGAGAACACCCTGTACGCCGCCCGCGACCCCGAGGGCATCCGGCCGCTCGTGCTCGGCCGGCTCGAGCGGGGCTGGGTCGTCGCGAGCGAGGACGCCGCCCTGGCCACCATCGGCGCGAGCGTCGTGCGCGAGGTCGAGCCGGGCGAGCTCATCGTCATCGACGAGGACGGTCTGCGCTCCCACAAGTTCGCCGAGCCGCGGCGCAAGGGCTGCGTGTTCGAGTACGTCTACCTCGCCCGCCCCGACGCCACCATCGCCAACCGCAGCGTCCACGAGGCGCGGGTCGAGATGGGCCGCCAGCTGGCCCGCGAGTTCCCGGTCGAGGCCGACCTGGTCATCCCGGTCCCCGAGTCCGGCACCCCGGCCGCCTCCGGCTACGCGCTCGAGAGCGGCATCCCGTTCGGACAGGGCTTCGTGAAGAACGCCTACGTGGGCCGCACCTTCATCCAGCCGTCGCAGACCCTGCGCCAGCTCGGCATCCGGCTCAAGCTCAACGCGCTCGAGCACATGATCCGCGGCAAGCGGATCGTCGTCGTCGACGACTCGATCGTGCGCGGCAACACCCAGCGCGCCCAGGTGCGGATGCTCCGCGAGGCCGGCGCGACCGAGGTCCACGTCCGGATCTCCTCGCCGCCGGTGAAGTGGCCGTGCTTCTACGGCATCGACTTCGCGACCCGCGCCGAGCTGATCGCCAACGGCCTCGACGTCGACGAGATCGCCGCCAGCGTCGGCGCCGACAGCCTCGGCTACATCTCGCTCGAGGGCATGGTCCAGGCGACCGGCCAGCCGCAGAGCACCCTGTGCACCGCCTGCTTCACCGGCGAGTACCCGATCGAGCTCCCCGACGAGAGCCTGCTCGGCAAGCACCTCCTCGAGGCCACGCTCAAGCCGAGCACCCACGGCGAGGCCCTGCCCGTCTTCAACAACCCCTGATCGAGGAGAACCGTGGCTGAGAACGCCTACGCCCGTGCCGGTGTCGACATCGAGGCCGCGGACCGAGCCGTCGACCTGATGAAGGAGTGGGTCGAGAAGGCCCGCCGTCCCGAGATGCTGGGCGGCCTCGGCGGCTTCGCCGGCCTCTTCGACGCGAGCGCGCTGACGTCGTACAAGCGCCCGCTGCTGGCCACCTCCACCGACGGCGTCGGCACCAAGGTCGCCGTCGCGCAGATGGTCGACAAGCACGACACCATCGGCTTCGACCTGGTCGGCATGGTCGTCGACGACCTCGTCGTGTGCGGCGCCGAGCCGCTGTTCATGACCGACTACATCGCCACCGGCAAGGTCGTCCCCGAGCGGATCGCGGCGATCGTCAAGGGCATCGCCGAGGCGTGCGTCGAGGCCGGCTGCGCGCTGGTCGGCGGCGAGACCGCGGAGCACCCCGGACTGCTCGCCCCCGACGAGTACGACGTCGCCGGCGCCACCACCGGTGTCGTCGAGGCCGACGCCCTGCTCGGCGCCTCGCTGGTCCGCGAGGGAGACGTCGTCGTGGCGATGGCTGCCAGCGGCCTGCACTCCAACGGCTACTCCCTGGCCCGCCACGTGTTCTTCACACAGGCCGGCTGGACCGTCGACCGCCACGTCGAGGAGTTCGGCCGCACCCTGGGCGAGGAGCTCCTCGAGCCGACCCGGATCTACACCAAGCCGGCCCTCGCCATCGCCCGGGAGACCGAGACCCACGCGATGGCCCACATCACCGGTGGCGGTCTCGCCAACAACCTCGCGCGGGTCATGCCGCCCGAGCTCAAGGCGACCCTCGACCGCGGCACCTGGACCCCCGCGCCGGTCTTCGACGTCGTCCGCACGCTCGGCGAGGTCGCCCAGCCCGACCTCGAGGCCACCTTGAACTGTGGCGTCGGCATGGTCGCCCTCGTCGCCCCCGACGCCGTCGACGCCGCCCTGGCCCGCCTCTCGGACCTCGGGATCGACAGCTGGGTCGCCGGCGAGGTGTCGGTCGACCCGGCCCAGCAGGGCACCGTCGAGCTGGTCGGCCAGCACCCCGGTTGGTGACCTGCGCCTCATCCGCGCTCGCCACGCGCGCGGAAGAGCGTCCCGGCGTGCGGGAACAGCCACCGGCCATGTACCGTTGGACCCACGAGACTACGTATTCAGCAGTCCGGGGCCCGGAGGGCTACCGGCCAAGTGTGCGAGGGGGCTGGACCCTATGGGCCGCGGCCGTGCGAAAGCCAAGCAGACCAAGGTCGCTCGCGACCTGAAGTACCGCACTCACGAGACTGACCTCTCGGCTCTGGCGGCGGAGCTCCATGGTGAGCCCGCCTCGTCCAGCGCCGATGAGGTGGAGCCCGAAGTGCTCGACAAGTGGTCGGACTACGCCGACCGTCGCGACTGAGTCAGTCCGGACGTCGAGGAGGTCGCGCAGCGACCGTCTCGAGACGTGGTGACGTGGTGCCGCGACCTGCTCGTGCGAATCTCGTACGCACGCGACTGGGTTTCGAGACGCGTCCTTCCGTCCTCGCAGGCTCGGACCGAGCCGACGCTCCTCCACCTCCGCGCTGATCAGGGACGGTCCTCGTTCCGCGGACCGTCCCTGCGCTCGGACATGACGACGACATCCCCGTGGGTGCCGTAGCCGGCGAGCCGACCTCCTGACCGGCGCCCGTCGAAGGTCACCAGCCGCCACTCGTCGCCCGGCACGTCCGGGTCGGGCGGCACGACCGTCGGCCACGGGATGTTGGTGGGGTACGGCGCGCTCAGCGTGCCGACCTCGGCCATCGACGTGTCGAACACCGGGTACCGCCCGCGGACCGCCCTGCGGTTGTCCCTGCCGTCGCTGGCCAGGACCCTCCAGTCCTCGCCGACGCGGAGCAGGGTGGTGCCCTCGGTCGCCCGGCGGTCGGTCGCCGCGCCCCGCAGGGCGAGGTGGTCGAGCGACGGGCCGGCGGCGAGCAGCGGGTGGAAGTCGAAGAACCTGCGCGCGCTGACGTAGCCGACCAGCCACCCGCCGTCCTGCCCACCGGTCCGCACCAGGTGCGGGTCCCACATGCCGACGCTCGGGCCGTCGGCGGGCAGCGCCAGGCGCCGGGTGGGCAGCACGTGCTGCCCGCGGGTGAGGTCGTCGGTCGACTCGGCCAGCGTGACGCCGAGCGCGCCCGGCACCCGGTCCGCTCTGCGGGCGGGGAAGTCCGACCAGGTGCTGGTGGCCACCAGCCACGCGTCGCCGTCGCGCAGGAGGTGGGTCGCGTGGTCGCCGTACACGCCCGGTCGGTCGGGGCGCTCGAAGAACAGGTCGCTGCGCCACGCGATGTCCCCGCCCACCGAGAGCGACCAGACCGAGGTGTGCGCGGTGTCGAAGAACCCCGGGCCGGCGCTGGTCGCGGTGAACAGCACCTCGCTCCCGACCCGGTACGGCGACCCGTCGGCGTGCGACACCAGCCGGATGTCGCGCAGCCCGAGCTGCCCGAAGCTCCCGGCGCGCACGTCGCGCACCCCCACCGCGTCGTGGGTGAGGCCGGCGAGCCACGCCGGATCGCGGGTGTCGGGGCCGCCGACCTCCCGCAGGTCGACCCGCCCACGCGCGAGCCAGGTGTCGTCCTCGAAGGTCAGCACCGCCAGGTGGCTGCCGGTCAGGGTCAGCCCCAGCCGCGTGGGTGGGGCGGCGACGCGGCCGTGCCGCCGGCTGCGCAGCGCGTGCTCGGCGCCACCGATCCGCACGCGCAGCGACGCCCGGCCGTCCTCGAGGCGCACCGCCAGCCGCGTCCCGTCGGGCCCCTCCAGCGCGAGCTCGGCCGCCCGGTCGCCGGTCACCGCAGCCTCCACCGCGCCGAAGGGCGCGCGGAGCGGGAGGCCCTCGGCCGCCACCAGGGTGATCGGGCGGTGGCGGGCGGCGATCTCGAAGGACGGCAGCACGGGCGCACCCTACGCGGCATGATGCGTCCGTGCCCGCCCCCACCCTGACCCCGCTCACCGGCGGCAACGGCATCGCCCTGACGGCCGCCCGCCCCGGCCCCGACCTCGCCGCCGTGGGCTGGTCCGAGGAGGAGTACGCCGCCAGCGGCACCGCCCGGGCGGCCGACCCCGCACACGGCGAGGCGCCGTACACGACCCGGGTCGTCGTCCGGCGTCCGCCGGCGGCGTCGGCCAGCGGGACCCTCGTCGTCGAGTGGCTCAACGTGAGCAGCGGCGCCGATGCGGCCCCGGACTGGACCTACCTGGCCGAGGAGCTGGTCCGGCAGGGCCACGCGTGGGCCGGGGTCTCCGCCCAGCGGGGCGGCGTCGAGGGCGGCACGGGGGCCGTCGCGGTCGAGGGCCTGCAGGGACTCAAGGACGTCGACCCGGCCCGCTACGGCGGCCTCGACCACCCGGGCGACGCCTATGCCTACGGGATCTTCACCGAGGTCGCGCGGGCCGTCGCGGACCTCGCCGGCGCGGAGCGTGTGCTGGCGATCGGGCAGTCGCAGTCGGCGTACACGTTGACGACCTATCTCAACCACGTCCACCCTGCCGAGCGTCTCTTCGCCGGCTTCCTGGTCCACAGCCGCGGCGACGTCGCCGCCCCGCTCGGCGAGCCCGGCCGCGGCATCGACCTGCTCGCCGCGCGCGCCGCCGGCAAGCCGACGCCGGTCCGCGACGACCTCGACGTCCCGGTCATCGTGCTCCAGGCCGAGGGCGACCTGCTCGGCCGGATCAACTACCTGCCCGCCCGCCAGCCCGACGGCCCGCTGCTGCGCGTGTGGGAGGTCGCCGGCGCCGCGCACGCCGACCTCTTCCAGATCGGCGAGTTCGAGGCCTTCCTCGGCTGCCCCGACCCCGTCAACCGCGGCCAGCACGCGTACGTCGCCCGCGCGGCCCTGCGCCACCTCGACACCTGGGCCCGCGGCGGTCCCGCCGCACCCTCCGCCCCGCCCCTGGAGATCGCCGACGGCGTCTTCGTCCGTGACGACCTCGGCGTCGTCCGCGGCGGGATCCGCACCCCGGTCGTCGACGCGCCCGCCGACGTCGTCTCCGGCGACGCCGGGCCCGACGCCTCGGTCATCTGCAGCCTGTTCGGCCGCACCCTCCCGTTGCCCGCCGGCGCCGGCGAGAGGCTGTGGCCGACGCACGAGGCCTACCTGGCGGCGTACGCCGCGGCGACGGACGCGGCGATCGCCGCGGGCTTCGTGCTGCCCGAGGACCGGGAGGCCGTGCTGGCGGAGGCTCGTCCTCCGACCCCGGCCTAGACCGGAACCCGGCCGAGCCAGTCCGTCAGCACGTCGTCGCGGTCGGCGCCCAGGCCCGGGCTCGTGGGGGTCGCGGCGTCCGTGCTCCCGGCAGGGGCGTCCGGGAACCGCAACGGCTGCGTGAGGTAGGGGGTGCGCCCCAGCAGGGGGTGGTCGAAGTGCCGGACCAGCCCCCGGTGGACGGCCTGCTCGCTGGCCAGCGCCTGCGCCAGGTCCCAGATCGGCGCCGCGGGCACGCCCGCCTCCTCGGCCTGGCCGACGGCCTGCTCGGTGGTCAGTCGCGTGGACCAGGTGGTCGCCAGGTCCTCGATCTCGGCGCGATGTGCAGACCGCGCTGCGTCGTCGGCGAATCTCGGGTCGTCGCCTGTCTCCGGCCGGCCGACGAGGGCGCAGAAGCGTCCGAACACGCTGTCGTTGGCGACCGCGATCGCGACCAGGCCGTCTCGGGTGGGGTAGGTGTCGAAGGGTGCCGAGACGGGGTGCCGGTTGCCCACGCGCCCCGGAAGGGCGCCGGTCGCCGTCAGGATGCTCATCGCAGTCACCTGGAGCGAGACGAGGGAGTCGAACATCGCTACGTCCACGTGGCGGCCGGTACCTGTCCGCTCCCGCTCGAACAGTGCGGCCGTCACCCCCCATGCGGCGTGGAGACCCGCGATGACGTCGCCGACCGACTCGCCGACGCGGGTCGGTCCGCCCTCCGCCGTCCCGGTGCCCTCCATCAGGCCTGACATGGCCTGGACGACCAGGTCGTAGGCCGGGGCGTGCGCGAGTGGCCCGTCCTGGCCGAACCCGGAGATGCTCGCGTAGACGAGCCGCGGGTTGACCGCGCGCAAGGTCGCGTAGTCGATGCCGAGGCGCGTGGTGACACCCGGTCGGAAGTTCTCGACCACGACGTCGGCGGCGCGCACGAGCTCGAGCAGGGTGGCGTGGTCGTCGGGATCCTTCAGGTCCAGCGCGATGCTGCGCTTGCCGTGGTTGAGCTGGGCGAAGTAGACGCTCTCGCCGTCGCGGAACGGGCCGAGGTGCCGGGCGTCGTCACCGTGCCGCCCCTCCACCTTGACCACGTCGGCGCCCAGGTCTCCCAGGAGCGCGGTGCAGTAGGGCCCGGCCAGGACCCGGCTCAGGTCGAGCACCTTCACGTCGGTCAGCAGCGGCATCGTCGTCCTCCTGGGTGTCGTCACGGGCTCCGGACGTTGTCGTTCGACCGTCCCGAGCGCGGCAACCGTAGGAATCGGATCCCACCGCAGGCCACGTGCCGTTGCACAGTCATTCGTCGGTTCATAGGGCAGATGCACATTGCGTGAGCCCGGTCACCGTGGCCTGAATAGTGCCGCACTGGCCCCCGTCGAAAGCGAACCCATGTACCTCCTCGATGACGTCCACCACGAGCTGCGAGCCGCCGCACGGCGCGTGAGCACCGAGAAGCTGGCGCCGCGCGCCGCCGCGGTCGACGAGGCCGCCGTCTTCCCGCAGGAGAGCTATGACGTCCTGGTCGCCGCTGGGCTGCACGCCCCGGGCATCCCAGAGCAGTACGGGGGCGACGGCGTCGACGCGATCGCCTCGGCGATCACCGTGGAGGAGGTCGCCAGGGCGTGCGCGTCCAGCTGCGCGATCATCACCTCCAACAAGCTGGGCGTGGTGCCGCTCCTGCACTACGGCAGCGAGGATCAGCGCCGGCGCTACCTCCCCGAGGTCGCCTCGGGCGAGGCCCTGATGGCCTACGCGATCAGTGAGCGCGAGGCAGGCAGCGACGTGGCGGCCATGCGCACGACGGCCCGGCTCGACGGCGACTCCTGGGTGCTCAACGGAGTCAAGACGTGGATCACCTCGGCGGGAGTCGCCCGCTACATCGTGGTCTTCGCCGTGACCGACCCCGGGCAGGGATCGCGCTCGCTGTCCGCCTTCCTCCTTCACGCCGACGATGCCGGCATCTCCTACGGCGAGCCCGAGCGCAAGATGGGTCTCAAGGGGTCGGTCACCCGGGAGGTCTACCTCGAGGACTGCCGGATCCCGCTCGACCGGATGATCGGCGAGCGCGGCCGTGGCATGCGGGTGGCGCTGGGGACCCTCGACCACACGAGGGTGTCGATCGGCGCGGAGGCCGTCGGCATCGCCCAGGGGGCGCTCGATGCCGCCGTCGCCTACATCAAGGAGCGCCGCCAGTTCGGGCAGTCCATCGCGGACTTCCAGGGCATCCAGTTCATGGTCGCCGACATGGGCATGCGTGTGGAGGCAGCCCGTCAGATGGTCTACGCCGCCGCTGCGCGCAGCGAGGCGGGCAGCGCGGACCTCACCTTCTTCGGTGCGGCGGCCAAGTGCCTCGCGTCCGACACGGCGATGGCCGTCACCACCGACGCCGTCCAGCTGCTCGGCGGGTACGGGTACACCCGCGACTTCCCGGTCGAGCGAATGATGCGCGACGCCAAGATCACGCAGATCTACGAGGGCACCAACCAGATCCAGCGGGTCGTGATGGCCCGGCACCTGCTCGCATGAGCGCCGAGTCAGGCTCCGGGGACGTCGGGCGAGCCGGCGCCCCCTGCCGCGTCGAGCGCTGCCAGCGCGAGGGCGAGCTCGATACGGTCCGTCAGCCGGTCGAGGTCGCGGCCGAGCAGCTGCTCGACCTGGTCCAGCCGGTAGCGCAGCGTGTTGCGGTGGATCACCATCGCGGCGGCGGTCGCGCTGGGCACGCAGTCGTGGGCCAGGTAGGTGCGCAGCGTGAGAAGCAGGTGGTTGCCGGCCTGGTCGTCGCGCTCGAGGAGCGGGCCGAGGACCTCCTGGCCGAGCTCGGCGAGAGGCAGGTCGAGGTTCCCGAGGAGGAGCCCGGTCAGCGACAGGGGAGCCGACCGCCCGACGCCCTCGGGTACGGCGGCCTGCCGCGCCTCGTAGTAGCCGAGGCGCAGACCGGCGACGCCGCGGCGTGCGGACCCCAGCCCGATCGAAGGATGATGGCGAGCCTTCGTCAGCTGCTCGCGCAGGGCCTCGGCCACCGCGGCGGCGTCGACGCCGTCCGGGACGACGACGGCGACCGCGTCCTCGAGGAGGGCCGTGGGCAGGGGATCGCCCTCGCGGGCGAGGAGCGACCTCAGCTCCCACGGCACGCGACGGAGCCGGTCCGGGGTGTCGTCGAGCACGGCGACCACGATCGTCTGCGGTGCATCGGCATGCACGCCGAGTCGACGCAGCCTGCTGCGCGCCGCGTGGTCCGACACCAGGCCGTGCAGCACGTCCTCGAGGACCTGACCCAGCAGCTCGCGGCGCCCGGTGAGGAAGGCCTGTTCACGGGCGAGCTCGAGCCCCAGGACAGTGGCGGCGAAGGGCAGCACGCCTTGGTGTGCCGGAGCCGGATCCGTGTGCAGGACCGCGACCGGGATGTCGTCGACGAGGACCTCGGCGGATCCGGAGTCGCGCGCGGTCGTGACGCCGTCGGCGTCGGGGTTCCACCGCGACCGGCGAGGGGAACGGTGCAGCACGCTGCCGCCCGGCTCGGCCAGGAGCACGTTCGCCAGGCCGAGCTGGCGCCGGAGCTCGCCGAGCATGCCGTCGATCCCACGGCGCGACAGCAGCTCGCGCACCAACCGGTCCTGGACCTGCAGGTTGGTCTGCACCGCTGCGTAGGTCTCGGCGTAGATCTCGTCGGCCAGCCAGTGGCTGATCGCGATGAACGGCACCTCGACCGGCGAGACCACCAGGGCCAGTCCGGCCTCCTGCGCCGCCGCGACCAGGCCCGGTGGTGGCTCGTCGTGGACCAGCCCGATGCCGAGGCAGACCGCGGCGACCGGAACCGCCGCGAGACGCGTCGCCAGGTCGACCCACTCCTCGGCCGTCCGATCGAGCATCGCAGTGGTCATCACCAGCTCCTGGCCGCGCAGGAAGGGGACCGGGTCGGGGAGCTCGGTCGTCGACCCCCAGCTGATCGGCCGGTCGGCGGCGCCGTCGGGAAGCACCACTGCGCGCACCTGCAGGCTCGGCTCGTCGAGGAGATCGCGCAGCTGCACCGGCATGGCGGCATTGTGCCGGACCCGTGCCCGGCCGGGTCGCACGACGTGTTCCGTCGCGACCCATCCCCACAGCGTGAGAACGGGGGCTGCCGACGGCGACGTCCTCGCCTACCGTCCGCGCCACGTGTGTCCCGGCCGGGCCTCGCCCGGGACGGGCTCGACCGCTGTTCCCCAACTGCCCGGGTGTCGCCCGTGACGCCCGACCACCCCCGGTCGCGAGCGACCACCACCACCACCACCAAGGAGCACGCATGCGAATCCGCACACTGATGGCCGGCGCCCTCGTCGGCCTACTGGCCACCACGACAGCCTGCTCGGGCAGTGGCTCGGGTGGCGGAGACACCCTCAAGATCGGCTTCTTCGCTCCCGAGTCCGGGTTCGGCTCGGCTGACGGTCGCAGCGCACTGGCCGGCGCTCGTCTGGCCGTCGAGCAGGTGAACGCCGATGGCGGGATCGACGGCAAGAAGGTCGAGCTGGTGACCTACGACGACGCCAGCGACCCCAAGCAGGGGGCCGTGATCGCCACCAAGCTCGTGTCCCAGGACCGGGTCGCCGCGGCGGTCAGCGGCTCCTACAGCCCGCAGACACTGGCGGGCGCGACCATCTTCCAGCGCAACAGGATCCCGCTCGTCTCGGCGTACGCCGTCAACCCGGGCATCCCCGAGACGGGCGACTTCATCTTCCAGCAGGACTTCGACGGCGAGGTGCAGGGCCGGGCCGGCGCGGTCCAGCTCGCCGAGGACGGGGTCACCAAGCCCGCCGTCATCGCGGTCGACAACGACTTCGGCAACGCGCTGGTCCAAGGCTTCAGCGACCAGGCGGAGAAGAGCGGGCTGGACGTCGTCTCCGTGGACAAGAACGAGTTCGGGGAGAAGGACTTCGGCACGATCATCCGTCGCGCCGTGGACGCCGGCGCGGACGGCATCTACCTCGTGCAGTACGTGGCCGAGGGCACCCAGTTCTTCCGTGCCCTGCGCAAGTCCGGTGTCGACCTGCCGGTGCTGAGCACCGAGGGCATCGACTCGGCAGGCTTCCTCGAGTCGATCGGTGACCTCGCCGACGGCGCGAAGATCACCACGAACCTCAACCGGGACGCCGAGGCGCCGGCCACGAAGGCCTTCCTCGAGGACTTCGCGGAGGCCAACGACTTCCCCGCGGACATGGTGGCCGCCTCGTCCTACGACGCGGTGAAGCTGATCCTGGACGCCGCCGAGTCCTCCGGCACCAGTGCTGGCGACATCCATCAGGGCCTGCTCGACACCTCGGACCACGAGGGTGCCACCGGCACGCTCGAGAGGTTCACCGACGGACGCCAGGTGATCAAGCCGGTCCAGGTCCTCCAGTTCCAGGGCGCGACGCTGGTCTCGATCGGCGAGATCACCGACTCGTCCGTCATCACGCCGTGAGCTGCTGATGGAGACCACAGTCGACGGACTCGTCATCGGGTCCCTGTACGCCCTGGTCGCGCTCGGGCCGTGCCTGGTCTACGGCCTGCTGCGCGTCCTGGACATCGCGAACGCCGCATCCCTCACGTTGGGCGGCTACCTCGTGCTCGTTCTCGCCGAGCGCGCGGACAGCCCGCTTCTCGGAGTCCTGTCGGGCCTGGTGGCCGGCGCGGCGCTCGGGTGGCTGGTCCAGCGCTTCATCTACCTGCCGATCCTCGATCGCGGGCCGATCGTGACCCTGGTGACCGGGATCGGCCTGTACATCGTGGCCACGGAGCTCTTCCGCCTCGTCTTCGGCCCCTCGCAGCGCAGCGCGCACGTCGAGCTGCCGCTGCCCGACGTCGATGTCGGAGGAGTTCGCCTCGAGGGCATCGACATCTTGGTCCTGGCGGTGACCTTCGGGGTCATCGGCGCGACCTGGTACGTCCTGACCAGGACGCGCAGCGGCGTCCTGTGGCAGGCGGTCGCCCAGGACCGGCACGTGGCCGGGGCGGTCGGCGTGAACAGCCCACGGGTCATCGCGGCGGTCTTCGCCGTGGGCTACCTGCTGTCGGCCCTCGCGGGAGCGCTGCTCTCGGTGAAGTACGACGCGGTCTACCCCACGCTGGGCGACATCCCCGCCTACAAGATGCTCGCGATCATCATCCTCGGCGGCCTGGGAAGCCCCCTCGGCACCATCGTCGCCGCGCTGCTGATCGGGCTCGTGGAGTCGTGGGTGGTCGCGTCGTTCGGGTTCGCGCTCCCGCGTGACGCGATCGCGTTCGTGGCGCTCATCGCGATGCTCCTGATCCGGCCGCAGGGCCTGATCCCGTCCCGGGTGGTGAAGCCATGACCTACGCGATCGTCGTGGCGGTGACCGCGATCCTGATGGCAACCGTCGTGGTGAGCCTGAACCTCACCGCGGGGTACGCCGGTCAGCCGAACCTCGCCCAGAGCGCCTTCTTCGGGCTGGGCGCCTACTTCGCCGCCGTCCTGTCGGTCGAGCACGGGACGTCCTTCTGGTCGGTGCTGCCCGTGGCCGCGTTGGTCTCGGGACTCGCCGGCGCCGTTCTCGGGGCGATCAGCCTGCGGTTGCGCGAGGACTTCTTCGCGATCACGACCGTCGGCTTGAACTTCGTTGTCGTCGCCCTGTTCAAGAGCGTGGACTTCTTCGGTGGTGCGACCGGCATCTACGGCTTGCCGCTGCCGACTCTCGGCGGCACGTCGTTCACCAACGACCACTTTCTCGTGCTCTCGCTGGTCCTGCTCGGCCTGGTCGTGCTGATCGCCAAGGTCGTGCGCGACAGCTGGTACGGCGGCATGCTGATGGCCATCCGCGAGGACGAGCTCGTGGCGGCATCGCTCGGTGCGCCGGTCGCGCTGTTCAAGGCGTCCGCCTTCGCCCTGAGCTCGCTCCTGGCGGGCGTCGTCGGTGCGGTCTACGCGTTCTTCATCAGCAGCATCACGCCCGAGACCTTCGGGTTCAACCAGTCGGTGCTGCTGTTGTCGATGCTCATCATCGGCGGGATGGGGACCATCCGGGGCGCGATCGTCGGCGCCGTGCTGCTGACGCTCATCCCCGAGCTGTTCCGGTTCGCCGCGGACTACCGCAACCTCGTCTACGGCGTCTTCCTGGTGCTCGTGCTGCGCTTCCAGCCGCAGGGGCTCGTCGGGGACGACAGCTGGCTGGCGCGGGGTGCGTCCCGACTGCTCGGCCGCTCCGGTCCCCAATCCCACGCGACCAAGGAGGTGGCCCGATGACCGCGGGTGCCCGCGACGTACCCCTCGCTGAGGTGCGGGGGATCGGTGTCCGCTTCGGCGGGCTCCAGGCGCTCGACAACGTGTCCTTCTCGGTCCGGCCCGGCGAGTTCGTGTCGGTCATCGGACCCAATGGGGCCGGCAAGTCGACCTTGTTCAACGTCATCTCGGGGGTTCAGCGACCCACGTCGGGCTCCGTGCTCTTCGACGGCGAGCCGGTCCGCCGGTTCCGCCCCGACCTGATCCATGCCCGCGGGGTCGGGCGGAGCTTCCAGGTCGCGCGGCCGGTCGGCTCCCTCACGGTGCGCGACAACGTGCTCCTGGGCGCCGGAGGCCACCGGCTGCGAGGCGTGCTCAGCAGCCTGCGGCCCCGGAGCAGGGACCGGGCGCTGCAGCACCGGGTCGACGAGCTCCTCGAGCTGGCCGGTCTGACGGCCGTGGCCCACCGTCCCGCCAGCGAGATCAGCCCCGGTGACCTGCGGCGCATGGAGATCGCCCGGGCGCTGGGAGACGAGCCCCGGCTGGTGCTGCTCGACGAGCCCGCTGCCGGGGTCGGGTCTGACGGCCTGACACCGCTCGCCGAGCTCCTGGGCAGGATCCGGGATCGCGGCGTCGCCGTGCTCCTGGTCGAGCACTACGTCGGTCTCGCGCTGTCCCTCTCGGACCGGGCGGTGGTGCTCAACCGCGGCCGCCTGCTGGCTGTCGGCGAGCCCGACGAGATCCGAGGGAACCAGGCCGTCATCGAGGCCTACCTCGGGACGAAGCGATCCCGGGGCGAGGGCGTCGCGCAGCACACGACAGGAAGCGAGGGCGAGCAATGAGCCTGCTGACCATCGAGGACGCACGTGCCGGGTACGGGCGAACTCCCGTGCTGCACGGCGTGAGCCTGAGTGTCGAGCCCGGGGAGTTCGTCGTCGTGCTCGGTTCGAACGGAGCGGGCAAGTCGACGCTCATGCAGGTGGTGATGGGGCTGGTGCCGCTCACCGGCGGCAACCTCATGCTCCGCGGTGTCGACCTCGTTTCCCTCCCCGTCCACGCCCGGGTCCGGCACCGCGTCGCCTACGTGCCGGAGGGACGGCGGGTGTTCCCGGCGTTGACGGTCGAGGAGAACCTGGTGAGTGCGTGGCGTCCGCCGGGACGTGACCAGGCGGAATCCCTGGACCGGCAGTACGCGACCTTCGACCGGCTGCGGGAACGGCGCGACCAGCTTGCCGGCACCCTGTCCGGAGGGGAGCAGCAGATGCTCGCCCTGGCCCGCGCGCTGATCAGCGAGCCCGAGCTGCTCGTCGCGGACGAGATCTCGCTGGGCCTCGCCCCGATGGTCGTGGAGGAGCTCTTCGAGGTGTTCGCCCGGCTCAATCAGACGGGCACGGCGATCCTGCTGGCCGAGCAGAGTGCCGTCCTCGCCCTGGAGTTCGCCCGGACGGCCTACGTCATGGAGACCGGGCGGATCACGCTCTCCGGCGCGGCGGCGGACCTCGCGGACGACCCGCGGGTGGCGGATGCGTACCTGCGGATGAGCTGATTCCCCGGCAGCGTCAGCGCGGGCCGAGCGTGGTCGGCCCGCGCTGACGCGTTCCCGGGGCTGCTCACGGTGGCGGCGGTGCGCTCTCCTGCTGGGCCACCTCGTCGGCCAGCCGCCCCGCGGCGGCGGTGGCGCCGGCGAGCCAGCGCTCGACCACGGCCACCTCGTCGTCGTCGAGCCCGGCCAACGACGCCCGGAGCGCGTCGGCCAGTGGGCCGAAGAAGCCGCCGGCGACCTGCCGGGCGGTGTCGGTGAGGGCGAGCAGGTGACGGCGGCCGTCGGCCGGGTCGGGGACGCGGGCGACGTGCCCGCTCGCCTCCAGGCGGCGCAGCAGCGCCGACGTGGCCGGCGGGCTCAGGTCGATCGACTCGGCGAGCAGGCTCGGGGTCATGACCTGCCCGCGCAACGAGGCCTGGTGGAGGTGTGCGAGCGCGTCGACGTCGGTGGGGTGGAGGGCGTGGCGGTGGGCGAACAGGTGTGAGAAACGGGTGAGCTCGTAGGAGAGCTGCTGGACCAGCACGGGGACCCGGGTGCCGGCTGGGTGGTCACCGGTCAGGGGCATGTGCATATCCTTCCATCATGGAACTATCTCCGGCGGGTGCTCGCCTGCTGCCGATTCTCCGTCCCCGGATCGCGTGGATCCTCCCCGCCCTCTACCTGCTCGTCGGGAGCGCCCTGATCGGGGTGGTCGGCACGGCGCCCGTGGACCGGTCCGCGACCGACCAGCTGCCCGACGGGTACGACGCCACCGAGGTGGTGCGGCTGCTGGACGAGTTCCCGTCCGGGGACGACCAGGTGGCCCTGGTGCTGTTCTCCGCGGACCGCCCGCTGGCCGCGGCCGACCGCCAGACGCTGGAGACGGTCTTCGCGCAGGCCGCCGGCGGCGCGGCCCCGGCGCCGCTGCAGGTCGCGGAGGACGGCACCGCGCTGGTCGGTGTGCTGCCGATGCCCAGCACCGACGCGGCGGAGCTGGCCGACGACGTCGAGGAGCTGCGGGCCGCCGTGCGGGACGGGTTGCCGGACGGCGTCCATGCCGAGGTCACCGGGCCGGCGGCCATCCAGGGTGACCTCGCCCGCGTCTTCGAGGGTGCCGACGTCACCCTGCTCGTGGTGACCGCCTCGGTCGTGGCGTTGCTGCTGATCGTGACCTACCGCTCGCCGGTGCTGGGGCTGGTGCCGCTGGTCGTCGTCGGCGTCGCCGACCGCCTCGCCGCCGTCGCGGCCACCCACGCCCTCACCGGGCTCGGCGTCGCCTTCGACCAGTCCACGACGGGCATCCTGTCCGTCCTCGTGTTCGGCGCCGGCACGGACTACGCGCTGCTCCTCATCTCCCGCTACCGCGACGAGCTGCACCGCACGCCGAGCCGGTCCGAGGCCATGGTGCGCGCGTGGCAGCGCACGAGCGAGGCGGTGCTCGCGAGCGCGGCGACGGTCGTCGTCGCCCTGCTGGTGCTCCTGCTCTCCGCCTTCCCGACGACCCGCGGGCTCGGCCTGGCCTGCGCGATCGGCGTCGTCGTCGCCGCGCTCGCCGTGCTCGTGGTGCTGCCGCTGGCGCTGGCCGTCTTCCCGCGGGGCATCTTCTGGCCGCGCCGGCCCGAGGTCGGCCAGCCGACCGCGTCGGAGGGGCGGACGGTGTGGCGCCGGATCGGCGACGCCGTGGCTCGCCGGCCGCTGCTCGCCGCAGCGGCGGGCGTCGTACTGCTGGCAGTGCTGGCCAGCGGCATCCTCGGCATCCGCAGCGGGCTCTCGGAGGCCGACCAGTTCATCGAGACCCCGGAGTCCATCGCCGCCGCCACCCGGCTGGCCGAGTCCTTCCCGGCCGGGAGTGCCGACCCCGCGGTCGTGCTGACCACCGGGAACGTCGAGGAGGTGCTGGCGGCGATCGAGTCGGCCGACGGCGTGGCCTCGGCGCGGCCGGTGGGCGAGCACGACGGCCGCACCCGCATCGACGTCGTGCTCGACCACGCCCCCGGCACCCCCCTGGCGCGGGAGGACGTCGCCTCGCTGCGGTCCGCGCTGGCCGAGGTCCCCGGCACCCTGGTCGGAGGCGCGGACGCCGAGGACGTCGACTCGGACGCCGCCACCCGGGCCGACCGGGTGCTGGTGCTGCCCCTCATCCTGGTCGTGGTGCTGCTGGCGCTCGGCCTGCTGCTGCGCTCGCTCGTCGCACCGATCGTCCTGGTCCTCACGGTCGTCGCCACCTACCTGGCCGCCCTCGGTGCCGGGTGGGTGCTCAGCAGCACGGTGTTCGGCTTCGACCGGCTCGACGTCGGCGTACCGCTGCAGGCGTTCCTGTTCCTGGTCGCGCTCGGCGTCGACTACAACATCTTCCTGGTGGCGCGCGCCGCGGAGGAGGCCCGGCGGTACGGCGCCCGCGAGGGGATGCTCCGTGCCCTCGCCTCCACCGGTGGTGTGATCACCAGCGCGGGCGTGCTGCTGGCCGCGGTGTTCGCGGTCCTCGGCGTGCTGCCGCTCGTCGTGCTCGCGCAGCTCGGCATCGTCATCTGCATCGGCGTCCTGCTCGACACGCTGCTGGTCCGCACGGTCCTGGTGCCGGCCATCGCGCTGCGGATGGGCGACCGGTTCTGGTGGCCGCGGCGGGTCACGCGCGGGTGAGCGGACCGTTCGCAGACCAGCTCCGGCCGACGGCCGAGTGCCGCCCTCGACGACCGGCGGGTCAGCCGAGCTCGCCGAGGACGGCGGGCACCTCGCCGGGCAGCTCCCGCGCGAGGTAGCCCACCGGGCCGACGGCTGCGGCGAGCCGCTCACCACAGCGGGCGTGGACGTACGCCGCCCAGAGCGCGGCCACCAGCGGCTCGGCGCCCCGTGCGAGCAGGCCGGCGAGAATGCCGGCGTGCACGTCCCCGGAGCCGGACGCGGCGAGACCGGGTCCGCCGCCCTCGACCACCCAGGCCTCGCCCGCCGGGGTGACGACGTGCTTGACCTGTCCGCCGCACACGACCACGACCCGGCACCGTCGCGCGACCTCCGCGGCGACCGCGACGGCGTCCTGCTCGACGGCGGACAGGGAGGTCCCGGCGGTGCGCGCCAGCTCGCCGGGGTTCACCGAGAGCACGGCGCGGCCCTCTCGTCGGTGCAGGCCGTCGGGACGGGCGGTGAGGTACGCCGAGGCGACACCGTCGAGCACGACGGCGCCCGCGACGTGGGGGACCAGCTCCGCCACCAGTGCTCGCGCGTGGCCGGCGTCGACCAGGCCGGGACCCACCAGGCTGGCGTCCACCCGCCCGCACTCGCGGCAGGCCGGGTCGAGGCGGGTGAGGTCGACGTGCCCGCCGGCGTTCGCGGCCAGCGGCAGGTGCGCCGCCTCGGGGACCAGGGCGCCCAGCCCGGCGAGGACCGGCGCGATCGTCGCGAGCGCCACCTTGCCCGCGCCGGCCCGCAGCGCCGCCTCGCCCGCCAGACGGACCGCGCCGGGGGAGCGGAGGGACCCGCCGACGACCAGCAGCCGACCGTTCGCGTCCTTGTCCTCACCCGGGGGCGGCACGGGGAGCTCGCGGAGCACGGCGGGTGTGACCGCGCGGGGATCAGTGGGCATCGGCGCTCCTCGCCGTCGCGGGCGGCTCGCGGGTGAGCGGCGCCGACGAGCGGTCCACCGCGGCGGTGTCGGCGAAGGACACCAACGACATCTGGGGCCCGGAGCGGTGGTAGGTCGTCACCGAGGCGTTGGGTATCCGGACCCGGCGGTCCAGGTCGAGAAGGCTCACCTCGTCGAGGCCCTCGAGGACCAGGCGGAAGGACATGATCACCGCCTGGTGCGTGAAGAGCCACACGCGGTCGCCGTCGTACCCGCGCTCGAGGTCGTGGAGCAGGCTGCGCACTCTCAGCGCGACGTCGGCCCAGCTCTCCCCGCTGGGCGGCTGGTAGTAGAACTTGCCCAGGTGCTGGCGGCGGGCCGCCTCCTGCGGGTGGCGGGCTCGGATGCCCGCACCGGTGAGGCGGTCGAGAACGCCGAGGTCACGCTCCCGCAGCCGCTCGTCGTGCTCGACGGCGACGCCCAGCCCGTCCAGGGCCAGCTGCGCGGTGTCCGCCGCCCGCCGGTAGGGCGAGGCGACCACGACCGTCGGAGGCTCGGGTCCCTCGGCGGACCCGAGCCAGTCACGCAGCGCCCGGGCCTGGTGACGACCCGCCTCCGTGAGCGGGACGTCGGCGTCGCGCTCCTTGAGCTCGAGGACCTCTGCTCCCGCCGAGCGGGCGGCGGCGTCGGCCCGGTTGCCCAGGCTCTCCCCGTGCCGCACCAGCACGAGTGCGCCCGGGCCCTGCTGCCACCTCGGTCGCATCGCGCCTCCTCGCCTCGGACTGGGCGATACCCCGGGCGCTCGCCCGCAGTCCGGGAGCACGGTCGCGGTGCGCGAGCCGACCGGAGAAGCCGAACACCCCCGCCGGGTGACCCGGCGGGGGTGTCGCGCAGGTCGGGGACCTGCTGCTCGGTGGGCAGGGGCGGGGTCGAACCGCCGACCTATCACTTTTCAGGCGATCGCTCGTACCAACTGAGCTACCTGCCCAAGCAGTCGCCTACCTTACCGGAGGGTGTGCTGAGGAACGAAAGCGGCGTGCACTTCGGGACGCCCGCCACCTAGCCTGACCGCGTGCTGACCCTCTCGGACGTCGTACTCCGCCCCCTCAGGGTCGACGACGGCCCGGCCATGGCGCGCCTGCACGTCGCCGTCTGGGAGGAGGCCTACACCGGCTTGGTCCCCGACGCGATCCTCGCCCAGCGCCGTGCCGGGCTCCACGACCGGGCCGAGCACTGGCGCCGCGCGGCGCAGACCTCACCTGCCGCCACGACGGTCGCCGTCCACGACGGCGAGTTGGTCGGCTTCGTCTCGGTCGGCCCCGGTCGCGACGACGACCTCGACCTCGCCGAGGAGCTGTGGGCGCTCTACGCCCGCGCCGCCTGGTGGGGACACGGACTCGGGCACCGGATGCTCGCCGCGACGCTCGCGGACCGGCCGGCGTACCTGTGGGCGCTCGGCGGCAACGACCGTGCACTCGCCTTCTACCGCCGCCAGGGGTTCGTGCCGGACGGCGTCGAGCGCCACGAGCCCGAGGGGCGCGAGGTCCGGCTGGTGCGTCGCTCTCGATGAGCGGGTGCGGCGCCGCGGGCACTATGCTGGCCGGCGCTGCGGAGGCTCGTCCTCCACGGTGGGCCCCCATCGTCTAGCGGCCTAGGACACCGCCCTTTCACGGCGGGTACGCCGGTTCGAATCCGGTTGGGGGTGCGGCTCGTTCGGCCGAGGTGGCTCCCGATTGGGACTGCTGGAGGAGGATGGGTTAGAGTTCCAACCGCTTCACCACGCGAGAGCGGAGTGAGCGAGATGGCCCTGTAGCGCAGTTGGTTAGCGCGCCGCCCTGTCACGGCGGAGGTCGCGAGTTCGAGTCTCGTCAGGGTCGCCAGTCTCAGGCGGCTTGTGTCTGCGGAAAGCGCAGACCAGGTCGCCTGGTGTGCTTGTGGCGGCCTCCGGCCGTAACGGGGCCAACCCGCGCCCGGCTGGGTGCCGTCCCTCACAATGAGTCCTGTGCCCGTCGAGATGAGCCCCGAGGACTTCGACGCCCTCGTCGACCGTGCGCTCGACGACATCCCCGAGGAGCTGGCCCGGCTCGTGCACAACGTGGTGGTGCTCGTCGAGGACGAGCCCCCGGCGGGCGAGCCCGACGACCTCCTCGGCCTGTACGACGGCGTGGCGCTCACCGAGCGCGGCGGCGGCCTGGAGCCGCAGCTGCCGGACCGGATCTTCCTGTTCCGCGGCCCGCTGCTCGACATGTGCGACGACGAGGAGGACCTGGCCGACGAGGTCCGGATCACCGTCGTCCACGAGGTCGCCCACCACTTCGGCATCGACGACGCCCGCCTGCACGACCTCGGCTACGCCTGAGCCCTATCCCCGGGCGAGCAGGTAGCCCAGCGCGCAGGCGCCCAGCCCGAGCGCGATGGTGACGAGTGCGTACGCCGCGCCCCGGCGCGGCCCGAGGTCGCGGGCCTGCACCGCCAGCGAGGAGTACGTCGACAGGCCGCCGCAGAACCCGGTCCCGACCAGGGCGAGGGCCGAACCGTCGACCGACCAGCCGACGCACGCCCCCAGGACCAGGCTGGCGAGGGTGTTGGCAGCGAGCGTGCCGCGGTGCCAGTCGCCGTCGAGGTGGTGGCCCAGTGCGTAGCGCAGCGGCGCGCCGACGGCGGCGCCGAGCGCGACGAGAAGGGTGCTCACAGCTCGTCCTCCGCGGGCAGGGCGGGGGCGAGCCGGCCGACCAGCGTCACGGCGAGCAGGCAGGCGGCGAGGGTGCCGCCGACGTAGGCGAGCGCGAGGCCGGCGCGGCCGTCGGCGAGCAGGTCGCGGGCGTGCGCAGAGGTCGCGGAGAAGGTGGTGAACCCGCCGAGCACGCCCGGCCCCAGGGCGGCGGCCCACGTCGGCGAGCGGCGGGCGAGGGGGAGGAGCAGCAGCGCGGCGAGCAGCGCGGAGCCCGACACGTTGATCGCGAACGTGGTCCACGCGAACCCGGGTCCGTCCGCGACGACCTCGGTGGCGGCGTACCGGGCCACGGCGCCGACCGCTCCGCCGGCCCCCACGGCGAGGAGCAGCCGTGGGGAAGGGGTCATGCCTGCAGACTAGGGCGGGCCCCGGAGCCGGTGCCGCTGCCCTGCCAGGCGACCGGCGGCGCGCCGACCGACTGGCGACGGAACTCGCCGAGGAACCAGATCTGGAACGACCGCTGCTCGGCGGTGCGCGGCGCGGTGAGCAGCCGCTGGGCGCGGGAGAACTCGTCGGCCGCGTCGAGGAGGTCGATCAGGCCGCCGATCTGCCGGGCGGTCTCCCGCGGCATCCGCAGCCGCAGGTCGATCGTCTCGCGCCCGTCGGCGTACGCCTTGTCGACCTGCTCGCGACCCATGTTGGCGCGCAGCGGCCGCTCGAGGGCGTCGAAGTGCTCGGAGAGGACCTTGGCCAAGGGGTAGTCGTCCTCGTGGGCCAGGGCGAGGAGGCGGATCTCGCGGCGCAGGTCGCGGTAGTGCCGCTGGAACCGGCCGAAGGCCCCGATCGGGACGCCGTTGATCTGGACGCCGACCTCGCCGACCCGGGTGTGGTCGGCCGCGAGGGACGGCATGCTGTGTGTCTGCTGGTACGGCGCCCCGCCGGTCTCGGACAGCTCGGGGGCCGGCTCGAACCACACCGCCTTGCCGTCCTCGTCGATCTCGGCGCCCCAGGCGGCGGAGGCGCGGGCCACGATGTCGAGTCCGCGGCCGACGGTGGTGAGCGCGGCCAGCTGCTCCTCGTCGAGCGCGTCGAAGGCGTCGAGGTCGAAGGCGTCGATGTCGAACCCGCCCGCCTGCGTCACCGGCTGCGGCGGGATCACCGAGGCGTCGTGCACCTCGAACCGAGGGTGGTCGGCGGTGCCGCGGACCTGGAGCCGGATCGGTGCGGTGCCGTGGAGGACGGCGTTGGTGACCAGCTCGGAGATCGCCAGCTCGGCGCAGTCGGCCAGGTCGGTGCGTCCGAGCTGACCGCAGGTCTGGACGACCCAGCGTCGTGCGTCGTGCACGATGCGTGGCCCGGGGGCCAGGTCCAGGGTCTGCCGGTGCTGCACGGGGGGAACCTTCCGGTGTCGCGGCCCGAGTGTTGTGGTCGATGTCCGGTGGATGGGTGCCGTTCCCGGGTGCGATACCCCACCCGGTTGACGACTAAACCAACCTCCGAGAGCAGGTTTGGTGACGGTCCGGAAGGCATGTGACCGACCAGACCTTGACCTCGGGTTGGGGGTCGTGCAGGGGACGCGGAATGATGGGCCCGAGAGGACGTCATCACGTCGTCAACCGAGGTGCTCCAGGAGGAAGCCATGGCAGCAGGCGACACCCAGCCCGACCTGCCCGACCGCATCATCGTCCCGCGCTCCGACCGTCACCAGGTCGTCGTCATCGGCTCCGGCTTCGGTGGCCTGTTCGGCACCAAGCAGCTGCGCAAGGCCGACGTCGACGTCACGATGATCGCGAAGACGACCCACCACCTCTTCCAGCCGCTGCTCTACCAGGTGGCGACCGGCATTCTCTCCGAGGGCGAGATCGCCCCGCCGACCCGGGAGGTCCTGGCCAACCAGAAGAACGCCCAGGTCCTGCTCGGCGAGGTCACCGGCATCGACCTGGAGAACCGCCAGGTCACCTCCCACGTCCTGGGCCGCGAGCTCGTGACGCCGTACGACTCCCTGATCGTCGCCGCCGGCGCCGGCCAGTCGTACTTCGGCAACGACCACTTCGCCGAGTTCGCCCCCGGCATGAAGAGCATCGACGACGCCCTCGAGCTGCGCGGCCGGATCTTCGGCGCCTTCGAGATGGCCGAGCTCGGCGCCGCGCGCGGCGAGAACGTCGACCACCTGCTGACCTTCGTGGTCGTCGGTGCCGGTCCGACCGGTGTCGAGATGGCCGGCCAGATCGCCGAGCTCGCCCACCGCACGCTGACCCGCGACTTCCGCGCGATCTCCACCCGCCACGCGCGCGTCATCCTCGTCGACGCGGCGCCCCAGGTGCTGCCGCCGTTCGGCGCCAAGCTCGGCAAGTGGACCCAGGAGAAGCTCGAGAAGCTCGGCGTCGAGGTCATGCTCGGCGCGCTGGTCTCCCAGGTCGACGAGCGCGGCCTGACCGTCAAGTACAAGGACGGCTCCGAGGAGCGCATCAACGCGGTCACCAAGGTGTGGGCCGCCGGCGTCCAGGCCAACAAGCTGGGCAAGACCCTGTCCGAGCAGACCGGAGCGCCCCTCGACCGCGCCGGCCGGATCTCGGTCAACCCCGACCTCACCCTCCCGGGCTACCCCGAGGTGTTCGTGGTCGGCGACATGATCTCGCTCGACAACCTCCCGGGTGTCGCACAGGTCGCCATCCAGGGCGCGAAGTACGCCGCGAAGGAGATCGAGGGCCGGCTCGAGGGCAAGCCCGCGCAGCCGCCGTTCAAGTACTTCGACAAGGGCTCGATGGCCATCATCAGCCGCTTCCGCGCGGTCGCGATGGTCGGCAAGCTGCGCCTCACCGGCGTCCTCGCCTGGCTGATGTGGCTGGTCGTGCACCTCTTCTACATCACCGGCTTCAAGAACCGGGTCACCGCGGTGATGCACTGGTTCGTCTCGTTCATCGGCAAGGGCCGCTCCGAGCGCACCTCGACCGAGCAGCAGATCTTCGCCCGGGTGGCGCTCCAGCGCCTCGCCCGCGGGGCCACCGACCTCGTCTCCGAGCCGGGCGAGTACGACGAGGCCCTGCGCCGTGCCGAGCTCGAGGCCCAGGCGGCCGAGGAGGCGCGGTTGTCCGACGAGAACAAGCGTGGGGTGAAGGTCGGCGGCTGACGCCGGCTGCGTGAATCCCTGACAGGTCAGCTGACCTGCTCCCGGATGTGGCGGGGCAGGATGAACACGCCCTCGGCCTCGGCGGTGACGCCGGCGGGGCCGATCAGGTGGGCCTTCGCCCAGGTCTTGATGCCGTCCTCGCGGTCGATCCACGCCTCGACCCGCAGGTCGCCGAGCGGGGTGCCCTGCCGGTAGACGACGGTCAGGGTGCCGGTCATGCCCGGCCGTCCGGCGGCGCCGACGGCGTGCCCGAGGACCTGGTCCAGGATCAGCGACACGACGCCGCCGTGGACCAGCCCCGGCGGCCCCTCGTACGCCGCACCGCAGTGGAACTCCGTCTCCGCGCGCCCGGTCGCATCGCTGGTGACCGCGAGCGGCGGGGCGATCGGGTTGCGCAGGCCGATGACCGGGTTGCCCCAGGGACGTCGGCGTCCGGCTGTGAGGTGCTCCTGGCCGAGGGTCTGGGTGCGCCGTACCTTCCGCAGGCGGGCCACGGCCGCCTCGACGTCGGCCTGCGCGGCGCGGACCTCCTCCTCGGCGACGTCCGACATGACGCACAGGTCGACCAGCTCGCGGGCCGCGTCGGCGAGCGGGCGCCACACCGCGGCCTCCTGCTCCACCACGGCCTCGGGCGTCTCGTCGGTGTCGGGGAGGTGCCAGTTCATGCCCGTCAGGGTAGAACACGTTCTCGTTCCGGTGGCCCGGAAACCCGTTGACCGGGATGGTGGGATGGAGCCATGACCGCGCTCGTGCCGCCCGACGTCGCCCGCTGGCGGGCCTGGGCGGCGATGATCGAGGACTTCGGCGGGACCGACGAGATGCACGGGTCCGGCCACTGGAACCTCGAGGGCGCACCGGTGCCGACCGAAGCCGGCTGTGCGGCGTACGTCGCGATGACCGAGCTGACGTCGACCCCCGACCTCGACGGCACACGGGTGCCGTCGACGTACTTCTGGATCACCGACGGCGACGGCGGCCCCGGCGACGAGGTGGTCGGCTTCCTGCACCTGCGACACCTGCTCAACGACTGGCTGCTCGAGCAGGGCGGGCACATCGGGTACGCCGTGCGGCCCTCCGCCCGGCGCCGCGGCCACGCGTCGCGGGCGCTCGCCCTCGGGGTCCGGGCGGCGCGGGGGCTCGGGATCGAGCGGGTGCTGGTCACCTGCGAGGTCGACAACGACGCGTCCCGGCGCACGATCGAGGCCGGGGGCGGTGTGCTCGAGGACGAGCGGGCCGGGAAGCTGCGCTACTGGATCGCCTGCGACGGCGCTACGGGGAGCTGACGGCGGCGTCGGGGCGCAGGCCCGGGCGCAGCCGGTAGAGCACCGTTGTGAACCAGTGCGGGTCGACCATCGACCTGGTCACCACGACCAGTGGCAGGCCCTCGCGCTCGATCAGGACCGTCCAGCGCCGCTCGCTCGGCTCGCCGATGATCGCGACCGGTGTGTAGGGGCTCGCCAGGTCCACGACCTCGGTCTGGCCGTGGCGCTTGATCGACAGCTGGCCGCGGCGCACGGCGAGCTCGGTGGTCGTGCAGCCGGCACGGACCGCCCACACGACGAGCAGCAGGAGGCCCAGGGTCGCCGCGACGCCGATCGAGGTGGTCGTCGGCTCCTTCGCGGCGGCGTACGACGCCACGCCCGTGCCGACCAGGACGGCCAGCAGCACCCAGGAGAGCGTGCGGCGGATCCCGCCGCGCACCGGGAACTGCGCGTCGGTGCTCGCGTTGAGCGCCGTCAGGTTGTCCTCGGGCTCGGTCCAGCGTCCGTGCCTGACCTCGGGTGGTGTGCGCACCCGCGGCGGCGGCGCGGGACGACGGGGCGCGGGCGGCGCCTCGACCTCCACCGGCGCGGGCTCGGGTGCGGGGACCGGGGCTGCGGGACGGGGTGCGGGCTTCGACCGCTCCGGCAGGTCGGCGCGCAGCGCCTCCACGACCGACCGGCCCAGGTCGGTGCTGTCGAGGTCGCCGGCCTGCGCGATCCGCGACGGCGGCTCGGGCGGCGCCTCGACGCCGAGGGCCTCGAGCACCGAGCGACCGGCCTGCAGCGAGTCGGCGCGGCCCGGGGGCGTCGTACCAGGGACAGGGGGTGGGGGCGTGGGGGTCACCTTCGGCGCACCGCCTCGAGGTGCGCCGACGACCCGCGCGTCCCGGGCATAGGTGCCCCGCTTGTCCAGCCAGGCCCGGATGCTCTCCGTGTCCGGGCCGAACTCGTCCTTGCTCCCCACGAGCGAGTCCTCCCTGTTCCCTCTTTTCGCGGTCAGGCTACCGGCGCCGGTCCCGGTCGTCCTCGGTCCGCCGGTCCCGTCCGCGTGGTCCGAACGGGCCATGCGGCATGGTTCGCCCCGCGGGCGCGGTAGATTTGAGACTGATTCCCAGTCGACTGACCCAGGAGGCCCGGTGCCCGACACCGACGCGCGTCCGACCGCGCTCCGGCCGACCCGCCAGCGGCGCGCGATCACCGACGCCCTCGCCAGCGCCGCCGACTTCCAGAGCGCGCAGGAGATCCACGACAGCTTGCGTCGTACCGGCGACAAGGTCGGGCTCGCCACTGTCTACCGCACCCTGCAGGCCATGGCCGAGAGCGGCGACGTCGACGTGCGGCACAACCCGGCCGGCGAGGCGACGTACCGCCGTTGCAGCGACTCGCACCACCACCACCTGGTCTGCCGCTCCTGCGGCCGCACCGTCGAGATCACCGGCTCCGCGGTGGAGCGGTGGGCGCACTCCGTGGCCGACGAGCACGGCTTCACCGAGGTCAGCCACACGGTGGAGCTGGTCGGCCTGTGCGCGGAGTGCGCGCGACAGGAGGGGTCTGGGTAGGCCGTGTCGGGCTCGAACCGACGACCCTCGGATTAAAAGTCCGGTGCTCTACCAACTGAGCTAACGGCCCGGGGCGAGCCTAGCGAGCGGCCGCGGCCGCGGAACAACGGAGGCAGGAAACGCAGCATCAGGGCCGACCACGTCGCATGGGTGATGAGGGGGGCCTGGAGGCCGCCGGACGCGCGCCGCTGCAGCCCGAAGAGGGTGCCCATCACTCCGGCGGCCAGGACGAGGGCGGGGTTGCGGGTCGTCGAGGTCGCGACGGCGTAGACCGCGGTCGAGGACGCGACGGGGAACCGGTCGCCGAGTGCGGCGTAGAGGGCCCCGCGGAAGAACACCTCCTCGCCGACGCCGTTGGCGAGGGTGGTCGCGAGCACCAGGCGGTCGTCGCCCTCGTCGGCGAAGCGGAGCACCCGCGCCACCGCCTCGCCCAGGACCGGGACCCGGCGCGCGACGAGCGCGGCGGCGTAGAACAGCCCGAACGCCGCGACGCCCGTGGCGAGCGGGGTGAGCACGGGTCGGCGCAGCGTCGCGTCCCGGTTCTCGATCCACCCCCGGTGCAGCGGCCCCGAGGCCAGGCCGCCCGCGGTCCACACGCCGGCCACCGAGGCCGTGGACAGGTAGAACTCCCTCGATCCGGGGCGCGTCGACAGGGACGCCCCGAGCAGGCCGGCGCCCGCCAGGGCGGTCGCGCCGACGACCCGCCGCCGGCGGCGGCGTACCGACGGCGTCTCGAGCGCCTCGACCACCGCGACGTGCGAGAGCGGCTTCGGCAGCAGGCGGTCCCAGTGGACGGCGCGGCTCATCGGGTCGCGGCCCGCTCCATGAGCGCGAGCCGGACTGCCTCGTCGTACGTCATCGGCTGGAACGGTACGACGTCGCGGATGCCGGCGTCGGTGACCACGACCTCGTTGACCATCGAGTCCACGAGGTTGCGCCCCGCGCGCACGTCGACGTCGGTGACCAGGGCCAGCCACCGCGACGACAGGCCGGGGGTGAGGAGCGGGACCGGCACGATCGGCAGGCGGCGGCCCTCGACCGCGGCGACCCGCTCGAGCATCTCGGCGTACTCGAGCACGTCCGGTCCACCGATCTCGAACACCCGGCCGACCGCGTCCGGGCGACCGAGGACGCCGACGAGGTAGCGGACCACGTCCGCGACGGCGATCGGCTGGGTCCGGGTCCGCACCCACCGCGGCGTGACCATCGCCGGCAGGTGCTCGACCAGCTGGCGGGTGATCTCCCACGAGATGCCGCCGTGGCCGACGACGATGCCGGCGCGCAGCACGGTGACGGGAACGCCTGCGGCGGCAAGCAGCGACTCCACCTCGCGGCGGCTGCGCAGGTGGGCCGACAGGTCGTCGCCGTCCTGCCCGAGGCCGCCGAGGTAGACCAGCTGCTCCAGCCCGGCGCGGGCGGCGCGGGCGCCGAACGCCTCGGCCGCGCGGGCGTCGCGGGCCTCGAAGTCCTCGTGGCCCAGCGAGTGGACGAGGTAGTACGCCGCCCCGCAACCGTCGAGCGGCCCGTCGAGCGTGGCCGGGTCGCCCACGTCGCCGCGCACGGCCGTCCCGGGGCCGTCGTACCGGTCGGGGTGCCGGGTCATCACGCGGACGTCGTGGCCCTGCTCGGCCAGGGCCGCGACGAGTCGACGGCCGACGAAGCCGGTCCCGCCGGCGACGAGGACGGGTGCGGCCGCGGGGCTCATCGGGTGCTCCGGTGCGGAGCGACCGGTCGGGACGGAGCGGACAGGTGTCGGAGGACCGACCGGGCGACCCGGTCGCCGGAGGCGAGCGCCCCCTGGATCGAGCTGGTGTCGCGATGGTCGCCCGCGACCCACACCCCCGCCCCGGGCAGGTACGCCGGCCGGCGCAGCGGGTGCGGGGCGGTCATGGCGGGCAGCGCGAACGGCACGTCGTGGGCCGCGACCAGCTCCCAGTCGTCGTCGGGCGCCCGATGCAGCGCGGCGGCGGTGCGACGTGCCGTGTCGGCGTCCGTTCGTGCCCGGCCGTCGGTGTGCAGCACCGAGGTGGCGACGAGCGCCCGTCCGTCGGTCGAGTACGACGGCGCGGACGCGCTGAGCACCACCGAGTTGGTGACGCCCGAGCCGTCCGCGTCGACCGCGAGCGTCCCGTCCAGGCCCCGCCACGGGCGCGCCGCGAACCAGTAGGTCGTCACTCCCCGCGGTGCCGGCGCCGTGCCGAGGGCGGGCACGAGGGCCGGCGCCGTCCAGGGGTCGGTCGCGACCACGACCGCGCGGGCCTCGAAGGCGGTGCCGTCGGCCAGCGTGACCCGGTCCGGCCGTACCTCGGCCACGGGGCTCCCGAGCCGGACGGAGCCCGATGGCAGCTGCCGCGCCAGTGCGTGGGGGAGTGCCTGCATGCCGGCCGCGGGAACGGCCGAGCGCCCCGTGGCGAACATTCGCATCATCAGGTCGGTGAACACGCGGCTGGTCGTCATGTCGTCCTCGAGGACGACCCCGGAGAGGAACGGCACCAGAAGGTCCCGCACCAGGCCGCTGGGAAGGGTGGCCCACGCCTCGCCCGCCGGCACGTCGGGCCTCTCCTTGAGCCGCCGCGGGCGGGTCGCGAGCACCGAGCCGGCGTAGCGCGCGAGCGCGGCCTTCCCGCGCAGCCCCGTGGCCGACGACGCCATGGCGCGCAGGGGTGCGGTCGGAGACGAGGCCGGGTGCGGCAGGTCGTGGAGCCTTCCCGCACGGCGGACGCGGATCCCGCTCGGCAGCGGTCGCAGGTCCAGGTCCCGCAGCCGGACCGCTCGCTGCAGCGCGGGATAGGCGGTGTTGAGCACCTGGAACCCGCGGTCGACCGTGAACCCGTCCACGACGTCGCTGCGCACGCGGCCTCCCACGACGTCGCCGGCCTCGAGCACCAGGACGGCGACGCCCTCCCTGTGCAGGCGGGTCGCGCAGGCCAGGCCGGCGAGCCCGCCGCCGGCGACGAGGACGGGGACCATCACGCGCCCACCGGCAGGGCGTCGGGCCGCGAGGCGGGGGGCATCAGGTCGGGGGAGAGGCTCAGCAACCACGCCCGCGCGCTCAGCCCCGACCGGGCGTGCGCGCCCGCGTGCAGCCAGGCGCCGACGTACCGGGTGATCGTCGCCCGCATCGCCTGCTCGGGGTCCGCGTGACGGCACAGCTCCAGGCGCCACGTGACGGAGCAGGTCGCGTCGTAGAAGTCGACGAACGCCTCGATGTCGCCGCTCGCGGCGCGCACGAGGAGGCGCCGCAGGTCGGCGTCGGATGGTGTCGCCTGGCTCATCGGACCTCCCATTGACCTAAACAAGAACATCAACAGTCTGTTTAAGATTAGGCTATGAGCATGGACCAGGACCTCGGTGCGGCGCAACCCCCGACGCGCACGGACCTCCCCGACGAGGCCGGCCCCGAGGGTGAGCTGACCATCGGCGACGTCGCCCGGCGCGCGGGCGTGAGCACGGCAGTGCTGCGGATGTGGGAGTCCCGACACGGGTTCCCCACGGCGCGCCGGCTGGCGAGCGGGCACCGCCGTTACACCGAGGCCGACGTCGACCTCGTCCGCCAGGTGCTGCGGAGGAAGGCAGCGGGGACCCGGCTCGAGGTGGCCATCGCCGAGGCGGCCGCGAGCGCCGTGCCGGCGACCCCGTCGATCTTCGCCGAGCTGCGCCGGCGACACCCCACGCTCGCCGTGCACCGGCTGCGCAAGTCCACGCTGATCGCGCTGTCGTGGGCGATCGAGGACGAGTGCTGCGCGGTGGCCGACCACCCGGTGCTCTTCGGCGCCTTCCAGCGCGGACGGTTCTACGAGGCCTCGGCCGGACGCTGGGCCGAGCTCGCCCGGGTCGCCCGCTCGGCGGTCGTGTTCGCCGACGAGTGGGATCGCGGTGCTCGTGCGTCCGGTGGGCCGGTGCGCGTGGACCTGGCGCCCGATGCGCCGATGCGACGCGAGTGGGCCGTGGTCTGCGACGCGCCCGACTCCGCCGCCTGCATGTCGGCCTGGGAGCTCCCGGGGCAGGCCGCGACCCCGGACCGCGAGCGGGTCTTCGAGACGGTGTGGACGGTGGACCCGGTGGCCGTGCGGGACGCGGCGCGCGTCGCGGCGACGGTCGCGGCCGGTGCGGGGCTGGCCGGGGCGGGCCCGCTCCTCGCCGAGCTGGCGGAGCCCGTGGTGCCGCAGGGCAGCACCCCCTCAGCGGTCACCGCGCTGTTCAACCGCGTCCTGGCGTACGTCGACCGGCTGGCCTGAACGCCCCGGCCCGTCGCCCGCGCTGCGGAGAGTGGTCAGTCGTCCTCGGGAGCGAGGACCGGCAGCGTGCCGTCGACGACCGCCTGGGCGATGCTGTCGCGCAGCCGGTCGCAGACCGGCGGGAGGCCCTTGACGGCCGAACCGGGGGACCAGGACGAGCAGGCGGCCATCGCCTCGTCGGACCACTGGACCGACGTCTGCTGCCAGCTGGCCTTGCGGACCAGCACCCGGGCGGCGCACGACGTGCACGCCACCGGGTGCATCGGGGCGTCGGCCAGCCGGTTGTCCGGCCGCACGCCCATCAGGCGTCCTGGGTCTGGGGAACCGCGGCAGCGGCTGCCTCGGCGGCGGCCGCCTCGGCCCGGCGGGCGACGTTCTCCTCGACCTCGCGCTGCCAGGCCTCGATCGGCTTGGTGGTGTCGAGCTCGAACTCGAAGCGCTCGGTCATCTCGGAGGTGACCTGGTCGACGTCGACGTAGAACTGCTCGTACCAGCGGCGCAGCTGGTAGACCGGGCCGTCCTCCTCGCACAGCAGCGGGTTGTCGATGCGGGTCTTGTTCTTCCAGATCTCGACGTCCTGCTCGAAGCCGAGGCGGACCGTGGCGACCATCTTGGCGGCCAGTGCGTCGGCGGCGGCCGGGTCGTCGTCCTGCACCTCGGGGCGCTGCATGCTGATGCCGTAGAGCAGCATGAACGAGTTCTCGTCGATGGGGTAGTGGCAGTTGATCAGCACGGTGCGGGTGTCGCCGTGCTCGTAGTGGTAGATCAGGTCGTCGATCATGAACGACGGGCCGTGGTACGTCGCCACAGAGGTGTTGCCGAGCCGCTTCGGTGCGCCGATGGCGACCTCCGCGGGCCGCATGTCGTCGCGGTTGACGCCCTTCTGCAGCTGGGTCGCGGTGTGGCCCTCGAAGGTGTTCTTGAAGTACGTCGGGAACGCGTGGTGCACGTAGAAGAAGTGGGCCATGTCGACGACGTTGTCGATGATCTCGCGGCAGTTGGTGTTGACGACCGTGGTCGCCCACGCCCAGTCGGTCCAGGTCGGGTCGGACGGGCCGCCGTCGATGAGCGGGATCGCCTGCTCGGGGATCGGGGCGTTGCCCTCGTGGTCGTGCCAGACGAAGACGAGGCCGTCCTGGGCCATCGCGTGCCAGGTGCGGGTGCGGGCACGCAGCGGGACCCGGCGCGCGTAGGGGATCTGCTTGCAGCGGCCGTCGCCGCCCCAGCGCCAGTCGTGGAACGGGCAGGCGACCTCGTCGCCCTTGACCGTGCCCTGGGAGAGGTCGCCGCCCATGTGGCGGCAGTACGCGTCGAGGACCTTGATCTCGCCCTGGCTGTCGGCCCACACGACGAGCTTGGTGCCGAAGGCCTCGATCGAGTGCGGCTTGCCGTCGCGGAACTCCCTCTCGAGGCCGATGCAGTGCCAGCCGCGCGCGTAGCGGGCCGGGGCGGCCTCGAACTCGATGTGGCGGACCTCGTCGGCGCCCGTGCCGTTGTGCACCGCAGTCATCTCGATCTCCTCGTGGTGGGGCTGGTGGGGGCAGGACCCGAGAGGCCTGCCGATGCTGCGACGTTATGGACGCCCCACCGCTCTGGGCACGACGGTCCCGCTGATCGGGATCCCCGGCCGGGCCGCTCGGCTCCGGGGATTCCCTACCGTCATGACCGACATCACAAGCCAGTCCGCACCCGCCTCCGACTCCGGTTCCGGCCGTGTTGCCGACAAGGTCGTCATCGTCACCGGTGGCTCCCGCGGCATCGGTGCCGCGTGCGTGCGCCGGCTCGTCCAGGAGGGCGCGCGGGTCGTGATCGCCGACGTCCTCGAGGCGGAGGGCAAGGCCCTGGCCGACGAGCTCGGTGAGCGGGCGTCGTACGTCGCTCTGGACGTGACCAGCGAGGACGGCTGGGAGCAGGCGGTCGCCGCCGCGGAGGCGACCTTCGGCCCCGTGTCGGGCCTGGTCAACAACGCCGGCATCGTGCACATCGACCCGATCGAGGAGCACTCCGAGGCGGACTACCGCCGGGTCATCGACGTCAACCAGGTCGGTGTCTTCCTCGGCATGAAGGCCGCGATCCCCTCGCTGCGCAGGGCCGCCGCGGCCGGCATCGGCGGCTCGATCGTCAACATCTCCTCCACCGGTGGCCTGATCGCGTACTCACGGATCGTCGGGTACGTCGCCTCGAAGTGGGCCGTGCGCGGCATGACCAAGACCGCGGCCCAGGAGCTCGGCCCCGACAACATCCGGGTCAACTCGGTGCACCCCGGCTTCACCCGCTCCGAGATGACGGCCAACTCCGCGCGGTCGCACGAGGGCGCGCAGCACCAGCCGCTCGCCCGCCAGGCCGAGGCCGTCGAGATCGCCAACCTCGTGCTGTTCCTGATCTCCGACGAGTCCAGCTACAGCACCGGATCAGAGTTCGTCGCCGACGGCGGCTTCACCTCGCTCTAGGCACTCCGCCGAGCGCACCGACAAGGAGAACACCAATGAAGGACTTCAGGGGCAAGGTCGTCGTCATCACCGGCGCCGGAGCCGGCATCGGCCGCGAGCTCGCGATCCAGCTCGCCCGCGAGGGTGCCCGCCTGGCCGTGTCCGGCCGCAGCATCGCGAACGTCGAGGAGACCGCGGAGCTGTGCCGCAGGGCCGGTGCCGAGGCCCGCGCGTACGAGGTCGACGTCACCGACCGCGACGCCGTCCTCAAGCACGCCGACGAGGTCGTCGCCGACTTCGGCAAGGTCAACGTCGTCGTGAACAACGCCGGCGTGTCGCTCGTCGCCAGCGTGGAGGAGGTCAGCTGGGAGGACCTCGACTGGATCGTCAACATCAACTTCTGGGGCGTCGTCCACGGCACCAAGGCGTTCCTGCCGCACGTCATCGCCTCCGGTGACGGCCACGTCGCCAACATCTCCAGCATGTTCGGCCTCGTCGCGTGCCCGACCCAGGGCGGCTACAACGCGACGAAGTTCGCCATCCGCGCGTTCACCGACTCGCTGCGCCAGGAGATGAAGATGTACGAGCACAAGGTCGGCGTCAGCAGCGTCCACCCCGGCTCGATCCGCACCGACATCGCCAAGAAGGCCCGCGCCGGGGGCGAGCGCGACGTCGCCCAGCTCGCCGCCAACTTCGACCGGATCGCCAAGATGACCGTCGAGGAGTGCGCCGAGATCATCATCAAGGGCATCCGCAAGGACAAGGCGCAGATCCTGTGCGGCAACGACGCCAAGTTCATGGCCGTGCTGCCGCGGATCATGGGCCCGGGCTACCAGAAGGTCATCACCGCGCTGTTCAAGAAGGACGTGAAGTAGCGGTCTGCGTCCGCTGAAGTGCAACGGCGGGGACCGCGTCAACCAGGTTGACGCGATCCCCGCCGTTGTCGCTCCGCACGTTTGGTTCCCGCTCCTGTCCACAGGCGCCGGCACCGGTGGTGTGCTGCGGATCCTGCTCGGGCACGTGCGGTCGGCATGGACGAGATCGAGATGCTGCTCGCGATGCAGGACGGCGTGGTCGCCCGCCGTCAGCTGCTGGCGGCCGGCTGGGGACAGACCCAGGTGGCGCGCAAGCTTCGGCGTCGGGAGTGGGTCCAGGTCCACCCCGGCGTGTACGTGAACCACACCGGACCACCCACGTGGCAGCAACGTGCCTGGGCTGTCGTCCTCGCATGTTGGCCGGCCGCGCTGGGCGGGTGGTCGGCTGTTCGGGCGCACGAGGGTCCGGTGCTCGGCAGGCCCTGCGGCACTGCCGCCAAGCTCGGCGTCCTCGGAGACACGCGATCGGCGGGAATCGCGTCAGCCCGGCTGACGCGATCCCCGCCGATGTACGACCAGCAGCGGCCCTCAGACCGCTGCGGCCTCCAGCACCTCGACCGTGCCGGCAGCACCGTTGACCCGCACCAGCATGCCGTCGGCCAGGCTGGTGGAGGCGTGCTTGGTGTCGACGACGCAGGGGATGCCGAACTCGCGGGCCACGATGGCGGCGTGGGAGGCGGCGCCACCGATGTCGGTGACGACGGCGGCGGCGTACCCGAACATCGCGGTGTGGCCGACGTCGGTGACCGAGGCGACGAGGACCTCGTCGGGCTCGATGTCGTCGTCGGGGGTCCGCAGCACCCGGACCCGGCCCTCGACGACGCCGGCGCTGACGCCGATGCCGCCGATGGTGTCGCCGACCGAGACACCGTCGTGGACGCTCTCGGGGGCCCAGGTGCCGACGACGACGTCGGGCATCCGGATGCCCTGCAGCCGGACCCGTTCGGTACGACGCCGGGCGACCCGCTCGTCGAGGCTGGAGGGGTCGACGAACAGCTCGTCGAGGGTGAGGTAGAACGCGTCGTCGACCGCCGACAGCCGGCCGGCAGCGACCAGTCGCGCACCCCGCTCGCGGACGGCGAGGCGCAGGTCGTGGGTGTAGCGGACGACGCCGTCGCGGGCGCGCTCCCGGGCCAGGATCGCGCCGGCGGCCATCTTGCCGGTGCGCGACCTCATCGCGGGCACGGCCTCGCGGGCAGCGGCGGGCCGAGCGGCCGCGGCGGCCGCGGAGCCGACCAGGTGCGCGGGACGGTCGGAGAACGACGGGTTCTCCAGCTCGCACTCGCCGGGACCGCGGTGGCCCATGACGGCGAGCTGCGCGTCGAGCGCGGCCGAGAACGCCGGGGACGCCGCGCGCAGCGCCTCGACGTCGCCCTCGCGGGCCAGCTTGAGCAGGTGGTCGTCGCCGCGCAGCTCGTCGGCGAGGCGCTCGACGGCGAGCATCGTGCGGGCCGACTCGAGCAGCTCGACGTCGACGGCGACGTGCTCGGGGTTCTTGCCCCGCTCGTGGATGCCGCCCGCGGCGCTGGTCATCATCACGCCGATCGAGGCGACCGACCAGGCGTGCGCGAGGCGGTCGCGCCAGAGCAGGGCGCGGACGTGGAGCTGGTCGTCGGTCAGCGCGGCGACCTGCTCGGCGGTCAGGCTCTCGGCGACGGCGGCCGTGTGCACGGCCTCGGCCTCCTCCTTGAACTTCCGCGCCCGGGCGATCACCCGGCTGGTGGCGGTCAGGGTCGCGATCCGGCTGGCGAGGCCGGTGGGCATCGGCGGCCCGCCCTGCGGGCGGAACACGACGTCCTCCGGGATGTTTCCGTAGGCGTCCTTGCGGACGGTGGCCTCGTCCCAGCCGGGCATGTTCTCGACGACGTTCACGCCGACCGAGGCGTTGATGTAGACGCAGTGGCCGAGCACGCCGAGCACCAGGCTGGTCTGCTGCTCGAGAGCCGCACCCTCCAGGCACAGCATCCGACCCATGCCCTCGTTGGAGATCCGCTGCGCGCCGAGCTGGAGGTCCAGCGACATCGGGGTGAGCGGACCGGGCAGCGCCTCGGAGGTGTTCGTCGCCGTCAGCACGGCGAGCCGCGGGTCGACCAGGGTGTCGAACTCGCCCTGGTAGTCGGCCGGGCCGGCCGCCACGAGCGTGCCGCCGTCGCTGGCGGGCAGGTTGTTCGGGACGACGTACGTCGGCAGGCCGAACCGGCCCGACTCGACCTCGGCGCCGCGCTTGGTGATCCGGGTGCCGCGCAGGCCGCGGGCCAGGTCCTCGACGGCCTCGCGGGCCGTCCAGCCGTAGCCGAAGCCGGCGGGCACGGCGCTCTCGGCGAGCGGGGCGGGGGGACGGGCGGAGACGCCGGGCACGGCCGGCTTCACGCCGGCGACCTGCAGCAGCTTGCGGGCCTCGGTGCCGCTGACGGTCCCGGGCGCGGCGAGCGTGAACGGACCGGCGGCGCCACCGGAGGCGACGGCGGCCAGCGCGCGGTTCACGTCGTCGTGGTGGACGACCTGGAGGGCGGCCGAACCGCCGGCGAGGAGGTCGGCGAGGGTCTGCAGCGCGGCGCGGTCGGTACGACGCCCGGTCACCGGCGCGACCTCGACGACCACGACCTCGGCTCCCGCGGAGGACAGGGCAGCCGCCGCGGCGTGGGTGCCGCCGAGCGGGGTGGGGAGCACGACCCGGGTGCCGGGTGCGACGCGGATCGGGCCCCCGGCGAGGTGCACGACGGTGTCGACGGAGCCGGCCGCGGCGACGTCGGCGACCACCGTGACGCCCGGGTCCAGGTAACGGTGCTGACCGACTCCGACGACCTCGTGGCCGGCGGCCAGCAGCAGGCGGGCGACGTCGCGCCCGTCCTCGGTGGCGACTCCCGTGATCAGGACGCGCATGGACTCTCCTCCTCGTGGTTCCCGGCCCGACCAACTGGGGCCAGACGAGGAGAGTCCGGCCCGTGAGGCCGGTCACGTCCCGGAGTCCCACTCAGCGGGAGACCCCTGAAGCAGGGGCGGAGCGGACCACAGGCTCCCGGTCGGGGAACCGCCCCGACGTGCCCGAGGACCGCGCTTCTCGCTGAACGGGACTACGGCCCCACCGGGACATCGCAGTCCGTTGTCTAGGACCGCACGCCCCACGACCCGAGCAGCAGCCCGCAGCACGCCCCAGGAGGACACGATGACGGACCCGACCACGACGGCCTGGCACCACGAGGTCGACCTGCTCGTGGTCGGAGCGGGCGCCGGCGGCATGACCGCCGCGCTCACCGGCGGCCTGTCCGGCCTCGACACCCTGCTCGTCGAGAAGGCGACGACGTACGGCGGCACGACCGCCCTGTCGGGTGGCGGGATCTGGGTGCCGAACAACCCGACCCTGGCGCGCGCGGGCATCACCGACCCCGAGGAGCGGGTGGTCGAGTACCTCGAGCACATCACCGGGGGCTCGATCGGCCGCGACCGGCTGGAGGCCTACGCCCACCACGGCCCGGCGATGTTCGAGATGTTCGACAAGAAGGCCAAGCACCTGCAGTTCACCTGGTGCCCCGGCTACTCGGACTACCACCCCGAGGCGCCTGGGGGGCGTCCCGAGGGACGCTCGGTCGAGTGCCCGCCGTTCGACATGCACAAGCTCGGCGAGCTGGCCTACACCCAGCGCGGCAGCGCGATGAAGATCCCCGGCGGCCTCATCATCACCTCGGCCGACTACGTGCACCTCAACATGGTCACCCGCACCTGGCGCGGCCGCTGGCGCGCGCTCAAGCTCGGCGTGAAGGCCACCCTCAACAAGCTGCGCCGTCGCCAGATGGTCTCGCTCGGCCTGGCGCTGGTCGCCCGGCTGCGGATCTCCCTGCGCGACGCCGGCGTCCCGGTCTGGCTGGAGACCCCGCTGCTCGACCTGGTCCGCGACGAGGACGGCGCCGTCATCGGCGCGGTCGTCGAGCGCGACGGTGCGCCGTACCGGATCCGGGCGCGACGCGGCGTGGTCATCGCCAGCGGCGGCTTCGACCACAACGAGGCGATGCGCAAGGAGTACCTCCCCGAGGTCGGCCGCGCCGACGTCTCCGGCGGCGCCGACACCAACACCGGGGACGGGATCCTGATCGGCCACGCGGCCGGCGGCGCCCTCGACCTGATGGACGACGCCTGGTGGATGCCCGCGGTCCGCAAGCCCGACGGCCGCGTCCACTCGCTGGTCTCCGAGCGGTCGATCCCCAACTCGGTCATCCTGTCGCCCACGGGCGAGCGGTTCACCAACGAGGCCTCGCCGTACGTCACCTTCGTGCACGACCAGATCGCCCACGGCCACCCCTACCTGTGGTTCGTCATGGACCAGACCGCGCGGCGCCGCTACCCGTTCGGCGCGACCGTGCCGGGCGCCGACCTGCCGCAGAAGTGGTACGACGCCGGCACCGCCCACAAGGCGTCGACACTCGACGAGCTGGCGCGGCTGACCGGGATGGACGCCGCCACCCTCACCGCCAGCGTGCGGCGCTGGAACGAGATCGTCGCGAGCGGCAAGGACACCGACTTCGGTCGCGGCGAGAGCGCCTACGACCGCTACTACGGCGACCCGACGCTGCCGAACCCGGTGCTCGGTGCGGTCGACAACGCGCCGTACTACGCCGTGCGCATCGAGGCCGGCGACCTCGGCACCAAGGGCGGCCTGGTGACCGACCGCGTCGGCAACGTGCTCGACGCGGACGGCAACGCCGTCGCGGGCCTCTACGCCACGGGGAACGTGGCCGCCTCGGTCATGGGCAACGACTACGCCGGTGCCGGCGCGACCATCGGCCCCGCCATGGTCTTCGGCTACCTCGCCGCGCTGCACGCCGCCGGCGCCACCAACTGAGAACACCGGCAGGACAAGGAGAGAACAGCCATGGGAACGCTGGACGGACGCGTCATCATCATCACGGGCGGAGCCCGCGGCATGGGCGCCTCGCACGCCCGGCACCTGGTCGCCGAGGGCGCCCGGGTCGTCATCGGCGACGTCATCGACGACGCCGGTGAGCTCCTCGCCAAGGAGCTCGACGACGCCGCGGTCTTCGTGCACCACGACGTCACCTCGGCGGAGGACTGGGACGCGGTCGTCGCCGCCGCCGTGGAGGCCTTCGGTGAGGTGCACGGCCTGGTCAACAACGCCGGCGTGCTCAGCTTCGGCTCGCTCGCCGACACGACGCCCGAGGCGTTCCAGCGGATCATGGACATCAACGTGACCGGCACCTTCCTCGGCCTGCGCGCGGTCGCCCCGGTCATCACCGCGGCCGGCGGCGGCTCGATCGTCAACATCTCCTCCATCAACGGCATGCTCGGCACGGCCTTCACGACGGCCTACACGGCGAGCAAGTTCGCGGTCCGCGGCCTCACCAAGGCCGCGGCCCAGGAGCTCGGCCCGGCCGGGATCCGGGTCAACTCGGTCCACCCGGGTGGGATCGCCACCCCGATGACCCAGCGCGAGGGCGGCGACGCGGCCGGGGCGGCCTTCGCGAAGTTCCCGATCCCCCGCTGGGGCCAGCCCGAGGAGGTCTCGCCGCTCGTGGCGTTCCTGCTCTCCGACCAGTCCAGCTACTCGACCGGCGGCGAGTTCGTCGTCGACGGTGGCATCACCAGCGGTCTGTACTTCTCATGATGGCGACGATGAACCGACCGGCCATCGCTGCCGGCATCACTGCTGACGTCGTCCGCCTCGACGGCTCCTGCGACCTCGACCGCGCCGCCATCGGCGGCAAGGCCTGGAGCGTCAACGCGATGCGTGCCCTCGGCCTGCCGGTGCCACCCGCGGTGGCCCTCACCACCGGCTGCTGCGCGGCCTTCTACGCCGCGGACGGCACCGTCCCCGACGACGTGTGGGAGCAGGTACGCCGCGGGGTCGCCTTCCTCGAGGAGGAGACCGGCCGCCGCTTCGGCAGCACCGAGCGCCCGCTGCTCGTCTCGGTGCGCAGCGGTGCGCCCGTCAGCATGCCGGGGATGATGGACACCGTCCTCAACCTCGGCCTCACCGACGCCACCGCGGCCGCGCTGGTCGCCGAGAGCGGCGACGAGGCGCACGTCGCCGACACCCGCGAGCGGTTCGTGCGGCAGTACCAGGAGACCGTCGCCGAGGGTCCGGTCCCCGACGACGCGTGGGCCCAGCTCCGGGCGGCCGTCGCCGCCGTCTTCGGCTCGTGGCAGTCGGCCCGCGCCCAGACCTACCGCCGCACCCGGGGGATCGCCGACGACCTCGGCACGGCCGTGACCGTGCAGGCGATGGTCTTCGGCAACCTCGACGACCACTCCGGCACCGGCGTGCTCTTCTCCCGCGACCCCAGCACCGGCGACCCCGCCCCCTTCGGCGAGTGGCTGGCCCGCGGCCAGGGCGAGGACGTCGTGTCCGGCCGGGTCACCCCGCAGCCGCTGGCGACGCTCGCCGAGCAGATGCCGTCCGTGCACGCCGACCTGATGAAGGCGACCGCGACCCTCGAGGAGTCCGGGCGCGACGTGCAGGACATCGAGTTCACCGTCGAGGCCGGGCGGCTGTGGCTGCTGCAGACCCGGGCGGCCAAGCGGACGGCGGCGGCCGCCGTACGGATCGCGGTCGACCTGGTCGACGAGGGCGTGCTCACGCCCGCCGAGGCCGTGGCCCGGGTCAGCGCGGAGCAGCTCCAGGCGGTCGTCGAGGCGGCCTCCGGTGCCGGTGTCGGCACGCCGGTCGCGACCGGCGAGTCGGCCTGCCCCGGCCTGGCCTACGGCGTCGCCGTCGCCGACCCCGACGAGGCCGAGGAGCGAGCGGAGGCCGGCGAGGACGTGATCCTGGTCCGCTCGGCCACCTCGCCCGACGACCTGCACGGCATGCTCGCCGCCAACGGCATCGTCACGGAGTACGGCGGCGCGACGTCCCACGCCGCCGTCGTGAGCCGCGAGATCGCGCGCCCGTGCGTGGTGGGCTGCGGCGCCGGGACCGTCGAGTCGCTGGTCGGCCGCGAGATCACCGTCGACGGCGCCACCGGCCAGGTCTGGGAGGGCCGGATCGAGACCGTCGCCGCCGAGGAGAACCCCTACCTCGCCCGGCTGCAGGCCTGGGCGGCGGAGGCGGAGTGAGCGCACCCGTCGCCGTCGTGACCGGCGCCTCGCGGGGCGCCGGTCGCGGCATCGCCCGGGCGCTCGGCGACCTCGGCGCCACCGTCTACCTGACCGGGCGGAGCGCGTCCGTCGCCGACGTGGCCGGCGAGGTCGACGCCGGTGGCGGCCACGGGATCGGCGTGGTCTGCGACCACCGTGACGACGCCGCCGTGGCGGCCCTGTTCGCCCGAGTGGGGGAGGAACAGGGTCGCCTCGACGTCCTCGTCAACAACGCGATCGCCCTGCCGTCGGGGCTCGGCGACGACCAGCCCTTCTGGGAGCGCCCGCTGGAGCACCAGTCGATGTTCGACGTCGGCCTGCGCTCGTCGTACGCCGCCGCCTGGCACGCCGCGCGACTGCTCATCGAGGCCCGCGGGCTGCTCGTGAACACGTCCTCCTTCGGCGGCGGCTGCTACATGCACGGCCCGGCGTACGGAGCAGCGAAGGCCGGCGTGGACCGGCTGGCGCACGACTTCGCCGTCGACCTGGAGCCGCACGGCGTCACCGCGATCTCGCTGTGGATGGGCATTCTGCGCACCGAGCGGACGCTCGCCGCGCTCGAGGCCGACCCGGACCGGTACGGCGACCTCGCCGCACGCACCGAGTCCGTCGACTTCCCCGGCCGGGTCGTCGCCGCGCTGTGGCAGCATCCCGAGCGGATCCGCTGGAGCGGGCAGACCGTGGTCGCGGCCGAGCTCGCCGTCGAGCTCGGTGTGACCGACGTCGACGGCGGGCAGCCGCCCTCGCACCGGCCGGTGCTGGGCGGGCCGCCCGCGGTCAATCCCGCGATCGTGCGCTGATCCCGCGCCCCGCCGAGCGGCGGCCGGCGATCCGGCCGAAGGCCAGTGCGTCGGCGATGTGCATGCCGCCGTCCTTGCACCAGCTGTAGGTCGTGCTCACCCCGCCGGCGGCGTAGAGGCCGGGGATGGGGTCACCGAAGGGGTCGAGCACCTCGGCGTGCTCGTTGCGGCGCGGGCCGCCGTTGCTCCAGGCGACCATCGGTGCCGACGTGAACGCGTAGTAGGGGCCCGCGCCGAGCGCGACCAGGGTCGACGGGTCGCGGCCGAACTGTTCGTCGAAGCCGGCCGCGCAGGCCGCGTTGTAGCGGGCGACCGACGCGACCAGCAGCTCCGGGTCGACGCCGATCAGCGGCGCCAGGTCCTCGAGGGTGTCGGCCCGGTGCAGCCAGCCCTTCTCGACCTCGACGCTGTTGTCCCAGCTCCATTCGTAGCCCTCGACGAGCACGTTCCACCCGACCGGCAGCATCGCCGCGTTGGGCGAGATCGGCCCGGCCAGGCGGGTCTCCTCGTCGAAGACCGCGTGCAGACTGCGGGCTGGGACGTGCTCGTAGGCGCCGTGGACCCGGGCCTGGCCGTGACCGGTGCGCGGCAGCTCGTCGACGCAGCGTCGGCCGTCCGCGTCGACGTACAGGAAGCCCTTGCGGAAGGAGAAGCGCGCGTAGAAGCCGCTCTCGAAGCCCGGCACGCCGAAACCCTCGATGCTGGTCATGTTGTCCATGTGCCACAGGTCCGCGCCGGCCTTCTGCGCCATCCGGTGCCCGTCGCCGGTGTTGTGCGGCGAGCCCCAGGTCAGTGTCTGGGGGAGGCGGAGGTAGTCGCGGACCATCCGGACGTCGCCCTCGAAGCCGCCGGTCGCCAGCACCACGCCGCCGGTGGCGCGGATGGTGCGGGTGCCGTCGTCGTCGGTGACCTGCACGCCGACGACGGTGCCCTCGGCGTCCTGGACCAGCCGCTCGGCACGGGTGCCGAGCAGGACGGTGATGTCGCGGCGGGCGAGGGCCGCGGCGAGCGCGGTCAGCAGCCGGGAGCGGCCCAGGGCGCCGCCGACGGCGCGCCAGCCGGTCACCGCGTCGCTGCCCTCGAGCTCGGGGAACTCCGGTGGGACCTCCACGACCGTGCCGGCGATGCCGCGGTCGAGCGTGCCGGGCACGACGGCGACGTCAGCTCCGACGACCTCACGCATCCACGCGGTGGTGCGGGTGCACTCCTCGGCCCAGGCCGCGATGACCGGCTCAGGAACGGGTCGTTCGCCGCACAGGCTGCGCAGGTAGACCGCCGCCCGCCCGGCGCTCGACGGCTCCCACCACGCGCCACCGGAGACGCGGGTGTTCCCGCCCTCGAGCCCGGCGGGCATCTTGTCGACGAGCACGACGCGGGCGCCCGCGTCGTGGGCCTCGATCGCCGCGGCACAGCCGGCGGCACCGTGGCCGAGGACGACGACGTCGGCCGCGACGTCCATCAGTGGGCGCGCCCCGCGACGGCCTCCTCGAGGCGCGTCCTCCCGCTGAGCTGGATCAGGTCCTCGTGGAGCTCGAACCACACCGTGTGGTAGCTGTCGAGGATCGGCCGGGCCACCCAGGTGGTGTCGCCCTCGGCCAACCGGTCCTGCGCGTGCTGCAGCCGCTGCGGGTAGCGGGCCAGGCGCGGCGCGATCTCCGCGAGCCGCTCCACGAGCGGGAGCACCCGGGCGTGCAGGTCGGCGAGGCGCGCGAGCACCTCGGCGTCGTACGCCGCGTCGGTGTGGTCGTTGGGCGTGCCGTCGGCCTTGAGCTGCCAGGCGGTCACGATGGTCTTGAGGTCGGTGTTGACGACGCAGAAGTCGTCGTACGCCGCGGCCAGGGAGGGCTGGTCGACGTTCGCCGCGTCGGCAGTCAGCAGCTCGGCCAGCCGGGCGCGGCCCGGGTCGGCGAGGCGGAAGCCGGCGCCGGCCTTGACCAGCGAGCCGGCGGCCTCGAGGTCCGTCAGCAGGGCACCGGCCGCCTCGGGGGCGATCCCCAGCGGCGTGGCCACGTCGGCCTCGCGGACCCGGCCCTTCAGCTCGACGACGCGCAGCACGCTGAGCAGGGTGGGCTCGGCAACGGACATCTCGATCTCCTCGTCTCGTCAGGTTCACCCGAGGTTCACCTGATCGGCTCGTGTGAGGGCCGTCGCTCCCGATCAGCGGGACGAGTCCGCGCCGGACCGGTCGCGCCGGGGATCGTGACACCGTCGTCACCCGATCAAGCAAGACGGAGGCAGTTGTGGGCACGGTGAGCGAGGCCACCCGGTGGCTCGACCTGGCAGAGGTCGACAACATCCGCGACCTCGGCGGCCTCCCGGTCACGGGCGGCGGCGTCACCCGCTCCGGCGTCGCCTTCCGGGCCAGCACCCTGCAGGAGATCTGCGCCGCGGACGTCACCGAGCTGGTCGACGTACGACGCCTGCGGACGATCATCGACCTGCGGCTGCCCGACGAGGCCGCCCGTGAGGGCCACGGCCTGCTCGGCGACGCCGCGGTGCGCGTGGTGAACCTCCCGGTGAAGAAGGCCGACGCGACCCTGCTCGACGTCGTCGTGCCGTCCGGCACCAGCGCCGACCTCGGCGCGCTGTACTGGCAGCTGCTCGCCGGCAGCACCGAGTCCTTCGTCGAGGCCGCCCGGATCATCGGCGACCCGGAGCAGCACGCCGTCGTCTTCCACTGCGCCGCGGGCAAGGACCGCACCGGCGTCATCGCCGCGGTCCTGCTCGACGCCGTGGGCGTCGCGTCCGACGACATCGCCGCCGACTACGCCCTGACCTCCGAGCGTGCCGCGCAGGTGCGCAAGCGGCTGGTCCGCATCCCGGCCTACAAGAACCTGCCCAACGTCGGCCAGGGCGTCTTCGCCGTCGACGGCACCGCGATCGGCTCCTTCGTCGAGGCGCTGCGGGCGACGTACGGCGGCGGCGCGGACTTCCTGCTCCGCCACGGCCTCACCGAGGCCGAGCTGGCGGCGCTGCGGCTCGCGCTGGTGGGCTGACCCCCCGGTCAGCCGCCGAGGGCACGCAGCCGGGTGATCAGCGCCCGGGCGTGGTAGCCGCCGACCCGGACGTCGCGCCACAGCCGCGCGACCGGGTCACCGTTGTCGAGCGCGTGGGCGCGCAGGCTGGCGAAGACCAGCGCGGTCGCCTCGACCGCGCGGTCGACGGCGTACAGCTGGTCCTCGAAGGGATCGCGCGGCTGGTCGTCGGGGTCGTGGTGGCCCTGCGCCTGCTCGCGCAGGACGAGCGCCGCGCCGTCGACGAGCGAGGCCGCGCGGGCGATCCGGGCGGGGGACAGGTCGATCGCCGTGACGTCCTCGCCGCCGTGGGACAGCGCGAGGCGCTGCCGGGACTGGTCGAGGTGGGTGACGAGAGCGCCCGCGGCCGAGCCGACCAGGGCCATCGCGGCGATGGTGCCGATCGCGCGCAGGTCGGCGCCGCGGTGCTCCGCGTCGGCCCACGAGCCCTCCGGGATCGCGGCGCCCCGTACCCGGACGTCCTGTGCGCCCGACGCGGTGAGGCCGACCGTGTCGACCGGGTCGGACAGCTCGCAGTCCTCGACGGGGACCAGGGCGAGGCCGGCCCGGCCGGGCTCGCCGGGCACCTCGTGGCGGCGTACGCCGAGCAGCAGCCAGGACGCGTTCGCCGCGCCGGTCACGGCCGTCCACCGGCCGTTGAGGACGAGCTCGTCCTCGGGTCCGACCAGCCGGCCCGCCGTCTCGGGGCTGAACGCGACCAGCGGATCGCCGGCCTCGTCGTGGAGCCGCTCCCAGGCGGCCCGCGGGAACAGGTCGAGCAGCCACGACACCGCGCCGCCGGCGGCCGTCACCCAGCCCGTCGACCCGCACGCCGCGGCCACGGTCCGCACCAGCTCGACCAGCTCGGCCTCGCGGTCGCCGCGCTCGGTGGCGGGCACCAGCGCGAACGCACCGGCATCGAGGAGCGCGGCCAGCACCTCGGTCGGGATCCGGCGCTCCGCCTCGGTGCGCGCGGCCTCCTCGCGGATGCGGGGGACCAGGTCCTCGACACGGTCGCGGAGCGCGGTGTGGGTGTGCAAGGGTCCTCCTAGGCTGTCTTGGCCCGACATTAGTGGTCACGGAAGGAGAACGGTGAGCGAGGCGACCGACGCGGTCATCGCCGGGGTGCGGACCATGCTGCCCGACCTGGCCCGCGACGCCGCGGCCGTGGAGATCAACGGCGCGGTCGACACCGCGGTGGTCGAGAAGCTCACCGGGCTCGGGCTGTTCCGCATGCTCCGGCCCGTGGCGTACGGCGGCCTCGAGGCCGACCCGGTCACCTTCTTCCGTGCGGTCCGGCTGCTGTCGCGCTCCTGCCCGTCGACCGGCTTCGTCGCCTCGATCCTCGGCGCCCACGAGTGGCACCTCGCGCTCTTCGACGACCGCGCCCAGGCCGAGGTCTGGGGCGCCGACCCGAGCGCGCGGCTGGCGTCGTCCTACACGCCCGACGGCCAGCTGACCCCGACCGAGGGCGGCTACCGGCTCACCGGGCGGTGGCGGACCTCGACCGGCGTCCACCACGCCTCCTGGGCCGTGCTCGGCGCGCTGCTGCTCGACGACAAGGGCGTGCCGGTCGACTTCGTCGGCACCCTGGTCCCGGCCACCGACTTCCGGATCGAGGAGCGCTGGGACCCGACCGGCCTGCGCGCCGTCGCCGCCGACGGGGTCGTGGTCGAGGACGCGTTCGTGCCGTCGTACCGGACGTTCGGGTCGCGCGAGCGGATGCTCCAGGAGGACCCGGCCTGGGCCGGCAACCTCGCCCCGCTGTACCGGATGCCCTACAGCGTCATCCACACCCACGCGGTCGCCGTACCGGTGATCGGGGCGGCGGAGGGCGCCTACGAGGCCCTGCTCGCCGACCGGCCCGAGGCCGCCGCGTCCCCGACGGTCGCCCGCGCCGCCACCGACCTCCACGTCGCCTGGCGCCAGCTCACCGGCCACCTCGCCCGCCTGCTCGAGCGTGCCGAGCGCAACGAGCCGCCCCACACCGAGAGCGTCATCCGGGCCCGCCGCGACCAGTCCCTCGCCGCCGAGCGCGCGGTCCGCGCCATCGGCAGCTTCCTCGACGCCGCCGGCCCCGAGGCCTGGGAGCGCCGCCACCCGCTCCAGCGTGCCTGGCGTGACGCCCAGGTCGCCGCCACCAACGCCGCGAACTCGGTCGACCAGACGTTGTCGATCTTCGGTCGTTGGGCCTACGGGCTCGACATCAACGACCGCTGGTGGTGATCTCGGGGCCTCAGTACCCGGCGAGTGCTGACCGCAACGCCGCCGGCCCGGCAGCGTCGAGCAGCTCCCGAGTGCCTCCTCCCACACGGCCCCCGCGGTAGCCGCTCGACAGGTTCCTGTCCTGGGCCGGGAACGGCGCGGCGAAGCGACGGGGAGCCAGGTCGTGACCAGCCATTTCGATGAGCAGCTCGTCACCGAGCCGGAACAGCAGGCTGGACGACCCGGCTTCGGGGAGCTGCGTCTCGACCCGGTCGGCGGACCCGGGGAGATGGGTCTGCAGGTGCCGGTGGACCAGCTGCTCGTCAATGGCCACCGGATTCCTGTCCCCGACATGCCTGTGCCCCCGCAGCCGTGGGGTCCTGCGGGGGCACAGGCATGTCG
>JADCLI010000042.1 GCA_016803235.1 Pimelobacter simplex
GGCGCTCCCGGTAGGCGTCGACGGGGCTGCTGGCGGTCGCGGTGATCGTCCTGGTCCCCGGCACGCCGGGGATGGCAAGGTCGGCGACGTCGACCTTGCAGGTCACCGTTGCGGTCACTTGGGCGGTGGTGCCCCGTGGCGCGTTGAACGCGGCGGCGTTGACCGTGACGTTGGTGGTCGCGCACTGCAGGCCCTGGTCGTGCAGGCTGCTCGTCGCCGCGGACTTGCCGGAGCTGATCGCCTCGCTCTGGGTCCGCTCGATGGACGCCGCTCGAGCTGCCTCGTAGGCGGCTGCCTCCACCGACTGCTTGGCGATCTCCACGCGGCCGCCGAGGAGGATCATCGCGATGAACAGGCCGAAGGCCGGGACGCCGATCGCGGCCTCGATCGCCACCGATCCTCGCTCGTCCCGGCGCCTGCGCCGCCAGATGGTCCACCTGGTCATTCGGTGAGCCTCTCGACCGGCACGCTGGCGCTCTGGGAGACCGTGACGTGCCATCCGGGAATCACGCTCAGGGACTTGCCCGTGACCGTGATCGTGGCGGTGGTCGTGGTGCGTGACCCCGAGACGCTGGTCGACGTCATCACCTCGGAGCCGCCGGCGTGGTTGAGGAAGGTGTTCGCCGTTGCCAGACCGGACTCTCGGGTGCCGGTCTCGCTGCCCGCCTCGCGGGCGCCTTCCTGTGCTGCCGCGAGCGCTACCTGCTTCGCCTGGTAGTACAGGGCGCCTTGGAGGCCGAGGAACATCAGCAGAAAGAGGGCGGGCATCAGGAAGACCATCTGGATGGTCACTGACCCGCGCTCGTCCCGGCTGCGGCGGCAGTGGAGGCTGGCGAACATGGCGAGATCGGTTCGAGCTACTTGATCTTGGCGGACTCGCTTGTCACGAAGAACTTGATGGCCGCGACGACGATGCCGACGATGACGATCACCGCGCCGGCCCACAAGACCTGCTCGATCGTGACGGAGCCGCGCTCGTCGCGCTGCCTGGTGACGCGGTCCTCAATGGAGGCACGCACGGTGAGCGCCGCCAGCTGGAGGGCGATGAAGAGCTTGAACATCGGATTCTTCCTTCCTGGTTGCTCGGTTGTGGTCTCGGGACCCGTTCTGGGTCGGTGCTAGGTCGGTCAGGTGGTGAAGCGGAGCATCGAGGGGGTGACGAGGATCGCCATGAAGACGATGCCGAGCAGGCTGGCGGGGATGTACATGCGCTCGGAGGTCGCGTTGGCTTTGGCGACTTCGGCGCTGAGCATCGCCGAGCGGAGGGCGGCGGCGCGGGCGCGGAGGTTGTTGTAGATCTGGGCGCCGTCCTGGCCGGACTGCTGCATGATGTCGGCGAGGTCGTCGAGCTCCGGCACGCCGAGCTCATGGGCGAGGCTGTGCAGGGAGTCCCACGGTGCGCGGGTCATGTAGCGCGCTCGGCGTAGCTCGCTCTCGATCCGCTTGAACACCCACGTGTCGCCGACCTCGGCCGCGGAGCGCAGGGCTTGCTGGCCGCTGGAGCCGTCGCGGACGCCGGTGGCGACCATGTCGATGTAGGCGCCGAGGGCGCGGTTGAACTCTATGCGGGCCTTCTTGGCGTCGTCGGTGGCGTTGTAGTTGGGCATGAACCAGAACAGGGCGGCCAGCGCCAGCGACCCGAGGGTAGGGATAGCGAACGGGAGCGGGAGTCCGATCAGGCTGAAGAAGCCGGCGAGCAGCGGCGGCATGGCCAGGCCAAGCAGGGCCCAGACGACCTTCTCGCCGTAGAACCGGGTCTCGTTGATCTGCAGGATGGTCAGGTCCTTGCGGGGCGTGTGTACCCAGGCGCCGCCGGGCAGGTTCTTCATTGCCCACAGGCCGATGCGGTCGACGGCCGAGCCGGTGTCGGTGGTGGCGTCGTCGAGGCCGGCGGAGCGGCGCGGCACGACGTGGTCGGGCGAGAGACGGTCCAGCGCGTCGACCAGATCAGGGTCCGACGGAGCGAGACGCCACACGAGCAGGGCGAGGGCCAGCCCGAGGAGCGTGCCGCTGGCGAGCGCGAGCTGCAGACCGGTCATGCGAGCGCTCCTTCCTTCGCGCCTGATGCAGTGCGCTGGGCAGCGCGGTGCGCGGTGCGGGTGTCGAGGTCGAGGAATCGCGGGAGCGGCTTGGCGACGGCCATCCGGCGCATCCACAGCAGCGTCGCCACGTAGGCCGCCAGCAGAACCGCGAGCACGACCTGACCCAGCGGGGTGCCGTACGGCTCGATGTAGTCGCCGGTGAACGCGAGGATGCCGAGCACACCGAGGGTGATCACGGTGACGGTGCGTGCAGTGGTGCGGGGCTTGGCCTGGTCGGCGGCGATCTGGCGGCGTGCGCGCACATCGGCCGCGACGGTCTCGGCGAGGGCGTCGAGGGCCTTCGACAGACCCGCCTGACCGCGGCCGCTGGCGGCGAGGATCAGCTGGCTGGCCACGACGTCGCCGGTGGAGTCGCTGAGGTCCTCGGCGAAGGCGCGCAGCACGTCCTCGGTGGAGGAGGTGTTGTTCCACAGCCGGGAGACCATCAGCCCGACCTCGCGCTCGATCGGCTCCGGCGTCGACTGCAGCGACTTGATGAGCGCAGAGCGCAGCGACTGGCCGGCGGTCAGCTTGCCCGACAGGGAACGCGTCCACTCCTCGAGCGCCTCGAGCTTCTCAATGCTCGCGGCCGCCGGTGGGGGCGTCAGCAGCATCGGGATACCGATGATCGCGGCCGGCACGAGCACGATCGCGATCACCCAGCCGGTCACCAGCGCCACCAGGAGACCGGTCACGGCGCCGCCGATCACCAGCAGCCGAGTACGGCGGTCGAGCCGGCCGAACCTGCTGCCCAGCCGGCCGAACGGGGTGACGGTCCGCGTAGGCCGCGGCGGCTTGGGCGGCGCCGGGATCAGCGCGTAGGCCATGCCGATCAGGCCGATGACAATGCAGGCGCCGAAGACCGCGGGCAGGAACGCCGACGATGTGGGGCTCATGACGTGGCCACCCCCGGGTTGGCCTGGGACTCGGCCGTGTACGCCTCGAGGTCGAAGCCGTGGCGGGCCAGCTCCTGGGCGAGGAAGTTGTCGAGCTTCCCGGTGGCCACGGCGTGGCCGAGCTTGCTGGGCGCGAAGATCGGTGTGGTCGCGTACCCGCGGGCCGCGTCGATGCTGGGCTGGACGACCAGGACGTCCTCGACCCAGCGCTGCCTGCGGAAGGTGCCGTCGTCGTTGGGGACGACCTCCGAGCGCAGGTACATCACGATGTCGATCGCGGCGGCCAGCTTGCTGATCGCCAGCTCGCGGGTGACCTGCGGTCCCTTCTCCATCGCGCAGGAGACGAGCTTCTCGATGGTGTGCTCGGCGCTGCGGGCGTGGGTGGTGCTGATGGAGCCCGGGCCGGACTCCATGGCCTTGAGCATGTTCCAGACCTCCGGGCCGCGGACCTCGCCGACGATCTGGCGGGCGAGGTTGAACCGGAAGGAGTGGTGGATGGCCTCCTCGAGGCTGAACTCACCGGCCTGGCGGCCGTCGAGGCCGACCTCACCGGAGCCGGGCCGGTGCTCCCAGGCGTGGACGATCTTGTGCCGGTCGACCAGCTCGTGCAGGTGCAGCTCGAACTCGGTCTCGAAGGTGCCGATCATCTCCCAGGGCGGGATGCATGAGCACAGGGCGCGGACCCAGGTGGTCTTGCCGGAGCCCTGGACGCCGGAGACGACGATGCTCTTGCCGGCTCGTACGCAGGCGGCGAGGAAGTCGGCCAGGACCGCGCCGCAGGCCTTGCGGTCGTAGATCATCTCGTCCATCGACACCTCGCGCATGCCGTGGCGGCGGATCACGACCGAGGTGTAGGCCATCACCCAGGAGCCGGCCGCGAGCCGCGCTCCCCCGGGCAGCCGGAGGTCCAGGTGCGGACGGGCCTCGGTGAAGGGCCGGTTCTGCCGAGAGCCGAGGTCGGCGAGGAACTCGCGCAGCTCGTCCTCGGAGTCGGCGATCGGGTCGGCCTCGACCAAGGTGCCGTCGACCAGCTCGAGCCACACCGAGACCACCGGGCCGCGGGCGATGACGATGATGTTCTCCACGTCCGTGCGCTCGACCAGCGGCTGCAGTCGCCCCAGCCCGAACAGCGCGGCCTTGAGGGCGGTCTTGAGTGCCTTCTCCTGGTCCTTGGTCCACGCCGGGCGGCCGGTGGAGACGAGCGTCTCGGCCTCGGACTTGATGAGCTCCTCGATCACGTCAAGGCCCATCTGCTCGCGGTCCTCCTCGGTGACGCGGCCGCCTTCCTTGTCGAGCCGGGCGGTCAGGCGCGAGGAGATCTCGGCGCGGTGCTGCGCAATCAGCTCCCAGTCCAGTTCGACGTCGCCGGCCGCGCCGCGGTGGTCGTGGCGCTCCTCCGGTGCGGGCGCGACGAGGGGGCGCAGGCTGAACTCGGAGCGAGCCCGCCCCGGCAGCTGCTCCTCGCTGCTCCAGGCGGAGGCGAAGATCGGCAGCGAGGTCGGGTCGTGGTCCTCCGCGGTCGGCGGCGGCGGAGGCGGCTGGGTGCTGCGGCCGCGGGCGAACTGTGAGGTGCGGTCGCTGGTCGCGGCGTGACGTGTCTCGAGCCACTCATCGGCGCGCAGCGGGTCGCGGCCGTTGGTCCCGGGCTGGTGTCCGTTGGTGCCGTTGCTGCTCATGCTCGGCCTCCGTTCGTGGGGGCGAGGGCGGCCTGGTTGGCGGCGAGGATGGACTGGATGGCCGCGGCGCTGGCCCGGTAGCCGCGCAGCAGGCCGGAGGACTCGAACTTGCGGGGCTTGCGGGCGCCGTGGGAGTAGACCTCCGCGGCTTCGGGCTCCCAGTCGACCGAGGAGACCACGGGGATCTGCAGGGCCTTGGCGATGTGGCGTGCGGTGTAGGGCCGGACTCGGGCTCCGGTGGGCACCGTGGGCCAGCGGCGGTCCTCGTCGACGAGGAGGACTCCGAGGCGGGAGAGGCCACCGACCGCGGCGAACTGGGCCCGCAGGGTCTTGGCCCAGCTGGTCGCGCCGGCCAGCGCCGGCAGAGAGCTGCGGGTAACGAGCAGGGTCAGGTCGGACGCGGCGATGAGCGGCTGGGGCCATCCAGCGAGGCCGAACCGGCCGGCGTCCACGATGACGTCCTGGCCGTTGCGCTCCAGCGCCCGCAGCTGCTCGATGAGCGGATCCCACAGCGGCAGCAGGCTGGGCGCCTGCTCGTGGGCCCGGATGCCGGGCAGGAACCACGCCGACCGCTCGGCCGACGCCTCAGGGTCCAGCAGCAGCGTCTCGCGGGGCAGGGCGTCGGCCAGCGTCCCCTCGCGCAGGGACAGCGCGAGGTTGATCAGCCCGCCGGTCGGCTCCTGGGTGCCGTGGAAGTAGCCGGCGAACACCGCGGACGATCCGGTCGGGTCGGCGTCGACCAGGAGGACGGGGCGGTGCCAGTTGAGGGTGAGCCCCAGGGCCGTGGTGGAGACGCCGGGCGAACCGCTCGCGGAGGCTAGGACGATCAGCGCCATGTCTCAGCGCTCCCGCGCGTCCAGGACGAGCGCGACCCGGCCGGTGGCGGCACGGGCAGCCAGGTCGGCGGCGTCGCCTTCGGAGACCGAGACGTCGACGACGGTCTCGCCTGTCTCCTCGACCCGGCTAACACCAACCACGGTCGCCTCGATCGTGACCGGCTCCTCGTCGGTGATCTCGCCTTGGTCGCCCGGGGTGGTGACGATGCGGACGGCGTCACCGAAGTACAGCGCCTCGGACGGCATCTGTGCCGGCGTGAGGCTGATACCGACCAGGGACTGTCCCTTCCCCGGCACCAGGCTGTCGGTGACGGACCCCTCGGTGAGCAGGGTGCCGGCCCACAGGTCGACAGCCGCGCGGCTGCCCATGAGCTCGCCCTTCTGGCTGCCGGCAACCGGGGTCAGCGCCGGGTCGACGCTGACCCGCACGACCGAGAGGTCACCGGCCTGGATGATCTCGCCGCGCTTGATGTCGTTGGCGACGACGAGGACCTCTTGGGTGTCGTTGATCGCGGTGAAGGCGAACGCGGTACCCAGGGCGCCGGCGGCGACCAACCCTGCGCAGAGTGCGAATACCCAACGCCTGCGGCGTCGTCGGATGAGTGGGAAGTGGTTGACGGGCGGCGTCCCTGCGCTGCTCGCAGGCGCCTCGCCCGGGTGTTCTTGAGTGACGCTCATCGCCATGGTTCCCGAGTCCTCTCCTGTCTCGATCACCTACGTGCCGAGAAGGGGCTTCGGCGATCACCGGGCACCCATCTCGATAGAATGAGACTAGTGCAGTTTTATCGCCGGGAGAGTTGTCCACAGGTGGCGGAATCCGAGATGTCACTGCCCGAGTCCTGACTAAATGCGGCAGCGTTGCCATTCCCCCCGATGGGAATAGGCATCCCGCTCCCGTCAGACAATGGGACCACAGATCGCCCCGGATTCGGGCGTACCGAACTTGGACCTGTGGATTACGCGGAGCTCGACTGCCGAGCGCCGGTTGGCCGCTGCGCTTGTCAGCCCTCGCTCGGCTTGCGTTGACGCTGGGCTTCGTCGAAGGCTGCGGTGACCACCTCGACCGACTCTCCGAGGAGGTGGGCCATCGGTGCAAGCGAAGCGGTTCCAGGGCGAACGGTCCAGCGGCCCTGCTCCCACGCGTAGTAGGTCGGCACAGCTACATTTGCTGCCGCGGCAACGGCGGACGCCGACAGACCCGCTTTGAGCCGCAGTGCCTTCAGGTCAGCAACGTCGCCATCGAATCGGATTAGGCGAAGCGCCGGGATGTCAAGTGCCTTGGCAAGCTTGACCAGGAAGTCCGGTCGCGGGACGGAGGTGCCGAGCTCCCACCGTGAGATGCGCTCGCCGCCTGCGGCGCCCACGACTACCGCGAGCTCGTGTTGGGTCAGACCCGCCTGTTCCCGAGCCGCTCTCAGAGCTGAGGGATCTACACCGGAAACCATAGCCCAGGAAGAGTAGCGGTCAATGGCCTTTGCCGGCCGTCTCAGGCGTGCGGCGCCCAGGTCACGACGACGAACCACGAACGTGACCAGGTTCCATCCACGTCGAGACGAGGCCGCAGGAGGCGGCGCAATCGGGCGCATGGGAGTAAGAGTCCCGGCAGTGGTGGGGCTTGAGGGCTGGCGAGATCATCTACAAATCGCGAGCTGCGTGTCAACGGCGGTCGAAAACTGACCCCTTTCCGTCGGTTGAAAACTGACCCCCTCGGTCTCTAGTTCTCTTCGTTGACGGCCGCTGGGACGCGGCCGAGTTCTCGGTTCTTCAGCCGGTAGGAGTCGCCTTTCAGGGCGATGACCTCGGCGTGGTGGACGAGCCGGTCGATCATGGCGGCGGCGACGGTGTCGTCGCCGAAGACCTCGCCCCAGCGGGCGAAGTTCTTGTTGGACGTGACGATCAGGCTGGCGCGTTCGTAGCGGGATGAGACGAGTTGGAAGAACAGGTTGGCGGCTTCGGGTTCGAAGGGGATGTAGCCGACCTCGTCGATGACCAGCACCGGGTAGCGCACAAGCCGGCGGAGTTCGTCTTGCAGCCGGCCGGCGTGGTGGGCCTCGGCGAGCCGGTCGACCCATTGGCTGGCGGTGGCGAACTGGACCCGGTGGCCGGCCTGACAGGCCCGGATCGCCAGCCCGGTGGCCAGGTGCGTCTTCCCTGTCCCGGGCGGACCGAGGAGCACGACGTTCTCCTTCGCGGCAACGAAGTCCAAGGTGCCCAGGTGCGCGATGGTCTCTCGTTTCAGGCCGCGGGCGTGGTTGTAGTCGAAGTCCTCCAGGCTCTTCCTGGCAGGGAATCGGGCGGCACGGATCCGGCCCTCTCCGCCGTGGGACTCCCGGGCTGATACCTCGCGTTGCAGGCAGGCAGCGAGGAACTCCTCATGGGTCCAGGACTCCTCCCGCGCCCGTTCGGCCAGCCGGGTCACGGACTCGCGCAGGGTGGGTGCCTTCAACGCCCGGGTCAGGAACTCCAGCTCGCTGGTGACATCACGCCCGGTCCTGGCGGGCATGGTCTTCGTGGTCGTGCGGGTGGCCATCAGCTGACCTCTTCCTCGACGAGTCCGAGGACCTGGTCATAGACCCCGAGTGATCGGATCTCGACCTCCTCACCGGTGACCGCGTCCGCGACCGGCCGGAGCAGGTCGCCGCGTCCTTGCCGCAGCAGCTTGGCGGCCACGGTGTGCTCGAACTCGGTGATCGTTTGGTGCTGGGCCCAGACCCGCGGGTGGTCGGCGACGATCGTGCCTTCGCAGGTCACCCACACCCGGTCCAGGTCGGCGTGGACCTCGATCCGCCGCCCGACGACGGCGGGGTGCACGGAGTAGTCGTTGGAATCCAGACGGATGTAGTGATCGCGGGGCAGCCGCAGCGACTTGCGCCAGCCGACCTCCGGGGCGACCGGTGGCAGCGGCATCATCGCCTCGCGATCAGCGGCGATCCGGTCGTTGGGCGCGCATCCCAGCGCCCGCATCTTCCGGGCGTTGGCCTTGGTCACCCACTCGCTCAGCTGGGTGTTGAAGTCCTCCGGTCCGGTGAACGCCCGGCCGGGCAGGAAGGAGCGCTCCAGGTAGTCGTGGAACCGCTCGAGCATGCCCTTGGCTTCGGGGTCGGCCGGCTTGCACACGTAGACCTTGGTACCGAGCACGCCGCGGAACGCCTGACACTCGGCGGTGAGCGCCGACTCCTTGGGGCGCCACCGTCCAACAGCACCCTCGCCGTCCCACACCAGCAGCTTCGGCACCGCCCCGAGCTGTTGGATCAGGTGCCACCAGCCCGGGAACAGGTCCTCGGTCTCTCGACGCGGGATCAGCACCGCGCCGGTCCAGTGCGAGTAGCCCGACACCGTCGTCATCACCGGCAGCCGCTTGGCGGTGCGGGTCTGACCGAACCCGACCGGGAGCTCGATGTCGGGGAACCAGAAGTCGAACTGCGCCAGCGAACCGGCCTCGTAGATCGTCCGGGACGACGGATCCGGCGGCAGGTAGACCGGCCGCAACTCACGGACCCGCTCCTTGAACACCGTCATCCCACGATCCCACCCGACTCGCTCGGCGATCACCGTGGCCGGCATCGTCGGCACCGCCCGCAGCTGCTCACGGATCCGCGGCTCGAACGCGTCGACCGCCGATCCCGCCGGCGTACGGACGTACCTCGGTGGCCCCTCGGCCGCCAGCGCTGCGCGAACGGTGTTCCGGGAGATGCCCAACGTCCTGGCGATCATCTTGATCGGCAACCCCTCGGCACGGTGCAACCTGCGGATCTCGGCCCAGTCCTCCACTGACAACACTCCGTCCTCCTGCCTCACCACGGTGAGGTCAGGGTCTCGGAGGGGGTCAGTTTTCGACCGTCGATACGGGGTCAGTTTTCAGGCGTCGTCGACACTGCGCTGGCTGCAGAAGGTTCCGGCTCCGGCTCCCTCAGAGCACGTTCCAATTGGCTGACGTGTACACCGCAAGACAACCGATTGTCGTGCGGCGCCTGCAAGCGCACTACTCGTTCTGACGTGAGGCGGATAGCCGCGAGCTGATCGCAGCGGAGCCTTCGACACCCATAGGTGACTAGAGCATGTACTAGTCACCTCGGGAGCAGCACAATGCAACAACGACTTGAGAGCAACGAGGGAGTCGCCGGCCCGCCGGGTTCACAGCGGACACTGCGCCAGATGGCCGACGCCTACTCACGACGGGCTCGTGAAGCGCGACTCCGACAGGGCAAGCCACCAGTCATTACAGGTGGCAACGTACTCAATCGCATTGCGGAGATCATGGCCGCCAGTACGCCAACGGCTCGACCGGAGGATCGACCCGCAGCCTAGGCGCGCCACACCGGCTCACCGATTCGTGAATCGTCGAATCGGTTGTTCGACTTACCTCGCGGCGCGATCTCGATGCTTTCGATCAGCGTCCGCACAATCTCCCGCCGCTGCCGCATCGGGGCGGTCGTCCACCATTCTTCGATATCGGCGCGCTTCCTTGGCACGTCCGACAGAACGGTCTCCAAACTCGGTGCCCACTGGCCGAGCTGCCGTTCAGCGTCACGCTGACGGATAGCCCACCCCTCTCTCAGGACCTCCCACTCATCTCGATGGAGCCGTCCGGCCGCGAACTCGCTGCCGTAGTGCTTTCGCAGGTGAGCGATCTCGGCGATCTCACTCTCAGCGGCGGCAGCCGCTGCGCCACTGCGCCGCCTAATCGCGCCCGACCGCACCTTCGCCTCCGCGACTACGTCGATGACCGCCATCGACACGATTGCATCCGTCTGAGGCCCTGCGATCGTCAATCCGCCGCACGTGTGCGGTCTTCCCGGCTGCTTGGAGCAGGCGTACCGGTAGCCGCCGTTGTTGGTTGGCGATCCAGCCATACTTGACCCGCACTTCCCACATTTCAGGATCGCGGCGAGCAGGTACTTCGGGTCACGCCCTCTTCTCGTCGAAGGGCGGTCGGTTATCCGTCGGATGTTCTCAGTCACCTCTTTCGAGAGGATTGGTGTCCAATCTCCAGGCGACACAAGGTCGCCGTAGCCGCCACGCTTCCCTGGGCTGAACTCGCGCCACCCACAAAGCGATCCGCGTCGAACCATCGCCCGAACGTTCGCCGCACGCCAGAACGAACGGTCTGCCGGAATCCCGGCTGCTCCGAGCAAGCGCGCAACGGTCGAGTCGTCCACGCCATGGTCCCCAGACATGAGGTGTTCGGCCCAAGGCTGATCACGCACCCAGGACGCTGTGCAAAGAGCCGGAGTACCACCCGCCCGCCGGAGAAGCCGCGCGAACACGGCCGCTTTGACTGCGGCGTCTCCACGCGCAGTCTCGACAACTTCAACCACCTCGAGACGGTCGCGGCGCTCAACCGCCCGTTCCACGCGCCTCGAATCCCATCGCCCGCTCCCAGGCGTAGAAACACCGCGATCGTTAAGATCGGCTGCGATTGAGTACAACGTTTCGCCGTCAAGGACCCGCTGAGCGACCTCGCGTACTACTTCCGCTTCCTCCGGGATGATGCGCTGGTCCTCGTCGTACCCGTAGCCCAGCGGTCCGTGGGCCTGGCCCGATTGCGCAGCCTGGGCCCGCTGAGCCGAGAGTCGCGCGGACTTCACATCCCCTTCATTGGCAGCGACTGCCGCCAGTATTCGAGCAAGTAGACGCCCAGAGGGCGTCATCAAGTCGATCTCACCTGCTTGGAGAAACACAACCGGCACTGCGGACTTCTGCGACTCGATGGCATCCAAAACGCGCTCGAGGTCGACAACTCGACGCAGCACCCGGTCCAGGTGCCAAGCGAGGATCCCGTCGACGTAGCCGGCTTCGACATCCAGCAGAAGCTGTTCGAAACTCGGTCGCCTCTTGCCCGATCGCGCAGAGACGTCGTTGTCGGAGTAGATCTTCGGCTCAGGCCAACCGATAGACCGGCAGCGTTCGCGACACTCCTCAATCTGTCGCTGAACGCCGAGCGCCTGCCCAGTCCGGTCGAGACTGATCCGTGCGTAGATGGCCGGCGCTTGAGGGACGTGCAGCTGATAGGCCATGCGACCCAACGCTAGCAGTGGTTTTCAGCATTGCGGTCTTGACGGCCGAGAAGCCGCGCGAGATGCCCTGCAGCACGACATGGAGCCGGTGACCGGCCGGCAGCATCGCGTCGACGAACGGCCGGCTCAGGTCGATCCGCCGGCCGGTGGACTTGAGCATCCGCTCCACCAGCTCGGCCACCTGAGCCTCGGTGAGCACCAGGTTGGTCAGCTCGTGGCGCCCCTGGCGCGCGATGAAGACCCGGTCGGGGCTGTTGATCCAGACCTCCTCGACCGTCGGGTCCTCGAGGAAGGGCTGCAACGGCCCGAAGCCCGCGACCCGGGCGACCAGTTCGGCCACGAGCGCGTCCGGGTCGGCCACCGGGGCCACCACACCGGTGAGGCTGCGCTCGTCGTGCTCACGGACCAGTGCGGTGGCGAGGCGGCGCACGGCGGGCACCTCGCGCTGCGGGTCGATCCCGTCGCGGCGTACGGCGGCGCGCAGGTCCTCGTCGAGCCGGGCCACGACGTCGTCGGACGCGGGCGCGACCACGACGGGTGGTTGCAGCAGGGCCATGGCGACTCCCCCGAGATAGGACTGCTTCTGGCTGCCAGCACGGTAGGCCACCGCGGTCCGATCGGGAAGGGGTCACCAGCGGGCGCTGTGGAGAACCCGGACGACGACCGGGCCCGGCACCATCGGCGCCGGGCCCGGTCGGGTGCTGCAGGCAGGACTAGCCCTTCGTGGCGGCGACGGCCTGCGCGAGCGCGGCCTTCTGCTGCTTGAGCTTCTTCTTGAGCTTCCTCAGCTTCGCGCCGAGCCGCTTCGCCTTGGCCGGCTGCCCCGCCTTCTTCGCGGCCTTGACCTTGGCCTTGAGCGAGGCGACCTTCTGCTGGGTCGCCGCGACCTTCGCTGCGGCCTGGGCGAGCGCGAGCTCGGCAGCCGTCGGCGGCGTCGCCGCCGGCGGGGTCACCCCGGGCGGGGTGACGACGGCGGGGACCGCGAAGTCGGCGGGCAGGTGGCCCTGGCGCAGCGAGTGCAGGTCGGTGTCGCCGTCGTCGGTCCAGACGACCTCGACCTTGCCGTCGACGGCGGTGCTCCGCGGCCGCACCGCCATGCCCTCGTTGTTGAGGTTGGGCATGCCGGCCGGTCGGGCCAGGGAGTGCTGGACGACGAGGTCGCCACCCTCGACGGCCAGCAGGTTGGCGATGCCGCCGCAGCTGTCGTCGCAGACCGCCCACAGGCCGCGCCGGTCGGCGTCGTACGCGACGTCCATCGCGAACGGGAAGCCGGACGACTCCACCTTCACCTCGACCGGTGCCGACCCGTCGGCGAGCGAGAAGAAGTGCAGGTCACCGGTGGCCTCGACCGCGGTGACGAACAGGCCCGGGGTCGGGTACGTCGCGGCGGAGTACGCCGTGCCGCCCACCTTCCAGCCGGCGGCGACCAGGTAGCTGTCGGGCACGTAGGTGATCCCCTCGAGGCCGAGGTTGGTGCCGGTGGTGACGAAGGAGTTGACGTCCCACTCGTCGACCGCCGTCAGGTCGGTGGTCGCGCCGGTGACGGTGGAGACGTCGTACCGCTCGACCTTGTTCGAGGAGACGCCGCTGTTGTCGTTGTCGCGCTCCGAGGTGACGTAGACCGAGCCGTCGGGACCGATGGTCACGCCCTCGGAGTCGACGGCGCCGGTGCCGGAGGCGAAGTGGAGCTTCTTGCCCCCGGCCCACCCGTCGACGGCGACGTAGGTGCCGTCCACCTTGCGCATCTTGTGCAGGGTGTTCTTGTTCTGCACGACCCAGAGGACGCTCGGGTCGGAGGGGTCGAAGACCGCGCCGGACGCGTCGCCCTCGCCGTTGCCGTCGCCGTCGCCGAAGCCGTTGGCCTCGTCGACCGTGGCGACCTCCGCCGGGCCGGGCCAGGCCTGGGTGGTGAGGTCCGGGCACGCGTTGGCCGCGCCCCAGGTGGCGGTGGGCGTCTCCACGTAGGAGACGTCGCCGAACAGGTCGCACCTGCTGTACGACGCGATGCCGTCCTCGAACCAGGTGTGCGCGACGATCGCGGCCTGGTCGCCGGCTCGGCGCAGGGTCAGCGAGTCCTGGCTGTCGAGGCCGGTGACCCCCTGCGCGACGTGGAACGCGCCGGGAGCCAGCGAGGTGGCCTCGGGCACCGTGTGCACGACGGTGGCCGAGGAGTCGAGCAGCTGCCAGCCGGAGATGTCGACCGCCGTGCCACCGGTGTTGAGCAGCTCGACCTTCCCGTCGACGTTCGAGATCTCGTTGACCACGACGGTCGTGTCGAGTCGGCGCGACTTCGTCGCACACGAGGCGGTGTTGTCGCGGCCGAAGCTGTTCTCGGTCACCCGCCAGAAGTCGTCCGAGCCGTCGGCGCACGCGGCGAAGGCACGCGCGTCGGACTCGTAGGTGTCGGAGACGCCGCCGTCGCCGTCGCCGTACGCCTGCTCGTCGACGAGCTGGCGGCTGGCCGCGTCGGCACCCGGACCGTAGACCTTGACCGCGTCGCCCTCGCCGGACAAGCCCTTCTTCGAGGAGAAGGCGACGTAGCCGCCCGCCGGGACGGTCATGTCGGTGGCCGGCACCAGGGCCGAGCCGTTCCAGACCCGGAGGTCCGCGACGGTCAGCCGGGCGGCACTCGCCGCGAGGCCGCTGTCGACCTGGTACCAGCCCTCGATGCTGACCGGGCTCGCGCCGGTGTTCCTCAGCTCCACGGCGTCGCCGAAGCCCGGGTTGCCGGGGTCGTCGGCGTTGAGGGAGGAGATCTCGTTGATCTCGACGTCGTCCCAGTTCGGGTCGAGCGTCGGGACCTCGCCACCGCCGGTGGGGAAGGAGTTGGCGGCGCCCGGGGTGGCGGCGGCCGACAGCTTCCAGAGGCCGACACCCGGGGCGGTCCGCGCCCAGGATGGCGACGCGTGGCGGGTCGTCACGCCGTCGGCCTCCGGGCCGACCCACGTGGTGGCGACCAGGGCGCCCTCGTCGTTGGAGAGGTGGACGCGGTCGGACTTGCCGAGTCCGAAGCCGCCCGCGACGAAGGTGACGCCCTCGGGCGGCGTGAGGGCCTGGGTCTCGATCGAGAGGTAGCCGCCCGGCGGGAGCACGGCGCTGCTGCCGCCGAGGACGATCTCGTCGCCGACGACCATCGTGCCCTCGCCGTCGGCGAGCTCCCAGCCGGTCAGGTCCACCTGCGTGAGGCCGTTGTTGCGGATCTCGACGAAGTCGGTGCCGTCGGAGGCGTACTCGCTGAGCGACACCCCGGCGTCCTCGGCCGACAGCGCGTTCGAGCCGCCCGGCGTCGCGACGCTGGCTTGGGCGAAGGCACCGGTGCCGTCGGTGGTCCGGGCGTAGCTCGGTGTGGCGTGGGTGTCGGCCGGCAGGTCGACGTACTCGTCGATGACCGTGGCCTGGTCGGGACCGAGCAGGTGCACCTCGTCGGACCTGCCGAGCCCGAAGCCGCCGGGGTACGACGCGTCGCCGGGCAGGACGACGGCGTAGCCACCCGCCGGGAGCACCCCGTCGAGGACGATGTCGTCGCCTGCGGCGATGCCCTGGTCGTCGGTCAGGTGGTAGCCGGTGAGGTCGACGTTGGTCGCGCCCTTGTTGTGGAGCTCGATGAAGTCGGTGTCGTCGTTCCAGCCGCTGCTGCTGAACTCGTTGATCACGACGCTCCCGAGTGCGCCGGACGGGTCAGCGGCACGGGCAGGCGCGGCGACGGCGAAGAAGGAGAGGCCGGTGAGGCCGAGGGCGCCGGCAGCCACGGCTGCGACGGCACGGGTAGGGGATTTCACGGCAGGTGGTTCCTCGGGTGAATGGAGATGGGTCGACAAAACCCAACGTCCCGGCACCGGGAGAACGACAGGTGAATCCCGTCCGACGACGGACCGACGGGAGGACGGCGAGGACGACGAGGACGGCGAGGACGGCGGGGGGCTCGGCTCAGTTCAGCGCGACGATCGCCGCGTTCAGGGCGGCGGCGAAGGCCACCCAGGCCAGGTACGGCGCGAGCAGCCAGGCCGCGGTCCGCGAGGCACGGGCGAAGACCACGACCGTCGCGAGGATGGCCACGACGAGCACGAGGATGTCGACCAGCGCCCAGCCGTAGCGGTCGGCGGCGAAGAACAACGGGGTCCAGGCCAGGTTGAGCAGCAGCTGGACGCCCCAGGCGACCATGCCGGCGGGCCCCACGCCCGCGCGCCACGCGAGCCACCCGGCGACGGCGATCAGGACGTAGAGCACCGTCCAGACCGGGCCGAACAGCCAGGAGGGCGGGGCGAACGAGGGCAGGTCGAGCGCGCGGTACGTCGCCGACGACCCGCCCGCGGCGAGCCCACCGACGACGGCGACGACCGCCACCGCGGCCGCGAAGGGCACCAGGGTGAGCCAGGCGCGGGCCGGGGGCGGCGTCGTCGTCGAGGTCGTCATGACCTCCAGTCTGCGTCGGGGGTGGTCGCCGCGGTGGCGCTCAGCGCGCCTCGCGCCGCGCCGCCTGGCGCCGCAGCTCGGCCTTGGCCAGGGCGTTCTTGTGGACCTCGTCGGGGCCGTCGGCGAAGCGCAGGGTGCGGATGCCGGCGTACATGTTGGCGAGCGGGAAGTCCTGCGAGAGACCGCCCGCGCCGTGCACCTGGATCGCCTTGTCGAGGATCCACTGCACCGTCTCGGGGGTGGCGATCTTGATCGCCTGGATCTCGGTGTGGGCGCCCTTGTTGCCGACGGTGTCCATCAGCCACGCGGTCTTGAGGACCAGCAGCCGCAGCTGCTCGAGCTTGACCCGCGACTCCGCGATCCAGGTCCGGACCGTGCCCTGGTCGGCGATCGGGCGGCCGAACGCGACCCGCTCCTCGGCCCGGGAGCACATCAGCTCGATGGCCCGCTCGGCGATGCCGATCGAGCGCATGCAGTGGTGGATCCGGCCGGGGCCGAGGCGGGCCTGGGCGATGCCGAACCCGCCGCCCTCCTCGCCGATCAGGTTCGACGCGGGGACCCGGACGTCGGTGAAGCGCAGCTCGGCGTGGCCGCCGTGCTCGTGGTCGTCGTAGCCCATCACGTGCATGCCGCGCACGACCTCGAGCCCCGGGGTGTCGCGCGGGACCAGGATCATCGACTGCTGGCGGTGCCGGTCCGCGGTGGGGTCGGTCTTGCCCATGACGATGAAGATCTTGCAGTTGGGGTTCATCGCGCCGGTGATCCACCACTTGCGGCCGTTGAGGACGTACTCGTCGCCGTCGCGCACGATGGACAGCGCGATGTTGGTGGCGTCGGAGGAGGCGACGTCGGGCTCGGTCATCGCGAAGGCGGAGCGGATCTCGGCGTTGAGCAGCGGCTCGAGCCACTGCTTCTTCTGCTCGTCGGTGCCGAAGAGGTGGAGCACCTCCATGTTGCCGGTGTCGGGGGCGGCGCAGTTCATCGCGGCCGGGGCCAGGTGGCCGCTGCGACCGGAGATCTCGGCGAGGGCGGCGTACTGCAGGTTGGTCAGGCCGGCACCCTCGACGCCGGCGTGCTCACCGGGCAGGAAGAGGTTCCACAGGCCGCGCTTGCGCGCCTCGGTGCGCAGCTCGCGGACGATCGGGGTGGAGTCCCACGCCCACGGGTCCCCGGCCTGCTCGAGGTCGGCGAGCTGCTCCTCGAAGACCGCCTCGGCGGGGTACACGACCTCGTCCATGAAGGCGAGCATCGTGGCCCGCAGCTCCTCGGTGCGGGCGTCGAATCCGAAGTCCATCAGTTCTCCTTCATTGCGGTGAGGCCGGCGTCGAGCAGCGGGTGGATGGCGGCGCCGATGTCGTCGAAGCCCTCGCCGACGGTCTGGCCGGCGAGGAAGCGGTAGTGGATGCCCTCGAGAATGGCAGCGAGCTTGAAGGCGGCCAGGCCGAGGTACCAGCCGAAGCCGGACAGGTCGCGGTCGCTGGCGGCGGCGTACCGCGCGACGATCGCGTCCTCGGACAGGAAGCCCGGCGCGGTCGAGGCGTCGGCCACGGCAGCGCCGAGCGTCTCGGCGAGCCGGTGGTAGGTGAGCATGAGGGCGAGGTCGGTGAGCGGGTCGCCGAGGGTCGCCATCTCCCAGTCCAGGACGGCGGTCGCCCGGTCCGCCCCGTCGGTGGTGTCGACCAGCAGGTTGTCGAGCCGGAAGTCGCCGTGCACGATCCCGGTCGTGGACTCGGCGGGGACCGACGCGGCCAGCCGGCGGTGCAGCTCGTCGGCAGCAGGCAGGTCACGGGTGTGCGAGGCGTCGAGCTGCTTGCGCCAGCGCGCGACCTGACGGCCGAGGAAGCCCTCGGGCCGGCCGAAGTCGGCGAGCCCGACCTCCGCCGGGGCCACGGCGTGCAGCGCGGCGAGGATGTCGACGAGCTGCTCGGAGATCGCTCGGGTGCGGTCGGCGCCGAGCTCGGCGAGCGCCGATGCGCGGCGGTACGGCGTGCCGGCGCACCGCTCCATGACGTAGTAGTCCGCGCCGACGACGGCGTGGTCGGAGCAGAACGCGAAGGTGCGCGGGACGGGGACGGGGGTGTCCCCGAGCGCCGACATCACCCGGTACTCCCGGGCCATGTCGTGAGCGGTCGCCAGCACGTGCCCGAGCGGCGGACGCCGCACGATCCACTCCGAGCTCCCGTCGGTGACGACGAAGGTCAGGTTGGACTTGCCGCCGGCGATCAGCTCGGCGGACAGGGTCGAGCCCGCGCCGGGGACGGCGGTGGCCAGCCAGGCGCCGAGCGCGTCGAGGTCGAGGCCCGGCGGGTTCACTCGACTCCCCCGGTCAGCGTGACGCCCCCGTCGACGACCACGGTCTGGCCGGTGAGCCAGGCCGCGTCGGAGGAGAGCAGGAAGGCGACGACGCTGCCGATGTCGTCGGGCTCGCCGAGCCGCTTGAGCGGGTACTGTGCGGCGACATCGGCCTCGCGGCCCTCGTAGAGCGCCGTCGCGAACCTCGTCTTCACGACCGCGGGCGCGACCGCGTTGACCCGGATGTCCGGGCCGAGCTCGACGGCCAGCAGCTCGGTCATCGAGATGAGCATGGCCTTGCTGGCGCCGTACATCCCGATGCCGGGCGCGGGCTTCACGCCGGAGACCGACGAGACGTTGACGACCGCACCGCCGTGCTCCTTCATCCACGCCTCGTGGACGCGCTGGGTCCACGCGAGGGTGGCGAGGCAGTTGACCTCGACGATCTTGCGGGCGGCGTCGAGGTCGAGCTCGATCATCGCGCCGTACGCCGGGTTGATGCCGGTGTTGTTGACGAGCAGGTCGGCGCTGCCGAAGGTCTCGATCGCCTGGCGTACGACGTCCGCCTGGTGCTCGGCGTCGTCGGCCTTGCCTGCCACGCCGAGCGCGACGGACGGACCGCCGAGCGCGGCCACGGCCTCGTCGAGGGCCTCCTTGCCGCGGCCGGTGATGACGACCCGGGCACCCTCGGCGACCAGCCGCTCGGCGATCGCGAGGCCGATGCCCCGGCTCGCTCCGGTGACGATCGCCGTCTTGCCCTCGAACCTGGTGCTCACGTGTCCGCCTCGTGGTCTCGATGGAGGTTACTAAGCGCTTGCTTAGCGTGTAGCCTGAGTCTGCCTGCCTCGGCCGAGGCCCGTCAAGGCCCGACCCGACGACCCCGAGCACCACGGAGTGACGATGACCACCACCCCCTCCCGCGCCGAGGCCACCCGCGCCCGGCTGCTCGAGGCGGCCGTCACCGCGTTCTCCGAGAAGGGCTTCCACGGCACGACGACGCGCGACATCGCGAGCGCGGCCGGGATGAGCCCCGCGGCGGTGTACGTGCACCACCGCTCCAAGGAGGAGCTGCTCTTCCTGATCTCCCGCGAGGGCCACCAGCAGGCACTGGACGTGGTCCGCGAGGCGCGCGCCGCGACACCGGACCCGGTGGCGCAGGTCGAGACGGTGGGGCGGGCGTTCGCGGCGTACCACGCCCATCACCACACGGTGGCGCGGATCCTCAACTACGAGCTCGCCGCCCTGAGCGAGCAGCACCGCGTCGTCATCGACGAGCTGCGCACCGGCATCGACCGCGAGCTTCGCGACCTGGTCCGCGAGGGCGTGACGGCCGGTGTGTTCGACACGCCCGACCCGGCGCTGGCCGCGACCGCATTGGCGTCGCTGAGCATCGACATCGCCCGCTGGTACCGCGAGGACGGGGAGTGGACGCCTGAGCAGATCGGCGACTACTACGCCGACCTGGCGCTGCGCCTGGTCGGCGCGGACCCGTCCCGTCGCACCTGACGAATCGGTCGTGAATTCGGCTGGATCACAGCCACTTCGTCAGGTGCGACGCCCAGGACCTGACCCGCGGGTCAGCGGGCGACGCGGATCATCTTCTTGTTGACGAACTCGTCGATGCCGAGCGTGCCGAGCTCGCGACCGTAGCCGGACAGCCGCACGCCGCCGAAGGGCAGCTCGACCGCCTCGAGGCCGACGCCGTTGACGAACACCATGCCGACCTCGAGCGCGCTGGCCACCCGGTCGGCCTGCTCGGGGTCGGTCGTGTAGACGTACGAGCCCAGGCCGTAGGGCGTGTCGTTGGCGATCCGGACCGCGTCCGCCTCGTCGCTGGCCCGGAAGACCATCGCGACCGGACCGAAGAACTCCTGGTGGTACGCCGGGTTGTCGGGCGTGACGCCGGTGAGGACGCCGACCGGGTGGAAGGCACCGTCCCGCTCGCCCGCGGAGACGAGCGTGGCGCCCGCCGAGACCGCGGCCTCGACCTGGCCGGCGAGCTCCTCGGCCGCACCGACCGACGACAGCGGGGCGCCGGTGCCGGCGGTGGCGATCTTGTCGTTGAGCAGGTCGACGAAGGCGTCGTACAGCTCGTCGACGACGACGAACCGCTTGGCACCGTTGCAGGCCTGGCCGACGTTCCCGGTACGGGCGGAGAGGGCGTCGTCGACCGCCCCGACGAGGTCGTCGGTCGAGAGCAGCACGAACGGGTCGGCGCCGCCGAGCTCGAGGACGCACTTCTTCAGATGGCGCCCCGCGAGCTCGCCGATGATCGAGCCGGCGCGCTCGGAGCCGGTGAGCGAGACGCCGTGGATGCGCGGGTCGGCGATGACGTCGGCGATCTGGTCGCTGGTGGCGTAGACGTTGACGTAGGCGCCCTCGGGGAGGCCTGCGTCGGCGAAGATCTGCGCCTGCAGCGCGGCCGACCGGGGGCACTGGGCGGCGTGCTTGAGGACGATGGTGTTGCCCAGCAGCAGGTTGGGCGCGGCGAACCGGGCCACCTGGTAGACCGGGTAGTTCCACGGCATGATCCCGAGCAGCGCACCGACCGACTGGCGCCGGATGAGGGCGTGGCCGTCGCCGCTGAGCAGCTCGATCGGCTGGTCGGCGAGCAGGGTCTCGGCCCGATCGGCGTAGTACTGGTAGATGTCGGCCGAGAAGAGCACCTCGCCCTTGGCCGCGCCGAGCGCCTTGCCCATCTCGAGGTTGATCGCCTCCGCGAGCTGGTCGGCACGCTCGCGGTGCAGCTCGGCGACCCGCGCGACGAGGGCGGCCCGCTCGGCGACCGATGTCTGCCGGCCCCAGACCTCGTGCGCGGCAGCGGCGGCGGCGACCGCGGCGGTGACCTCGGCGTCGGTGGCGGTCGGGAAGGTCTCGAGCACCTCGCCGGTGGCGGGGTTGCGGACGGCGTACTTGCTCATCAGGACTCCTGGGAGAGATCGACGGACACGCGGGGGTCGAGGGCGAGGGTGCCGGGGTCGACGATGCAGGAGCCGCCGTCGACGGGCAGCACGACGCCGTTGACGTACGACGCCGCGTCGGACAGCAGCCAGCCGACGGTCGCGGCGACCTCGGCGGGCTGCGCGGCGCGCCGCTGCGGGACGACGGCCGTGGCGAGCCGGTAGGCGTCGTCGGTGGAGATGCCGCGCTCCTTGCCGAGCTCGGCCATCTCCATGTCGCCCATCTCGGTGGCGGTCCAGCCCGGGCAGATCGCGTTGGCGCGCAGCCCGTCGCGGCCGTGGTCGACGGCGAGGGACTGGGTGAGGAGCAGCAGGCCCGCCTTGCTGGCGGAGTACGCCGCCATGCCGTCGCTGGCGCGCAGCGCGGCGACCGAGGACACCGCGACGACCGCGCCCCGCGCGGCCAGCAGGTGCGGGAGAGCCGCGCGGACGAGGAGGAAGGGCGAGGTGAGGTTGACCCGGATCGTGTCGTCCCACTGCTCGGGGGTGACCTCGTCGACCCGGCCGACGTGGATGATCCCGTGGTTGATCACGAGCCCGTCGAGCCGGCCGAACGAAGCGATCGTGTCGTCGACGACCCGCTGCACCCCGGAGGCCTCGCCGACGTCGGCCACGACGACGTGCGCCCCCGTCTCGTCGGCGACCGCGCGCAGCGGCGCCTCGCGGCGCCCGCAGATCACGACCTGGTCGCCGCCCGCCGCGAGCAGGCGGGTCACGGCGGCGCCGATCCCGGTGCCGCCGCCGGTGACCAGGACGACCCGGCTGGTCACCCGGCTGCCACCTCGTCGAGGAAGTAGTCGACGAGCGCGCCCGCCCGGACCCGGACGTCGGCGTCGAGGGAGCCGATGTGCTCGATCAGCAGCTCGGGGTCGAGCCCGCGCTCGCGGGCGAGCTCGGCGCCGCCGTCGTCGATCCAGCCTCGCACGCTCTCGGCGTCGACCTCGGGGTGGAACTGCACGGCGAGGTTGCGGCGCAGCACGAACGCCTGCGGCGCCGCGGCGTTGACGCCGACGACCGTCGCGCCGGCGGGCGGCACGAACTTGTCGTAGTGCCACTGCGTCCACACGCCCGCGACCGCCGGCACGCCCGACACCACGTGCGGTCCGATCTCCGGCGCCGGCGAGGCGACGACCGAGCCGCCGTGGGCCTGGGCGAGCATCTGGCCGCCGAAGCAGATGCCGAACACGGGTACGCCGGACTCGTCGGCGGTGTGGAGCAGCTCGGTCTCGGTCTTCACCCACGACGCGACGAGGTCGCTGTAGGCGCTCCACCGCGCGCCGAGCACCAGGACGGCGTCGTACTCGCGCGGGTCCGGCAGGTCGACGTCCACCCCCGGGTCCTCGAAGCGCTCCGGCGGCACTACCTGGATGCGCTCCACGTCGTAGCCGCGCTCGACGAAGCGCTCCTCGATCCCGCCGGCCGCCAGGTAGTCGTGCCCGATGACCAGCAGCCGCTTGCCCGTTCCGTCACGGTCGGCCATCAGCCCATCTCCTCCGCCCGCTTCATGACGTCCTTGCAGAACGCCTCCATCTCCCTCTGGTCGTCGATGTACATCGACGGCTTGATGCAGATGGTGGTGAAGCCCTGCTCGAGCTGCTCGGGGATCGAGTCCATCGACTCCCCCAGATCGGCCGGCGAGTGGTCGTCGGGGAACGAGTACCGCACGCCCCCCACCATCTCCAGCTCGGCCATGTCGCGACCGGCCTCGGCCATGGCGTCGCGGATGACCTGCAGGTCCTCGGCCGTCGGGCGACCGAACGGGTGGAAGCCGTGCCCGTACTTCACGATCCGCTCGACGACCGCGCCGTGCGCCTTCTGCCCGCCGAACCACATCCGCGGCCCCTCGGGACGGAACGCCTTCGGCTCGAGGTAGATGTCCTCGAAGTCGAAGTACGCACCGTGGTGGGTCGCCGGCGACTGCCCGAAGACGAGCCTCATCACCTCGAGCTGCTCGCTGAGGATCTTGCCGCGCTCGCGGAAGGGCACGCCCATCGCGGCGTACTCGTCCCTGCTCCAGCTCACGCTGGGCTGGACGACCAGGCGGCCCTCCGAGATGAGGTCGAGGGTGCCGAGCTCGCGGGCGAGCATCAGCGGGTGGCGCAGCGGCGCGAGGACGGCCGCGCCGACCAGGCGGATCCGCTCGGTGACGCTGGCGATCGCGGAGAACAGCATCAGCGAGTTCGGCCAGGGCATCAGCGGGTCCTGGTTGCCGGGCGCCGCGTAGTCACGCGGGTTGCCCATCACGCCCTTGTCGCTGGCGTCGGGGCCGAGGACGACGTGCTCGGAGATCATCACCGAGTCGAAGCCGGTGTCCTCGGCGATCCGGGACCAGGTGACCAGGTCGTTCAGGTTGCGACCGTCGGTGAGGGTCCAGTTCTCGCTGAGGATCATCAGCATGCGGGGTGCGGGCACGACAGGTCCTCAGTGGGTGTTCGAGAGGTCGGGCTTGCGGATCCCGCGGAACTCCCAGTCGCCGCCCTTGGCGGTCGAGAGGACCTCCTCGCTCTCGGTCGGCTGCGCGCCGACGTCGCTGCGGATCGGCGTGGGGCCCTCGACGATGTGGTTGCGCAGCGTGCCGAGGCCCTCGACCTCGACCTCGACGACGTCACCGGGGTAGACGGTGCGCGAGATGGCCGGCGTACCGGACATCAGGATGTCGCCGGGCTGCAGCGTGATCGTGCGCGCGATGTCGGCGACGAGGTAGTGCATGTCCCACTTCATCTCGTTGGTGTTGCCGTCCTGGCGCACCTCACCGTTGACGATCGTGCGGATCCGCTTGTCGTGGAAGTCCCAGCCCTCGACGATGCCGGGGCCGACCGGGCACAGCGTGTCGGCACCCTTGACGCGCAGCATCGAGCCGGAGTCGGTGTCGCGGAAGTCGTGCAGGCCGTAGTCGTTGCCGATGGAGTAGCCCCGGATGTAGTCGCCGGCCTCCTCGGGCGAGATGTTGCGGGCCGTCCTGCCGATGACGATGGCGATCTCGCCCTCGTAGTTGAGCCACTTGCAGCCCTGCGGGCGGACCACGGCAGACTCGTGCGCGTTGAGCGCGGAGACCGGCTTGTGGAAGTACGTCGGCGCCGGCGGCAGCTTGGTCATCATCTCCTCGACCCGCGAGGAGTAGTTGAGGTGGACGCAGACGATCTTGCTCGGCGTCACCGGCGGCAGGTGGGTGGCGTCGGCGACGGCGACGGTGCGGCCGTCGCCGGCGACGAGGATCTCGCCCTCGCGGCGGACGTCGACGGCGTTGCCGTCGAGGAGGATCCGGCGGTACTCGGTGGTCATCTCAGGGGTTCCTCTCGGGTCGGCTCAGCCGGCGGCCGGTACGTCGGCACCGGCGCCGCCCATCTGGCGCACGTAGTCGGGGTCGGTGGGGGTGGTGCGGGCGGCGGGGAAGCCGCCCTCGGGACGGTCGAACCAGAGATGGACCTGACCGGTGCCGATGGAGTTCTCGTACTCGCCGTACTGGCGGCCGGGGGCGGTGCAGTCGCCCTCGCCGAGGGCGCCGATCATCATCAGGTAGTGCTGGAACCGGGCCTCGGGCTTGAACTTGTAGAACTCGTCCATCGTCTCGAGCACCCGGGCGTGGTCACCGTTCTTGAACCACTCGATCCGCTCGGCGTCGGCGGCCGCTGCCTCCGGCGTGAAGACGTGCTCGACGCCCGAGGCCTCGTGGTCGCGCAGCTGGCGCAGGCCCCAGAAGGTGTGGGACATGGCGCCGGAGGCGATGAGCAGGACCTTGCGGTCGGCCTCGGCGATGGCCGCGCCGAGGGCACGTCCCAGGCGCAGCGCGTCCTCGCCGTCGGCGGTCTGGCACACGCCGATCGAGATCCACCTCTTGTCGGGCAGGCCCTGGCCGAGGTACTCCCACACATTGGTGGTCGCGTAGAAGATCGGCAGGCTGTGGTCGTCGATCGCGGTGATCCACGTGGAGTGCTCGGGGGCCTTGCTCGCGATCAGGCGTGCGAGCTCGGGGTCGCCCGGGAAGTCGTAGTGACGCCGCTCCATGCCCCGGGGCAGCTCCTCGGAGGTGAACAGGCCGCTGCGACGGTCCTGGGCGGTGACGACCCACTCGACGGTGGTCGCCCAGTGCGAGTCGAGGACCACGACAGTGTCGTAGTCGAGCACGTCGAAGACCTCGCGGCGCAGCTGCTGCAGGCCGGAGACCAGCGTGGTGTCCTCGCCGTTGTTGAGCTCGCGCCGGATCTCCTCCGGCAGCACGATCGTGGGGACGTGCGCGATCAGTCCCGCGCCGACGACCTCACCCATCGGTCCCACCTCCCTCTCCGGTCTCCTCGTCGGCCCAGCCGGTCGGCGAGAAGACGCTGTTCTTGATGTCGGTGTAGAAGTCGAACGACCAGATGCCGCCCTCACGACCGATGCCTGACTTGCCGTTGCCGCCGAAGGGGGCGTTGAGGTCGCGCACGAAGAAGCAGTTGACCCACACGGTGCCGGCGTCGAGCGCCGCGGAGACCCGCTCCGCCCGGTCGCGGTCGCCGGTGACGATCGTGGCGGCGAGGCCGAAGGGGGTGTCGTTGGCCATCGTGACGGCCTCGTCCTCGGTCTCGAAGGTGCTGATCGTGACGACCGGGCCGAAGACCTCCTCGGTCATGATCTCGGAGTCCTTCTTGGCGCCGACGAGGATCGTCGGGCGGTAGTACAGGCCGCCCAGCTCCTCATTGGGGCCGCCGCCGAGGAGCGGCTCGGCGCCGTCGGCGAGGGCCCGCTCGACGAAGCCGGAGATCTGCTCGAAGTGCCGCCGCGAGATCAGCGCGGAGACGTCGGTCCCCTCGTCGCGGGGGTCGCCCTGGGTCAGCTGGGCGGCGCCCTCGACGACCCGGCGGGTGAACTCCTCGGCCAATGACGAGTGCACGTACATCCGGGCCGCCTTGAGGCAGACCTGGCCGGCGTTGTCGAACTGCTCGACCGCGATCTCGACGGCGAGGTCGAGGTCGGCGTCCTCGAAGACGAGGAGCGGCGACTTGCCGCCGAGCTCGTAGGACAGCGGCACGATGTTGGCGGCCGCGGCCTTGGCGATCACGCCCGCGGTCGGGACCGAGCCGGTGAACGCGAGCCGGTTGATGTCGGGGTGCGCGGTCAGCGGTGCGCCCGCCTCGGCGCCGGTGCCCTGGACGACGTTGAACACGCCGGCGGGCACGCCGGCCTCGTGCATGATGTCGGCGAGCAGGCTCGCGGTGAGCGGAGCCCACTCCGGCGGCTTCACGACGATCGTGTTGCCGGCGGCCATGGCCGGGCCGATCCGCCAGGTGGCGAGCATCAGCGGCGCGTTCCACGGCGTGATGATCGCGACCACGCCGGCGGGGTCGTAGGTGACCCGCTCGCGGTGGCCGCGACCCGGCACCTCCATGTCGGGGTGGCCGAGCTGGTGCTCGGCGTAGTCCGCGAACGCGCGGAAGTTCATCGCCACCCGCGGCATGACGCCGCGGCGGTGGCTGCGGATCAGGGAGCCGTTGTCACGGGTCTCGACCCGGGACAGGTCCTCGATCCGGGCCTCGATGCCCTCGGCGACACGGCGCAGGATCGCGCTGCGCTCGGCGACGGGGAGTGCCGCCCAGGCCGGGAACGCGGCGCGCGCGGCGGCGACGGCGGCGTCGACCTCGGCCGACGTACCGGCGGCGACCTCGGCGATCGGCTGCTCGTCGATCGGCGAGATGTCGGTGAAGGTGGACGCCGAGGCGACCCGCTCGCCGCCGATCCAGTGGCGGGTGTCGACCTGGACGCCGTCGACCTCGACGAGGTACTCGGTGGTGTCGCTCATCGCGCCGCCTCCCAGCCGTTCGCGTCGGCCGTGGCCAGCGTCCTGCCGCCGTCCCAGACCACGCCGACCTGGCGGTAGTAGCCGCCGATGACCTCCTGCACCTCGAGGCGGTGCAGCTCCTCGGTCGGGGACTCGAACAGTTCGAGCTCGACGTCACCGGAGTACGCCGGGCCGGCCTCGAAGGAGCTGGAGCCCGAGGCGATCAGCTCGGCGTACGCGTCCGGGGCACCCTTGGCGATGCCCGGGTAGACGCGGTGGTGGGCCATCGGGTGGCCGTTGACGAAGCCGTTGGTCGGCGACTCGTCGGTGAGGGTCAGCACGGCCTGCGCGAGGCGGCGGTCGCCGGCGGCGAGGGTGGCCCCGAAGACGCCGCCCGGGGCGACCTGCGGAGCCGCGTGGGAGAAGGGGTGCGGCCGGGTCTGCCACATCGAGCCGAGCTTCTTCGGGTAGCCCTGGTGCATGCCCCGGGCGATCGCGAAGTCCTTGTCGACCCAGATGTAGACGCAGCGGGAGTAGGTCACGCCCTCGTAGGCGCACCGGACGACGACGAACGCCTCCTTGTACTGCGAGCGGACCGGGTCGAGCAGCTCTTCGCGGGTGCCGGAGCACGACTGCCAGTCGGCCCAGATCAGCGCGACGGCGCCCGGGTCCTCCGGGGCGAGCTCGAGCGGCGCGGGCAGCAGCTCGGCGACGCGGGCCGGGTCCGTGCGGTACTCCACCGTCAGCAGGTCGCCGGAGTAGTACCACGGCGGCGACGGGATCAGCGATGACTGGCCGGTCGCGGTGCGGGGGAAGAAGAACCCCTTCATGTCGTTCATCGGGCCTCAGCTCCGGTCGAGGATGTGCAGGTCGTTCGGATCCGTACGATAGCCACCCCCGAGGCGAAAGACCACCCTTGCGCCAGAGATTTTCGGGGGATATTGTTCGGATCCAAACGATCTACCTGAACGGATGGAGAACCGTCGTGGACAAGCCGCCTTACGTCCCGCTGGACCAGGTCGACCTCGTCGACCTCGACCGCTTCTCCGGGCCGCAGGCCTGGGGCATGCTCGACACCCTCCGCAAGGAGGCGCCCGTCTTCTGGCAGCGCGAGACCGACGGCGGCAGCGGGTTCTGGGCCGTGACCAAGCACGCCGACATCTGCGAGGTCGACAAGGACCCCGACACCTACACCTCCACCAACTTCGTCAACCTCGAGGAGGTCGACCCGGAGCTGCAGGAGGCCCGCCGCTCCATCCTCGAGATGGACGGCCTGCGCCACCGCGCGCTGCGCAAGCTCATCTCGCGCGAGTTCAGCCGGCCCAACCTGATGAGGAACTACGAGGAGCTGCTGCGCGACATCACGCGCACGACGGTCGACGCCGCCCTGGCCAAGGGCGAGTTCGACTTCGTCGCCGACGTCAGCGCCGACTTCCCGATCCAGGTGCTGGCCCGCCTGCTCGACGTACCCCAGGAGAAGACCGGCCAGCTCATCGACTGGGGCAACGAGATCATCGGCTTCACCGACCCCGAGCACGCGAAGATCCTGATCTCGGACCCGGAGAGCGAGAAGTACAAGCACCTGCCGTTCCGCTCCCCCGTCTCGCAGGAGGTCTTCGACTACGGTCGCGAGCTGGCGGCCGACCGCAAGGGCGGCGACGGGACCGACCTGGTCAGCCAGCTGGTCAACAAGATCCCCGAGGACGGCCAGGCCATGTCGGCCTCGGAGTACGACTCGTACTTCCTGCTCCTCGTCGTCGCCGGCAACGAGACCACCCGGCACACCATCACCCACTCGATGCTCGCCCTGCTCGAGCACCCCGAGCAGCTCGCCAAGCTCCAGGCCGACCCGTCGCTCATCCCCGACGCCGTCGAGGAGTTCCTGCGCTGGGCCTCCCCCGTCTACCACTTCCGCCGCACCGCGACCCGCGACGTCGAGCTCAACGGGCAGCAGATCAAGGAAGGCGACAAGGTCGTCATGTGGTTCGCCTCCGGCAACCGCGACGAGGACGTCTTCGAGAACCCCTACGACTTCGACGTCACCCGTCGCAACATCGACCACGTGACCTTCGGCAAGGGCAGCCCGCACCTGTGCATGGGCAACAACCTGGCCCGCATGGAGATCCGGCTGATGTTCGAGGAGCTGATCCCCCGGCTCGCCTCGATCGAGCTCAACGGCGAGGTGCGCCGGGTCCGCAGCAACTTCGTCAACGGCATCAAGACGCTCCCGGTCAAGGTCACCACCAAGGACTGAGGACTCTCCCTTCGGGAGACCGCACGAGGCCCCGCCACCCCTTGACCGGGTGGCGGGGCCTCGTCGTGCGGCGCTTGTAACTAAGTGTTACGTCAGGAAATCCGCCGCCAGAGCACCCGGGTAGGGGCAACAGCACCCGGGCAGATGACAGAACGCCCGGGTGGATGGGTCACGATGGCGTCGTACCCATCGCGCTCCATCCACCCGGGCGCTGTGGTCACTACCTCGGCGCTGCTGCACCGAGAATCGTGACGTAACACGTAGTTACAAGCGCCGCGGGGCCGGCCTCAGCCCTCGTCGGCCACCAGCCGCCGCAGGATCTTGCGCACCTGCAGCGCGGCCAGGTCGGCGGCGACGTTGACGTCCTCGCCGTACCCGTCGCGGTCGATGACCTGCTGCATGGTCTCGAGGATCTCGCGGACCTTGAGGTAGTAGGACTCGAAGATCGGCCGCAGCGCGTCGGAGGCCTCGGCACCGGGAGCGAAGTTGCGGCTGACCCGCCAGATGTGGCGGGTGTGGCGCTCGTCGACGGGGGTGACGGCGTGGGTGAACCGGAAGGTCTGCGTGCCGCCGTCCTCGGCGGGCACGAGCACGTCCCAGCGGTCGGCCCACAGGCCGGGGGCGAGGAAGGCGCCCTCCTCCCGCTGCGGGTACGACGCCGTGGTGGGCGTGCCGGAGACCTTGGCCTGCCACTCCGGCAGGGGCGCGGCGGGCCAGTCGCGGTGGAAGTGGACCGTGGTCTCGGTGAGCTCGACCTCGAGTGCGGGCGCGACGCCGGCCAGGGCCGGGGGCGAGATGACCGGGTCGACCACGGCAACGTGGGTGATGTCGGCGAAGTTGTCATGGAGCAGGCCGACCCCGGCCGCCGTCTCCCACTCGCCGCCGAAGGTCTCCCACGCGGCGTCGGTCAGCCACGGGGTCGAGACCGGGTGGCGCAGCGAGGCCAGGGAGGGCTCCCCGAGCCAGACCCAGACCAGGTCGCCCTCCTCCACCACCGGGTACGACGGCACCCGGGCGCCGTAGGGCACCTGGGCCTGGGAGGGGACCCGGACGCACGCGCCGGTGCGGTCGTAGGCGAAGCCGGAGTACCCGGACACGATGGTGTCGCCGTCGACGTGGCCGAGGCTGAGCGGGTAGGGGCGGTGGGCGTCGCGGTCGCCGAGGGCGACGATGCTGCCGTCGGAGATCCGGAACAGGACGACGGGAGTGTCGAGCGCGCGGGTCCCGAAGGGCGTGCCACCCACCTCGCCCGAGGCGGCCAGGGCGTACCAGGCGTTGCGCGGGTAGCCGGTGCTGCGGTCTCTCATCTCAGGCTCCGTCACAGGTCCAGGGTCAGGGACTCACCGCGGCAGCGGGAGACGCAGATCATCATGAACTCGTTGGACTCCTTCTCCTCCTCGTTGAGGATGGAGTCGCGGTGCTCGACGTCGCCCTCGACGACCTCGGTCTCGCAGGTGCCGCACACGCCCTCGAGGCAGGAGCCGACGACGCTGACGCCGGCCTCGCGGCAGACCTCGAAGATCGACTTGTCCGCGGGCACCTGGAGGGTGCGTCCGGAGCGCTGGAGGACCAGCTCGAACGCCGAGTCCTCCTCGCCCTCGGCCGGCGCCTTGGCCGAGAACCGCTCGAGGTGCAGGCTGCCCGCCGGCCAGGACGCCGCGCAGCGCTCCTCGACCGCGTCGAGCAGACCGGTCGGCCCACAGGTGTAGACGAGCGTGCCCTCCTCCGGGGACCCGAGCAGGGCATCGAGGTCGGGGAAGCCGGCCTCGTCCTGGGGCAGCAGGGTCACCTTGTCGCCGTACGCCGCCAGCTCGTCGACGAACGCCATCGACGCCCGCGACCGGCCGCCGTAGACGAGCCGCCAGTCGGCGCCGGAGGCCTCGGCCTCGGCGATCATCGGCAGCATGGGCGTGATGCCGATGCCGCCGGCGATGAACAGGTAGCGCGGGGCGGCGACCAGCGGGAAGTGGTTGCGCGGACCGCGCACCCGGACCGTGGCGCCCTCGTGCAGCTCGGCGTGCACCGCCTTGGAGCCACCCCGGCTGTCGGGGGCGCGGAGCACCCCGACCCGGTAGGAGCCGGTGTCGGCCGGGCTGCCGCACAGGGAGTACTGGCGGACCAGGTCCTCCCCCAGCACCAGGTCGATGTGGGCGCCGGGCGTCCACGGCGGCAGCGCGGAGCCGTCCTCGGCTGCCAGCGTCAGCGTCACCACGTCGGTCGCGGCCTCCACGGCGGCGACCACCTTCAGGTCCGCCTCGAACTCCCGCACGATCGGTTGCGTCGTCACGAGCTTGTCTCCCCTCTCGCCGGCCACCTCACAGGTGGTAGGCGTACTCCCGGAACTCCCAGTCGGTCACGAACTGGCTGAACCGCTCGAGCTCGTTGCGCTTGTAGGCCACGAAGGTGTCGACGAACGACGGGCCGAGGATGTCGGCGAGATCCTTGTCCTCCTCGAGCGCGTCGATCGCCGTACCGAGGTCGGACGGCAGGCGGTCGGCCTTGGTCGGGTCGTAGCCGTAGCCCTCCAGCTTGTCCGGCGGCGTCAGCTTGTCGCGGATGCCGAGGTAGGCCGCGGCGAGCAGGCTGGCGATGGCGAGGTAGGGGTTCGCGGAGGCGTCGCCGAGGCGCAGCTCCATCCGGGAGGCGCGGCCGCGCTCGGGAGGGATCCGGACCATCGCGCTGCGGTTGTCGAGCCCCCAGTCGATCAGCCAGGGCGCGAGCGTGTCGGGCCCGAAGCGCTTGTAGGAGTTGACCGTGGGGTTGTGCAGGGCGGCCAGCGCCGGGGCGTGGGCGAGCACGCCGGCGATCGCCGCCCGGCCGATCTCGGACAGCCCGTCGGTGCCGTTCGGGTCGTCGAAGAGCGGCTTGCCCTCGCTGTCGACGGTGCTGAAGTGGATGTGGAAGCCGGAGCCGCCCTCGTCGTTGAACGGCTTGGCCATGAAGGTCGCCATCTTGCCGCGACGCCGCGAGATCTCCTGGACCGCCGACTTGAACCGGAACGCCCGGTCGGCGGCGTCGAGCGCGTCGGAGTGCCACAGGTTGATCTCGAACTGGCCGCCCGAGAACTCGTGGTTCGCGGCGACCACGTCGAGGCCGTACGCCGCCAGGTCGCGCAGCGACGCGAGCAGGGTGTTCTCCGGGTCGCCCTTGAGGCCGGCCACGTAGACGTTGCCGGTTGCGTCGCCGTACCGGCGCCAGCCGTTGGGCTTGGTGTCGTCCTCCTCGAGGACGTAGAACTCCAGCTCCGGGCCGACGACCGGCTGCATCCCGAGCTCGGCGAACCTGTCGACGACCCGCTTGAGCACCTGGCGCGGGCTCTCCTCGGACGGCGAGCCGTCGGGGTTGTAGACGTCACCGATGACGTGCGCGACGCCCGGCTCCCACGGCACCGGCCGGGACGTGGCGAGGTCGGGTACGACGACGATGTCCGGCAGGCCGGCCGACAGGCCGCCGGCGATGTCGATGACGTCGCCCATCGGCGAGGTGGCGTAGACCGAGCGGCAGAACGCGACTCCGTCACCGACGGTGCGGTCGAAGCGGTTGGCCAGGACGTCCCTGCCACGCTCGGTGCCGATCAGGTCGCTGTAGCCGATGCGGACGACGTCGATCCCGTCCTCGGCGAACTGCTGGGCAGCCGCGCGCAGGGCGTTCTCGTCGATGTGCTCCACGGTGTGTCTCCGTTCGTCTTTCTCTACTGATCCATCATCGGCCGGTGGCCGGGTCGGTGGCGAGGTCGTCGTCGAATCGCTCGAGGTCGGTGTTGAGGCCGTCGTAGATGTCGGCCCGCTTGCTCTTGAGGTACAGCGCCTGGCCGAGCCCGAGGACCAGCGCCAGCACGAGCAGCCACGGCAGGCTGGTGATGACCTTCTCCGTCGACCCGGCGACCACGTCGAAGTGGGTGACCGCCATGACGACGATGAAGACCAGGCCGACGAAGCCGATGCCGGGGGCGATCAGGGTGCTCCCGATCCGCGGGTCGGCGGTACGCCGGAAGTGGACCACGATCGAGAGCGCGGCCAGGGCCTGCAGGACGACGATCGCGAGCGTCCCGAAGCCGAGCATGGCGGGGACCACCTGCAGGATGGGGTCGAGGTCGAGCACCCGGAACAGCAGCGCCACGCCGAGCGCGAAGCCGGCCTGGAGGGTCCCGGCGAGCACCGGCGAGCCGCCGGCGCTGGTGCGGGAGAGCGCCTGCGGCAGCACCCGGGCACGGCCCAGGGAGAACAGGTAGCGGGTCGCTGAGTTGTGGAAGGCGAGCATCGCGGCGAAGAGGCTGACGAGCAGCAGCACCATCATCACCTTCATCATGAACTCGCCGAGGTACTCGGCACCGAGGCTGAACACCAGGTCGCCGGCCTCGAGGTGGTCGATGCTCGTCTGCTGCGCCTCGGCGACGCCGGTCGCGCTGACGACGGCCCAGGTGGTGACCGCCAGCAGCAGGCCGATGATCGTGATGGCGAGGTAGGTGGCCCGCGGGATCGTCTTGAGCGGGTTCTTCGCCTCCTCGCTGAACAGCGAGGTGGCCTCGAAGCCGAGGAAGCCGGTGCCGGCGAGCAGCAGGCCGATCGACAGCGAGCCCGAGGTGATCGCGTCGCCGGAGAAGGCGGAGAAGTCGTAGCCGTGCTTGAACAGGACCGCGACGTCGAAGATCACCAGGATCGAGGTCTCCAGGACGAGGGAGACGCCGAGCACCTTGGAGCTGAAGTCGATGCCCTTCACGGCCATCAGGTAGGCCACGACGATGGAGAGCCCGCCCCACAGGAACCAGTTCATCGAGAACCCGAACAGGAAGTCGATGAGCACCATCATGAAGAAGCCGCTGGTGCCGATGGTGCCGACGACGAAGAAGTTGTAGCCGAGCGTGGCGATGTAACCGGCGGCGAGCCCGGCCGGGCGACCGAGGCCCTTGACCACGAAGGCGTAGAAGCCGCCCGCGTTGACCAGCTGGCTCGACATCTTGCCGTAGCCGATCGCGAAGAGCAGGAGGATCGCGGCCACCGCGAGGAAGGAGAACGGCGCGCCGCCCCCGTTGCCGAACGCGATGGCGAGCGCAGCGACCACGACCATGCCGGTCAGTGGCGCCACGGCCGCGAGGACCAGGAAGACGATCGCCCCGACGCCGAGCGTGTTCCTGCGGAGAGTGGTGTTGACGGTGTCCGACATCGGGACTCCTTCGCTGTACGCGCGGCCGGGGCCGGCGGTCACCGGCCCCTTTCGCCGGATCGTTCGGATCCGTACGATAGCCGCTATGTGACCCACGGCACCAGACCCCCGGAGGAGGTTTTCAGAAGAATGTTTGCCCCCAAACGATCTCGTGCCGCCGAGACGGTGACTACGCTGGCCCGCATGCCCGACCGCCACACGCTCGAGGAGACCGAGCGCGCGATGAAGGACCACGTGGGGTCCCTCCCCCTGGACTTCGCCGCCGCGAACGCACTGTCCAACCTGTTTCGCGCCGCCAACGCGGTGCGCAGCGAGCTGACCAACCGGGTGCTGCGCCAGCACGACATGACCTGGACCGGCTTCGTCGTGCTATGGGTGGTGTGGATCTGGGACGGCATGGAGACCCGCCACGTCGCCGAGTCGGCCGACATCTCCAAGGCCACGCTGACCGGGGTCGTGAGGACCCTCGAGGCGCGCGGCCTGATCGCGCGCGAGGGCGACGAGAACGACCGGCGCCTGGTCCGGCTCCGGCTGACCCCCGAGGGGGTCAGCCTGATGGAGCAGCTCTACCCCGAGTTCAACGCGGTCGAGTCGGAGATCATCAGCCAGCTCTCCGAGCGCAAGGTCACCACCTTCACCAAGACCCTGCGCGACGTCGTCAACGCCGTCGAGGGCCCCGATCCCGTCGAGTAGCCCGGAGTTCGTCGAGTAGGAGCGAGCGCCAGCGAGCGACGTATCGAGACGTCTCACCACGTCTCGATACGCCCTCGCCCAGGGGCTCGGGCTACTCGACGATCTCGGGGGCTCGGGCTACTCGACGATCTCGGGGGCTCGGACTACTCGACGAGCTCGGGCCCCTACTCGACGAGCTCCAGGCGCGCCCGGTCCCGGGCCGCGTCGACCAGGGCCTGGAACAGGCCGGCCTGGGCCGGGTCGGTGGCCGCGGTGTCCTCGGGGTGCCACTGCACCCCGAGGTACCAGCCCTGGGCGCCGGCGAGCTCGACCGCCTCGATGACGCCGTCGGCGGACTCGGCCACGGCCCGCAGGCCACGCCCGGGCCGCGCGATGCCCTGGTGGTGGAAGCACGAGATGCTCGGCGTGGTCCCGACGATGCCGGCGAGCACGGAGTCGGGCTCGACGGCGATCTCGTGGACGACGTGGCGGTGGGTCCGCTCCCCCAGGTCCTGGATCAGGTCGCCCCCGAGGGCGACGTTGACGACCTGGTTGCCGCGGCAGATCGCCAGCAACGGGAGTCCGGCACCCAGCGCGTGGCGCGCGACCGCGAGGTCGAAGGCGTCCTGCTCCTCGTCGACGTCGTACTCCGTCTCGTGCGCCTCCTGGCCCGCCCAGCGGGCGGCCAGGTCACCGCCGCCGGGCAGCAGCACGCCGTCGGCGTACCAGAGCCGGGCGGCGACCTCGGCGTCGTCGACCTCGGCACCGGGCGCGACGGGGTGCACGACGAGCGGCTCGCCGCCGGCGGCGTACACGGCGTCGACGAGCGCCCGCGCGGTCACGTCGGCGCGGTAGCGCAGCGCCGAGGCCGACGCGGAGAACCGCGCCGGGATGGCGATCAGCGGGCGGCGGCTCATGGCGCGATCAGGGGCGGCAGGTGGTCGTTCACCAGGCGGGTCTCGCGCTCCCAGGCAGCGGCGAGCTCGATCACCCCGGCGTCGTCGTGGTTGCGGCCGATGACCTGGAAGCCGACCGGCAGGCCGGACGGGCCGAAGCCGGCCGGCATCGCCAGGGTCGGCGCTCCGAGGAGGGTGCCGATCGCCGTGACCTCCATCCAGCGGTGGTACGTCGGCATCGGTACGCCGTTGATCTCCGCCGGCCAGTGCACCTCGTTGCCGGCGCTGTCGACGTTGTCGAACGGCATGACCTGGGCGGTCGGCAGGAGGACGTAGTCGTACTTCTCGAAGAGCAGCCGGAAGCTCTGGTAGAGCGCCGTCCGCTTCACCGACATGCTCCAGACCTCCTGCGCGGTGATCGGTCCCTCGCCGTCGATGCCGTTGAGCAGGCCCTCGACCTCGTAGACGGTCTCCGGCTTCACGTACGGCTTCCAGGCGGGGTTGTCGTAGACGGGGAAGTTGAGGGAGCCGCTGATCCAGTGCCGGAAGACCAGCCAGGTCGGCCACAGGTCGGCGTTGGTGAAGGTGCCACCGGCGTGGTTGAGGGTGTCGACCCTGTCGACCGTGGCCCCCAGCGCCCGCATCCTGTCGACGGCCGCACCGGTGACCTCCAGGACCTCCGGCTCGGTCGGCAGGTAGCCACCGAGATCCGCCATCCAGGCGATCCTCTTGCCCTTCAGCGAGGTGCGCCGCACCGACGTGAACCTCTCGGGGTCCTCCTCGATCGACAGCGGGACGCGGGCGTCGTAGCCGGCCATGGTGGACAGCAGCAGCGAGAGGTCGCGGGCGTCGCGGGCGATCGGGCCGGTGACGCCGCCGTGCTGGACGAACTGCTCGCCACCCAGCTCCGGGATGCGCCCGAACGACGGCCGCAGGCCGAGCACGTTGTTCCAGCCCGGCGGGTTGCGCAGCGAGCCGAAGAAGTCGCTGCCGTCGGCGACGGGGAGCATCCGCAGGGCGACCGCGACCGCGGCGCCGCCACTGCTGCCGCCTGCCGACTTGGTGGGGTCGTAGGCGTTCCCGGTCGTGCCGTAGACCTTGTTGTAGGTGTGCGAGCCGACCCCGAACTCCGGGAGGTTGGTCTTGCCGATGAAGATCGCACCGGCGGCGCGGATCCGCTCGACGAGCAGCGCGTCCGTGGTGGCCGGCGCGACGGGGACGCCGGGCTGGCCGAAGAAGCCGACCGTGGTGACCATGCCCTTCACGTTCCACTGGTCCTTCACGGCCTGCGGGAAGCCGTGCATCCAGCCCTGGTAGTCGCCGCGGTCCAGCGCGGCGTCCTTCGCGGCGGCCTCGGCGAGCAGCTCGGCCCGCGGGCGCAGGGCCACGATGGCGTTCACCGCGGGGTTCACCTCGTCGATGTGGTCGAGGTAGGCGGTCATCACCTCGACGCAGGACACCTTCCGCTGGCGGATCGCCACGGCGAGCTCGGCCGCGGACCACCACACGATGCGGCGCAGGTCCGTGGGGCGCTTCACAGCAGGCCAGGCTACGGCGGGACTGGCCGCGGCCGCCGAGGCGATGGCACCCAGCGCCACCCCGGCGGCGGCGCCGGCAACGACGGAACGGCGGGAGACCGTGGTCATGGGCGTTTCCTTTCGACCCTTCACCATAGATCGTTTTGATACGAACGATCTTGTTCGGGTCCGAACGTAAGGTGATCGCAGTCACCTCCGCAAGCCCCTTCCCGCCTGTCGGACCGCTCACCGGGGAGCCTTGCCAGCCCTCCCCCGGGTCTCTACCGTGAGGAGCCGAACCAACCTGTCCGTCACCGTGGGGGGAGCATGGAGGCACCCGCCGGGGCGAGCGCCCCGCACCCCGTCTCGGACCGCCTGATCGACCTCCTCGGCGACCTGGCCGCCCTCGCCACGCCCGACGAGGCGACAGCCGCTGCGCCCCGGCTGCTCGAACGCCTCGCCGACGACCTCGGGGCCGCCGCCTGCCAGCTCGACACCGCGCTCACCGACGCCGACGACCCGCAGGCACCGTCCTTCCAGACCGTGGCGAGCGTGGGCTACTCGCCCGAGGTCTCCCAGCACCTGTGCGCCGACCTGGCGCCCTCCCCGCACGGTCGCCGCGTCCTCGCCGCGACCGGCGGGCTGCGGATCGACGAGGACGATCCCTACGACTTCCGCCACTCGGCGCACTACCTCGACGTCCTCCACCCGGCCGGGTACGACGACGGCATCTCCCTCGCCCTGCGCGACTCCAGCGCCCAGCTGGTCGGGCTGCTGCACATGTCCGCGCGCAGCACCCGCGACTTCGCCCCCGAGCTGGCCGGTGCGCTGTCACCGCTGGGCCGCGCCTTCGCCCGGCTCACCACGGTCGCCACCTGTTCGACGCCCGACGTGACGCTGCCGCGGGAGTACGCCGTGGTCCGGCTCGACGCCGCCGGCCGCCCGACACCCGTGGTCGGCCGGGCGCCGCTGCACGCCGTCCTCGACGACGAGCTGCTCGGCATCATCCGGTCGATCCTCGGCACCGGCACCCGGTTCGCGACCTTCCTGCACCAGCAGGCCGGACGCCTGATCGAGGTCCGGGTGCACTGCCCGTCGGGCCGCGCCGCCACGCGCCAGCCGTGCACGGTCGCCACCCGCCCTGCCGCGTCCACGCTCGGGCTCACCCTGCGCCAGCTCGAGGTGCTCACCGCCGTCGCGACCGGTGCCGGCAACCGCGAGATCGCCGACGAGCTGTGTCTGACCCAACGCACGGTCGCCGCCCACGTCGAGGCGATCCTGGCCCGGCTGGACAGCCCTTCCCGGGCGGGCGCGGCGGCCAAGGCGACCGCCGCCGGCGTGCTGCTGCCCTCGAGCGACCCGGCGTCGGTTCGGTCCCTCGCGCGGGTGCTCCAGCAGCCGGTCGGCTGAGGGTCTCGAGACGGTCGCTGCGCGACCTCCTCGACCACCGGCGGGGGCAAGACTGGCATTTCTGCCAATGACCCACGTCACACCGCGGTCCCACGATTGCGGGACCGCGCCGGAACCACCGGCGCCGCACCCCGGGAGGCGCGATGGCGACCGGCTACCTGTACCACGAGCTCTTCGGCTGGCACGACACCGGAACCAACGCAGGGCTGTTCCCGGCCGACCACCGCGCGGGCATCCAGCCCTTCCAGCACTTCGAGAACGCCGAGACCAAGCGCCGCATCCACGAGCTGGTGGTCGTGTCCGGCGCGATCGACCACCTCACCCGTCTCGAGCCGCGCAAGGCGACCGACGAGGAGATCCTCGCGGTGCACACCGAGGATCACCTCGCCCGGATCGAGGCCGAGAGCGAGCAGCCCAAGGGCGGCGACTCGGGCGACGGACTGAGCCCCTTCGGACCGGGCGGCATCGAGATCGGCCGGCTCGCTGCGGGCGGCATGATCGAGGCGACCACCGCGGTCGTCGAGGGCCGGGTCGACAACGCCTACGCGCTGATCCGGCCGCCGGGGCACCACGCCGAGCCCGAGACCGGCCGCGGGTTCTGCATGTTCGCCAACCTCGCGATCGCGGCCCGAGCGGTGCGGCGTACCCACGGCGTCGAGCGGATCGCCGTCCTCGACTGGGACGTCCACCACGGCAACGGCACCCAGAAGGTCTTCTGGGAGGACCCGGACACGCTGACCATCTCGCTGCACCAGGACCGGGTGTTCCCGCCGGACTCCGGCCTGGTCACCGAGCGCGGCGAGGGCGCCGGCTTCGGGTACGCGGTCAACGTGCCGCTCCCGCCGGGCACCGGGGGCGGCGGCTACCTCTCCGCCATCGACCGGGTCGTGGCGCCCGCGATCGACCGCTTCCGGCCGGACCTGATCCTGGTGGCCAGCGGCTTCGACGCCAACGCCACCGATCCCCTCTCGCGCCAGGCGCTGACCAGCAGCGACTATCGGGCCATGACCGAGCGCCTGCTCGACCTGGCGGCGACGCACTGCGACGGCCGGCTCGCGATGAGCCACGAGGGCGGCTACAACCCGGTCTACGTCCCGTTCTGCGGCCTGGCCGTGATCGAGGCGCTGGCCGGCGTGACCGAGCCGCTCCCCGATCCCTACGAGCCGATCTTCGGCGGCATGGCCGGCCTGGAGCTGCAGCCGCACCAGAGCGCCGTCCTCGACCAGGTCGTGCCCTTCCTCGACGACATCCACGCCGGCACCCGCGCCGGGTCGTGACCCCTCCTCCCGATCGGAGCACCACCATGAATGCAGTCGTGAAGAAGTCCGTCGACCGTCGCACCTTCCTCGCCTGGACCGGCGGCATCGGGGCCGCCGTCCTCGCCTCCGCGTGCAGCGCGCCGTCCAGCACCAAGGCGTCGGGCGACAAGGTGGCGAAGTCGAGCAAGGACGTCGACACCGTCGCCTGGGACTATCCGTTCACCTTCCTGCCGGTCTACGCGGGTGTCGCGAAGTTCGCCAAGGAGCGCGCGAAGGAGAAGGGCGTCTCCCTCGAGCAGACCAACGACAACGGCAAGCCGGACGTCCAGGCCTCCAACCTGGACACGCTGATCGCCAAGAAGGTCCCCGCGATCGTGTCCTTCCCGATGGTCTTCGAGGCCCTCGAGACGCAGGCGGCCAAGGCACTGTCCGCCGGCATCATCTGGGTGACCTACGGCGGCACGCTGGAGAACCAGAGCGCGTCGATCACCTTCAGCTTCGAGGAGGGTGGCCGCAAGCTCGGCGAGGACGCCGCGGCCTGGGCCCAGGAGAACCTCGGCGGGAAGGGCAAGGTGGCCTTCCTCGTCGACGACACCATCCAGCTCGGCATCGAGCGGACCAAGGGCATGATCGACGCCTTCACCGCGGCCGCGCCGGACATGGAGGTCGTCGGCCGCGAGCAGGCGATCGACCCCGACACCGCCCTCACCAAGACCAAGGCGATCCTCGCCAAGCACCCCGACGTCAACGTCGTCCTCGGCATCACCGACGGTGCGGCCTTCGGCGGCTACAAGGCACTCGTCGAGTCCGGCCGCTCGGAGACCGACGCGAAGACGTACGTCGGCGGCCAGGACGGCGACCTCGGCTCGCTCGAGCTGATCAAGAAGGGCACCTTCTATCGGGCCTCGGCCGCCCTGCAGCTGCGCGACATCGGCAACGCGGTCATCGACGTACCCCTCGCGGTCGCCGACGGCAAGAGCGACGCCGAGGCCAGCACCGATGTCCCGATCACGCTGGTCAAGCAGGGCGATGCGCTGCTCGACGAGATCATCGCGCAGTACGGCTGACCACCATGGCACTGCGGGTCACGGGGCTGCGCAAGTCCTTCGGCGGCGTGCACGCCCTGCAGGGCGTGGACCTCACCATCGAGGCGGGTGAGGTCCACGCGCTGCTCGGCCACAACGGCGCCGGCAAGTCCACGCTGATCAAGGCGCTGGGCGGGGCGTTCCAGCCCGACGACGGCACCATCGAGGTGGGCGGTCGCAGCCATGCGGGGCTCACCCCGCGGCAGTCGATCGAAGCCGGCATCGCGATCATCTTCCAGCACCTCAGCCTCGTCGACTCGCTCTCGGTCGTGGACAACATCTTCCTCGGCCAGGAGCAACGGCGACTCGGCATGGTCGACCGGCGCCGCCAGCGCGAGGCGGCCCAGCGCCTGCTCGACCGGCTCGGGGCGACGTCCTCGCTCGACAGCCGGGTCGGCGACCTGCCGATGGGGCAGAAGCAGCTGGTCGAGATCGCCAAGGCGCTCTCGCGCGACCCGGTCGTGCTGGTCCTCGACGAGCCGACCGCGGCGCTCTCCTCGCACGAGATCGGCGCCCTCGAGCGGACCGTGCGCTCGCTGCAGGAGCAGGGCCTGGCGATCTGCTACGTCACCCACCTGCTCGGCGAGGTCGAGCGCCTCGCCGACCGGATGACGGTGCTGCGTGACGGCCGGGTGCACGTCGCGACGTCGCTGGAGGGCAAGACCCGCCGCGACATCATCGAGGCGATCGCCGAGCCGCCGACCGACCTGCCGCCGGCCGGCCCCGTCCACGACGCCGATCCGCCGCAGCTGCAGGTCCGCGGGCTCGCCGGCCCCGGCATCGGTCCGGTCGACCTCGAGGTCCGGCCGGGCGAGATCGTCGGCCTGTACGGGCTGATCGGCTCCGGCCGCACCCGCACGCTGGAGATGGTCTTCGGCCGGCGGTCGCGGCGGGGATCGATCACGGTCGGCGGCCGGGAGGTACGACGCGCGACGCCCCGCGCCGCGCTCGCGGCCGGCCTCGCGCTGGTGCCCGGCGACCGAGGCCGGCAGGGGCTCTTCGCCTCGCTCACCGCGCTCGACAACGCGCTGCTCCCGGCGCAGGGCGTGCTGTCCCGGTTCGGACTGCGCCGGCGCCGGGCCGAGGCGGAGGCCTTCGAGCGGCTCGCCACGTCGCTGGCCGTGCACCCGGCCACCCCGAACGCGCCAGCCCGGGCGTTCTCCGGCGGCAACCAGCAGAAGCTGCTGCTCGGCCGCTGGATCAACGGCATCCTGCCGACCACCGTGCTGCTGCTCGACGAGCCCACCCAGGGCGTCGACGTACGCGCCCGCCACGAGATCTACAAGGTGGTGCGCACGATCGCCTCGGAGCGGCGTACCGCCGTCCTCTTCGCCTCCACCGACCCCGAGGAGGTCGTCGCCCTCGCCGACCGCGCGCTGGTCATGCAGGACGGCCGCGTCATCGGCGAGCTGGCCGGCGCGGCCCTCGACGAGGACGCCCTCCTGCACGCGGTCCACCAGTCCGACTCCGACCTCCAGGAGCAGTCATGAGCACCACAGTCAACCCGCGCCAGCTCGCGCGCTACCCGCTGATCCCGGTCATCGTCGCGATGGCGATCGGCTTCGAGCTCTCCACCGGCAGCTTCATGGGCAGCCAGAACCTGCTCGGCATCGCCACCGACAGCGCCACCCTCGCGATCGTCGCGGTCCCCTCCGCGCTGCTCGTGATCAGCGGCTACCTCGACCTCTCGGTCGGCTCGACGTACGCGCTGGGTGCGGTCGCCGCCGGCTGGCTCGCCTCCGAGCACGGCGGCGGCCTGCTCACCTGCGTGCTGCTCTCGCTGCTCGCGGGGCTGGCGGTCGGCGCGGTCAACGGGTTCCTGTGCTGTGTGGTCGGCCTGTCGCCGTTCATCGTCACGCTCGGCACGCTGACCGCCGTCCGCGGACTCGCGCAGCAGTTCGCGCCGCTGCCGCTGACCAGCTTCGGCGACTCGTTCGCGTGGCTGGGCGGGGCCAAGGTCGCCGGGCTGCCCTCGCCGGTCGTGATCGCGCTCCTCGTCGTGCTCGTCGCCGGGGCGATCCTGGCGCTCACGCCGGTCGGCCGGCACATCTACGCGATCGGCGTCTCCCGGGAGGCGGCGTACCTCTCCGGCGTGCGGGTCCGCACCGTGCCGTTCACCCTGTTCCTCGCCACCGGTGCCTGCGCGGCCCTGGCCGGCGCGATCAAGGCGTCGGTGCTCGGCGCCGTCCAGTCGGGTACGGCGGGCAGCGGCTTCGAGCTCGCGGTCCTGACCGCCGTGCTGGTCGGCGGCGTCGCCCTCACCGGCGGGTCCGGCACGCTGGTCGGGGTGGTGCTCGGCGTCGCCTTCCTCGGCATCCTGCAGAACGGGCTGACCCTGGTCGGCGTGCCGACCTTCTGGCAGCAGGTCGCCCAGGGTCTCGCACTCGTCGTCGCCGCCGGGCTGGCCTACCTCGCGCCGCGGCTCGAGGCGTTGGCCGCGGTGCGTCCCCAGGCCGCACGCAGGACCACGTCGGAACCGACGCCGGCGACCACTTGATCACTCTTCCACCTATGGAGTTGTGTTTTAGAATCGCCCCGTGGACGTCGACAGCCTCGCCTCCGGCGCCGCCGCGATAGGCGTGCTCGCCGACCCGACGCGGCGCGCGCTCTACGAGTATGTCGCCGCGCAGCCCGACGCCGTCGGACGGGACGCCACCGCCGCCGCCCTGGGTATCGCCAAGCACACCGTGAGCTTCCACCTCGACCGGCTCGCCGAGGAGGGCCTGCTCGAGGTGGAGTTCCGCCGGCTCAGCGGCCGCAGCGGCCCGGGTGCGGGGCGGCCGAGCAAGCTCTACCGGCGCTCGCCGCGCGAGTTCGCGGTCACCCTGCCGCCGCGGCGCTACGACCTGGTCGGCGACATCCTCGCCGCCGCGGTCCGGCGGGCCGGCGCCGGCGAGGACCTCGACGCCGCCCTCGCGGAGTCCGCGCACTGCGAGGGGCGGTCCGTCGCGGGCGAGGCGGCCGGCGTATCGGAGCGGGCCGGGCTGCCCGACCTCGCGAGGGTGCTCGCAGGCCAGGGCTACGAGCCGTCACTCTCCCCCGACGCCGTGGCACTGGAGAACTGCCCGTTCGACGCCCTCGCCCAGAAGCACACCGCGCTCGTCTGCGGGCTCAACCGCTCCTTCGTGCAGGGTGTCGCCGACGGCCTCGGCTGCGCCGGGGCCACCGCCCACCTCGAGCCCGACCCGGGGCGCTGCTGCGTGACCGTCCGGACCGATGGACAAGCCGACCGCCGCGGAGAATGATCGCGACGTGGCGATGTTCGAGGTGGCGGACGCCTACATCAGCTTCATGGGGAGGTTCTCCACTCCCCTCGCCCCGCTGTTCGCCGACGTGGGCCTGGTCGGCGTCCCCGCCACCGCACCGATCCTCGACGTCGGGTGCGGGCCCGGCATGCTCACCGCCGAGCTGGTACGCCGCCACGGCGCGCCCCGTGTCACTGCGGTCGACCCGGTCGCCACATTCGTGACCGCGGCCGCGACCACCCACCCGGGCGCCGACGTACGCCGCGCCTCGGCCGAGGCGCTCCCCTTCGCCGAGGAGTCCTTCGACGCCACGCTGGCCCAGCTGGTCGTGCACTTCATGTCCGACCCGGCAGCCGGACTGGCCGAGATGCGGCGCGTGACCCGTCCCGGCGGCCGGGTGAGCGCGTGCGTGTGGGACCACGGCGGCGGCACCGGCCCGCTGTCCGCCTTCTGGCGCGCGGTCCTGGCCGTCGACCCGACCGTCACCGACGAGGCGACGCTTCCCGGGTCGAACGCCGGCGACCTGACTGCCCTGCTGACCGCGGCCGGCCTGGGCGAGGTCAGCGAGGTCCCGCTGACGGTCACCGTCCCGTTCGCCACGTTCGACGAGTGGTGGGAGCCCTACACCTACGGCGTCGGCACTGCCGGCGTCGCGTTCGACGCCCTGGCTCACGGACAGCAGGAACGGGTGGTCGAGCTGCTGCGCGCCGAGCTCGGCGACGGTCCGTTCACGATGTCGGCCACCGCCTGGGCGGGGTCCGGTGTCCGCTGACGGCCTCGTCGCGCTCGAGCGCTGGATCGCGTCCGGTGGGCACTGGGAGGTCGTCGGCGAGCGGGACGGGCTGGCCACCGTCGCTCTGATGACGTGCGACGGCGGGCAGGAGATGGACCGGGTCGAGGTGCCGGTGGCCGGGTTGCCGGCGTCGTGAGGCGCGCCCTCAGTCCTCGTCGACCGGAATGATGACGAAGCCCTCCGTCCAGTTGTCAGCGTCGAGCTCGTGGGCCTCCGCGAGGAAGCAGTCTGGCTCGTCGAGGAGCAGCTCGCCGTCCTCGTCACGGTGCTCGATCGGCGATCGGTCCGAGTTCTCGGCGTGCCTGACGTGCCAGAGAAGGAAGACGTCCACCGCACGAGCCTAGGCATCCGGGCTACGCCTCACTCCCGATTTCCTCCTCCACCGGGTCCGGCAGCGTCCACCTCTCCCCGCGCCGGGGGTGGATGAACCCGAAGTAGTACGCGACGCCCGCGGCGACCGTCGCCGACCCGATCACCAGCTGCGACGGTGCGTCGCGGCCGACCTCGACGCACACGTAGACCATGCCCGCGACGAGGAGCACCGGCGGGAGCGGCCACAGGGGCATCCGGTAGCCACGCGACGAGGCGGCGCCCGAGCGGCGCAGGCGCAGAGCGCAAGCGCCGACGACGAGGTAGACCAGCGCGACCGAGGCGCCCGTGGCGGTGATCAGCCAGCTCAACGGGATGAAGGCGGCGGTCAGCGCGGAGAGTCCACCGACGAGGAAGGTGGCGTTGACGGGCGAGCGGAAGCGCGGGTGGATGCGACCGAGCACGTCGTCGACCGGGCCGGGCCAGGAGCGGTCGCGGGCGGAGGCGTAGACCAGGCGGGCGATCTGGATGACGACGGCGATGACCGCGTTCACGATGGCCAGGGCGATGCCGACGCTGACGGCGGTGTTGAGCGCGGAGCCGCCGCGCTCGAGCAGGAAGTAGTTCATCGGGGCATCGCTGCCGAGCAGGGCCTCCATGCTCGGGGCGCCGATGACGACGGCGGCGAGCGGGACGATCTCGACGAGCGCGGTCACGATCAGCGAGACCAGGATGACGCGGCCGATGGTGCGATTGGCGTCCTTGGTCTCCTCGACGTAGTAGACCGCGGCGCCGTACCCGTTGAACGCGAACAGCGCGACCGGCAGCAGCGCGATGACCGCGGCGACACCGACGGTCTCGAGTCCGTGGTCGCCGGCGGTCTGGGCGGAGAAGAAGGCACCCGGGCCGCGCTCGGGGTTCAGGAACCCCAGGACGGTCAGCACGACCAGGGCGAGCAGCTCGGTCGCGAGGAAGACGCCGGTGACCCAGGCGTTGGTGCGGATGTCGAGTGCCGCGACGACCGTGGTCGCCACGATCACCACGACCCCGACCCAGACCCCGTCGAGCGCCGACCAGGCGGCGCTCAGGTAGTCGCCGGTGCCGAGGGCGATCACGGCGATGATCAGGATCCCGTTGACCATCGTCAGCACGAAGGTGCCGAACCCCAGCGGACGGCCGAGCAGGCGCGCGGCCCAGGTGTACTCGCCGCCGGTGACCGGGTACGTCGCCGACAGCTCGGCGTAGCAGACGCCGACGAGCACGGCGGCCAGCGCCGCGAGCCCGAGCGTGAGCACCGAGGCGCCGCCCACGCCCAGCAGGACCGCCGGGACGATGATGAAGACGCTGGACGCCGGGGTCACCGACGACAGCGTGATGAGGATGTTCTCGCGCATCGACAGCGACCGCGCGAGCTCCTGTTCGTAGCGACCGGTGGAGACGGCCTGGTGCAACTCGGACATAGCACCCCTTTCTTTGACGCAGAATCAAAGAACTGGTTCGATACCCGTGTCAATAGGCAATCTGTAACGTGAGCGTTCCTGACTCAGCGTCAGGAAGAGCACCGAGGAGGCACGGGGTGGCACGGTTCAAGGACCAGGAGCAGCGGCGCGACCAGATCGTCGCCGCGGCCCTCCAGGTGCTGCGCGAGGTCGGCGCCGCCGGCCTGCGGATCCGCGACGTGGCCGCGCGGGCGGGCGTCTCGACCGGCACCGTCCACTACTACTTCGACGACGTGCAGGGACTGCTCAACGAGGTCCACGCCCGGGCCCGCAAGCGCTTCTACGACGACCGGCTCTCGCTGGTGACGCAGTACCCCGACGCCCGCGACAAGCTGGTCGCCACCATCCGCGGCGGGCTCCCGTCCTCCCCCGACGACGACCTGGTCGGCGCGCTCTACCAGCTCGACGGCCACCTCCGGCTGCGCGAGGACAACGCCGACCTGTTCGCGGCGCTCTACGACACCCAGGTCGCCATCTACGTCGGCATCCTCGAGGTCGGGGTGGCGCAGGGCCACTTCACCCTCACCTCCGAGGCCACCGACATCGCGCAGAACCTGGTCGCGCTCGAGGACGCGTACGGCGAGCACATCGTCATCGGCATCCGCTCCCTCGACTACGACCGCACGGTGTCCCTGATCTGCGGGTACGCCCGCCTCGCCACCGGCTGCGCCGACATCCTTCCCGAACGAGAGGTGACCCGTGCCCACTGAGCCCCGCCCCCGCGCCCGCGACCTGCTCGCCCTCCCCGGCCGGCCGGGCCCGCACAACGCGATCACCGACGTACCCGGGGTCACCGTCGGTCTCGAGACGCTGGTCAGCGGCAGCTCGGTCCGCACCGGGGTCACGGCCATCCTGCCGCGCGGGCGGGACGGCGTCGGCGAGCCGTGCGCCGCGGCGTCGTACTCCCTCAACGGCAACGGCGAGCTGACCGGCACCACCTGGATCGAGGAGTCCGGGGCGCTGACGATGCCGGTCGTGCTCTCCAACACGCACGCCGTCGGCGCCTGCCACACGGGCGTCGTCGAGTGGGTCAACCAGGTGCACCCGCACCTGGCCGCGCAGTGGCTGCTGCCCGTGTGCGGAGAGACCTGGGACGGCTACCTCAACGACATCAACGGCGGGCACGTCCGGCCCGAGCACGCCCGCGCCGCGCTCGACGCAGCAACCGGCGGGCCGGTGCCCGAGGGCTCGGTCGGCGGCGGCACCGGCATGAACTGCTACGCGTTCAAGGGCGGCACCGGCACGGCGTCGCGCGAGGTCGAGTTCGCCGGGACGACCTACACGGTGGGCGTCCTGGTGCAGGCCAACTTCGGCGACCGGCGCGAGCTGGTCGTGGCCGGTACGCCGATCGGGCGAGACCTCGGCCACGACAACCCGATGGAGGACCCGGCGTGGTTCGTGCGCGACCTCGGGGCGGCCGCGCCAGCCGTCGCCGGGAGCCTGCCGGGCGGTGCCGGCTCGGTGATCGTCGTGGTCGCCACCGACGCGCCGCTGCTCCCCCACCAGTGCAAGGCGCTGGCCCGGCGGGTGCCGCTCGGGCTGGGTCGCACGGGCACCGCCGGCGGGCACTTCTCCGGCGACATCTTCCTGGCCTTCTCGACCGCGGACGCCCCCGGCCTGCGCAGCCAGATGTACCCGCCGCCGAGCGGGCTGGCGGACCAGCAGGTGCTGCCCTGGGGTGCGATCGACCCGTTCTACACCGCGGTCGTCGAGGCGGTCGAGGAGTCGGTGCTCAACGCCCTCGTCGTCAACCAGGAGATGGTCGGGCGCGACGGGCACCGCACGCCCGCGCTCCCCCACGCCGCACTCGCGGACCTGCCGGCCGCCGTCCGGCAGTAAACCGACAGCGGCGCGCTCCGGCCCCCTCTACCCTTGGCGCGTGCCAGACCGTGGGGACGTCGTACCGCTGCGCCTGCTCGGCCCCCTCGAGGTGCTCGACGCAGCGGGCAGCAGTGTCGACATCGGCTCACCCCGGCACCGCGAGACGCTGGCCGCACTGGCCGTCGACGCAGGGCGCGTCGTCTCCACCGACACCCTGCTCGACCGGGTCTGGGGCGAGAGCGCCCGCGGCGGCACCCTCGCCAACCTGCAGGCCGTCATCTCCCGGCTGCGCTCCCGGCTGCGCGATGCCGGCGTGCCGGCCGAGATCGCCACGGCGCCGCCCGGCTACCGGCTCGACCTGCCGGCGGGCGCCCTCGACACCGACCGGCTCGCCGCCGGGATCGACGCGGCCCGGACGGCGCTCTCGGCCGCCGACCCGCGGGCCGCACAGGAGCACCTGAGCGAGGCGCTCGGGTGGTGGCGCGGGGAGCCGCTGGCCGACGTACCCCAGCCGTTCGCGCGCACCGAGGCGCTGCGCCTGGAGGGCCTCCGGCTGACCGGCGAGGAGCTGGCCGCCGAGCTCGACCTCACCCTCGGCCGGGCCGGGGCGGCGGTGACCCGGCTGACCGGGCTGGCCCGGCAGCACCCCCTGCGCGAGTCGGTGCGCGGGCAGCTGATGCGGGCGCTGTACCTCGCGGGCAGGCAGGCCGACGCCCTGGAGGAGTACGCCGACCTGCGCACCCAGCTCGTCGAGGAGCTCGGCGTCGACCCCGGCCCGGCGGTCCAGCGGCTGCACCAGCAGATCCTGGAGCAGGACCCCGCCCTGCGGCCCGGTCCCGCTCCCACCGCGGCACCGGCTCCGCGTCCGCACCGCCCGAGCAGCGTCCCGTCCACCGACCTGCTCGGCCCGCTCCTGGGCCGTGAGCGCGACGTGGCGCACCTCGTCGACGTACTGCGCGCCCCGACGTCGCGGCTGGTGACCGTCACCGGCGTGGGCGGGTGCGGCAAGACCCGGCTCGCCCTCGCGGTGGCTGCGGCGGCCGAGTCCTCCTTCGCCGACGGGGTGAGCCTGGTCCCGCTCGCGCCGCTGCACGACCCGTCCGCGGTGATCCCGGCGATCGCCCGCGCGGTCGGCGTCGCCGAGGGCGGCGACCCGTTCACCGCGCTGCTCGACCTGCTCCGCGACCAGGACCGGCTGCTGTTGCTCGACAACGCCGAGCACCTCCTCGACGCGTGGCCCGAGGTCGCGACCCTCGCCGCGGCCTGCCCGGAGCTGCGGATCCTGGTCACCAGCCGGATCCCGCTGCGCGTGCGGGGCGAGGTGCTCTTCCCCCTGACTCCGCTCGACCTGCCGGCCGCCGCCGAGCTGTTCGTGACCCGGGCCGCTGCGGCCGGGGCGACGGACCTGCCGGCCGACGACGCGGTGGTCACCCAGCTGTGCCACCGACTCGCCGGCATCCCGCTCGCGATCGAGCTCGCCGCCGCGCGGGTCCGCCTGCTGTCCCCGGCCGAGATCCTCGCGCGGCTCGACGAGGTGATGGCCGCCGAGGGCGCGCGCGACCTGCCGCCGCGCCAGCGCACCATGCGTTCGGCGATCGACTGGAGCTTCGAGCTCCTCTCGCCGCTGGAGCAGTCCGCCTTCCCGCGCCTCGCTGTCTTCAGCGGCGGCTTCGGGATCGACGCGGCGGCCGCCGTGCTGGCGGACGTGGTGGGTCCCGGTGACGTCCTCGGCCTGCTCGAGTCGCTGGTCGACCAGTCGCTCGTGGTGGTTGCCCCGGGGCCGCGGTTCCGGCTGCTGGAGCCCGTGGCCCAGTACGCCGCCACCCGACTCGCACCCGAGGCGGAGCGGTCCGCGCGGGATGCGCACCTGCGGTACTTCGGCGCCGTGGCCGCCCACTACGAGCCGTCGCTGCGCGGCGAGGGCACCGTCGAGACGCTCACGCAGATCGAGCTCGAGCACGCCAACCTGGTCGCGGCCGTCGAGTGGTCGCTCGCCTCCGGGCAGGCGGACCTCGGCGGCTGGCTGGGCTGGCACCTGTGGCTGTTCTGGTGGATCCGCGGTGCGCTGCGCGAGGGACGCCGGCTGATGCAGGCGGTGCTCGCCCACGACGTCACCGACCCGGTCCGGGTCCGCGCCGGCTCGGTGGTCGGTGCACTGGCCTTCGCGCAGGGCGACCTCGACGCCGCCGAGCCCGCCTGGGCGGACAGCACCGACCTCGCCCGGCGTACCGGCGACCTCGAGGGCCTCCCCTACGCCTACGGCGGGATCGGCCTGGTCGCGCTCGCCCGCGACGACCTCGACCTGGCGGCCACGGTGATCGAGGAGACCATCGGGCTGTGCGAGGACGCCGGCCTCGGCGGCCAGTGGCTCTGGACGCTCTCGCACGTGTGGCTCGGCACCGTCGAGCTGCTCCGCGGCAACGCCACCGGCGCCGGCGAGCTGGTCGACCAGGCCCTCGCCGCCGCCCGCCGCCGCCACGACCCGCTCGCCGTCTACATCGCCCTGTTCACCGCGATCCAGGTCTCGATGGCCGTCGGCGAGCCGGACCGGGCGCGCCGCCAGATCGCTGAAGGCGTGCTCCTCAGCCGCGACACCGGCGACCACGCCAATCTCGCCTACCTGCTCGACGCGCTCGCCGTCGTGGAGTCGCTGTCACCCGGACCCGACTCGGGCGGCCTGGCCCGCGTCGGCGTCCTCCGGGGCGCTGCGGCCCAGCTGCGCGCCGGCACCGGCGGCAACGTCTACGGCTACTACCGCCCCGACGAGGCGCTCATCGAGCAGGCCGGCAAGGTCGCCCGCGCGGCCCGCGGCGCGGCGTACGACGACGACGTCGCGGCCGGTTGGGCGCTCGACGTCGACGCGATGGCGGCCTTGGCGACCGGCCAGTCCTCCTCGACCCTGCTGTAGACGTACCTGTCCCGCCGTTCGGTCGACTCCACCACGCGAGCCAGCCACGGCCAGCGAGTTCCTAGGGGAACGTCCCGTCGGGACAGTCCGATGCCCCCGCAGACGTGGGGTCCTGCGGGGTGGGGGGCGCGGTCGCTACC
>JADCLI010000043.1 GCA_016803235.1 Pimelobacter simplex
TCGACGTCGTCTCGTTGGGCAGGCCGGACTCGCGGACCACCCGGACGGCGGCGGCGACCGCCTCGGACACACCGCCGGTGTCGTCGGAGCTGGAGGGACTGATGCTGAACGCGACGAGCATGCGCCCACCGTAGTCAGTGGAGCCGAGGCGCAGCTCCCCGCCGGGGCCGCTCGTCGCGCTGGTGTCAGACAAACCACTTGACGGGGAAGAACGCCGCCGCCAGGACGACGACAGCCGGCGAGGCACCGCGCTGACGCTCGCCAGCCCCGGTCAGCACAGCGAGCGCCAGCACCATGACCCGACGGCGCTCGTCATCGCGATCCCCACGAAGTCATGGTGCCTGAGCACCGAGAACGTCAGAGAACACGGTCACCTTCAGGCTGACCAGCGGCGTCGACGCCCGGCTGACGGCGAACACTGCCTCCACCCAATGCCGAACGGCCCGTCGCTCCGTTCCAGGAGCGACGGGCCGTTCGGCTCAAGCAGGGGGCAGCGGGTGTCAGCCGCGCAGCAGGTTGCGCAGGACGTACTGCATGATGCCGCCGTTGCGGTAGTAGTTCGCCTCACCGGGGGTGTCGATGCGGACGACGGCGTCGAACTCGACGCCGGTGTCGGTGGTGACCTTCACCGTCGAGGGCGTGGTGCCGTCGTTGAGCTCGGTGATCCCCGCGATCGAGAAGGTCTCCTCGCCGGTCAGGCCCAGCGACTCGGCGTTCTGCCCCTCGGGGAACTGCAGCGGGATGACGCCCATGCCGATGAGGTTGGAGCGGTGGATGCGCTCGTAGCTCTCGGCGATGACTGCCTTGACGCCCAGCAGCGAGGTGCCCTTGGCCGCCCAGTCGCGCGACGAGCCCGAGCCGTACTCCTTGCCCGCCAGGACGACGAGCGGGATGCCCGCAGCCTGGTAGTTGACCGACGCGTCGTACACCGTGGTGACGGGGGCGTCGGCGACGGTGAAGTCGCGGGTGAAGCCACCCTCGGTGCCGGGCGCGATCTGGTTGCGCAGGCGGATGTTGGCGAAGGTGCCGCGGATCATCACCTCGTGGTTGCCACGGCGCGAGCCGTAGGAGTTGAAGTCGCGCGGGGCGACGCCGTTCTCCGTGAGGTACTTGCCCGCGGGCGAGTCGGCCTTGATCGAGCCGGCCGGCGAGATGTGGTCGGTGGTGACCGAGTCGCCGAGCTTGAGCAGGACGCGGGCGCCGTCGATGTCGGTGACCGGGGCCGGCTGGTCGGGCATGCCGTCGAAGTACGGCGCCTTGCGGACGTACGTCGACGCCTCGTCCCAGGTGAAGGTGTTGCCCTCGGGGGTGGGCAGGGAGCGCCAGCGCTCGTCACCCTTGAAGACGTCGGCGTAGGACTCGGCGAACATCTCCGAGTTGATCGCGCCCGCGATGGTCTCCTCGACCTCGGCCGGCGAGGGCCAGATGTCCTTGAGGTAGACGTCGTTGCCGTCGGCGTCCTTGCCCAGCGAGTCGTTGAACAGGTCGACGTCCATCGAGCCGGCCAGCGCGTACGCGACGACCAGCGGCGGCGAGGCCAGGTAGTTCATCTTGATGTCGGGGCTGATCCGACCCTCGAAGTTCCGGTTGCCCGAGAGCACCGAGACGACGGCGAGGTCGTTCTCGTTGACCGCGGCGGAGACCTCGGGGATGAGCGGACCCGAGTTGCCGATGCAGGTGACGCAGCCGTAGCCGACCAGGTTGAAGCCGAGCTTGTCGAGGTACGGCGTCAGGCCGGCCTTCTCGTAGTAGTCGGAGACGACCTGCGAGCCGGGCGCGAGGGTGGTCTTGACCCACGGCTTGCGGGTCAGGCCCTTCTCGACCGCCTTCTTGGCGAGCAGCGCGGCACCGATCATGACCGACGGGTTGGAGGTGTTGGTGCACGAGGTGATCGAGGCGATCGTCACCGCACCGTGGTCCAGGGTGAAGGTCGTGCCGTCCTCGAGGGTGACCTCGACCGGGTTGGACGCCCGGCCGCCGTCGGCGGGTGCCGCGGAGAGGTGGTTGCTCGGGGCCGGGGCGCCGTTGGCCTGGTTGGGGTCGTGCGACGGCGCGTCGGAGGCCGGGAAGGACTCCTCGACGGCCTCGTCGTAGCCCTGGGCGTCCTGCGGCGCACCGGCGTAGTCGACGAGCGCGCCACGGAAGGACTCCTTGGCCTCGGACACCAGCACCCGGTCCTGCGGGCGCTTCGGCCCGGCGATCGACGGGACGACGGTCGCCAGGTCGAGCTCGAGCTTCTCGGAGTAGCGCGGCTCGGCGGCCGGGTCGAGCCAGAGGCCCTGCTCCTTGGCGTACTTCTCGACGAGCGCGATCTGCTCCTCGGAGCGACCGGTCAGGCGCAGGTAGTTGGTGGTCTCGCCGTCGATCGGGAACACCGCGATGGTCGAGCCGAACTCCGGCGACATGTTGCCGATGGTGGCGCGGTTGGCCAGCGGCAGCGCCGCGACGCCGGGGCCGTAGAACTCGACGAACTTGCCGACGACGCCGTGCTTGCGGACCATCTCGGTGATCGTGAGCACCAGGTCGGTGGCGGTCGAGCCCTCGGGCAGCTCACCGGACAGCTTGAAGCCGACCACGCGCGGGATCAGCATGGAGACCGGCTGGCCGAGCATCGCGGCCTCGGCCTCGATGCCGCCGACGCCCCAGCCGACGACGCCGATGCCGTTGACCATGGTGGTGTGCGAGTCGGTGCCGACGCAGGTGTCGGGGTAGGCCAGCAGCTCGCCGTCGACCTCACGGGTGAAGACCGTGCGGGCGAGGTGCTCGATGTTGACCTGGTGGACGATGCCGGTGCCCGGGGGGACGACCTTGAAGTCGTCGAAGGCGCCCTGGCCCCAGCGCAGGAACTGGTAGCGCTCACGGTTGCGCTCGTACTCGATCTCGACGTTGCGGGCGAACGCCTCGGGGGTGCCGAAGACGTCGGCCATGACGGAGTGGTCGATGACCATCTCGGCCGGCGCGAGCGGGTTGATCTTGGTGGCGTCGCCACCCAGCTCGGCCATGGCCTCGCGCATCGTGGCGAGGTCGACGACGCAGGGGACGCCGGTGAAGTCCTGCATGATCACGCGGGCGGGCGTGAACTGGATCTCCTTGTCGGGCTGGGCGGTCTCGTCCCAGCCGGCGAGGGCCTTGATGTCCTCGGCCGTGATGTCCGCGCCGTCCTCGGTGCGGAGCAGGTTCTCGAGCAGCACCTTCAGCGAGAAGGGCAGGCTCTCGACGTCGAGGCCCTCTCCCTTGACCGCGTCGAGGCGGAAGATCTCGTAGGACTTGCCGTCCACGTCCAGGGTGCTCTTGGCGCCGAAGCTGTTCTTGCTGGCCATCGCGTCTCCGTCTCATCGACTTCATCGTTGTCGCTAGGTCTCCTGTCGCATCCTGCCGCCGCGAACGGTGGATCGGATAGTGAGGCTGACCTAAGTCCTGCGGGACACCGGACTCCCGATATCTCTTGACGTCAAGATACACGATCCGTGGGCAGATCACCACGGCGGTCCAGCGCCGGCGCGTCCTCGGCGAACTGGGTCCGGTAGAGCTCCTCGTAGCGACCGCCCGCGGCGAGCAGCGCGGCGTGCGTACCCCGCTCCACGATCCGGCCGTCCTCGACGACGGCGATCAGGTCGGCGGCGCGGATCGTGGAGAGCCGGTGCGCGATGACGAGGGCGGTACGGCCGGCCAGGGCCTCGGCCAGCGCTGCCTGCACGGCCGCCTCCGAGGTGGAGTCGAGGGACGCAGTCGCCTCGTCGAGGATGACCACCCGGGGCTGCTTGAGCAGCAGCCGGGCGATCGTGAGCCGCTGGCGCTCGCCGCCGGACAGGCGGTAGCCGCGCTCCCCCACCACCGTGTCGAGCCCGTCGGGCAGGGCGCGGACCAGGCCGGCCAGCCGGGCCCGGGACAGCGCGTCCCACAGGTCCTGCTCGTTCGCCTCGGGCCGCGCGAGCAGCAGGTTGCCGCGGATGGTGTCGTGGAACAGGTGGCCGTCCTGGGTGACCATGCCGACCGCGTCGCGGATGGAGGCGGCGGTCAGGTCCCGCACGTCCACGCCGGCCAGGCGTACGGCGCCCGCATCGACGTCGTACAGCCGGGACACGAGCTGCGCGATCGTCGACTTCCCCGCACCCGAGGAGCCGACCAGGGCCACGACCTGGCCCGGCTCTGCGCGCAGCGAGATGCCGTGCAGCACCTCCTCGCCGCCCCGGGTGTCGAGGGTGGCGACCGCCTCCAGCGAGGCGAGCGAGACCTTGTCCGCGGACGGGTAGGCGAACCGGACGTCGTCGAGCTCGACCGCGACCGGACCGTCGGGCACCGGTCCCGCGCCCGGACGGTCCTTGATCAACGGCTCGAGGTCGAGCACCTCGAAGACCCGCTCGAAGCTCACCAGCGCACTCATCACCTCGACCCGGGCACTGGCCAGGGCGGTCAGCGGGGCGTAGAGCCGGGTGAGCAGCAGGGACAGCGCGACGACGTCACCAGCGTCGAGCGTGCCGTCGAGGGCGAGGGCACCGCCCAGGCCGTAGACGACGGCGACGGCCAGCGCGGAGACGAGGGTGAGCGCGGTGACGAAGGTGGTCTGCACCATCGCGGTCCGGACGCCGATCTCCGCGACCCGCTGCGCTCGCGCCGCGAACTCCACGGACTCCTGGTCGGGGCGCCCGAACAGCTTGACGAGGGTGGCGCCCGGCGCCGAGAACCGCTCGGTCATCTGGTTGCCCATCGCCGCGTTGTGGTCGGCGGCCTCGCGCTGGATGCCCGCCAGCCGGCGCCCCATCCGCCGCGCCGGGATCACGAACACGGGGAGCAGCACGAGCGCCAGCAAGGTGACCTGCCACGAGATGCCGAGCATCACGACCAGGGTCAGGGCGAGGGTGACCAGGTTGCCGACGACGCCGGACAGGGTCTGGCTGAACGCCCGCTGCGCCCCGATCACGTCGTTGTTGAGCCGGCTGACCAGGGCGCCCGTCCGGGTCCGGCTGAAGAACGCGACCGGCATCCGCTGCACGTGGTCGAAGACCGCCGTGCGCAGGTCGAGGATCAGGCCCTCGCCGATGCGCGACGACAGCCAGCGCGCCACCAGCCCGAGCGCCGCGTCCAGGACCGCGAGCACGGCGATCGCCAGCGCCAGGCGTACGACGACCGAGCGGTCGTCGCCCGCGACGATGGCGTTGACGACCTCACCGGCCAGCACCGGTGTCGCGACGGCGAGTCCTGCGGTGACGACGCTGAGCACCACGAACCCGACCAGCTTGCGACGGTGCGGACGCGCGAAGCGCAGGATCCGCTTCGCCGTCGCGGTGCTGAACTCCCGCTCCTCGTCGGGCCCGTGCATCCCCCGGTACACCTGGTTCCAGGCGATCGACTCCATGCTCATGTCGGAGACGGTAGAACCTCAAGCCGACATGAGGACAAGCCGTCGGGTCCACGCCCGGCGAAAATCATCGAAAAAAGATCCGCCCGGCCTGTCGTACCGCCCGACCGCCGTTCGTGGAGAGGATGTCAGCGCCCCCAACCCGACCCCGGAGGTCACCCGTGCGCACTCTGATCTACACCGCCTTCGTCTCGATCGACGGCGTCGTCCAGGCCCCCTCCCCCGAGCCCGACTACCGCAACGGCGGCTGGACCTTCCAGGGCATCGACTTCCTCGAGGAGGTCTACGAGCTCAAGGCCCGCGAGCAGGAGGAGGCCGGCGCGCTCATGCTCGGCCGGGTCAGCTACCAGGCGTTCGCGCCGGTCTGGCCGACGATGACCGAGGAGTTCCCGAAGTACAACGCCATGCCGAAGTACGTCGTCTCGACCACGCTCAAGGAGGACGACCTCGTCACCAACTGGGGCGAGACCACGATCCTGCGCTCCTTCGACGACGTCGCGGCGCTCAAGGAGACCGACGGCGCTCCGATCTCGATCCACGGCTCGGCGAGCCTGGCCCGGGGCCTGGCCGACGCCGGCCTGCTCGACCGCTACCACCTCCTGGTGTTCCCCTGGGTGCTCGGCGCCGGCAAGCGGATGTGGAGCGAGACCGACAAGGACCGGCAGAAGCTGGCGCTCGTCGAGAGCGCGACGTACGCCAACGGCGTGCAGAAGCTCTGCTACGACGTGGTGCGCTGACCTCGCCGGCGCTACAGCACCACGGTCGGCTTGACCCGGCTCGGCGTCCACACCCGGTGCCTCCTCGCGACCAGCGAGGTGAGCAGCAGCGCACCCACGAGGTACGCCGCCAGCACCAGCACTGCTGTCGACACCCTGGCCGGGTCACCGCCGTACATGAGCTGGCGCAGGCCTTCCACCGCGTAGCTCATCGGCAGCACCTCGTGCAGCCAGTGCAGCGGCTCGGGGATCGTCTGCCACGGGAACGTGCCCCCGGCGGTCACCAACTGGACCACCATGAGGACCAGCGCGAGGAACTGCCCGGGTGTGCCCAGCAGGGCGTTGAGCAGGTGCACGATCGCGATGAAGGTCACCGAGACCAGGATCATGAACAGCCAGGTCCGCAGGGACTCGACGATGCCGACGTCGAGGACGAGCGCGACGACCGCGAACGCCAGCGTCATCTGGACCGCACCGATCAGGGCCGGCGGCAGCCAGCCGCCGGTGGCGATCCGCAACGGCTGCTGGTTGGCCGCCAGCGCCCGGCTCGAGAGCGGACGGACGAGCAGGAAGAGGACGTACCCGCCGATCCAGGCGGCCAGGGCCAGGAAGAAGGGCGCCAGGCCGGCGCCGTAGTTGCGGGCCGCCGCATCGCTGTGGGCCCGGACGTCGATCGGGTTCGCGACGGTCTCGGCGATCTGCCGGCGCGATTCCTCGTTCGTGTCCGGAACCTTCTCGACGCCGGTGGCGAGCCCTTCGCGCAGCGCCCCGGCTCCGCCGGTGAGCTGGCGCAGGCCCCTGCGCAGCTCGACGGTTCCGTCGTGCAGGGTGCCGGCGCCCTTGCCGAGCCGGGCTGCCCCGGTCTCCAGCCCGTCGGCGCCGTCGCGCGCCTGGCGGATCCCGTCGACCAGGGCGGGAGTCGAGCGGGCGAGCTGGTCGGCCCCGTCGGCGACCCGGTCGGCGCCGTCGGCGAGCTGGTTGAGCTGCTTGCGGACGGTGCCGACGCTGGTGTCGACGTCGTGCACCTTCGTGCCGACCTGGTCGTAGATCGCGAGCAGCCGGTCCTGGGCCCCCGGCGCGATCCCGAGCCGGTCCATCTCTGCGACGAGGTCGGCCCGGCCGGCGTCGTACGTCGTGCGGGCGGCGTGGACCGCACCGGCGATCTTGTTGCCGGCGTTCGCGACCTTCCGGTCGCCGTCGGCGACCTGGCGGGCCCCGGAGGCCAGCTTCCTGGACTGGTCCGGCAAGGACGCGGTGCGGTTGGCCAGGGTGGTCAGGCCGTCGTGCAGCTGGCCGGCACCGGTGCGCAGCTGCCCGGTGCCGTCGGCCAGCCGGGTGCTGCCCTCGACCAGCCTGCGGGCGCCCTTGCGGGCCTGCCGCAGTCCCTCCTCGAGCTGGCCGGCGCCGTCCGCCCCCTGCTGCAGGCCCTGGCGGACGTCGGCGATCCCGAGCAGGAAGGTGCCGACCGCCTCCTGCGAGACCTTCTGGCCGATGGCATCGCGGACCTTCGTGGCGACGGTGTTGGCGATGGTCGTCGACAGGTAGGAGTTCGCATCGTTGGTGAGCATGGTGATCCGCGCCTGCTCGGGGTCACTGCCCGAGCTGCTCGTCAGGGCCGCGGAGAAGTCGCGCGGGATCAGCAGCGCGAAGTCGTAGGTGCCGTCGTCGACCCCGGCCCTCGCAGCGGCCCGGTCGACCTCGTGCCAGCCGAAGTCGGCGGACTCGAGCAGCTGGTCGGCCACCTCCCGCCCGGCGTCGAGCGGTCTCCCGTCGGGCCCGGTGGCCCCCGAGTCCTCGACGACGAGCGCGGTCGGGACCCGGTCGAGCGCGGCGTACGGGTCGTGGTTGGCGTAGAGGTAGAGGCCGGCGTAGATGGTCGGCACCGTGACGAGCGCCAGCACGGTGATCCGGCCCATCCGGATGCTCAGCAGCCGCGACAGCTCGCTCCAGGCGATCCGCAGGGCGTTCACGCGGCACCTCCGATCACGGCCCTGCGGACGACCTCGCCTGCCAGGTCGACGGCCTCGCTGACCGTGACCAGGACGCCCAGGCCGCCGTCAGCGGCTGCCCGCGCCACCGGCCACCAGTCGCGCCGGTGCAGGCCGTGCCGGTCGGGCGAGACGAGGACCAGGAACCGGGCGTCGGGCCGGGCCGCCCCCAGCTCGGTCAGCGAGCGGATCCGGTCGGCGGGCGGCACGTCCTCGGTGCGCAGCCCCGGCCCCGTGGCGAGTCGGTGCTCCCTCAGCCACGACGACGTGGCCCTCGGACCGGCCGGACGGCCGGCGAGCGCCAGCTCCTCGGCGACGACCACCCGGAACGGCACGCTGTCGTCCGGTTCGGTGACCCCCGGGACGTCGACCAGCGTCACCGCCTCCTGCAGCGCCCTCGGGGACGCGTCGTCCCCGAGGGCGACCGTGCCGCCCGTGAGGCGCAGGCGCCCCGCAAGCGCCAGGGCCAGCGCCACGTTGCCGTGGCCCGGTCTCCCCACGGCGAGGACCACCTCCCCGGGGACCAGCTCCACCGAGGTGGCCTCCAGCAGCCCCGCGACCGCCCCGTCCGTCATGACCAGGTTCGTCATGGCGGCCAGTCTGCCGTGAGCGGTCGACTGCTCCGGGGAGGACGCGACGCGTCACACCCGGCGCGAGCGGCTCGTCCTGGCGAGGAGGCGGGTCCGGATCCTGTGCAGCTGCGGCATCAGGACGTAGATGACGACGGGAACGGCGATGCTGGCGAGCACGAAGGTGCGCAACACCGGGGCCATCGGGCGCAGCCAGTCGTCGAGGGTCAGGTTGATGACCGTCAGCGTCGGGAAGACGCAGAGCCAGATCATCAGTGCGAGCTGGTGCTTGGTCGGCGGGCCGAGGGGGCGGGCCGGGATGGCCGGGATGGCCGGGTCCGGCTCAGACATGGTGGGTGCCTCGTCTTCTCGTGATGGGTGGGTCAGACGGGAGGGCCGCCGCGGAACGCGACGACCGCGTCCCGGACGTCCTCGTCGGTGAGGTCGTTGTTGATGGCGATGGCCGCGGCGGACCCTTCGCCGGCGGCCGTGATGACCTGGGCCCGCGGGTTGGACGCGTTCCCGGCGACCCAGACGCCGTCCACCGTCGTCCGGCCGGTGCCGTCGACCAGCGGCCAGCCGTCCTCGTCGACCCGTCCCCCGAGGCCACGGACGAAGTCGTTGTTGCCGGTGGACTCGGGGCGCACGAAGACCACGGACCTCGACACGAGCCGACCGTCGTCGAGACGGACTCCGACCAACCGGTCCTCCTCGACCACGAGCGCGGCGACCGTGCCCTCGACGATGCCGATGGCTCGCGCCGTGAGCTGCTCACGTTGCTCGTCGGTGAGCCGGGTCGTGTGAGGGAAGAACACGACGTCGTCGCTCCACTGGCGCACCAGTTGCGCATGCTGGGCGGCGCCCGGCGTGCCCCCGAGGACGGCCAGCGGTTGGTCGCGGACCTCATGACCGTGGCAGTACGGGCAGTGCAGCAGGTCCCGGCCCCATCGCTCGGCGGCCCGGGCGATGTCCGGCACCCGGTCGGCGAGACCGGTCGTGACCAGGAGGCGGCGGGCCGCGAGGCCCCGGCCGCTGTCGAGCAGCACGCCGAACCGGCCGCTCCCCGAGGACATGAGCCCGGTGACCGTGTCGGCGATGACCTCACCGCCGTAGCGCGCGACCTCGTCGCGGCCGGCGACGAGCAGGTCCGCCGGCGCCGTGCCGTCGCGTGACAGGAAGCCGTGCATCCGAGCCGCGGGGGCGTTCCGCGGCCGGCCCGCGTCGATGACGACCACCCTGCGGCGCGCGCGGGCGAGGACGAGGGCCGCGGAGAGGCCGGCGGCTCCGCCGCCGATGACGGCGACGTCGTGGCTGTCGGGATCTGGTGGTGTGCTCACGACGACCAGCGTCGGCGGATTGTCCCGACAACGGCAACATTCGTTGCCGAAACCGGGACATCCGCGCTTCCATGGGCGCATGGACGACCCCACGTCGCGGATCTCGGCGGCCCTCGACGCGGTCGGACCGCGTCTCAAGCGGATCCGCTCGATCCGCGGCACCAGCCTCGCCGAGCTCGCCGAGACGACCGGGATCTCGAAGAGCACCCTGTCGCGCCTGGAGACCGGACAGCGCAGGCCGAGCCTGGAGCTCCTCCTCCCCCTCGCCCAGGCCTACGGCGTCCCGCTGGACGAGCTCGTCGGCGCGCCCGAGGTGGGCGATCCGCGCGTGCACCTCAGACCCCGCACCGTGAACGGACGGACCGTCATCCAGCTCACCCGTCAGCCGGGCGCCGTGCAGGTCTGGAAGATCGTCATCCCGACCTCCAAGGACAGGGTCGAGCTCAAGACCCACGAGGGCTACGAGTGGATGTACGTCATCAGCGGCAGGCTCCGCGTCGTCATCGGCGCCCACGACCTCGAGCTCGGCCCCGGCGAGGTCGCCGAGTTCGACACCCGCGTCCCGCACTGGTTCGGCAGCAACGGTCAGGTCCCGGTCGAGGTGCTCTCGGTCCTGGGCCGGCAAGGAGAGCGCATGCACGTGCGCGCCCGCCCGAGGGCGCCCGTCAGTCCCGCGTGAGCAGCGCGACGCACTCGACGTGGTGCGTCATCGGGAGGCTTGGTTGGCGCTGAGCGTGGGCGCGATCGTTTGCGATCGACGGCGCTCAGGCGGTCGAACATACCTCTGACCTGCAGGGATGCCGGCGCAAACGATTGAAAGTGTTGGCACGCGCTTGTCGGGCTTTGTGTGTCAAAGCGAGCCCAATCCGAGCCCTCGTCGATACTGGTACCGACGGTCGCAGGCAACAGCAGACCCGGACTTCCGGGGCCGGCGTCAGTCCACGTCCAAAGTGCGCCTTCGAACGAGCCCACTCCTAGGTTCGCAGCGGACGGACCGTTCCGCGTCAGGGCACGGTCCACCGAGACTTGAACCCGCGACCCCTTGTTCTGACACATTTCCGGGCTCGACGACGCCCAATCTTGCCCACATACGCTGTGACCTGCGAGAACGCGGCCGAGGGGCCGTCCGCCTTTGCGCCATGCACCCTGCTTGTGCGCCCGTGTGAGTGAATAGAAGGGGGATATTCGCGGCACGGCCTACTGGGCTCTGGCTTTACGGTAAGCCGCTGCCGGCAAACGGCTCGAGGCCCACCGGCGAGGTGCCTTGAACTCCAATCAGCCGCTACTCCCCCCGTTGTCGCCACCCGACCTCAAACGGGCTGCCGTCCGGCATTTCCGCTTCTGGATCTGTCCGAAAGCGCTGCGAGTAGCCGCCCGCAGCCGAGCTGCGCCAACCGAAGTGGGTTCACCTGGCTCACGCGACGCATTCCGACCTGGTACACGATGGACCGAGGTGCTCGCGATGTGTCACCAGCTACAAACAGCCGCGGACCTGCAAATCGCCGCCGAGCCTACCTTTGGTCACCTCGGCGGCACCCTCAGTCGCTCCCAGCAAGCTTTCCGCCAGCACATCCCGTCACTGTGGAGATCAGACTCAGTCCTCGCGCTCCGCGAACCACGCCGCGATCTGGGTGCGTGAGGTGAACCCGAGCTTGGTCAAGATGTTCTCGACGTGGGCTTCGGCTGTGCGAACGGAGATGACCAGCCTGGTCGCGATTTCCCTGTTGGTGAGTCCGATCGCGACGAGTGCTGCGATCTCGCGCTCCCGTTTGGTGAGGCGCCCGCGCTGTTCCTTGGGTCCCGAGCGCTCGGTGCGAAAGACGGCCGAGTTCTCACCAAGCGCGTAGGCGATCGCCGAAGGCAGTTCCATGGTGCCTCCTTGCCCGTGGGCGACGCGAAACTGTTCTGCTCCCAACGTGTCTCGGGCAGCGCCCTCGCTTCGACGCCGCAACGTATTCAGGTCCGGTAGCGTCTCCAGGGACGTCCCGATCAGTCGCCACAGTGCGTCAGCCGCACCGAGCAGAACAGCAGCGCGCTGAGGATCGGCATCGGTTTGAATCCACGCGAGCGCCTCGAAAGAGAGCGCAACGCCGAACCGTTCATCAATTCGCCGCTTGAGGCGCAGGCTCTGCTTCTCCAGTTCAACCGCGTGAGTCGGGTCGCCGCCGGCCCAGATCACCAGACCGAGTTGCCAAAGGGAGTACGAGCGGAACCAGGATTCACCGCTCCGTTCGCAGATGTCCAAGCAGGTCTGATGCGCTGCCGCGGCGCGATCCAGGTCACCTGCAAGCCCACAGGTCATGCCCAACAGCATGTAGCTCTCTGCGACGTCGCGAAGGCTCCCCTCAGAGCGCATGCCTTCGATTGCCCGGTTCAGACTGTCGATGGCTGATTGGAGGTCACCCAGCGACATCCTGTACTGGCCCTCCGCCTGGAAGACCAACGACATGGCAGCTGCCCCGATCCCAGGCGCGATCTGGCGCGCTTCGTCCAAGAAAATCGAAGCGCGGGTGTGGTCACCTTGCATGACCGCGAGCCAGCTGGCTGCCCGCAAGCCGCGGACGCGGGTCATGGATGGAGAGCGAGAATGAGCCAGGAGCCGGTCGAGCCATTTTCGGGCTTCCGTGAATCCCCCGTATGCGATGTCGTACTTGCGCAGGCGGGAGGCCAGTTCGAGGCCTTTGTCGCCCTCACCAGGCTCTGTGCAACTGAAATCCAGGGCGATTCTGAGGTTTGCCTCCTCGCGCCGCAGCCGCCGCATCCAGTCTGTCTGAGCAGGGCTCATCCATTCTTCGTCGATTCTGGCGAGGAGTTCGACGTAGAAGTCGCGATGCCGGCGCCGAGCCGCGGCCAGTTGACCCGCAGACTCGAGGCGGTCCTTGCCGAACCGGCGCAGGAGCTCCTGCATCCGGTACCTAGCGCGGCCGTCGTGCAGATCGACGGTGAGGATCGACTTGTCAACCAGGGACTGGAGCAGGTGAGCGAGATGTTCGTCCGTGCCGGACAAATCTCGCTCGGCAGCGGTGTATCCGACGGCGTCCATCTCGGCACCGCCGGCAAACACCGCGAGCTGCTCCCACAACCGTCGTTCAGCCGGGGTGCACAAAGCGTGGCTCCACTCGATGCAGGCCGTCATCGTCCGGTGCCGGTATGGGGCGCCGCGGCTCCCCAGATCCAGCAGCTCCCAATCATCGAGAAGCCGTTGATGCAACTCCGGCGCCGACATCGCCCGCATCCTCACCGCAGCAAGCTCCAGTGCCAGCGGCATGCCTTCGAGGTGTTGACAGATGCCCAGCACAGCCGTGCGGTTCGCTTCATCGAGGGCGAACCCGGGAGTCACATGGCTGGCTCGCTGAACGAAGAGCCGGACGGCTTCCGACTCATGGACGTCCGCCGGCCCTGCCTCCGAGTCTGGCACCGACAACGGCGCCACGGGGCGTACAGCCTCTCCTTGGACGCGTAGTGCCTCCCTGCTCGTGGCCAGAATGCGCAGCCGCGGACACGCTCGCAAGAGTGAGTCCACCACGACCGCACAGTCCTCGATGAGGTGCTCGCAGTTGTCAAGCACGAGCAGCAGCTCGCGCGACTGCAGGTATTCGGCAAGCTGGACCACGCCGACCCGCCGGGACCGGTCGTGGATGCCGAGCACCGCCGCGGTGGTTTCGGCGAGCAGGGTGTGATCCGACAACTCCCCCAGGGGAACGAACCAGACCCCGTCCCGGAAGGCGCGCCGCAGCTCGAGTGCCATCCGCAACGCGAGCCGGCTCTTCCCCACCCCGCCCATCCCCGTCAGCGTGACGAGCCTCGACTCCTCGAGGAGACGCCGCAACGCGGCGCGGTCCTGCCGTCTGCCGACGAACTCCGAGACTTCCGCCGGCAGACTCGAGGTGGAGCCGGACAACGCCAGCTGGCTCATGTTCAGAGCGTAGGCCCGCTGTACGAACGTCGCCTTCGGCTCGACAATCACTCCGAACCCACCCCCACCGCCGGGGAATGGGCCGAACCGGACAGCAAACGTACGGATCATGCCACCCGGCGGAACCACGCGCGTGGCGCGCACGTGGAAGCGGAGGGCTGACAGCATGACCGAATGCCGCGCGACACTGGGTCGATGCAGTGCAAGAAGCCTCCGCTCGCGGGCAGAACCCGCTCGAGAGCCGGAGGGCCCCGCGGATGCCGGGTGTGTCCTTGATGATCTCGGCTGCAACTTCAGCAGTCCGCCGCCATGACACGACTGCATCGTCTGACGCAACTTCCTGACCCTGTGCAACCGGTCTCCCCGCACGTCAGGATTCCGGGACCGAGTGTGTCGGAGCGTGCACCGGGCTCCGCCGCGCATGAAGCGAGTGCCGCCTTGCAGCGGCGATCGAGGAGCGGAGGGAGCCACCACGATGTCGACGATTGCCTTGGTGCACAGCTCGGGACAAGGGTCGTGGTGCTGGGAAAGGACGCGACCCGAGCTGGAGAAGCTCGGTCACCAGGTCGTCACCATGGACCTTCCCTGCGATGTCGGCTCGGCGACGTTCGATGACTACGCGGACGTCGTGTGCGACTCCGTCGCCCACACCTCGGGCGACGAACTCATCCTCGTCGGGCACGGTCTCGCCGGTCAGACGATCCCGCTCGTGGCCGCCCGGAGACCTGTGCGCCGTCTGGTCTACCTGTGCGGGGTGCCGGCCATGCCGGGTCAGTCCCTTGCCGGACAGATGTCGGCGGACGAGATCCTCAACCCCGCCTATGCGCCGGCTCTCAGTGACATGGACTCCGAAGGCCGGCGGACGTGGGTGGACGAGAGTCTAGCCCGCGTGCACATGTACGCCGACTGCGACGAGGGGACGGCACACGACGCCTTCTCGAGAACGCGTCCGCAATCGATCCTGCCGTACACGCTGCAGAGCTCCCTGCCGACCGTACCCGACGTCGCAACGGCGTACGTGGTGTGCACCGAGGACCGCCTGATCAACCCGCCCTGGTCGAGACGGATCGCGCGAGAATGGCTGGACGCCGAAATCGTTGAACTGCCCGGCAGCCATTCGCCGTTCCTGTCACGTCCTGGCGAGCTTGCAGCGGTGCTCGATGGGCTCACCTGACCCGGACCCGCATTGGCTGACGGCGGACGAGCTGGACACGTGGAAGGCATTGCACCAGCTGCTCGAGGCGCTGCCGACGGCCCTGGGCCGGCAGCTGAAACGTGACGCCGGCCTCAGCGTCGTCGAGTACTACGTCCTCGCCGGACTCTCCGAGCGACCAGGCCACACGCTTCGGTTGACCAACCTCGCGGCGCCAACTCGCAGGTCTCCCGTCTTTCGCACTTGATCACCCGGCTGGAGAAACGGGGCTTCGTCCGGCGGGCTCCCGATCCCAAACGACGGTTGCGGAATAACCGCCGTCCTCACCCCTGCGGGACACGCGCACCTCGTCGAGACTGTGCCGGGGCACGTCGAGAGCGTTTGCCGCCTGGACTTCGACACGCTGGGCCAGGATGCCCGACACGCACTTCGCGACGCGGCTCGGGCGATCCTGAGTCGACTTGATCAGAGCGGTCTCCAGCCCGATCACGTCGAACCCGACCACGCTGCGGCCCGCGGCCATCGGCCCTGATCACGGAGGGACCGGTTGGGGCGCGTGGTCCATGACTCAGCGTGCCGCCCAGCGGAACTGTGGGCGTGGCACCCACACGAGGAGACGGAAGGCTGAGGGCGTGAGCGAGACCCCGGCCGTCCAGGTGGACGTCGTGCAACAGGCTGCGGACCGCCTGCAGACCGCCGCCCGGACCGGAGTGCCGTGCCGCCCGGTGCGTGATCTGATCGATCGTGACGACGTTGCCGCAGCTTACGCCGTACAGCAGCGCCTGACCGCGGCGCGAGTCGCGGGTGGCGCGTCGATCATCGGACGGAAGGTCGGACTCACGTCCGTTGCGGTTCAGGAACAGCTCGGCGTCGACCAACCCGACTTCGGCGTCTTGTTCGACGACATGCGGTATCTGGGTGGCGACACGGTCCCCTACGACGCAGTCCTCCAGCCCCGCGTCGAGGCCGAGATCGCATTCGTCCTCGCCCACGATCTGGAGGACGGCGACCTCGACCTGCCCCAGGTTCGTGCGGCCGTCGACTACGCCGTGGCCGCGCTCGAGATCTGCGGGAGCCGCGTCGCGAACTGGGACATCAGTTTCGCCGACACCGTCGCGGACAATGCGTCGTCGGGCGCATTCGTGCTGGGTCCCCTGCGACGACGGCTCCACGAGTTCGAGCCCGGCGACGTCACGATGACGATGAGCGTCACCGGGCACGAGGAGTCCGCCGGATCCGGACGTGCGTGCCTCGGAGACCCACTGCTGGCAGTTCAGTGGTTGGCTCGGCGGGCCCGCGACCTCGGTGACCCGCTGCGTGCAGGTCAGATCGTGCTGTCCGGCGCCCTCGGACCGATGCGGCCGGTGGACAAGGGTGCACAGGTCGTGGCCACGCTCTCGGGCCTGGGACGTGTTGCCGTCAGCTTCGATGAAGGGAATCGGTCGTGAGCGGTAGGGCCAAGGTCGCGATCATCGGCTCGGGCAACATCGGCACCGACCTGATGATCAAGGTGCTGCGCACCGCCAAGAACCTCGAGATGGCAGCGCTGGTGGGGATCGACCCCGAGTCTGACGGTCTGGCACGGGCCGGGCGGTTCGGTGTCGCGACCACGGCTGAGGGGGTCGACGGCCTGATCGCCATGGCCGGCTTCGACGAGATCGACATCATCCTCGACGCGACCTCGGCCAAGGCCCACGAGCACAACGCCGCCCGCTTGGCGCCCTACGGCAAGCGGTTGATCGACCTGACGCCGGCGGCGATCGGGCCCTACGTCGTCCCGGCAGTCAACCTTGAGGAGCACCTCGATGCCGTCAACGTGAACATGGTGACCTGCGGAGGCCAGGCGACGATCCCGATCGTCGCTGCGGTCGCCCGCGTGGTGCCGGTCAGCTACGCCGAGATCGTGGCGTCGATCGCCTCGAAGTCGGCCGGACCCGGGACCCGCGCCAACATCGACGAGTTCACCGGGACCACCTCCTCCGCCATCGTCTCGGTGGGCGGTGCGGCCGCCGGCAAGGCGATCATCATCCTCAATCCCGCCGAGCCCCCGTTGATCATGCGCGACACCGTCCTCTGCCTTGTCGACGCGCCCGACCCGGCGACGCACGAGGAGATCCGGTCGTCGATCGAGAAGATGGCGGCCGACGTCGCGGCGTACGTGCCCGGCTACCGCCTCAAGCAGGACGTACAGATCTTCCCCGTCCCCGCCGATCAGCCCATCCACACGCTGGTGCCGGACGGCGCGGCGCGTCCCACGCACCAGGTATCGGTGCTTCTCGAGGTGGAAGGTGCCGCGCACTACCTCCCGGCGTACGCCGGCAACCTCGACATCATGACCTCGGCCGCGATCCAGGTCGCGGAGCGGATCGCGGCCCGGAAGGCGACCTCATGAGCACGCCCATCTACGTCCAGGACGTGACACTGCGCGACGGCATGCACGCCGTGCGGCACCGGATCGAGCCCGACGACGTACGCCGCATCGTCGCCGCCCTCGATGCCGCCGGGGTCGACGCGATCGAGGTCGCGCACGGTGACGGCCTGGCCGGCTCGTCGCTCAACTACGGTCCCGGGTCCCACACCGACTGGCAGTGGATCGAGGCAGCCGCGGAGGTCGTGCAGAACGCGCGACTGACCACGCTGCTGCTCCCCGGGGTCGGCACCATCCACGAGCTGAGGACCGCCTGGTCGCTGGGCGTCCGCTCGGTCCGCGTCGCGACGCACTGCACCGAGGCCGACATCTCGGCTCAGCACATCGCCGCGGCGCGGGAGATCGGCATGGACGTGTCCGGCTTCCTGATGCTCTCCCACATGGCGCCGCCCGAGGAGCTTGCCCGGCAGGCGAAACTGATGGAGTCCTACGGGGCGAACTGCGTCTATGTGACCGACTCGGGTGGCCGCCTGACCATGAACGAGGTGGCCGCCCGCGTGGACGCCTACCGCGACATTCTCGATCCGGGCACCGAGATCGGCATCCACGCGCACGAGAACCTCTCGCTCTCGGTCGCCAACTCCGTGGTCGCGGTCGAGCACGGCGTCACCAGGGTGGACGCCTCTCTCGCCGGACACGGCGCCGGTGCCGGGAACTGCCCGCTCGAGGCGTTCATTGCGGTCGCCCACCTCTCGGACTTCGAGCACCGCTGCGACCTCTTCGCCCTCCAGGACGCAGCCGACGACCTCGTCCGCCCCCTGCAGGACCGGCCCGTCCGTGTCGACCGCGAGACCCTCACACTGGGGTACGCCGGCGTCTACTCCAGCTTCCTGCGCCACGCGGAGAACGCCGCGACGCGCTACGACGTTGACGTCCGCGACATCCTCATGGAGTGCGGCAAGCGGCGCCTGGTGGGGGGGCAGGAGGACATGATCGTCGACATCGCACTCGACCTCGGCGGGAAGCTGCAGCACGCGTGACCCCGGTTCAACCCGACCCACCCGACTACGCTCCCGACCTCGGCCACCCCCGACGCTGGCTCATCCTCGGCGTCCTCGTCCTCAGCCTGATCATCGTGGTCCTGGACAACACCGTCCTCAACGTCGCACTGGAGACCCTCGCCGACCCGGACGCCGGCCTCGGCGCGGAGCAGAGCCAGCTGCAGTGGATGATCAACGCCTACACACTGGTCTTCGCCGGGCTACTGTTCGCCTGCGGGGTCATCGGCGACCGGATCGGCCGGCGCAAGCTCCTCCTGCTCGGCCTGGGCGTGTTCGGGTGCTCCTCGCTGCTGTCCGCGTACGCGCAGAGCCCCGGCCAGCTGATCGGGTACCGCGCCCTGATGGGCGCCGGCGCCGCGCTGATGATGCCGTCCACCCTCTCCTTGTTGCGCGTGGTGTTCTCCGAACGTGAGTTCCCCCGCGCGCTGGGCGTGTGGACCGGCGCGGTCGGCGTCGGCGGCGCGCTGGGACCGGTCGTGGCGGGGAGCCTGCTCGAGCGGTTCTGGTGGGGGTCGATCTTCCTGATCAACGTCCCGATCGCGGCCTTCGGCATCGTGATGATCAGGCTGCTGGCCCCCGAGTCCAGGGGCCGGCAGGGTCGGCCGGACCTGGTCGGGATGGCGCTCTCGGTGGTCGCGTTGGTCCTGCTCACCTATGGAATCATCAAGGCCGGCGACAGCGGCAGCTGGACCCGGGTCGAGGTGTTCGGTCCGATCATCGCAGGCCTGGCCGGACTCGTGGCATTCGTCCTCTGGGAGCTGCGCACTCCCCACCCCTCGCTCGACATGCGGCTCTTCCGCAACGCCCGATTCGCATCCGCGTCGATCCTCATCGCCCTGATCTTCTTCGCGATGCTGGGGCTCTTCTTCTTCATGACCTTCTACATCCAGGTCGTCCGGGGGCGGACGCCCATCCAGGCTGGGTTGCTGTTCCTCGCCTTCGGGATCTCGACAATGATCTTCGCGCCGCTGTCGAGCACGATGGTCGGCCGATTCGGATCGCGCGTCGTCGGCATCGCCGGACTGACGCTCGTCACCTGCGCCTCCCTCACGGTCTCGCGGCTCGAGGCGGACACACCGCTGTGGCTGGTGGCGGTAGTCTTCGCGGTGCAGGCGATGGGCATGGCCAACCTCATGCCTCCTGCGATGACCACGCTGATGAGCTCGGTGCCCCGCGAGCAGGCCGGCGTCGCGTCCGCCCTGGGCAACACCCTTCGCCAGGTCGGAGGAGCCCTCGGGGTTGCAGTGCTCGGCACTGTGATGGCGCAGGCCTACCGGGGTCGGCTGACAGAGGCCGCTCCCGGGCTCCACGGAGCCGCGCGTGAGTCGATCGTCGCCACCTACGCCGGCGTCGCGGATCAACTGTCGCGAGGACGGATGGACCCGTCGACGGCACACGACCTCCTGCGCGCGGCGAACGAGTCCTTCGTCGGCGCCATGCACGTGACGGCGTACTGCTGCGCCGGAGTCGGCCTGCTGGGCATGCTCCTGGTCGGGCGCTACTTCCCGCGCAAGACGCAGACCGGCAGTGACAGCGCGCCGGAGTCGCGCGCCGAACCGGTCTCCGAGGCGGTCGCGGAGCGATGAGCCAGCGGGGACGGTCGCGCAGCATGTCGGCGCGCGAGGCCATCCTCCGCGCGGTGGTCGACCTGATCGCCGAGCACGGGGCGACCAGCACCGTCTCCATGGACGCCGTGGCCGGCCCGCTCCGGTGCCTCCAAGGCCACCATCTACCGCCACTGGTCCTCCCGGGAGGAGGTCATCGCAGCGGCCGTAGCCTGCATCGAGTCGCCACCGGAGTGCGTGCTGCCCCACCGGTCCGCGCGCGACGACCTGGTCCGGCTCGGACGCAGCATTCGCTCAGGGCTGACCGACAGGGAGCGCCGCGTGCTCCGGTCGATCGCGCTGGAGGTTCCGGCCAACGCAGACCTGGGCAAGCACCGGCAGCGGTTCATGGCGCTGCGTCGTGAGGCGGGGCGGGCCCTCTTCCGCTACTGGGTGGACGCGGGTGAGCTGCGGGAGGACCTGGACGTGGACGTGGCGGCCGCCATGTTCCTCAGCCCCCCTGCTCATGGTCCGTGTACCAGCACGATCTCGGACTAGACCACCGCGGAGTGGTAGAGATCCTGGCCGACCACGTCCTGCGAGGCATCGGGGCACCATCGAGCTGAGCGCCTCGGTGCAGGTCACTCCGCCGCCGGGTCGATGTAGAGGGCATTGCCCTCCACGTGGGCGAAGACCTGTCCGGCAACCGGGAAGCGGATTTCCTCGGCGATGTGGCCGAGCAATCCGGCTGCCCGGGCGAGGAGCACGGTTCCACGCAGGAGCGCCTGCGGGATGCCGATGTCGAGCAGCACCGCCCCGCAGCACCCGGCCCCGTTGAGAGGAAGCCTCCTTCCCGCCACCTCTGGCGCGACGCGCCCCATGGCCTCAAAGAAGGCGAGGTGCGGACCGTACACGCGCTCCTCCCGTGCCAGCGCGATTAGGCGAGGGACCCGTGGGTCGCCCGACTTGTGGAGGTGGTGGCCGAGGCCGGGCACGAGCTGCCCGGTTGCTCGCCGGCGGCTGATCGCGGCGTTCGCGAGCTCGTCCCAGCCTTCCGGGGTGGTCGGCTGGTCTCGCTCGGAGAGAGCTTCGGCGATGAATCTCCCCGTGTCCTCCGAGACCCCGAGGAAGCGCGATCCGCCCCCGAGGAGGCCTGACGCGAGCGCGCCCTGGAGGGACTCGGGCGCACTGAGGTAGGTGAGTCTCGCGGCGATCGCGGTGGGGGTGAAGCCATGGTCCGCGAGGGCCACCAGGACGGCGTCGAACAATCGCGCTTGGCTCGGCGTAGGAGTGCGTAACGTGATGAGCCGGTAGGAGAGCTCACCGAACCCCACCTCGCCAATGAAGTCCGCAGCCAGGTCCTGGCCCATCAGGGAGATCGTTTCGGCGGTGGAGACACCCAGCGACGTGCGATAGACCTGCTCCTCCCCCGTCATTCCGATGTCACCTTTCGCGCGTCCGCGGACGGCTCGGGGCGCGGGGACGTCTCGCGCAGCCAGGCACGCACGTCGTCCCCGTGCGCGTCGAGTGCGGGAGGCGGGAGGTCGTAGCGCGGAGGGGTGGCGGAGAACCGGATCGGGTTGCGCACCGACGGCACACCGTCGATCTCGACCACGGGTTCCAGGCCCAGCCGCTCAGCGAGCTCCACGCCGCCACGAACGTCGTTGATCGGGCCGCAGGGGATCCCCGCCGCACTGAGGATCTCGAACCACTCCTGCGACGACTTCCGCGAGAGCAGATCCAGCAGGATCGGCCGCAGCTCGTGGCGGTGGGCGTTGCGGGAACCCACGCTGGCGAACCGGACGTCGTCTGCGATCTCGGGTGCGCCGAGCTCCGCGATCAGCCGGCGGAACTGACCGTCGTTACCGGCCGCGATGATGAGCTCGCCGTCCCCCGTCTGCAACGGCTCGTAGGGGAACAGGCTGAGGTGCGCATTCCCCATCCGGGTCGGGACCACTCCTCCGGCGACGTACGCCGAGGTCTGGTTGGCCAAGGTCGACATCGCCGTCGCCAGCAGGTTCGTCTCGACGTGCTGGCCCTCGCCCGTGGCGTCGCGATGCCTCAACGCAGCCAGGATCCCGATCGTCGCCTGGAGACCGGTCATCACGTCGAATACCGAGAACCCGGCGCGGTACGCCGGGCCGTCGGGCGACCCCGTCAGGCTCATGAGCCCCGAGACTCCTTGCACGAGCAGGTCGTAGCCCGGGAGCGAGGCTCCGCCGATCGCGCCGAACCCGCTGATCGAGCAGTAGACACTCCCCGGATTGCGCTTCGCGACCGAGTCGTAGTCGAGCTGGTACTTCTCGAGGCCACCGGGCTTGAAGTTCTGGATGAACACGTCCGCGCGACGCGACAGCTCGTGCGCAACCTCCAGGTCGTCCGGGTCCTTCAGGTCGAGCACGATCGAGCGCTTGTTCCTGTTGATGGCGAGGTAGTAGGTGCCGACGTCGCCGCGAAGGGGTGGCGTCCAGTGCCTGGTGTCGTCACCGCTGGGACCCTCGACCTTGATGACCTCCGCGCCGAGGTCGGCGAGCATCATGGTTGCGTACGGACCGGCCAGGATCCGCGAGAAGTCTGCGATGACTACCCCGCGCAAGGGGCCGTGCGCGACTCGCGCCTCTTCCGGGGAGATGTGGTCGTCAGGCATGCCAATAGCCTCGTTCATGTCGCGATGTCCGGGTAGGGAAGGGTGAAGCGGGCCAGGGCCCGTCCGTAAGCGCGTTGGTAGTCCAACCCCTGGTGGTCCCGCTCAAACATCGCGATGAACAGAGTGAGGGTCAGAAAGGGGTGGGCGCCGAGCGCGAACAGTTTGGGGTGGTCGTGCTCGACCAGCGCCTTTCGCTCCTGGTCGTCGAAGCGCAGCCAAGTGGTGCGCTCGTCTGCGGTGCAGCCGAGGAGCTGGTTGGCCATCTCGGCCTCCCACCAGGCCACCGTGTCGGCCGGGTCTTCGCGGTAACGCTCGACCAGGTCGGGGTCGCGGTCGACGGTGAAGAGGAACTTGTTCAGCAGGTACTTATTGCTCACAGCACGCTCCCCTCGGGGTACCACGTGAAGTACGCCTCCATCGTGTGGAACAGGTCGAGGGAGTCGACGTGGTCAGCCTTTGCGTTCTCGCCAGCGACGCCCATCATCAGCATGAAGTCCATGAAGCCGTGCGTGGCGTTTCCAGGACCGTGCAGGCTGTCGAGGGTGACCTGGGAAAGGCACCCGTCGAAGTCACCGGTGGCGATCCACTCGATCGCGCGCCGGTCGAACTCCGGGTCCGGGCCAGTCTCGCCGAACTGGCGCGGCCCGCCTAGTTCCAATGACAGGTGCCCTGTGCCTATGACCGCGACTCGCAGGTCCGCGGGCCATGACTCGACGATGGCCCGAATCGCCTGGCCGAGCTGAATGAAGCGCTTCGGCTGAGGAAGGGGTGGCGCGAAGATGTTCGTGTAGATCGGGACGATCGGCAGGTCCGCTTCGGGCCGCAGCGTGATGATCGGGCAGGTCACCGAGTGATCGATCCGCAGCTCATTGGAGAACGCCAAGTCGAAGCCGGCGTCCAGACCCTGACGTAAGATGTGTGCCGACAGGTCCTCCTGCCCCTTCAACAGCATCTTGGGGAGGCCGAACTCGCGCTCCTCGTTGTAGAAGTTCGCGTCGTAGAAGGGTGCCTTGCCGACCAAGAATTGCGGCATATTGTCGAGCCATAGTTGGTGGAAGTGGTCGCTGCCGACCATGACGAGCACGTCCGGTCGGGCACGGGTCAAGGTCTCCCGGAAGGTCTCGATCTTCGACACCCATTCGTCGGCGAAGCTGGGGCGATCCGGTCCGGTGGCGGTGCTGGCGCGGTAATAGAACGGGTGGTGCGTGGAAGCGATTACGGCACAAACAGTGGCCAAAGGGGTCTTCCTTCCTCAATCAGTAGGTCGTCACAGCCAGCCGGCGGCGAATTCCTCGCCGAGCTGGCGGAACGTCGTCTCCTGCAGCGGCGTCACCGAGCGAGCCGCTGGGCGTCGTACGCGGCCGTGCTCGTCGAGCTCGTCGCCACGGTTGTGGAAGTCGCCCGAGTAGAAGAGGAGCGGCTCCGAGCCGTCGAACGACAGGTCCTGCACCTCGCCCAGGTGCAGGAGGTGGTCGCCGCCGTCGTAGATCTGCCACGGTGTGCACTCGAGCCAGGCATGGGACTCCGCGAGTCGCGGGGCATGGCTGCCCTCGACCCAGGTGATCGGCGAATGACGGGGACGGCCGGCGAAGTTCAGGGCGAGGTCGACCTGGGACGAGCTCAGCACGTTGACGCAGAACCCACGCCCCTCGCTCAGGTATTGCGCGGCCTTCGCCTTTCGGGATAGCGACACCAGGATCAGCGGCGGATCCAGCGAGATCGAGCTGAATGCGTTCACGGTCGCACCTCGGGGTGCCCCGTCGGCCCAGTAGGTCACGACGGTCACGCCGGTCGCGAAGCGTCCGAGGCATTCACGCAGACTGCTGGCCTCGATGGTGGTCACCTGGTCACCTCCGACTTGGTCGGGCTCGGTTCGGTCGGGTCCCCGAACTCCCGGCGGTTCTCGCGCATACCGACATCTTGTGCTCGCTGCACGGCTCCGATCCATGGAGCTGTGCCGTGCAGCGGGACGACGCGAGATTCGGCGGATGGATCGGCGGGAGGGACCGCTGCAGCCCGTCCCGCCGTCCGTCAGTCGGCCGGGCCGAAGGCGCCGTCTGAGACCGTCCGGGATCCCCCGGGCACCGAGGCGTCCGGTTGGCGGATGAAGGCCGTCGTGGCTGGCGACTCGCCCGGCGTCGAGTAGTCGAAGTCGACCGCGTAGCCGTCGAAGTCGGTCACTCCGATGTTCGAGCGCTGGGCGCTGATCCCCTCGGGGGTCAGGTCGCCGGCCTCGCACGCCGCCTCGAGCAGTTGGTGCATGAGGGCGGCCGCGGCGTAGCCGTTGGCGCGGTCGGAACTCACGGGCTTGCCGTCGTTGGCCTCGCTGAGCCGCTTGTAGAGTTCGACGCCGTCTTCGAACTCCCCCGTCACGTTGTAGGACGTGCCGGTGAAGTGCTCGGTCAGGTAGTCACGGGCCGGGGTGTTCAGCAAACTTCCGGAGTATGCCGAGACAGCGCCCGCGATCGGCAGGTCGGCACCGGCACCCTCGAGAGCAGTGGCAATTGAGGCCGTCTGCCCTGGAGTGACCCCCGCGAAGACAGCGTTTGCGCCGGCAGCCAGCGCGTCGTTGACCGCGACGGAGAGGTCGGTGTCGGTCAGCTTGACTTGATAGCCTTTGACCTTGATCCCATTGTCCTCGGCGGCACGTACGGCACCCTCGTGCTCGAGTTGGCCGTAGTCTGACTCGGTGTAGATGCTCGCGATGGTGTCGCCCTTGGAGAGCAGGCCCGATTCGATCAGCCACCGAACGCTCAGTTCGCCATCGATGTCGAACTTGGCGTAGAGGGGCAGCACGTACTTGCTGTCGACGGCCTCGTCGGCGGCCGTGTTGGCCAGGACGATCCGCTGGTCCACCTCGAGGTCGGGCGTAATCGCCGCCATTGTCGCTGAGCCGGCGAAGTTCTGGTAGGCGGCGACCTGTGGGGTGATCTCTCTATAGGCCGTCACGGCCTGTTGGGGGTTGGACTGGTGGTCCCGGACAACCAATTCGACGTCGTACGTGGAACATACGCCGCCGTCGGCGTTCTGCTCGTCCCAAAACTGCTCGATGCCAGCCAGCGCCTCGGTGGCCAGCGCCCCGAACGGGCCGGTGTAGTCGCTCACCACTCCGAGGGAGATCGTGGAGCCCGAGACGCCCTCGGCGCTCTGCACCCCGTCGGCACCGCCGCCGGAGGTGTTGGCACAGCCGGCTAAGAGTGTGGCGATCGTGAGCGCGGCGGCGCTCAGTAGGGTTTGACGTGCGGAGGTCCGCATCTCTATTCCTCGTTTCGTGTCGTGTTGGCCGTGGCGCTCCTGTTGGGACGTAGTCGCGCTGCGGTGATAGATGTGAAGATTCCGACCAAGCCGGTCGGCTTGAAGAGCAGGACGAGCACGATGGCGATGCCGAAGACGTACTGCGACAGGACCGCGGTGGACGCTCCACCCAAATCAAGCGCCGGCACCGTGGTGAACAACGACTGGAGCAGCGCCGGAAGGCACACCACGAAGACGGTCCCGGCGATCGCTCCGCCAACGGAGCCCAAACCGCCGATGACGACCATGGCGAGCATCATCAGCGCGAAGTCGAGGTCGAAGGCGTCGGCGGACAGGATGCTGATGGACTGCACGTAGAGGACGCCGCTGAGGCCCGCGCAGACCGAGGCGACGAGGAAGGCCCTAGCCTTGTAGGCCTCGACGTTGACCCCGACCACCGCCGCAGTGAGCCGGCCACTCTCGACGGCCATCAGCGCGCGCCCGGGTCGTGCCCGGAAGACGTTGAGCACGAACGCCGTGACCAAGACCAGGAACAACATCCCGAGCAGCCATTGCATCTGCGCGCGGTCGAAGACCGTGCCGAGGACGACCGGTGGGTCGACGGTCCGACCGAAGGTGATCCCCGCCACCTCGAAGTCCGGGACCCGGCGCCCGTTGACGCCGCCGCTCCAGGTCTCAGCGTTGTGGAAGAAGTGCTGTCCCAGCAGGACCAGACCGATGCTCGCCATGCCGAGATAGATGCCGTCGAGCCGGGAGGAGATGGCGGTGAACAGCAGCCCCAGCGCACCGGCGACGACGACGCCACCGAGCAGCGCCAAGACGGGGGGCCAGCCGAGGCCGATGGCGTCGGGGACGTCGCGCGGGCTGACCAGGACGACATAGGTCAGTCCGCCCGCTGCCATAAAGAACGGCTGCGCGAGCGTGATCTGACCGGCACGAGCTAGCACAGCGAGCCCGACGGTGCTGATCGCCACCACGCAGGCTGCGAAGCCGAGTTGCAACCAGTAGTCGCTCAGAACGAAGGGCGCACCCGCCATCACGATGAAGGCTGCGCCCCACCCGAGCCTCCGGTGATGGGCACGACTGGCTACCTGCGTGGCGGCGTCCGGCGCGCGCGGGGTCCGGAGGGCGGTGTCAGACACGGACGAGCTCCTTGCTGCCGAAGAGACCCTGCGGACGGACCAGCAGGACCAGGAACATGACGCCAAACGCACCGACGTCGCTCACACCGAGGCCCAGGAAGGACAGCTCGTTTTGATAGGTGACCGAGACCGCCTCGACGCATCCGACGACGGCCCCGCCCACCAGGGCACCGGTGATGGAGTCGAGGCCGCCGATGATGGCGGCCGCCAGCGCCCGGAGGACCACCGTGGACAGCACGGGGCTCAGACCCGAGCTCGGGGCCCCGGTCAGCAGGATTCCCGCCACCGCCGCGAGCGCGCCCGCGGCGAGCCACGTGATCATGGCGGTGCTGCCGAGCTTCACACCGACGATCTCGGCGGTCTCGCGGTCCTCGGCCGCCGCCCGCATCGAGATGCCCCAACGGGAGTAGCGGAAGACCAGGAGGAACACGGCGACGATCAGCACGGTGACCGCGATCGTGATGATGCGGTTCCACGGGATGATGGCGCCGCCGACAACGACCGACCGCGTCCCCCACGGCTGGCCGAGCGGCAGGATGTCTATACCGATGCGCCGGGCCAGCTCCGTGCGGAGCACGATCTCGATGCCGATGGTGAGAATGGCCATCGAGATCGGGCCGGCGTTGCGCATTCGGTTGACCAGGAGTCGTTCGATGAGCAGCGACACGCCAGCTGCAGCCACGATGCCGAGCAGGGCCGCCATCCAGAAGCCGAGCGGCTCGGTCAGCCTCGCCGTCACGTAGGCACCGAACACGGCGATGCTGCCGTGCGAGAAGTTCAGCACCGACGATCCCTTGTAGAGGATGACGATCCCCATGGCCACGAGGGCGTAGGTGCACCCGAGAGACAGACCCGTCGTCGAGACGCTCAGCAACTCGCTCATCGTCGGTCCTCCGCGGGCTGTCCGAGGTAGGCATCGACCACCGCGGGGTCCTCCTGGATCTCGTCGGGGGTCCCCTCGGAGATGAGGCGCCCGAAGTTGAGCACCGTGATCCGGTCCGAAAGGCCCATCACCATCTCCATGTCGTGCTCGACCAGGAGAACGGTCGTGCCGAGCGAAGCGACCACCGACCGGACGAGCTGGGTGATCTGCCGCTTCTCGCCCGAGCTCATGCCGGCCGCCGGTTCGTCGAGCAGCAGAAGTCGCGGCTCGGACGCCAGCGCACGGGCCAGATCAACCTTCTTCTGGTGTCCGTAGGAGAGCTCGGCAACCGGGACGTGGAGGAGTCGGCTGAGATCCACGAACTCCGCGATCTCCGCGACCCGCTCGCGATGCACGCGCTCCTCGCGCCGCGCGACCGGCAGTGCGAAGCCGTGCGCCAGGACCGCGTGGCGCATCAACGCATGCCTTCCGAGCATGATGCTGTCCAGCACGGTCTGGTCCGTGCGACGCGAGAGGTTCTGGAAGCACCGGCCGACCCCAAGCCTCGTGATCTGGTCCGGTCGCAGCCCGGTGAGCTCTCGACCGCCCCACCGCACCGAACCCTGCTGAGGGCGGTAGACGCCGGAAAGCACATTCAGCAACGAAGACTTGCCGGCACCGTTCGGCCCGATCACCGAGTGGATGGTCCCGGGCTGCACCCGGAAGGCGACGTCCGCCAATGCGCGCACCGCGCCGAACTGGACGGTGAGGTTCTCGACCTCGAGGACGCCGGAGGTCATGCCGCGCTCCGCGGATCGGTCCACGGGCGGAGCACGTTCGACTGCTCGTGCGGCGATGCGGGGGGGACTTCCTCCCCGGAGTGGCCCAGGTAGAGGTGCTGGATCGTGTCCGTCTCCGACAGCTCGGCGCTCGAGCCGGAGAGCGAGACGCTCCCCAGCTCGAGGACGTAGGCCGAGGTGGCCACCGACAGAGCCATGGCCGCGTTCTGCTCGATCAGGACGACGGCAGTCCCCGCCGCGTTGATCCCCTTGATCACCTCGGCAATCTGGGACACGATGATCGGGGCCAGGCCCAAGGAAGGCTCGTCGAGGAGCAGCACGCGCGGCGCCGCCATCAACGCACGACCGATCGCGAGCATCTGCTGCTCGCCGCCTGACAGGAGGAGACCGCGCTGGTGCTGTCTCTCGGCGAGGCGGGGGAACAGCTCGTAGACCTCGTCCCGCGTTGCGATGGCCTGTTTGCGACTGCGGCGAGCCGCTCCGATTCGCAGGTTCTCCTCCACGGTCAGGCTGCCAAGGATGCGCCGGCCCTCCGGCACCTGGACGATCCCGCGAGCGACGACGTCGGACATCGAGTGACGAGCGAGGTCCTCGCCGTCAAAATGGATCCGGCCACCGGTGATCTTCGCGCCGTGCCGACTCAGGTTCCTCGAGATCGCACGCAGGGTCGTGGTCTTGCCCGCACCATTGGCGCCGAGCAACGCCACACACCCGCCCGCAGGCACGTCGACGGACACCGAACGAAGTGAAGGCAACGCCCCTCCGTAGGCGACCGACAGGTCCTCCAGTCTCAACATCGTCCTTGTCTCCTTTCACAGGTCGGGCAGGGGAAGCGCGCCGAGGCGTCCGCGGCTTGGGGAGCGTCCTGGCGCACGGACCACCCACTGCACGGAGCTGGGCCGAGGTCCAGCCGTCACCTGCGATTCACCTGCATGGAACGGGCTTGAAAGCGTCCGAGCCAGGCGGAAGCGTCGCCCGGTGCAGTCAGCCGCCCGAGGGTCAGCTGACCTCGCCGGCGTCGTGCACCTCGACCGTCGGGTCCAGGCCCGTCGCTCCCGTCACGCTCTTCCACGCGTCGAAACCGATCTGGAACGCCACGACACCAGCCTCGGGCAGCGCGATCTCGATGGCCTCTAGGATCTCCTGCGGGCTGACCCCGAGATCGAGGGCGACCCGGATGTGGCTTTCGATCTGCCCCTTCGGCGCCTTCAGGACCGTCAGGCTGTTGACGAAGATCAGTTCCTTGACCTTGCGATCGAGGAGCCGCTCCTTCAGGTACGCCGCGTGGACCAAGCCGTTGGTGGCCTGCAGAACCTCGAAGTCATGTTTGGCCATGACCTTGTGGTAGTCGAGCACGTAGCCCCGGGCCCGCACCATGTCGTCGACGTACTGCTGAGCCTCCGGGTGCTCCGCCACCGCTGCTGTCTGTTCCGCCATGTATCAGCCCTCGACTCGCTGCCCTGTCGGTCACCGTGCGTGACCTCTTGAGCGTCATCGTGGACGTGATCCAGGCCTCTGCACAGACGCAGCTTGTTGCGAGGGCTTATTCACCTGCGGCATAACGCTGCTTCTGGACGAAGGCGCGAAAGCGCCGCGCGGCGAGTCCGCCGGGCCCACCCAGCCGGCTGACGGCGCCATAGCTGATCCGGCTCACCGGCCCCTCGAGAGGCACGGTGACGATCGACTTCCGCGCCCTGTTCGCCTGCTCCGACTCCGGGGTGATCGCCACCCCCATGCCGATCTCCACCAGCGAGGTCAGCGTTGACAGCACTGTGGTCTCGACGGAGATGCGAGGCGTCACCCCCGCCTCGTCGAACATCCGGTCCACCTCCAGTCGCAACCCGGTGCCGGCCCTCAACGCGACCATCGGCTCGACCGCGAGCTCGTGCAGGGTGACCATCTCGCGCTCGGCGAAGCGATGGTCGAGAGGCACCGCGACCCGCAGGTCCTCGAAGCCCAACCCCACCCATTCGAGGTCGTCGGCCACCGGCGCCGGCCCGGCGAAACCGATGTCGACGCGGCCCTGCCGGACGTCGTCGGTGACGGCGTCAGCCGTGCCCTCGGACAGCTCGAAGGTGACGTGGGGCGCTAGGTCGCGGAAGCGCGACAACATCTGCGGGACCAACCAGCCCCCGAAGTCGTGCATGAAACCGATGGACACGACCCCGCGCTCCGGGTCGACCAGCGACTCGATCCGCTCCGAGCCTCTCTCCAGCTCGCTTATCGCGCGCAGCACGTGCGCCTGGAAGATCGCGCCGTACTTGTTGAGCCGGAGGTGGTTCTGATGGCGATCGAACAGCTTCACCCCGAGCTGACGCTCCAGCCGGGCCAGCGCGCGTGACAGGGTCGGCTGGCTCACGTGCAGCTCAGCAGCCGTCGCGGTCATGTTCTCGGTCGCCGCCAGGGCGGCGTACCACGTGAGCTCGCGGAGATCCATGGCCACAGGATGCACCCAGCGGATCACGGCCATGCACGCTGGGCGTGCCGACGTATGAAACCGGCCACCACCCTCCCGGTTATGCCGAAGGTGAATCACGGGCCCGAACTATGTGGCGCTGTACCGCTCGGGCGCGCGCATCCACGATAGGCGGGTGACCGGCACTGGCCGGGTCGGTGCGGCGGCACACCGCCACGCCCACTGTGCAGGAGCGATGAGGAAGGTCGGCTGATGGGTTCACCGGAGAACGTCGTGGTGGTGGGTGGGGGCCCGATCGGACTCGTGAGCGCCCTGGGGCTCGCGCAGGCAGGTGTCCCGGTGACGGTGATCGACCGCGCGGCCGGCGTCATCGCCTCGCCGCGAGCGATCGTCTACCACTGGTCGGTGCTCGAGGGCATCGAGCGACTAGGACTGCTCGAGGACGCGCTGGCCGTGGGCTTCGCCAAGCAGGACTACACCTACGCCGACTTCAGGTCGGGCGAGCGAATCCACTACAGCATCGACGTGCTGGAGGGGCACACCGCCTTCCCGTACAACCTGCACATCGGCCAGCACCAGCTGGCCGAGATCGCCCTGCAGCGTCTTGTCGAGCTTCCGCACGCCGAAGTGCGGTGGGGCACCGAGTTCGTGGGGCTCGAGCAGGACGACACGGGCGTCACTGTGCACACGGTCGGCCCGGACGGCGCCTCCAGCTTGCGGGCCGGATGGGTGATCGGTGCAGACGGCGCGAGCAGCCCGGTACGGAAGGCGCTCGGCCTCGAGTTCGAGGGGTTCACCTGGCCGAAGCGGTTCGTGGCGGTCAACCTCCGGTATGACTTCTCGCTGAACGACTACGCACGCACGACGTTCCTCATCGACGACCAGTACGGCGCCGTGATCGCCAAGCTCACCAGCGACGGCCTGTGGCGGTGCACCTACAGCGAGCCGCTCGAGCTTCCCGAGGAGACGATCACCGAGCGGATGCCCGACTACTTCAAGGTGATCCTCCCGGGAGCCACGGATCTCGGCATCGACGCCTTCTCGCCCTACCGCATGCACCAGCGGGCCGCGGCCCGGTTCCGTTCCGGCCGTGTCCTGCTGGCAGGCGATGCCGCGCACGCCACGAACCCGAGCGGCGGCTACGGCCTTACCTCCGGGCTGTTCGACGCCTTCGTGCTCTACGACGCCTTGGCTGCGGTCATCCGCGGGGAGGCGAGCGAGACCGTCCTGGACGTCTATGCCGACGAACGGCGACGCAACTTCCTCGAGATCGTCTCCCCCGCCGCAACCGAGAACAAGCGCGTCATCTTCGACACCTCCGACCCCGCACAGCGCGAGGTCGATCTCACCAACCTCCGTCGCATGGCCTCGGACAAGGACGTGCTGCTCAGCCGTCTCATGCTCCTGGACCGCATGCGCACCCGTCCCCTCGTGCCCACGCCGTGACACCACGGCAGACCCCATCCCGCCTCAGGAAGGTAGAGCTGTAGCAATGCCCAAGATCCCCGTGGTTTTCGTCCCCGGCCTGACCGCCGACGCCCGTCTGTGGGAGCCGGTGCTCGAGGAGCTGTCCGACGTCGTCGATCCCCTGGTCGCACCCACCCAGGGCGACACCATCGCCGCGATGGCCGACGAGGTGTTCGCCATCGCACCGGAGCGCTTCTACATCGCCGGGACCTCCATGGGCGGGTACGTCGCCCTAGACGTCGCGCTGCGCGGTGACGCTCGCGTGGCGGGACTCGTCCTCGCCAACACCTCCGCCCGCGCCGCGAACCCCGCACAGCAGGAGCGCGGCAACGGCTTGATCGCCGAAGCGGAAGCCGGTGACTTCGCCGGTGTGGTCGAGAAGCTCGCCAAGGCGGTCGCGGGGGGCAAGGAGCACGTCGAGGAGCTCGCCGCCCGCATGGCCCGCGAGGCGGGCGCGGAGGCGTTCCTGCGCCAGCAGCGGGCCGTCGTAGCGCGTCGGGACCGCCGCGAGGAGCTCTCCGGGATCACAATCCCCACCCTCGTGGTGGCCGGCGATGACGACAAGATCACCCCGCCCAGCCTCAACAACGAGATCGCCCGCCTCATCCCGGCGGCCGAGTTGCAGATCGTCCCCGGAAGTGGTCACCTGACGACCGTCGACGCCACTGGCGAGCTCTCCGCGATCATCCGTACCTGGCTGCTCGCCCAGGAATCGGGCCAGGAAACGCACCGGGGCTCGACCCAGGCGCCGCTCACCGCGACCGCCGGCGTCTGACCCTGTGACCCGCCGCAAACCGGAGCCGGCCACTTCGCCCCGACGCGCACGACCGGTGTCGCGACCGGGCGCGTCCACCCCGTAGCGAAAGCGAGAGTCCCTTGCGCATCTGGCATCAGTCCGCGACAGTGCTCGAGACCCTGCCCGAGTACGCCGCCTCCCTCGCGCGTCAGTACGCCGAGGTCGGCCGGCCCGACACCGAGGTCGTGCTGCACGGCGTCCCCCCCGGCACCTACGGCTCGTCGTCGCCGGCGCAGGTGATCCCCTACCCGGCGGAACGACACCGGATCGCCCAGATCGTGCTCGACCAGGTCCGCAACGCCGAACGCGAGGGGTTCGACGCGGTCATGCTGGCGACGTTCGTCGAACCAGCCCTGCGCGAAGCGCGTTCCGCGCTCGACATCCCGGTGACCTCGATGGCCGAGAGCGCGCTCCTCGCGGGGTTCTCGGCTGCGGGGCGGGTCGGCCTGGTGACGCTCTCACCCCTCAGCGTCCACATGCTCCAGGAGATCGTCGACCGGCACCGCTTCGGTCCGCGGGTCGCCGCCATCGTGACTCTCGATCCCCCATTCACCGAGTTCGAGATGCATCACGCGTTCGAGGACCCGGCCCCTCTCGAGAAGGCGTTCGAGGACGCCTCACGGCAGGCGATCGCCGCCGGAGCGGACCTGCTCATCCCGGGCGAGGGCGTGCTGAACGAGTTCCTCGTGCACGCCGGCAAGCAGGAGGTCGACTCCGTGGGGGTGATGAACTCCACCGCGGTGAGCCTCCTGCACACCGAGATGCTCGTCGAGAGCTACCGAAAGGCCGGGTTGCGCACGGGGCGGCGCTGGCAGCATCCGCGGGTGCCCTCCGAGGTCCAGCGAGATCTCGAGGCTCCGGCAACCATCGCGGCCGGTGGCGCGTGACCGAGCAGGGCACGCTCGGGTTCGGCCACGTCCGTCCGATCGACGGGGCCTGGTTCGCCAGAGCACTGCCTGAGGAGGCGCTCGACCCGGACCTTCCGGTCATCGACTCCCACCACCACTTCTTCGCGCCGGGCAGCCTCTACGGCCGGCAATACCTCCTCGACGACCTCCGGGCCGATCTCGCGGGCGGTCACCACGTGATTGCGACCGTGGTCGTGGAGGCGAAGTTCGCCTACCGCACCCGCGGGCCCGAGCACCTGCGCACCACCGGCGAGACCGAGGCGATCGCCGGGCTCGCGGCGATGTCCGAGAGCGGCCGGTTCGGCCGAGCCCACGTCGGCGCCGGCATCATCGGCCGTACCGACCTGACGTCCGGCCCGCGACTTGTCGCGGAGTCGCTGGACCGGCACCTCGCCGTCGGGGGCGGTCGGTTCCGCGGCGTCAGGGACTCGGCGGCCTACGACGAGGATCCGGCGGTGGGCCTGACCCACGGCGGCGGCTACGGCCGGTACCTCACGCCCGAGTTCGAGAGGGGCATGAAGGAGCTCGCTGCCCGCGACCTCAGCCTTGACGCGTGGGTGTTCTTCCACCAGCTGGGCGACGTCGCCGACCTCGCGCGCCGATTTCCCGACACGAGCATCGTCCTGGTCCACTGCGGGGGTCCACTGGGCTACGGGCGGCACGCCGGCAGGCCACAGGAGATCTTCGAGCAGTGGCGAGCCGCGATGAGCGAGCTCGCCGGCTGCGAGAACGTCACGGTGAAGCTCGGCGGCATGCTGATGCGCCTCGCGGCGTTCGACTACCTCCACGCCGAACGTCCCGCCGCCTCCTGGGAGCTCGCGCCGCTCTGGGCGTCGTACGTCGAGACCTGCATCGAGCTGTTCGGCGCGGAGCGGTGCATGTTCGACAGCAACTTCCCGGTGGAGCGCATGGGGGTGACGTACACCGCGCTGGTGAACACCTTCAAGCGGATCACCAGTGGTGCGTCGGTGACCGAGAAGGGCGCTATCTTCGCCGAGACCGCACGGCGGGTCTACCGGCTCGAGGTGCAGGACCTGAGCGATGTTTCCTGAAGCGGTGTTGCCGTGGACGGAACGCGCAGCAGACGGTCACCGGATCGGTCGATCTAGGATCGACCCATGCCTCATGCAGCGAGTTTGGGACTCGGAAACCAGCGCCAGGTGCGATCGACACGGAAGGTCGATCTGGTCACCGAGGCATTGAAAGCGCAACTGATCGACGGCCAGCTGCCTCCAGGCTGCACCCTGTCCGTACAGGAGCTGAGCCAAGGCTTCGGGGTCAGCAAGCAGCCGGTGATGGACGCGCTCCGACGTCTGCAGGAGGCCGGGTTCGTGGAGATCCTGCCGCAGATCGGCGTGCGCGTGGTGGACCCGAGCCCTCGCGACGCCGAGGACTTCTTCGTGGTCTTCTCCGCCCTCGAAGGCGTCGTCTTCGCCCTCGCCGCGCAGCGGCGGACCGAGGAGGACCTCGCCCACGTCCGCGCTGCGATCACCGTGATGAACGCGGGCATGCAGACGCCCGGGTTGCCCGCCACGGCCCATCGCGACACCAACCGGCAGTTGCATGCGGCCATCCATCGCGCGGCCCACTCGCCGGTCGCAGCCGATGCCGCGAGCGCGTGCTGGGACCGCAGCGACTTCCTGCTCTCGACCTGGCACGTCTTCGACCAGATCCCCCTCGAGGACGAGACCCGGCGGAACGCCCAGATCGCCGAGGCGATCGAGAAGCGTGACGCACAGGCTGCGCGGGAACTCGCCGAGGCGAAGATCCTGTCGGTGCGCAAACTGATGATCGCGGGCTTCCACAAGAACGAAGCCGGTCACGCGGAGCCGCAGGAGGACGTGCCGGGCTGGCCGGGCGACCGATCGGCCCTCAGCCGGGTCCTCGCCGGCGAGTCACCGTAGGGGCTACGACCCTGGGCGGAAGCCCGAGATCTGGGGGATCGCGATTGAGGGGAAAATCAACTCGGCGGCTACTGACATTCTAGCATCTTTGCGGGTATGGTGTGCGTCACATCCCGCGAAGGAGGCCGCCATGAACGCAGGGGGAACAGCAGTCGTCGAAGCAGTCCGGGTCGGCGCGCGAGAGACTGCCCCGGCGAACACGCTCGAGCCCAGCGACCGCGGCGACGGCGACCCGGTCACGTCCGTCGCCAAGGCACTGAGGCTGCTGGACGCCTTCCGTCAGGGCGGGGGCCGGGTCGGGGTGACGGAGCTCGCCCGCCGGGCATCGCTGCCGAAGTCCACGGCATTCCGCTTGCTCGCCCACCTCGAGCGCAGCGGCTACGTCGAGCGGGTTGGCACCGACTACCGCCTCGGATGGCGACTCTTCGAGCTCGGCAACCAAGTCCAGGTGTGCGCTCCGCACGGGCTGCGCCAGATCGCCACGCCGTACCTGAGCGAGGTCTACGCGAGCACAGGACACGTCACCCAGCTCGCGGTGCTCGACGGCGTCGACGTGGTGTACCTGGAGAAGATCCACGGGCGCCGCGCGGTGCGCACCCCGACGGCGGTGGGCACGCGGATGCCGGCCGCGTGTGTGGCGCTGGGCAAGGCGATCCTGGCCTTCAGCGAGCCTGGCGTCGTGCGCGTGGTGCTCGATGCGGGCCTGGAGCGCCGGACGCCGTACTCCTTCGCCGAGCCGGGCCAGTTCGCCAGGGAGCTGCATCGCATCCGGACCAACGGCATCGCCCTTGACCGAGAGGAGGCCGCACTCGGTCTGGCGTGCGTCGCCGCCCCGATCCTGGTCGGCGGCCGCCCGATCGCCGCGATCTCGGTGTCGATGCCGGCGACCCGTTTCGACGCCGGCGCGGTCGCGGCGCGCGTCCGGCAGGCGGCGAAGCAGATCGCCGACGAGTACGTCGCCCAGGCCGCGAGCCGGCGGTGAACGATCCCGGCACTCCTGGAGGGTCGGTGTTGACCGCAGGCGCTCCTCGACGGTCGAGCCCGCCGATGGCGTGTTGGCGTCATCTCGACGACCGGCCTCCCGACTGGCGAGGCTGCGTCGTCACGATGGGGGTCTTCGACGGCTTCCACCTCGGTCACCAGGCCGTGGTGCGTGCCGCGGTCGAGGACGCGCACAGGAAGGACCTGCCGTGCGTCCTCGTGACCTTCGACCCACATCCGCTGACCGTCGTCGACCCGGCGCGCGCCCCGCGGTTGCTGCTCCGCCTGGCCGAGCGGCTGCGAAGGGTGCAGGCCGCCGGCGTTGACGTCGCCCTTGTCCTGCCCTTCACCGCACGGCTCGCCGCCACGACGGCCGAGCAGTTCATCAGCGAGGTCCTCGTAGACGGCCTCGGCGCCAGGAGCGTGGTGGTCGGGGCCAACTTCAGGTTCGGTCGCGGCAACTCGGGCGATGTCGCCGCCTTGCGCGACGCAGGCGAGGACGCGGACTTCACGGTGCACGCGGTTCCGCTCGTGGAGGTCGACGGCGAGGTGTGCTCGTCGACGCGCGTCCGGAGGTGCCTCGACGACCACGACCTGGCCGGGGCGGCGTCACTCGTGGGATCAGGCGCCCGGGCGTGAGGACCGCGAACATGACCGGGACCGCGGACCGCTCCGAGCTGCTCGGCATCGACCTGAACCTGCTCGTGTCGCTGCGCGTCCTTCTCCAGGAACGCAGCGTCAGCCGTGCAGCGCAACGGCTCGGGATCGGCCAGCCCGCGATGAGCACCCAGCTCGGCCGGTTGCGCCGGCACTTCGCCGACGAACTGCTCACCCGCGCGGGCAACACCTACATGCTCACCCCGCTGGCCACCCAGCTGCTCGGGCGAGTCGAGGAGGCCGTCACCGGCGTCCGCCTGGCCTTCTCCGCCGAGCCGTCCTTCGACGCCGCCGTCTCCCGCCGTGACTTCCGCCTCGCGATGTCGGACCACAGCCTCGCAGTCCTCGGCAGCGCGCTCTGTGCCCTGGTCGAGGAACGTGCACCCCGTGTCCGGCTGCGCATCGAGCCGACGCACGAGGGCTTCCTGGGCACCCCGAAGCAGATCCACAGCAGCGTCGACGCCGTCGTGCTCCCCCAGGGCTACGTCGACGAGCTGCCCCATCTCCTCCTCTACACCGACGATCCTGTCCTCCTGGTCGGCTCGGACAACCACGCGGTCGGCGCACGGACCAGTCTTCGCGAACTCGCGGAGCAACCGTGGGTCGTCACCTACGACTGGCCCTCCTCCCCCGCCATCCACCAGCTGCGCAGCCAGGGAATGGAGCCGCGGGTGCGCGCGGTCGTGGAAAGCTTCACCGCTCTTCCCTACCTGATCGCAGGCACCGGCAACGTGGCCGTGATCTACCGGCGACTGGCTGACCGGCTGCCGCTGGCGCCCGGAGTGCGAGTGCTGCCCTGGCCGTGCCGCGCCGAGCCGGTGCTGGAGACGGTGTGGTGGCACCCCATGCACGACACCGATCCGGGACACCAGTGGTTGCGCAGCATGTTCGTGGACGCGGCCTCGATCGTCGAGGCGACGCCTCGCCCGAGCGACGAGCCCCATCAGCACCGGCAATAGGGGTCATCGCCGATCTCGCCTTCCCGGCGCCACGTCCCGCTGCGAGGCTGCGAAGCCGGTGCGAGAAGGCGTCCCGCACGGGACACGCACCCCATGTCGACAAGTGCTTGGAGGAGAGCCTGTGCGTGCCATGCAGATCACCACCTTCGGTGGCCCCGAAGCCTTGCAGCTGACCGAGATGCCCAGCCCCGTCGCGGGACCCGGGCAGGTGGTGGTCGACGTCGACTCGGCCGGCATCAACTACGCCGACACCCTCATCGTCGAGGACGCCTACCCTCCGGCACGCGGCATGCTGCCCCTCCCCTTGATCCCCGGGACGGAGGTCGTCGGCCGCACTCCGGACGGGCGGCGTGTGCTGGCGCTGACCGAGCTCCTCGGCGGTTACGCGGAACGGACTGCCGTGATCTCCGCGATGGTCCACGAGATCCCTGGCGAGGTGAGCGATAGCCAAGCGCTCGCCGTGGCCGTGCAGGGACTCACCGCTTGGCACCTCCTGCGGTCCGCGGCTCGCGTGACGGCCGGTGAGTCCGTGGTCGTTCCCGCTGCCGCTGGCGGCACCGGCTCGCTCGCGGTGCAGCTCGCGAAGCAGATGGGCGCGGGGCGCGTGATCGGCATGGCGTCGTCGGAGGAGAAGCGAAAGCTGGTCCTCAGCCTCGGCGCCGACGCCGCGGTCGACTCGGACCCCGACGGCCTGACCGAGCGACTGGTCGAGGCCAACGGCGGAGAGCTCGTCGACGTCGTCCTGGAGGCCACCGGGGGGCAGACCTTCGACGCCTCTCTCGAGGCAGTCGCCCCCTTGGGCCGGCTCGTCGTCTACGGAGTCGCCTCCGGCATCCCACCGCAGCCGGTCGACGTGCTCGGCCGCGTGGCGAGCCGGGCCCGCTCGATCATCGGCTTCTACCTGCCGGTGTACTTCGAGGATCCGGTCGGCGTGCACAAGGTCCTCGACGAGCTCTTCGCGATGACGGCCGACGGCCGGCTGGAGCCGCAGTGCGGAGGTGTCTATCCCCTCGCGGATGCACCGCGCGCCCTTGCGGACCTCAGGGCTCGCGGTAGCCACGGCAAGCTCGTGCTCGACGTGTCCGGATGGTCGGATTGACCGCTGCTCGAGGCTGAGTGCCACGTCTATTGGCAAGAGCGATAGCGGTCATCGGCGATCTCGTCTTCCCGCTCGCGGCGCGCCGTTGGGACGCTGACATGCGGGGCGGGAGATGCCGGTTTCGTTGCCGGGCCTGCCTCATCTTTCCCGATGACTTCCCTGTGGAGGAGAGCCTGTGCGTGCCATAGAGATCACCGCATTCGGTGGGCCGGAAGCGATGCAGCTGACGGAGACCGCCGACCCAGTGCCCGGACCCGATGAGGTCCTGATCGAGGTCGACTCGGCTGGTATCAACCATCGGGACACCCTCATCCTCGATGACGTGTACCCGCCGGCTCGCGGTGTGCTCCCGCTTCCGCTGGTCCCCGGCAGCGAGGTCGTGGGCCGCACTCCCGAGGGGCGTCGCGTCCTCGCGATGACCCAGCTCCTGGGGGGCTACGCCGAACGGGTCGTCGCGCACGAGTCGATGGTCCACGAGATTCCCGAGGGCATCAGCGACGGTCAGGCTCTGGCCATCGGTGTGCAGGGCATGACGGCATGGCACTTGTTGCACACTGCCGCGCGGGTCACCCCGGGCGAGTCCGTGGCGGTGTCGGCGGCCGCGGGTGGGCTCGGGTCGTTCGTGGTACAGCTCGCCCAGGAGATGGGCGCGGGTCGCGTGATCGGCGTCGCCTCGTCCGAGGAGAAGCGCAAGCTGGCCCTCGCTCTCGGCGCGGACGCTGCCGTCGACTCGGACCCGCAGGGCCTCACGGAGCGACTCATCGAGGCCAACGACGGCAAGCTGGTCGACGTCGTCCTTGACGCCACTGGGGGCGAGACGTTCGACGCCGCGCTCGAAGCGGTCGCGCCGTTCGGCCGCCTCGTCGTCTACGGCGTCGCCTCCGGCATCCCTCCGCAGCCCGTTGAAGTGCTCGGCCGTCTCGTGAGCACGTCGCGGTCGATCGTCGGCTTCACCCTCGGCTCGGCCATGACTCGCCGCGACATGTATCGCGACAAGCTGGAGCTGCTCTTCGCGATGACCCTCGACGGTCGGCTCGAGCCTCAGTGCGGCGGCGTCTACCAGCTCTCGGAAGCGGGGCGCGCGCACGAAGACCTCAGGGCGCGTCGCAGCCACGGCAAGCTCGTTCTCGACGTGTCCGGCTGGTCGGCCTAGCCGGATCGCACGGCGCTGGTCCGGGTCACTGGCGACCCGGACCAGCGCGCGCGGCGGAGAATCGCTTCGGCCCGAGCGATCACCGGGGCGTCCACCATCTGCCCGTCCACACGCGCCGCGCCCGCCACCGCTGGCGCCTCCACGACCGCGCACGCCCAGCGCACATCCTCCTCACTGGGACGGAACGCCTCGTGCGTGCCACTGACCTGATTCGGGTGGATCAGCAGCTTGCCGGTCATGCCGAGCGTCGAGGCCCGTCGCACATCACGTGCGAGGGTTGTGCCCTCACCCAGCGCGGTGGTGACACCGTCGACAGGCCCGGCCAACCCGGCGACGCGGGAGGCGAGCACCAGGGTCGAACGTGCATGGAGCATCGCAGCATCGTCGGGTGCTGCGCCCAGGTCGAGCGCGTAGTCGAGGTGGCCGAACGCAAGGCGTACGACGCCCGGCGCGGCCGCCAGGGCGTGCACGTCCCGCATGCCAATGGCTGACTCGACGAGGGCCACGACGGGCGCCTCGGTGCGGACCGCGACGGCCGACAGGACCTCAGGGGTCTCGGCCTTGGGCACCATCACGCCGAGCAGACCCTCGCCCTCCCGAAGTGCGTCCACGTCTGCGCGGTGGTGGTCGGTTCGCGCGTCGTTGATCCGCACGATCGCCGCGCCGCCACCGGCGAGCCAGGCAGCGGCCTCGCGTCGGGCGCCCGCCTTGCGATCAGGGGTGACGGCGTCCTCGAGGTCGATCACGACCACGTCGGCGCCCGAGTCGACGGCTTTCTGGTACCTGTCCGGCCGGTCCCCTGGCACGAACAGGTAGGACCTGGCCGCTGCGAGACGACTGGTCAGCTCCGCCGACGGGTTCACGAAGCTGCATTCAGGGGCGGGGAGGCGGCCGGCTCCTGCAGGGTGCTCGACGCGCAGACGACTCCTGCGGCACTGCGCGCCTCCGCACCGTGAGCGAGTCCCCGCGCGGAGGGCACCACGGTGAGGGTCTGCGGCCTCGTCATCGGCGAGAGCAGGCGATAGGCGAACGTGCGGTTCCGCAGGTCGATGCCCTGTCGGCGCAGGTGCTCGCCCATCATCAGGGCGAGCAACGGGCCGTGGATCACCAGCCCGTCGTACCCCTCACGCAGCACCCAGTCGAGGTCGTAGTGGATCCGGTGTGCGTTGTAGGTCAGCGCGGAGAAGCGGAACAGCAGGCGCTCGTCGACCGCGAGGCTGAGCTGGGGACCGTCCGGAGCCGGTTGGGGGGAAGGCGCCGCCGCTGCGAGCGAGTCGGAGCCGGGAGCGCGGTAGAGGATGTCCTGTTCTTCGCGGATCACGACCTCGCCGTCCTGGCTGATCTGGTGGAGGACGGTCACGACGGTCAGGTCTCCCGACCGGCCCGTCTTGTCGACCGACCGCAGGATCGAGGTCGACTTCGTGGCCTGCTCGCCGATCCGCAGCTGCCCGAGCGTGGTGACCCGCCCACCGCCGAACATGCGCCGCCGGCCGGGCCCTGGCGGGGTTGGTACGCCGGTGACGGGGTGACCGTCCTCCCCGAGCTCGCTCTCCGGGCGGCGATCGAGCAGGTACAGCCAGTGCCACAGCGGCGGGACCGGGTCGCCGGGGGCGAAGCCGACCTCGATGTCGAGCATCGCGCCCAGCGACTCCACGGGCTCGGCCGCGATCACCTCGGTGCGCTCTTCGCTCTGGGCTGGGGTCATCATGCGCTCTCGAGAGCCTTTCCTCGGCGATCGTTCCTGGGACGCTGGCGAAGTACGTCGAGCAGCTCGGTGAGGTCAGGCGCCTGGTCGAGCCGTTCGACTGCGTGGACGAGGTCACGCGCCGTGCCCGGGCCGAAGGGCACCAGCAGGGACTCCGCCTTCTCGACGACCTCGTCGAATGACATGGGGTTGAACTTGGAGCCCTTCGCGTTTGTCGGATCACCCGCGAGGAGCGTGACCATCTCTCCGGTTATCAGCTCGACGTCCAGCCGCGGGCCGTCGAGCATCGCGATCCCCGCTTCGGGGCGGATGACCACCTTGTCGAACATCTCGCGCACCTCGGGCACGTCGAGGCGGGGCGGGTCGAACTGGTCGAGCCCCGCGGTCCGCGCGACCAGGGCAACGCTCACGGCGTACGGGAGGCTGAACTGGGCGTCGAACACGGTCTCGATCGGGTACACCGAGAGCATGTTCACCTGGGTCTCGGCCGCCGCGATCGTGATCCGGCGGATGTCCGCAGGCGCCAGGTCCCGCGCTGCGACGAGCGCCAGGACGGCATCGATCGATGACTGCGACCCGCGGCAACAGGCATGGGGCTTGAGCCATGCCTCCTTCACGCTGAAGTCCTCGCCCAGGCGGTGCAGGGCTCGGTCGGGGAAGGCCATGCCGCCGTTGTAGGCGGCGTAGATGCCGCCCCACTCGGCCTCGAACACGCGGCGTGGGCCCGTGAAGCCTGCCTCCGCAAGGAGCGCTGCGTCCACACCGGCCTCCCCCGCCTTGCCCGGGTGGAACCGCTTGGTCATCGCACCGTCGTCGATGAACGACCAGATCCCTCCGGTGAACGAGCCGGCGACACCGAGCGCGTCGGCGAAGCGGTCGGCGTCCAGCTCGAGGATCCGGGCGGCGGCTGCCGCGGCTGCGAAGCTGCCCATGGTGCCGGTGGTGTGCCATCCACGTTCGGTGTGGGCCGCGAACCCGCCCAGCGCCTGGAGCACGCGGAAGCCGATGTCGTAGCCGGCGATCGTGGCCGCCACGAGTGTCGCGCCGTCGCAGCCCCTCTGCTCCGCGAGGGCGAGGGCGGCGGGCAGCACCGTCGATCCGGCATGGCCGGGTCCACCTCCGTCGTCGAAGTCGCGGGCGTGCGCAGCGGTGCCGTTGGCCAGAGCAGCCCAGCCAGGTGGGAGAAGGTGTGGAGTGCCCCAGACCGTGCTCCCGAAGCGCGGTGCGCTCGAGCCCACGAGGGCCGAGGCGACCCGTGCCGCCTCGGGAGTGGTCGAGCCTGCCAGGGCCACCGCGAGTGTGTCGAGGATATTGCTCTTGATCCCCGCGACCTCTGCCGGAGGGATGCTCTCAAGGGAGCGTCCGGCCCAGCACGAGGCGAGCTGCTCGGTCAGGGTGACTTCTTCCCCGATCATCTGTGCCTCCCCCGCCCTGGTGGCTCGAGCCGCCTGCTGGGCATCATTGATCCGGCCCCCTTCGGGCCGGTGCATCTCCATGGTGGGTTGCCAGCCGAGCGCAAGGCCAATGACCAGATGTCGCCTGCCCGATGCGTCTCACGCATCGCTTCCATCCCGGGACCCGGCGTTGCATCCTGATGTGGCCTTGGCAATCGACCTCCTCGCTGCGAGGAACTGACGACCGGGAGACCAGACCATGGACCTCTATTGCCCCTGCGGTGACGTGATCCGCGCCGATGACGAAGACGACCTGGTGGCGCGTGCCCAGGAGCACCTGCGGGAGGTGCACCCGCGCCGGAGGTACTCCCGGGAGGAGATCCTCTTCTTCGCCTACTGATGCTCGTGGCGCATGACGACCCCGACATTCGTGCGGGGGCTCGATCGGCGCAGGCGCCCCTAGCATGGTGGCATGGCGGAAGGCCGAATGAATCCCGCGACCAGCTCGACTTCGGCGGGTGGGCGCCCAGCACTGCGCGTGACCGAGAAGAAATCCATTGCGGCCGGCGTGTGTCGGCTGACGCTGGTCGATCCGCGAGGTGAGCGCCTTCCCGACTGGGAGCCCGGCGCTCACATTGAGCTTACTCTCCGGCAGGGGCTCACCCGCCAGTACTCACTGTGCGGGGACCGGTGGGACCCGATGGCCTACCAGATCGCGGTGCTCCGCGAGCCCAGCAGCCGCGGTGCTTCGGAGTACATCCACGACGAGCTCTCCGTCGGAGACTCCGTCGAGGTGGGTGGCCCCCGCAACAACTTCAGGATGGTCCCTGCTGAGGGCTACCTGCTCATCGCGGGCGGCATCGGCATCACGCCCCTGATACCCATGATCGCGCAGGCCGAGATGATGAACCTGCCGTGGACGCTGCTCTACAGCGGGCGCCAGCTCGAGACGATGGCGTTCGCCGACCAGATGTCCGAGTACGGCGCTCACGCCGTCGTGCGGGCCACAGATACCGGCGACCGCCTCGACCTCGCTGCCTCGATCGAGGCAGCACCACGAGGCACCAAGATCTACTGCTGCGGCCCCGAGGCGATGGTCGACGCGGTAGAGTCGTACTGCGCGCGCCTGCCCGCGGGCATGCTTCGTCGCGAGCGGTTCGCGGCGAAGGAGCGGCAGGCGCCGGTGCGCTCTCTTCCCTACGAGGTCGAGTTGGCGCAGACGGGCAAGCGACTGGTGCTGCAACCGGGCGAGAGCGTCCTCGATGCCGTCGTGGCGGCGGGTGTCCCACTCCTCGCGTCCTGCCGGGAGGGCCTGTGCGGGACCTGCGAGACCCCAGTCCTGGCCGGCGTACCTGACCACCGCGACTCGATCCTGGATGCCCGGGAGCGCGAGCGGAACGACACGTTCTTCCCCTGCGTTTCCAGGGCCGCCTCTGACCGGCTCGTGATCGACGCATGACCGACAGCACGATCACCAGGAGGGTGAGCTGAATGACGTCCCCCGAAGCACCTGTACGCACCGAGCAGCAAGTCCCCTCGCTGGCCGGCGACCCGTTCGGGGAGACAGTGCTGAGCGACCCGTTCGAGTTCCAGCGCGAGCTCCGCGAACGAGGCCCGGTCGTCTACCTCCCGGAGTACGGCGTGTACGGCATGGGGCGCTACGAAGAAGTGCGTGCCGCGCTCGTGAACTGGCAGGCCTTCCTGTCCGGCAACGGGGTGGGAGTCAACCCCGCTCGCCAGCATCCGAAGAGCGCGATCCTGGAGCTCGACCCGCCGGATCACGATGCGCCGCGACACACCCTCGAGCCGCTGCTCGGACCCCGTCGGCTCGCCCGCTTCAAGGACGAGTGGGTCGACAAGGCGGAGGCGCTGGTCGACGAGCTCGTCCAACGCGAGCACGTCGACGCCGTGTCCGATCTCGCAGAGGCGTTCCCGCTCTCGGTGTTCCCTGACGCCATCGGGATCTCCGACGAGGGCCGCGAGAGCCTTCTGCTGTACTCCGACCACCTGTTCAACCTGTTCGGTCCGCACAACGCGCTCGTCGAGCGCGGACAGGCGGCGTTCCCGGAGATCGCGAGCCGGATCGAGGATCAGGTGCACCGAGACGCCCTCGCTCCAGACGGGTTCGGCAGCGAGCTCTGGGAGGCGGCTGACCACGGCGACATCACGGGCGAGCTGGCAGGCGGGCTGGTGCGCTCGTTGCTCATCGCCGGCATCGACACGACCGTGCACTCCCTGGGCGCGATCATCGAGGCGTTCCTCTCGGCTCCGGACCAGTGGCAGGCATTGCGCGCCGATCCCCGCCGGGCGCGCGTCGCCTTCGACGAGGCGGTGCGCTGGGCATCGCCGGTGCAGACGTTCTTCCGCACCGCCTCCCGCGACGTCGTCGTGGGAGACGCGACGGTCCCGGAAGGCGAGAAGATCCTGATGTTCCTCGGTTCGGCGAACCGGGACCCTCGTCGCTGGCACGACCCCGACTCGTTCGACCTGAACCGGGATCCCTCCGGCCACGTCGGGTTCGGGATGGGGATTCACCGCTGCGTCGGACAGCACGTGGCGAGGCTCGAAGCCGAGTGCGTGCTCCACGCCCTCGCCAGGCGGGTGTCCCGGATCGAGCCCGCGGGCGAGCCGTCGCTCCACCTCAACAACACGCTCAGGGGCTGGAAGACGCTCCCGGTCCGGCTGGTGCCCGCCTGATCTGACGCCCATCCCGATGCCCGGTCTCGGGACCGATCTCGGCCCGGGCCGGCATCGGGCATCGGAATGGGGCACCGGGACATGCGTCAGGCGCCCGGGGAGCGCGACGCCTGTGCTCGACTGCATGGGCGGCGGGGCGCTGATACGTCAGCGCGCGCTCGTCAGCCTTGCCGGCTCTCCTGCCACTGGCGCACCCACGCACGGCCGTAGTCGTTGCCGTGCGGGGTGCGCAGTACCGTGTGGATATGGAACGGCTGCGGCGTGTCGTAGTCGAGGAACACGCCGCAGTGGTGGTCGAGCTCGGCGATCAGCGTCGGGGACTGGAGGCGGTAATAGAAGACGTCGCGGGGGCCGTGCCCGCCGATCCAGCTGAACCACGTCTCGTCCAGGTGATCGGCGATCTCGCGCATGCGCGCGCGGCGAGGTCCTTCGGGAAGCAGGCTCGAGAAGGTCTCTGCGATGGCCAGCGCGGTCTGCCGCCCCTCCGCGCACATGTCAGCGACGCAGACGCCCTCGAACGGGATCACCCGGTTGTCCTGGAAGGCGCCCGCCAGGTGCCGCTCGTCGCCGGGATGCACCCGGCCGTCGGGCATGGCGGGATCGACCATCTGCTCGTACACGGTCGCTGCCCGACGCTGCTCCGGACTCAGCGCGGCCATCAGCCGACGGCCGAGGTCGATGCGGTCGGCGAAGACATCGCGCAGCCCTGCGCGTGGGCCGGCGTCGATCTCGTCGGGCTCAGCGCCGAGGAAGACCGGCGACAGCACCATGCGGCCCTCCACGACCAGGCAGTTGAGCGCGGCATGGTGCCCGAAGAGCTGCCAACCCCAGGGTGATCGGGCGTCGGGCTCCCCGTAGAGTGCGACGTTGTAGCTCCACTCGTTGAGGACGGTCGACAGGTCGACAACCTCTCCCAGGAAGCCGTTGATCAGCATCATCGCGTGGGCCAGCTCGAATCCTTCGGTCGACAGGGACGCGCGCACGAGCGCGAGCGCCTTCTCTCGGACGACCTCGGGCTGCAGGTCGAGCCGAAGCCCGGTGTCGAACTGCATGAACTCCGGGTTGGCCCACGTCTGCCAGTCGACGGCGTCCACTGCGAACGCGATGCGTTCACGGCCCTCCGCGTCGAGGACGGCGAGCAGGTCGCGGGCCGCGTCGACCATCGCCTCGATCGGAGCCTCCTCGCCGGGTTCCGCCGGGGTCAGGGGGAAGAGATCTGGGCGCAGGACGCCGTCCTCGGTGACGCCGCGGAACTCGTTCTTGTACAGCGGGGTCCAGCCCTCTACCAGACCGCCGGTGAAGGTGCCCGGCTGGCGCGCGTGCTCGCGATAGGCGTAGGGATCCATGCCGCGGACCTCCGCCACCCGCGGGTGGTCGTGGGGGAACAGGTACTGGCGGTACTCACCGGACATGACGGTCCCTTCGGTGATGGCGTGTGGCGCGAGGCTGCTGACGCAGTCGTCGCGATCGGTCGATCGGCGGGTGAAGGCTGCGGAGTCAGGCGGGCACGGCGCGAGCCTCGTTGGCCACCACCGGGGTGGACAGGACGCCGAGGCGCTCGACCTCGACTTCGACCACGTCGCCGGGCTGTAGCAGCCAACGCGGTTCGCGTGCGTAGCCGACTCCCGAGGGTGTTCCGGTGGCGAGCAGGTCGCCAGGGCGCAGCGTGAAGGTGTGGCTGATGAAGGAGAGCGTCTCTCCCACGGTGTACACCATCTCGTCGGTCGATGCCTCCTGCACGGTGGTGCCGTTGACCCGTGTCTGCACGCGCAATCCGTCGCGCAGGTCACCGACCTCGGCCGCCGGGACGATCGGTCCCAGCGGGCCGGAGGCGTCGCCGTTCTTGCCCAGGATCCACTGGCTGGTGAGCTTCTGTGCCCTGCGCGAGGTGAGGTCGTTGAAGGTGGAGTACCCGACCACGGCCGCGAGCGCCGCGTCCGGGTCGGCATCGACCAACGTCGACCCGACATAGGCGACGACCTCGCCCTCCCAGTCGACCCCATCCTCGCCCGACGGCACCGGGACGGGAACACCACCGACGGTCAGGGACTGCGTCCAGCGGGCGAACAGGGTCGGGTACGGCGGCAACGCCTCGCCGGCGAACGAGCCCTCGGCGACGTGCTTGAGGTAGTTCAGCCCGACGCAGATGACCCGAGCGCCCGGCAGGACCGGGGGCACCAGCTCGACCTCATCGGTCGGCACCGATTCACCCCTCGGCGTGCGCCCCAGGTGGCCGGCAGCGTCGGCCCAGAAGTCCTCGAGGCCGGCGAGCACGGTCACCGACCGGCCCTCCTCCGAGAGCCCGCCGACCTCCACTCCCCTACCGTGCCGGCGGATACCGACGATGCGCATGTGCTGTCCCTTCAGGTCTTCTGACTCGTCCGCAGCGACGACTCCATCCTGAGACCTCAGCTGGTCGCGCGCCCAATGACGCGATGTCGAAGCATCGATGCCGTTCAGGCATCGCTTGCCGTTCCCGGCCGGACGTTTCGGTGTTCGCACGCTGGCGAGTCCCACGCTCTGGAGCCCGGCGCACCTGCGTGTGACAGGCGCGCCGGAGCATGTGCTGGTTGGGACGGTCAGATCTTGGGTTCGTTGGGGTCG
>JADCLI010000044.1 GCA_016803235.1 Pimelobacter simplex
CCACCCGGCCGGTCGAGAGGGCGAGCGCCACGATGCGCCCGCCCGCGGTCCCGGTGCGGCCCACCGTGGCGCTCGCCCTCTCGACCGGCCGGGTGGTCCCCGTGCGCCGCCGGGTGCTCATCGGCCGCAGCCCCCGCATCCAGCAGGTCGGCGGCAGCCAGAACCTGCCCGCGCTGGTCACCGTCGACGATCCGTACGTGTCCAGCACCCACCTCGAGGTTTCCGCCGAGGCCAGCCGGGTGACCGTGACCGACATGTCCACCAACGGCACCCTGCTCGCCCGCCAGGGCCGGGTCCCGGTCCCGCTCGACCGCGGAGTCGCGACCGAGGTCGCGCTCGGCGACGTGCTGACCCTGTCCAAGGGCCTGACCGCCACCGTCGTCCCCGCACCGGACGAGGTCTGAGCCGGTCATGCAGCAGCCACCGCACATCCCGGGCTTCACCTTCGTCGACCTCGTCGGCGAGGGCGGGTTCGCCGACGTCTTCCGCTACCAGCAGGAACTGCCGACCCGTCAGGTCGCGATCAAGGTGCTGCGCAGCGGCAACGACGCCGCGTCGATCGAGCTGTTCCGGGCCGAGGCCAACGTGATGGCCCAGCTGTCCAACCACCCCTCGATCGTGCCGATCTACCAGGCCGGGGTGAGCTCCGACGGCCGGGCCTTCCTGGTGATGGAGTACTGCCCGCCGCCCCACGTGGCGCAGCGCTACCGCACCCAGCCGCTCGCCGTGGGCGAGGTGCTCGACATCGGCGTCAAGATCGCCAGTGCGGTCGAGACCGCCCACCGGGCGGGGATCCTGCACCGCGACATCAAGCCGCACAACATCCTCACCTCCTCCTTCGGCGTGCCGCTGCTGACCGACTTCGGCATCGCCTCGGTGGTGGGGGAGACCGGGGCAGGCGCCCAGGGCCTGTCGATCCCGTGGTCGCCGCCGGAGTCGCTGAGCGCCGACAGCCACGACGTCCGCAGCGACGTCTACTCGCTGGCCGCGACCCTCTACTCGCTGCTCATCGGGCACCCTCCCTTCGAGCGCCGGGACGCGCCCAACGACAACGCCTCCTTGATGACCCGGATCGAGCGCGGCCAGCTCACTCCGTTGCGCCGCCCCGACGTGCCGGCGTCGCTGGTCGACGTGCTGCGCCGGGCGATGTCGGTCGACATCGCGCGTCGCCCGGTGTCGGCCATGGTGCTGGGCCGCCAGCTCCAGGACGTCCAGATCGAGCTGAGGCAGTCGCCGACCCGGCTCGAGGTGATGGACGCCTCGCCGTCGGCGCTGGTCCAGGAGCAGCCCAACGACGTGCGCACCCTGGTCCGTCCGGTGTCGGTGATCATCCCCGCAGCGGTGCACGAGCGGCCCGGACCGTTCCAGCCCGCGCTCGACGAGCGCACCCGCAACCCGGGTCATTCGGGTCACTCGGGTCACTCCGGTCACTCCGGTCACTCCGGTCGCCGCGGCGCCACGGGCGGCGGCTCCGCCGAGCGCCCGGCCCCGGAGCGCTCCGAGGAGCGCCGGCTCGGCGTACCCGCCCGCATCGGCATCGGCGTGGTCGCGGCCGCCGTGCTCGGCGCGATCGGCTTCGCGCTGGTCGCGGGCAGCGCCGACGACCCGGGCGGCAAGGGCGGGACCCTGCGGGGCGAGGACCCGCCCGACCCGGTCGAGCTGCTCGACCGGCCCCCGGCGCCGGTCGTGACCAAGAGCGGCGGAGGCGCCCGGTGGACGTTCTCCTGGGTCCAGGAGTCCCCCCAGCCGGGTGACATGTTCAAGGTGCTGCTCTCCGGCGACGGCGTGCAGCCGGGGCCGCCGGAGTACGTCGAGTCCACCCGCAAGACGCTCACCGTCGCGCGCGGCGCGACGGTCTGTGTCGAGGTGGCGCTGCTGCGGGACGGCGGCGAGACGTCGGCTCTCTCCCAGCGGAAGTGCGTGACGGGCGAAGGATGACGATGACCAGGATCCGCAGGTGGCGACGTACGGCGTCCGCGACCGTCCTCGCGCTGGTGGTGGGCACGCTCGTCGTGCTCGCCTTCGAGCACGACGGCAAGCCGTTCACCGAGGTCGAGCTCAACGACGGGGGAGTGTGGGTCACCAACCGCAACCTCGGCCTCGTCGCTCGCCTCAACCCGCAGATCAAGGAGCTCGACCTCGGCGTCGACGCCGGCACGGCCGACTTCGACATCTTCCAGCGGGCCACCAGCGTCTACGTCGACGACGCCTCCACCGAGCGCACCGTCAAGCAGGTCGACGTGGTGCGTGCCAACGTCCTCGACCCGACGGCGCTGCCGACCGGAGCGGTGGTGGCCAACGGCGGAGCCACGTTCGCCGTCGTCGACCCGGCCAGCGGCAACGCCTGGGTCCGCTCGGCCGAGCGGTTCCGGGGATTCGCCGCCAAGGAGACCCCACCCGACGTCGAGGACGTCCTCACCGCCGCGGTCGGCACCGACGGCCGCGCCTGGGTGCTGGGGCGTGACGGCACGGCCACCTCGTTCTCGCTCGACGGCACCGGCAACGCCGTGGCCGGCGACACGGTCGACCTCGGCAAGGGCGTCGGGACGGACCCGGCGATGGTCTCGCTCACCGTCGTGGGCCAGACGCCCGTCCTGTTCAACCGCTCCTCCCTCGAGCTCACCCGTCCGGACGCCGAGCCGGTCGTCGTCGAGACGGCCGATCCCTCGGAGGTCGAGCTCCAGCAGCCCTCGGGCGAGAGCGACGACGTCTACGTCGCCACGCGGGAGGGCCTGCTGGTCACGCCGGTCGGCGGCGGCGACCTCGACGAGGTCAGCCGCGGCCGGGTCTCCGGCCGGCCGGCCGCGCCGGTGCAGATGACCGACACCGGCTGCGTGTACGCCGCCTGGTCCGACCCCGGCTCGCTCCACAACTACCTGCGCGACTGCCCCGGTGACGAGCACGACGACGACACGCCGATCCCCGGGATGCAGCCCGGCGCGTTCCTGCAGTTCCGGGTCAACCGCGACGTCGTCGTCCTCAACGACTCGGTCACGGGCGACGCCTGGCTCGTCCAGGACCCCGGCAAGGCCAAGATCGACAACTGGCCCGCAGTCGACCCGCAGAACGAGAACAAGTCCAAGCTCAAGGAGATCTCCGAGGAGGTCCCCGAGCAGGAGAACCGGCCGCCGGACCCCGAGGACGACCAGCTCGGCGCGCGTCGTGGCCGGACGACGGTGCTGCCGGTGGTGGCGCTCAACGACCACGACCCCGACGGCGACATCATCAGCATCGCCAAGACCACCCACGTCGGCGGCCCGGAGCTCGAGGTCAAGATCATCGGTGGCGGCACCCAGCTCCAGGTCACCGTGCCGCCCGACGCCACCGGCACCTCGACCTTCCGCTACTACGTCACCGACGGCCGGGTCAACGAGCAGGTCTACGCGACGGTCACCCTCACCATCCAGGGGAACGAGCAGAACTCCAAGCCGGAGCTGATGCCGAAGCGGGCGCCGAAGCTGACGGTCGCCAAGGGCGCGAGCTCCAGCTACTACCTGCTCGCCGACTTCTACGACAAGGACGGCGACGACCTCTCCCTGACCCTCGCCGAGGCGCGGGGCGGGGAGGTCGAGTACCGCCCCGACGGCACCATCACGTTCTCCGACAACGGCACGGGTGCGAAGGTCACCGAGATCGACTACACCGTCGAGGACGGCACGGCGGTCTTCAGCGGCAAGCTGCCGGTCGAGATCCTGGGCGACACCGCGCCGCCGGAGCTGGTCCCCGACCTCGCCTCGGGCGTCGCCGACACCGCCGTCGTGGTGCAGCCGCTGTCCAACGACCGCAACCCCGAGGGCACGGACCTCACCCTCAAGAGCGTCAAGGTGCTCGGCGACGACGCGGGCACCGAGATCTCCAAGGACCTCGAGTCCGGCACCTTCACCTTCACCTCGCGCAAGGCGCGCAGCTACTACCTGGCCTACACCGCCTACAACTCCTCGGCCACCCGGTCCTCGGTCATCCGGCTCGACATCGAGTCGCCGCCGAAGGACAACCGGCCGCCGATCGCGGTGCGCGACAAGGCCGCGATCACGCCGGGCGGGAGCGCCCAGGTCGACCTCCTGCTCAACGACCTCGATCCCGACAGCGACGTGCTCGTCGTCAAGCGGGTCGGCCCGCCCTCGGTCCCGGGCGTCAAGGTCTCGGTGGTCGACAAGCGACTGGCCGTGGTCAGCTCGTCGGCCGACCTCTCCGGCCAGCCGGCGACGGTCGACTACTGGGTGTCCGACGGGCGCAGCACGGTCGTCGGCCAGCTGGTGATCGCCCAGCGGCAGTCGACGAAGGAGAACCGCCACCCGATCGCCAACAAGGACCAGGTCACGGTCCGGGCCGGCGCGGTCACGACGGTGCCCGTGCTCGCCAACGACTCGGACCCCGACGGGGGCAAGCCGCGGCTGTTCCAGTCCGACCTGCGCAACGACCAGGACCTCGAGGTGTGGGCGTCCGGCGACGCGCTGCGGCTGCGCGCCCCCGACGAGCCGGGCAACTACTCGGTGATCTACGGCGTCCGTGACGCCGAGGGCCTCAAGGCGACCGCGGAGGTCGCGATCTTCGTGATCCCCGACTCGGCCAAGAACAACCAGCCGCCGCTGCCCCAGCCGATCACCGACCGGGTGATCGCCGGTCGGCCGAAGGTGATCAGCGTCGACCTCGGGGGTGCCGACCCCGACGGCGACTCGGTGGCCTTCCGCAGCATCCTCACCGCGCCCTCCCTCGGCCGCGTCGTCGACACCGGGGTCGACTGGATCCGCTACGAGGCGTTCGAGGACAAGCTCGGCACCGACTTCTTCCAGGTCCTGGTCCAGGACAAGTACGGCGCGACCGGCGTCGCGGAGGTGCGCGTCGGCGTCGTCGCCGAGGAGACCGAGAACCAGCCGCCGGTCGCGCTCGACGACAGCGTGCTGGTCCAGCCGAACCGGACGATCTCCTACAACGTGCTCTCCAACGACGTCGACCCCGACGACGACCCGCTGCGGATCGAGTCGCTCAACAGCGCGCTCGAGCCCCAGCCCGAGCACGAGAACGGATTCGTCGAGCTCGAGGTCGGTGACGCCCCCGAGAACGGCTCCGCGGCCACCAACATCGGCTACGCCATCGAGGACGCCGCCGGGGCCAGGGCCGACGCGGTGCTCAAGGTGACCGCGAGTCGCGACGCGCCTTTCTACGCGCCGATCGCCCGCGACGACGTGGCGGAGCTGGGCGACATCATCGGTCGCGACCCCGGCGAGACCATCGAGGTGCCGGTGCTCGACAACGACCTCGACTTCGACGGCGCCAAGGTCGACCTTCGGGTCACCGGGTGCGACGCGGGCAGCAAGACCGAGTGCGAGGTCGGCGCCGACGAGGCGAGCGTGCGGATCGAGCTGGCGGCCCAGGACCAGGTGGTGCTCTACCAGCTGGACGACGCCGACGAGGAGTCCTCCGGGACCTTCGGCGTCATCTACGTGACCGGCACCGACAACGTGCCGCCCCAGCTGACGACCGACAAGGACCTGGTGCCGGTGGAGGCCGTCGCCGGCGAGCCGGTCGTCTTCGACCTCAAGGACGTCGTCGTCACCCGGGCCGGCCGCGAGCCGCTGATCGTGCCCGACGCCGTCCCGTCGGCGGTCAACGGCCAGGTCGACGGCTCCGACGCGTCGCCGACCTCGCTGGTGTTCACCCCCGCTCGCAACTACGTGGGTCCGGCATCGGTCACCATCAAGGTGTCCGACGGGCGCACGGCGGCCGAGGACGCCGCGCTCAGCTCGCTGCTGACGATCCCCATCGACGTCAAGCCGTCGGGCAACGTGCCGCCCCGGATGCGCGACGCCTCGATCGACGTCACCATCGACGGCGATGCCGGCGAGGTCGACCTGGCCGGGCTGACCCGGGATGCCAACGAGGGCGACCTCGAGACGATGTCCTGGTCGGTCGACTCGGCGGACGGTGGCCTCTCGGCCGACGTCGGGTCCGACAGCAGCATCCTGAGCATCAAGGCGGGCGGTGGCGCCAACGACGGCGACACGCTGCAGGTCAAGGTCCGCGCCGACGACGGCCACGGAGGCCAGGACGAGGCGGTCGTGACCGTCGGGGTGGTCGGCAGCGACCGACCCCCGCTGCAGATCCCCGCGATCAACCTGACGGCGACGCGTGACGAGGAGGTCGTCGTCGACATCGCCGACTATGCCGTGAACCCCTACCCCGGAGAGCCGCTCGAGGTGCGCGCGACGCGGCGCGAGGGCAGCGGGGGACGGCTCGAGGGCATCGAGACGGACGGCTCCACGATCCGGTTCACGCCGACGACGACCGGCACGTCGATCCTCCGGGCGACGGTCGCCGACGCCTCCGGGGACCGCGAGCGCGACGCCACGGCACGGATCACGGTGACCGTGGTCGCCGTACCGGACGCGCCCGACCGGCCCTTCCTGTCCTCGGTCGAGGCGTCCTCCGCGGTCCTGACCTGGCAGGAGCCGGCGACCAACGGTGCCCCGATCGACCAGTACGAGGTCGAGGGCGACAACGGCTTCAAGCAGACCTGCACCGACACGACCTGCCGGCTGGTCGACCTGACCCCCGGCAAGGCCTACACCTTCCGGGTCCGGGCGCACAACAGCGAGGGCTGGGGTGAGCAGGGACCCGCGTCGGAGCAGATCATCCCCAACAAGGCGCCCGAGCTGATGTCGCCGCCGACCATCGTCGTCGAGCCGAGGCCCACCGGAGGCCGGATGGACCGCCAGCTCACTCTGCGCTGGTCGCCTCCCGCCAACGAGGGCTCGCCCATCACGTCGTACGAGATCAAGGAGGCCGGCAGCGCGACCACCTGGACAGCGGGGGGCAGTGACCGGTCGAGGGTGATCACCGGCCTGGAGAACGGCACGCCCTACGCCTTCGAGATCCGGGCGGTCAACGACGTCGAGCCGCGTCGGCAGTTCTCCGGCCCCTCGAAGGCGGTGGCGCCCTTCGGCCTGCCGATGAAGTCCGGTGCCGCGCCGCAGCTCACCGCCAGCGAGGACGGGGTGGTCAGCCAGGAACCGTGGGTCCGCATCGACTGGAGCAAGTGGTCGGAGTCGCAGAGCAACGGCAACGCGGTCTCGTCCTACGAGATCTCCTGCAACGGCTGCGCCCGGTCCACGTACACCGTCGACGCCTCCACCTCCTCGAAGACCTTCGACCCCAGCGACGGGATCGAGAAGGGCAAGACGGTCACCTTCACCGTGGCGGCCACCAACGACGCCGGCACCAGCGACCGGAGCCCGAGTGTGTCGGGCCGTCCGTGGACCAAGGCGGGGCCGGTCCGCAACCTGCGTGAGGTCGCGCCGTCGCCGTCCGACCGGACCGCCCTGCTCGCCTGGGACCCCCCGGCAGACGACGGGGGCCTGGCCATCCGTCACTACGTCGTGCAGTCCGGTGGCACCACCGTCACAGTCGACTCGGCGCCGGGTGGGGGCGGCCGGGCGATCACCTTCGTCGACAACGGCAGCCACGACGTGAAGGTGTGGGCCGTGACCCAGAACGGCAACAGCCCGGTCGACGGCCAGTCCACGACGGCCTACGGCGTCAGGACCTGGGGCAAGCCGGAGGAGCCCACGAGCACGGGCTCGACCCTGAGTGACTACTACTCGATCACGCTTCCGATCAAGGCCGGCGGCGAGAACGGCATGCCCGTCACCGGCGTCGAGATCAGCGTCGACGGCGGAGCGTGGACGCTCCTCCAGGCCGGGACCTACCGGGCGAACGTCGACCAGGGCGGCACGCAGCACGTCGTCAAGGCTCGCACCGTGTCCTCGGCCGAGGGTGACCGCAAGTACAGCGCCGAGGTGACCTTCGACGCCCGGTCCAAGGCCAAGGAGCTGAGCGTCGACTTCGCATGCAGGAGCTCCGGGACGTGCGGGATCTCCCTCCATGCCGCAGGGTTCCTCAGGCAGAGCAACCCGACGCAGGCCACCGTCACGGGGGCCACGCTCGTGAACAAGGATCCGGCCACCTGCAAGCTCGACACCCCGGTGAACGGCACTTACAACGGCGACACCTACGGCAACTGCTTCTACGACAAGGCCGGCAACGTCACGATCACGATCGCCGGCGTGACGGACAGGAACTACTAGTCCGTCGGGACAACGAAAGGACACCATGTCGCTCACCACCGAGGAGACCGAGTGGTTCTCGCAGACCTTCGCCCAGCTCGTGGCCAACGTCGAGCAGGCGATCGTCGGCAAGACCGAGGTCGTCCGGCTGGCGTTCGTCGCGCTGCTCGCGGAGGGGCACCTGCTGCTCGAGGACTACCCCGGCACCGGCAAGACCTCGCTCGCGCGCGCCATCGCGCAGACCATCCAGGGTGACCACCACCGGATCCAGTTCACGCCGGACCTGCTGCCCAGCGACGTCACCGGGGTCACGATCTTCGACCAGCGCTCCCAGCAGTTCGAGTTCCACCAGGGACCGATCTTCTCCAACGTGGTGCTGGCCGACGAGATCAACCGGGCCTCGCCGAAGACCCAGTCGGCGCTGCTCGAGGTGATGGAGGAGAACCAGGTGACGGTCGACGGCGTGACCCACCAGGTCGGCCAGCCGTTCATGGTCATCGCCACCCAGAACCCGATCGAGCAGGCCGGCACCTACCGCCTGCCCGAGGCGCAGCTCGACCGCTTCCTGATCAAGACCTCGCTCGGCTACCCCGACCACGCGAGCACCGTCGAGATCCTCGCCAACGCGCCGAAGGGCAAGGCGGCGACCGTGCTGCGGCCGATCATCAGTGGCGAGAACGTGCTCCACCTGATCCGGCTCGCCCAGCAGGTCCACGTCGAGCCGACCGTCTACGAGTACGTCTCCAGCATCACCGAGGGCACCCGTGAGGCGTCCGAGGTCGTGCTCGGCACCAGCGTGCGCGCCGGACTGGCCCTGGTCCGCGCCGCGCGCGCCCAGGCGCTGTCCTACGGGCGCAGCTACGTCGTGCCCGACGACGTGAAGTCGCTGGCCGTGCCGGTGCTGGCGCACCGGATGGTCCTCGACCCCGAGGAGGACTTCCGCGGTACGACGACCGAGGACGTCGTGCGCCGGGTGCTCGAGCGCGTGAGCGTCCCGCTGGAGCCTGCTCGGGCATGAAGGGTCCCCGCTCCTGGGCGGCCGGCGTGCGCCGTACGCTCACCGACCTCTCCCGTCGCCGTCAGGCGCTGGGCGGTCGGCTGCGCGACGGCGTCGCCGAGCGCACCCGGCGGGTCCGCGGCGCGGTCGAGCCGGTCACGCAGACGGTCACCGCCGCGGGCTGGGTGGTCGCCGTCCTGGGCCTGGCCCTGCTGATCGCCGGACCGATGCTGCGCTGGCGCGAGCTGATCGTCGCCGGCGCCTTCCTCACCCTGGTGCTGCTGCTCGCCGTGGCCTTCGTGATCGGGCGGCTGCCGCTGCTCGCCCGGCTCGACCTGGCGCGCGACCGGGTCATCGTGGGGGAGCGGGCCAACGGCTACCTGACGGTCGCCAACCCGAGCGGCCGGCGCTCCCGCTCGCTGGTGGTCGAGTTCCCCGTCGGCGCCGGCCGGGCGGCCTTCGAGCTCCCGGGCCTCGCACCCGGTGCCGAGCACGAGGAGCTGTTCGCCGTCCCCACCGCGCACCGGGCCGTCCTCGACGTCGGACCCGTCACCGCCGTGCGTTCGGACCCGCTGGGCCTGATGCGGCGCGAGCGGCACCTCAGCGAGATGGACACGCTCTACGTGCACCCCAAGACACTGCGCGTCGAGGGCTCGGCGGCCGGCCTGGTCCGCGACCTGGAGGGCCGCACCGTGCCGAAGGTGTCCGACAACGACGTCTCCTTCCACGCCCTGCGCGGCTACGTCTCGGGCGACGACCGCCGTCACATCCACTGGAAGTCCAGCGCGAAGACCGGCACCCTCATGGTCCGCCAGTTCGAGGAGACCCGGCGCTCCCACCTGCTCACGATGGTCAGCTCCCGGCTGGAGGACTACGCGAGCGACGACGAGTTCGAGCTGGCGATCTCGATCGCCGGCTCGCTCGGCACCCAGGCCCTCGCCGACGGCCAGCAGCTCAGCGCGGTGTCGTCGCACGGCTCCCTGCCTGCCGCCAGCGCCCAGCGCTTCCTCGACGGTCTCTCCGGGCTGACCTACGACTGGCAGGCCGACCGCCTGGTCGACGTCGCCCGTCACCTCGGTGTCGACGAGCTCGCGGCGAGCGTGATGGTGCTGTGCATCGGTGCGGGGGTCTCGATCACCGACCTGCGCCGGGCCCGTCAGTACCTCCCCGTCGACACCCGGGTGATCGCCGTGCGCTGCCTGGTCGGCGAGGAGCCGTCGGTGCGCTGGCTCGGCGACCTCGGGATCGCGACCGTGGGACGCCTCGAGGAGCTTGGCGTCGCCGTACGGCGGGTGTCGGCGTGAGCAGCACGAACGGACCGGCCGGCAGCCCGATGGCGCCGCCCCCGCCACCGGTGCGCTCGGCCGGCGTCTCGGCCAGCCGGGGCGGGCCGGTGATGATCGTCCCGCAGCGTCGCCGGGGCCGGGGTGCGCTGCCGTCGTGGTGGCTGGTGCTCGTCGACGCCGTCCTGGTCGTCGGGCTGGGTGTGCTCTGCGCCTGGCCGCTGGGCCAGGCCTGGGTCGGCCACCGTTGGCTGCTGGCTGTCGTGGTCGGCCTGGTCGTCGGCGTCGCCGTGGCCTGGGTCGCCGCCCGCTGGCGGCTGGGGCCGTGGCTCACCGCGCTCCTCGTCGGTGCCTGCTACCTCCTCGTCGGCTCGGCGGTCGCCGTCCCCAACCGCGCCCGCAACGGCCTGGTGCCGACCGCCGACTCGCTGCGGGACCTGGTCACCGGCCTGGTCCGCTCGTGGCGCGAGGCGCTGACCCTGCCGGTGCCCCTCACCGAGACCGGCGTCGTCGTGATCGTCCCGCTCGTGACCGGACTCGTCGGGGGACTGGCCGCCGGGCTCCTGCTCTGGCGCTCGCGGTGGCCCGGGCTGGCGGGCGTGGTGCTCGCCCTGGTCCTGGTGCTCGCCTCCGCCTTCGGCGACGTGTCGGCCCAGGCAGCACTGACCCGCGGGCTGGTCGGCGCGGCCGTCGCCCTGGTCTGGTTGCGCTGGCGCTCGCTGCGACACGTGCGCGCCCGCTGGGGCCGCCGGGTGCTGGCCACCCTCGTCGTGGTCGGCGTCGCCGGCGGCGCGGCGACCGGCCTGGGCGCCCTCGCCGACCCGGAGGCCAACCGGGTCGTGCTGCGCGACCACGTCGACCCGCCGTTCGACCCCCACGACTACCCGAGCCCGCTCGCGAAGTTCCGTGCGTACCGCAAGGAGCCGCTACGGACCGAGACCTCGCTGTTCACGGTCGACAACCTCGAGTCCGGCATGCTCGTGCGCCTCGCGGTGATGGACACCTACGACGGCATCGTGTGGAACGTCTCCGGCGGCCCCAAGACGGGTCACGACTCGGGCACCTTCCGGCGACTGCGCAACGATCCCGACGCCGACGCCCGCGCCACGGTCCGCGGCGAGATCACGGTCACCGGCTACACCGGTGTCTGGGTCCCCAGCGTCGGCGAGACCCTGGCGATGACGCCGGTCAAGGACGGTCGCACCGACGACGAGGCCGCTGCCGAGCTGGTCATCAACCGCGAGACCGGCACCGTGGCGCAGATCGGCGGGGTCGAGGCCGGCACCACCTTCCGGGTCGAGGCGATCGAGCCGCTGCCGCTGGTCGAGGAGGAGATCGCGGCGCTCGCCGCCGACCGCTCCGTGTCCCTGCCCGCGCCGGCCATCGTGCCCGAGGAGCTGATCGACCGGGTCCAGCGCTGGCAGGTCGAGGACGCGTTCGGCGGCGGTGACGGCGGCCCGCTGGCCCAGTTCCTCCGCGACGCCTTCCGTGAGCACGGCTACTACTCCGACGGCATCGACGACGACGTGCCGGCCGGCCACGGCGCCAGCCGTCTCGCCGAGCTCGCCAAGAGCCCGACTCCCGTCGGCGACGCGGAGCAGTACGCCGCGGCCATGGCCCTCGTGGGCCAGCGGATGGGCCTGCCGATCCGCGTGGTCCTGGGCTTCAAGGTGCCACCGGGTGGGGGCGACGTCCGGGGCGAGAACATCAGTGCCTGGACCGAGGTCAAGCTCGCCGGCGCGGGCTGGGTGCCCTTCGACCCCACCCCGCCGGAGGAGAAGAAGCTGCGTCGTCCCAACGACGACCCCAACGAGGACCCGCAGCCGCAGGTGCTCCAGCCGCCGCGCGTGCCGGGGGAGCCCAAGGAGGCCAGCGACAACCTCCAGCAGGGTGACGGCCAGCGCAAGGACCTCGACGTCCTCGCCGTGCTCGGCACGATCCTCGGGATCGTCCTCGACGTCGCCAAGGTCGCGCTGCTGCTCTCCCCGCTGTGGGGCGTGCTGCTGTTCAAGTTCCTTCGCCGCCGGCGCCGGCGGCGTGCCGGCGACCCGACGCTGCGGGTGACCGGCGCCTGGTCCGAGCTCGCGGACCGGGCGCGCGATCTCGGCGTGCGCCCCGCCCCGGGCGCCACCCGCCGGGAGAGCGCCTACACCGTCGCGGAGCGCTACGACGCGGTACCGGTCGTGACGCTGGCCCACACCGCCGACCGCCACGTGTACGGCGAGGGGGAGCCCACCGCGGAACAGGCCCGTGCCTACTGGGCCGACGTCGAGACCGCGCTGCGCCGCATCCGCCGGGCCTCGCCCTGGTGGCGCCGGCTGGTGGCCCGGTTCTCGCTGGCATCGGTGCCGTGGCGCGCCGGCCTGGAGCGTCTCGGCTCGGCGCTCGGCGGCCGGGTGCGCCGCACCGGTCGCTGGTTCGCCGGGCTCGCGCCGGTGGTCCGGGTCCGGGCCGGTGGACGCCGGGTGCTGCGTGCGGTGACGGGGATCTTCCGCCGCTGAGAGCGAGCGTCGAGAGCGACGGTCGGCGGGCGCTGTCCGTCGCGCGCGCCGGCCCGGAGGACCGGTCTGGACCAGTGCTGTGATCTCCGTCCCGCGCACGGCCGCGCCCTTGCCGCGGGACGGGACCTGTGGGGATACTTCTGGAAACTAGAACGTGTTCTACATGGGGTGAGCAAGGTGTACGACTTCGAAGGCGACCGCGGCGCGGCCGCACCGGACGGCTGCGGCGGCCCGCACCGCGGGCTGATGCTGCTCGAGTTGCCCCGCTGGACGGTGGAGTACGGCGCCTCGCGCCTCGTCGACCTCGCTCGCACGGCGACCGGCCCGGCGCTGCCGGGGGAGCGCGACCTGGGGCGCGGCCGCCCGGTACTGGTGCTCCCGGGCTTCTCGGCGAACGACAGGCTCACCGGCCGGCTCCGCGGTCACCTCGTGCAGCGCGGGTGGGAGGTCCACGGCTGGGACCTCGGCAGCAACCACGGTCTCACCGAGAGGATCGTGGCGGGCCTGCCGCAGCGCCTCGGCGAGCTCGCCGAGCGGTACGACGAGCCGGTCGGCGTCGTGGGCTGGAGCTTCGGTGGCCTGCTGGCCCGCTGGCTCGCCCACGAGCATCCCGACCGGGTCCGCCAGGTGGTCTGCCTCGGGTCCCCGTGGCGGGCCGAGGGGGAGCGCACCCGTGCCACGGGGATGTTCGAGAGGTCCAGGGTCAAGCACGGCATCGTCCCCCACGCGCGCGAGATCGTCGACCAGCTCCGCGGCCCGGTCCCGGTGCCCCTGACCGCGGTCTGGTCGAGGACCGACGGCATCGTGCCGTGGCGGGGCTGCACGGTCGACGAGCAGGACGGGACGGACGGCCGGGCGCCGGCCGAGAACGTCGAGGTGGTCAGCAGCCACGTCGGCATGGTCGCCAACCCGCTGGTGCTCTCGGTCGTGGTCGACCGCCTGCGCCAGGACCCGGCCGACTGGCACCCCTTCGCCTGGTCCCGCGTCGTCGCGGGCCTCCCGGGCCTCGCGGGATTCGCCGGAGCGGCGTCGTGAGCGCGCTCGCGGGGCGCGACCCGGCGTACGTCGCCAAGGTGCTGCCGCTGCTCAAGCTGGCGATGAAGGGCTACTTCCGCTCGAGCGTGAGCGGCATGGACAAGGTTCCCGACGGTGGCGCTCTCATCGTCGGCAACCACTCCGGCGGCCTGACGCCGATGGACGTGCCGATCATCGCCGTCGCCTTCGCCGACGCCTTCGGTCCCGAGCGGCCGCTGTACTGCCTGGCCCACGACATGCTCTTCACCGGCGCCGCCGGCCCGGTCATGAGGAGGTTCGGGTTCGTCAACGCGACCCGGGAGGCGGCCCACGAGATCCTCACCAGCGGCGGGGTCACGATCGTCTTCCCGGGCGGCGACCACGACACCTTCCGTCCGACCCGGCACTCGCGGGTGGTCGACTTCAACGGCCGCACCGGCTACCTGCGCACCGCGCTGCGCGCCGGCGTGCCGATCGTCCCCGTCGTCTCGATCGGCGGCCAGGAGTCGCAGCTCTTCCTCAGCCGCGGTGAGTGGATCGGCAAGCGCTCGCCGCTGCGCAAGGTGATGCGCACCGACCTCTTCCCGATCGGCATCGGCTTCCCGTTCGGGCTGTCCGCGGCGCCGCTCAACCTGCCGCTGCCGACCAAGATCACCACCCGGGTGCTCGACCCGATCGACGTCGAGGCGGAGTTCGGGCCCGAGCCCGACCTCGCCGAGGTGGACCGGGTGGTCCGCGGCCGGATGGAGGAGGCGCTCGCCGAGATGGCCCGCAAGCGGCGCTTCCCGGTGCTGGGGTGAACGCCGTGCTCGCCCGGATGCGGACCCAGCTGTGGGTGCTCAAGATGCTCGTCGCCAGCCGGATGCTGGTGCTGATGAGCCCGGCGAAGTATGTCCGGCTGGTCCGGATCCTGCGCCAGCAGGGCACCAACGCGACGACGAGCTTCGCGCTGGCCGCCGTACGACGCCCGCACGGCCCGGCCCTCGTCGACGAGCGCGGCACGCTCACCTGGCAGGACCTGCAGGACCGGTCCGCGGCGCTCGCAGCCGGCCTGGTCGAGGTCTCCGGCGGTCCGGTCGACACCGTGGCGATCCTGTGCCGCAACCACCGCGGCTTCGTCGACGCGCTGATCGGCAGCTCCCGGCTCGGCGCGAGCGCCCTGCTGCTCAACACCGGCTTCTCAGGGCCCCAGCTGGCCGACGTCATGGAGCGTGAGGGGGCGCGCGTCCTGCTGTACGACGAGGAGTTCGCCGGCGTCGTCGCCGACGCCCGCGCCCGCGTCGACGGCCTGGTCGAGGTGCTCGGCTGGACCGAGTCCGCGGCTCCCGCCGGCGTCCTGAGCATCGAGGGCCTGATCGCCGCACACGCCGGCGAGGTGCCGCCGCGGCCCGCGAACCGCGGTCGGGTCGTGCTGCTGACCTCGGGCACGACCGGCACCCCCAAGGGTGCGCGCCGCAGTGGGGGCGGCGCGGACGAGCTGGCGGGGATGCTGGAGAAGATCCCGTGGCGCGGTGAGGAGACGGTCGTCGTCGCGGCTCCGATGTTCCATGCCTGGGGCTTCGGACAGCTGGTCGTCGCGGCCACGATGACCTGCACGGTCGTCACCCGCCGCAGGTTCGACCCCGAGGCCACCCTCGCGCTGGTCGACGAGCACCGGGCCAGCGGCCTCAGCGTGGTCCCCGTGATGCTCGAGCGGATCATGGACCTCCCGGACGCGATCCTCGACCGCTACTCGTTGCGCTCCCTGCGCTTCGTCTCGGCCAGCGGCTCGCGGATGAGGCCACAGTCGGTGACCGCGTTCATGGACCGCTTCGGCGACCTGGTCCACAACAGCTACAACGCCACCGAGGCCGGGCAGATCAGCGTCGCCCAGCCCGCCGACCTGCGCCACGCGCCCGACACCGCGGGCCGGGCGGTGCGCGGCACCCTGCTCCGGGTCGTCGACGACACCGGGCGCGACGTCGGCACCGACGTCGTCGGCCGGATCCTGGTCCGCGGCGCCTCGCCGTTCGACGGCTACACCGCGGGAGCCTCGAAGGAGTTCGTCGACGGCTACATGGTCAGCGGGGACGTCGGCCGGCTCGACGCCGCCGGCCGGCTCTACGTGGTCGGCCGCGACGACGACATGATCGTCTCCGGCGGCGAGAACGTGTACCCGATCGAGGTCGAGAAGGTCCTCGGCGCCCACCCCGCCGTGCGCGAGGTGGTGGTGATCGGCGTCGACGACGAGGCGTTCGGCCAGCGGCTGGCGGCGTACGTCGCGCTCGCCGAGGGAGCCGACGCCGACGCCGACGAGCTCCGGTCCCACGTGAGGGGCCAGCTCGCCGGCTACAAGGTGCCCCGCGACGTGGTGTTCCTCGACGTGCTGCCCCGCAACGCGTCCGGCAAGATCATGGTCCGCGAGCTGCCGGGGACGGCGTCGTGACCCGCCCTGCCATCGAGCGGATGACCGGCATCGACGCGGGCTTCCTCTACATGGAGACCCCGTCGGTCCACATGCACACGCTCAAGATCGCCGTGCTCGAGGCCGACGAGGCGCTGACGTACGACGCCTTCGTGGCCGGCATGCTGTCCCGGCTCAAGCGGCTCCCTCCGCTGCGCCGGCGCGTGGTCGAGGTGCCGTTCGGCCTCAACCACCCGGTGTGGGTGACCCAGCCGCGGATCGACGTGCCCCACCACATCCGGCGGCACCGGGTCGGCGGCCCCGACAGCACAGGCAGCATGCGCGACCTGGAGCAGCTGATCGGCATGATCGCCAGCACCCCGCTGCACCGCGACCGACCGTTGTGGGAGCTGCACTACTGCGAGGGCCTCGCCGGCGGCCGGGTGGCCGTCGTCGGCAAGATGCACCACGCCCTCGCCGACGGAGCCGCCGCCAACGCGCTGCTCGCCAACGTCACCGATGTGCGCTCCGCGGCCACCCCCGAGGCGGTCCAGGAGGAGTACGCCTCGACCGACCGGCTGCCCAGCAGGCTGAACCTGGTCCGGCACGCCTGGGCCGACGCGGCCGCACAGGTCACGACGATCCCGGGGCTGCTGCTGCGCACCCTGCTCGGCATCCTCGGCGTGGTTCGCGAGCGTCGAGCGGGCACGAGGTCGCCGGTGCCGGTGCTGCACGCGCCGCGGGTCTCGTTCAACGGCGCGCTCACGCCGCTACGCTCCTTCGCCACCGCGACACTGCCCCTCGCCGAGCTCAAGCGGGTCCGGGCCCAGCACCAGGCGGCCGGCCTCGAGGTCACCCTCAACGACATCGTCCTCGGCATCGCCTCCGGTGCCCTGCGCCGCTGGATGGCCGACCACGACGAGCGGCCGGCGTCCTCGCTGCTGGCGGGTGTCCCGGTGAGCGCCGACGAGCGCGACGCCGTGCCCCGGCTCGGGGGCAACCGGGTCTCCAATCTGTTCACCACCCTGGCCACCGATGTCGACGATCCGGTCGAGCGGCTGCGGACCATCGCCCGGACCACTGCGGACGCCAAGCGGATCAACGCCCAGCTCGGCTCGTCGATCCTCGCGGACTGGTCGCAGTTCACCCCGCCGCGCCCCTTCGCCGCGGCCGTGCGTGCCTACTCGCGGCTCAACGCGGCGTCCTGGCACCCGGCGGCGTTCTCCGCGATCGTCTCCAACGTCCCCGGACCGCGCGAGCCCGCCACCGTCGGAGGCGCCCGGCTCGCCGACCTGTTCAGCGTCGGGCCGCTCGTCGACGGCATCGGCCTCAACGTCACGGTCTGGTCCTACGTCGACCGGATGAACTTCTCGCTGCTCGCCTGCCCCGACCTGCTGCCCGACGTGCACGTGCTGGCGTCGTACCTCCCTGACGCGCTGGCCGAGCTCGACCTCGAGCCTCCCGCTGCGCCCGCCGAGACTCCCCGAAGGAACCTTGCGTGACGACCCGTGTGATGAAGTCCGCGACCCGCCATGCCCTGAAGGGCTCGCTCGTCGCGGCCCGCTACGGCGGCAGGGCGGCCGTGTACGGCGTGCGGACCGGCATCCGGCGTACCCAGCGCTTCCCGGCGCTGCCCGAGCTCCCGGCCGGCCGGCTGGTCGACCTCCCGGGTCGCGGTGAGGCGTTCGTCGTCGACACCGGTGCCCCGGCGGGGGACCCCGGCGCACCGACCCTGCTGCTGTTCCACGGGCTGGCCACCACGTCGTACCTCACCTGGTTCAGCACGATCGCCGAGCTCGCCGCGAGCCACCGGGTCGTGATGCTCGACCAGCGCTGGCACGGGCGCGGCATCGTCTCGGAGCGCTTCTCCCTCGAGGACTGCGTCGACGACGCCGCGGCCGTCCTCGACGTCCTCGGCATCGACCGGGTCGTCGCCGTCGGCTACTCGATGGGCGGCGCGCTGGCCCAGCTGTTCTGGCGGCGGCACGGCGCTCGCACCGCCGGCCTGGTGCTCGCCTCGACCGCCGCCTGCTGGAACGAGAGCCGCGGCGACGCCATGTTCTACCCCGCCCTCGGCCGGGCGAACGACCGCTTCCGGGACCGCTACCGGCAGCGGGTGCTCGAGGTGCGCGCCGGACTCGCCGACGACCGCCACGTCGGCGCCGAGATGTCGGCCTGGGCCTGGGGCGAGTTCCGCAGCACCAGTGCCTGGGCGATGCCCGAGGTGCTCGGCGCCCTCGGCCGCTTCGACGCCCGACCCTGGCTGGGCGAGATCGACGTCCCCACCGCGGTCGTCGTCACCGCCCGCGACCACGCCATCCCCACCGCGCGCCAGCGCGCCCTGGCCGCCGCAATCGCCGGCGCGACCGTCCACGAGACCCCCGGCGGCCATGCCTCGGTCGTCTTCGACGTGCACCGCTGGCGCCCGGTCTTCCTCGCCGCCGTCGTCGAGGTCGTCGAGGCCGTCGAGGCCGTCGTGTCCGAGCTTGCGAGGACACGAGACACGGCCGAAGGTTGAGGAGCGTCGGCTCGGATCGAGCCTGCGAGGGCCGAGTGACGCGTCTCGAAACCAGGTGAGGTGCTGCCGGGACTGATCCGGTCCGCTAGGACTGGTGCACGTAGTTGTCGAGCTGGTCGCGCTCGAACTGCAGCTGGTCGATCTTGTGCTTGACCAGGTCGCCGATGCTGACGATGCCGACCACCCGCTCGCCGTCGGTGGCGGGGATGTGCCGGAAGCGGCGCTCGGTCATCACCGCGAGCACCTCGTCGAGGTCGTCGTCGGGGGAGCAGGTGCTCACCTCGGTGGTCATGATCGCCGAGACGACGTTGTTGATCACCGTGCCGTCGCTGTGCAGGTGGCGTACGACGTCGCGCTCGGACACGATCCCGTCGAGCGAGCTGCCGTCCGAGCTCACCACCACGGCACCGATGTTGTGCTCCGAGAGCAGCGCGAGCAGCTCGCGGACCCCGGCCTCGGGGCCGATGGTGATCACGTCGCGGAGCGACTTGGAACCGAGCACGTCAGCGATGCGCATGTGACGCAGGTTACTCGGCGTCGTCCTCGTCGTCACGACTCTCGTCCGACACGCGGTGCCGGTGCGAGCGCAGGTCGGAGACGCTGCCCGGCCCCGACCGCGGCCAGTCCGGGTCGTCGTCGAGGTCGCTGACGCTGCCCAGGAAGGACAGCGCCGCGTCGTGGAGGTGGCCGTTGCTGGCCAGCGCGTTGCCGCCCCACGGCCCGTCGCGGCCCTCGAGAGAGGTGAACCGGCCCCCGGCCTCGCGCACGATGATGTCGAGCGCGGCCATGTCGTAGACCTCGAGCTCGGGCTCGGCGGCGATGTCGACGGCGCCCTCCGCGAGCAACATGTAGGACCAGAAGTCGCCGTACGCCCGGGTCCGCCAGACCCGGCGCATCAGCGCGAGCATGTCCTCGCCGAGGCCGCGGTCCTCCCAGCCGCTGATCGAGGAGTACGAGAAGGATGCGTCCTCCAGGCGTCGTACGTCGGAGACCCGGCACTCGGTCGCCTTCATCAGCGACTTCCCGGTCCACGCACCCTGCCCGGCCGAGGCCCACCACCGGCGCTGCAGCGCGGGCGCCGACACGACGCCGAGGACGACCTCGTCGTCGACGACGAGCGAGATCAGCGTGGCCCAGACGGGGACGCCACGGACGTAGTTCTTGGTGCCGTCGATCGGGTCGACGATCCAGCGCCGCTGCGAGTGCCCGGAGGTGCCCTGCTCCTCGCCGGTGACGGCGTCCCGGCTGCGCGCCTTCGAGAGGGTACGACGGATCGACTCCTCGACCGCCTGGTCGGCGTCGGTCACCGGCGTCAGGTCCGGCTTGCTCATCACGTGCAGGTCGAGCGCGCGGAACCGGGCCTGGGTGAGCGAGTCCGCGTCGTCGGCGAGCAGGTGCGCCAGGCGCAGGTCGTCGGTGTAGTCGGGGGCTGCCACAGGGGCACCCTAGTGCGCCGCGCCGTGCCGCGTGCCGTCCGGGCGACCAGCGATCGTGCAGGATTCAACCATGGAGATCGCCGGCATCCCGCTGCACCCGCTCGTCGTCCACGCCGCGGTGGTCCTGACGCCGCTGGCGGTGCTGCTCGCCCTGGCCTCCCTGGCACCCCGCTGGCGTGACCGGCTGCGCTGGCCGGTGCTGGTCGGCGCGCTCGTGGCGTGCGGGGCCGTGGTGACGGCGTACCTGTCCGGCACCGACTTCCGTGACTCCGACCGGTTCGCGACGGCCAGTGGCGAGTTCGCCGACAAGCTCACCACGCACGAGGACCTCGGCACCTATCTGCTCTGGTGGACGATCGCCTTCGCCCTGGTCGCCGTGCTCGACACCGGGCTGCGACCCGACAAGGCGTGGCTGCGCTGGTTGCTCGGCGTGCTGCTGGCGGTCACGTCGCTGGCCGTGCTCGTGATCGTGATCGTCACCGGTCACTCCGGCGCCGACGCGGTCTGGGGCCAGTAGGGCTCAGTAGTCGGTCACCGACCGCGCGGCGAGCAGCCGTCGGAAGGACGCGACGCGCTCCGGGTCGGCCTCGCCGGCCGCGACCGCCTCGTCGAGCCCGCACTCCGGCTCGTCCTCGCCGTGCGTGCAACCGCGGGGGCAGTCCTCGGTCATCTCGTCGAGGTCCGGGAACGCCTCGATCAGGTGCTCGGGCTGGACGTGCGCGAGCCCGAAGGAGCGGATGCCCGGGGTGTCGATGATCCAGCCGTCGCCGTCCGCCAGGGGCAGCATCAGCGCGGACGTCGAGGTGTGTCGGCCCTGGCCGGTCACCGCGTTCACGTGGCCGGTCTCGCGGCGCGCGTCCGGGACCAGCGCGTTGACCAGCGTGGACTTCCCGACCCCGCTGTGCCCGATCAGCACGCTGGTCTGGCCGCGCAGCCGGTCGTGCAGCGCGTCCAGGCCGATGATCGTGCGGTCGGCGTCGCGGTGGGTGACCTCCCAGGGCACCCCCAGGGACCGGTACGTCGCCAACAGGGTCTCGGGGTCCGCCAGGTCCGCCTTGGTGAGGCAGAGCAGCGGCGCCATTCCGCCGTCGTACGCCGCCACCAGGGCGCGGTCGATCCACCGCGGCCGCGGCTCGGGGTCGGCGAGGGCGGTGACCACGACGAGCTGGGTGACGTTGGCGACGATGACCCGCTCGACCGGGTCGTCGTCGTCGGCGGTACGGCGCAGCGTGCTGCTGCGCTCGAGGACCTCCACGATCCGCGCGAGCGAGCCGTCGGCTCCGGAGACGTCGCCGACCACCCGCACCCGGTCGCCCACGACCACGCCCTTGCGGCCGAGCGGCCGGGCCTTCATCGCCGTCACGGTGCGGTCGTCGATGAGCAGGGTGAACCGGCCGCGGTCGACGGTGACGACCAGGGCCTCGACGGCGTCGTCGTGGGTGGGGCGCTCCTTGGTCCGGGGACGGGTACGACGACGCGGCCGCTCGTAGTGCTCGACGTCGTGCTCGTCGTACCTCGGCATGGGCGACGACCTCAGAACAGCCCGGACCAGAAGCCGGCGAAGTCGGGGAACGTCTTGCTGGTGGTCGCGACGTTCTCGACCAGGACGCCGGGGACCGCGGCGCCGACGATCACGCCGGCATGGGCCATCCGGTGGTCGGCGTAGGTGTGGAACACGCCGCCCGTCAGGGGAGCCGGACGCAGCGACAGGCCGTCGGGGTGCTCGTCGACGTCGGCGCCGAGCGCGCCCAGCTCGCGCGCCAGCGCCGCCAGCCGGTCGGTCTCGTGGCCGCGGATGTGCGCGATGCCGGTGAGCCGCGAGGGCGTCTGCGCGAGCGCGCAGAGCGCGGCGATCGCCGGTGCGAGCTCGCCGACGTCGTGCAGGTCGGCGTCGAGGCCCTGCAGCCCACGCCAGCCGTCGGCCGGCCCGGTGACCCGCAGTCCCTCCTCCACCCGGGACACGGTGCAGCCCATCCGCGCCAGCAGGTCGCGCAGCGCGTCGCCGGCCTGGGTCGTGGTCGAGGGCCAGTCCCGCACGACCACCGACCCGCCCGACACGGCCGCGAGCGCCAGGAAGGGAGCCGCGTTGGAGAGGTCCGGCTCGATCGCCTCGTCGTACGCGGCGATCGGGCCGGGCGCGACCGCCCACCGGTCCGTGTCGGAGTCGTCGACCGCCACGCCTCGGTCGCGGAGCATCGCGATGGTCATCTCGATGTGGGGGAGCGAGGGGATCGGCTCCCCGTCGTGGCGTACGTCGACGCCCGCGTCGAAGCGCGCTCCCGCGAGCAGCAGCGCCGAGACGAACTGCGACGACGCCGACGCGTCGATCACGACCGTGCCGCCGGCGACCGCACCGGTGCCGTGCACGATGAAGGGCAGCGCCCCGTCGCTGTCGTCGATCGCCATGCCCAGGCCGCGCAGTGCCGCGAGGATCTCGCCGACCGGCCGCTTGCGCATGTGCTCGTCGCCGTCGAACGCGACCTCGCCGCGCACCAGTCCCGCCGCGGGGGGCACGAACCTCATCACGGTCCCGGCCAGCCCGCAGTCGACCGTCGCACGGTCCCCGGGCACCGACCCGTCGAGCGGGGTCACGCTCCAGTCGTCACCGGAGGTGTCGACCGACGCGCCGAGCGCGGTCAGCGCCTGGGCCATCAGCAAGGTGTCGCGCGAGCGCAGCGCCCGGCGTACGACGGACGGTCCGTCCGCGAGGGCGGCGAGCACCAGCGCCCGGTTGGTGAGCGACTTGCTGCCTGGCAGCGTCACCGTCGCCTCGAGCGGTCCGGTCGTGGTGGGCGCGGGCCAGGGGTCGGCGTGCGTGGCGGGAGTGGTCATCTCCCGCCCGAGTCTAGTGAACCCGCGCCTTCATCCTCGCGCCCACCAGCGCCGCCTCGCGGCGCGCGTCGTGGGTGGCATGCTTGGCCCGCCAGGCGACACCCGGCTTGCCGGCCGTGTCGAGCGCCGCGATGAGCAGACCGCCGGCCAGCGCTGTGTTCTTCACGAAGTGGGTGAGCTGCTCACGGCGCTGCTCCTTGTCGGTGGCCTCCCAGAACCGGTGGCGGGCGACGGTCGAGGGCACCAGCGTGGCGCCGAGCAGCGCCGACGACAGGCGCGGGAGGTGACCGGTCGCCAGGGCGAGCCCGGCGACGACCTGGACCGCGCCGCTGGCCCGCACCCACAGCACCGGGTCGCGCGGCACGGACACGCTGTCCGGTGTCGCGTTGTCGAGGGCGGGCGCCAGGGTCTCGGTCACCGTCGATGCCTGTGCGGCCAGCGCCGGCGCGTCCTTGAGGTCCTGCGCGCCGTTGGCGACGAAGTACGACGCCAGCAGCGGTCGGGCGATCAGTCTGCTCAGAGCCATGGTCGGTCGGTACCCCGGCGGTGTCGGGGCAGACCGATAGATTGGCGGCCATGTGCGGTCGCTACGCCTCCAGCCGGAGCCCGGAGGACCTCGCGGAGGAGTTCGAGGTGCTCGACCCGCGCCTCGACCGGGCGATCCCCCCGTCCTGGAACGTCGCGCCCACCGACGAGGTGTACGTCGTCATGGAGCGCGCCTCCCGCGACGCCGCGGGCCGCAAGCAGGACGAGCCGACCCGACAGCTGCGCGCCCTGCGCTGGGGGCTGGTCCCGTCGTGGGCGAAGGACGCCGGCATCGGCAGCCGGATGATCAACGCTCGGATGGAGACGGTGGCCGAGAAGCCCGCCTTCCGCAAGGCGTTCGCCGCCCGCCGCTGCATCGTGCCCGCGGACGGCTACTTCGAGTGGTACGAGACCCAGCAGCGCACCGCCAGAGGGAAGCCGAGGAAGCAGCCCTTCTTCATCACCACCGGCGACGGCTCGAGCCTGGCGATGGCCGGGCTCTACGAGATCTGGCGTGACCCGTCGAAGCCCGAGGACGCCGAGGACCGGTTCCGCTGGACCTGCACCGTCCTCACCACCGAGGCCACCGACGACCTCGGCCGGATCCACGACCGGATGCCGCTGCTCGTCGAGCCCGAGCGCCGCCACGCCTGGCTCGACCCGCGCACTCCGGCGGCCGACCTGCCCGACCTGCTGCAGCAGCTGCGGCCCGCGCAGCAGACCGGCCTGACGGCGTACCCCGTCTCGACGGCGGTCGGCAACGTCGCCAACAACGGCCCCGAGCTGGTCGAGCCGATCCCGTTCGCCGACGAGGGCGAGCCCGACGACGGACAGGGGACGCTGCTGTGACCACCCCACCGAGTTCTTCGCCTCCCCCGCTTCGCTCCTCCCGCGGACAACTCGTCGGGGACCCCGGATGAGCGACGAGCGCATCGTCGCGACGCCGTACGGCGAGGGCCGGCTCGTCGTGCGCCGCGCGCGCAAGCCGCTGGCCACCCTACTCCTCAGCCACGGCGCCGGCGGGGGCATCGACGCCCGCGACCTCGAGGCCCTGGCCGCCCAGCTGCCCGGCCAGGGGATCACCGTCGCCCGCTTCGAGCAGCCCTGGCGCCGGGCCGGTCGCAAGGTGGCCAGCCCGCCCGCCACCCTCGACGTCGGCCTCCGCGCGGCCGCCACGGCGCTGCGCACCCGGAGCCCGCTGGTCGTCGGCGGCCGCTCCGCCGGTGCCCGCTCGGCCTGCCGCACCGCCACCGAGCTCGGTGCCGCCGGCTGCCTCGCGCTGTCGTTCCCGCTGCACCCGCCGGGCAAGCCCGAGCGGTCCCGGCTCGACGAGCTCGAGGGCGCCGGCGTACCGACCCTGGTCGTGCAGGGGGAGCGGGACCCGTTCGGGCGGCCCGAGGAGTTCCCCGACCCCCTGCCCGGCCGCACCGACCTGGCCGTGGTGCCGGGGGCCGATCACGGCCTCGCCGTGCCCAAGCGGGGCGCGCTCACCGAGGACGAGGCGATGGGCATCGTGGTCGAGTCGACGCTGGAGTGGATCGTCCGCGAGGTCGTCGGCGCGCGCTGACCCCGGGAATGAGTCCCGCACCCGCGGCGTTGAGGCTTCCATGATCGCGACGCTGGAGCGCCCCCGGGCCGGGAGCACCGTAGTCTGGGACGCGATGACCGAGATTTCCGATCTTTCGTCCCTGGACGCCGACGCCTCCCATCCCGAGGACATCGTCGACGTCGTGTCGGAGACCCCCGAGGAGCGGGCCGCGCGCTTCGAGCGCGACGCCCTGCCCTTCCTCGACCAGCTCTACGGTGCCGCGATGCGGATGACCCGCAACCCGGCGGATGCCGAGGACCTGGTCCAGGAGACCTTCGCCAAGGCGTACTCCGCGTTCCACCAGTTCAAGCCCGGCACCAACCTGAAGGCCTGGCTGTACCGGATCCTGACCAACACCTTCATCAACTCCTACCGCAAGAAGCAGCGCCAGCCGCAGCAGGCGCTCGCCGGCGACACGGGCGACGTCGAGGACTGGCAGCTCGCGCGTGCGGAGTCGCACACCTCGAGCGGGCTGAAGTCGGCGGAGATGGAGGCGCTGGAGCACCTCCCCGACAGCCAGGTGAAGGACGCCCTGCAGCGACTGCCCGAGGAGTTCCGGCTCGCGGTCTACCTCGCCGACGTCGAGGGCTTCGCTTACAAGGAGATCGCCGAGATCATGGACACCCCGATCGGGACCGTGATGTCCCGCCTCCACCGCGGCCGCCGCCAGCTGCGCGACATGCTCTCCGACTACGTCCGCTCCGGCGGCGACGCACCCCTCGAGGGAGGCAAGTGATGTCCGAGCCCACCCAGGGTGCCGGCCACGAGCACGTGCACGTGTCGGACGACCCCAGCAACGCCGAGTGCGCCGACTTCCTCGAGCGGATCGTGCGGCTGATCGACAACGAGCTCGAGGCCGGCGACTGTGCCGTCGTCCGCGCCCACATCGACTCCTGCAGCCCCTGTCTGGAGCGCTACGACCTCCAGCGCACGGTCAAGGCCGTCGTCGCACGCTCCTGCGGCGAGACCGCGCCGGCCGAGCTGCGCGAGCGGGTCCGGATCCAGATCCAGCAGATCCAGGTCCGGATCACCGAGGGCTGAGTCCCGCGCCTGCGATGATCCGGTCATGAAGACCGTGCTCATCACCGGCTGCTCCTCCGGTATCGGCGCCGCGACCGCCGGCCGCCTCGCGGCCGCCGGCTGGGACGTGTGGGCCACCGCCCGTCGTCCCGAGACGCTCGCGGACCTGGCCGCCGCGGGCTGCCGCACCCTGGCCCTCGACGTCACCGACGAGGCCTCGATGGCCACCGCCGTGACGGCCGTGCGTGAGGGCGCCGGCCGCATCGACGCCCTCGTCAACAACGCCGGCTACTCCCAGTCCGGCGCGCTCGAGTCGCTCGACCTCGACGACGTGCGCCGTCAGTTCGAGACCAACGTCTTCGGTCTCCTGCGGCTCACCCAGCTGGTCCTGCCGGCCATGCGCGCGCAGCGCTCCGGGCGGATCGTCAACATCGGCTCGATGGGCGGCAAGCTCACGTTCCCCGGCGGCGGCGCCTACCACGCCAGCAAGTACGCCGTGGAGGCGCTCTCCGACGCACTGCGCTTCGAGGTCGCCGGTTTCGGGATCCAGGTCGTGCTCATCGAGCCGGGCCTGATCACCACCGGCTTCGACGCCGCCGTCGCCGCCGGCATGCCCGCCGGCGAGGGTCCCTACGCCGCCTTCAACGCCCGCGTCCGGGCCGCCACCTCCGACGCCTACGCCGGCCCGATGGCTCGCTTCGGCGGCCCGCCCGAGGCCGTGGCCGCCGTGATCGAGAAGGCGCTCACCAAGCACCGGCCCCGGCCGCGCTACACCGTCACGGTCTCGGCGCCGGCGGCGATGGCCGCCCGGAGGGTGCTCGGTGACCGCGGTTGGGACCTCGCCATGCGCTCTCAGTTCCCGCGTCCGGAGTAGCCCCGAAAAGCGTCGAACCCCCGTACCTCGCGGTCGGGGGTTCGGCGAATGCGTGCGCTCAGCTGTTGGGGCGCTTGCCGTGGTTCGCGCCCTTCTTGCGGCGCGCGCGGCGCTTGCGGCCGGTCTTGCCCATGGTTCCTCCTGGAGAAGTCGTGAATCGCGCCATTCTCTCAGGCGCGGCTACTGCGGCGAAATCTCCGACACGTCGTGGCCGCTTGCGGCCGCGGCGGTACCAGGAGGAGGTTGAGGTAGTCGGGGCAGGGCGGAGCGCAGCGACGGACTATCCCGGCTGTCTCGAAACCTTGGCCAGGAAGCGGTCCGCGTCGACCACGACGCGGGTCACCTCGCCCGAGCCGACCAGCTTGCCCGCCCGGCCGTCGGGGCCGACCTCGCGCGCGGAGACCGCGAAGCGGCGCAACCGCCCGTCGGCGTACACCTGCCGGGCGGTGACCTCGATGCTCCCGCCGACCGCGGTGGCGGCCAGGTGCTCCAGCTCGACCCGGGTGCCGACGCTGGTCTCGCCCTCGCCCAGCTCGTCCTCGACCGCGGCGCAGGTGGCGGCCTCGCACCACGCGAGCAGCCGGGGCGTGCCCAGCACGGGCAGGCTCCCGGAGCCCACGGCACGTGCGGTGTCGGCGTCCGTCACGGTGAACCTCACGGCGTCAGTCTCCTCGTGGGTGGTCGTTCGGCATCAGATGCCGAAGGTGCTGCGTGGGTAGGCGGCGTCGACGTCGGTGATCACGTTGACGAGGTAGGGCACGTTCGCGGCGAACGCCCGGTCCAGGGCCGGGCCGACCTGCCGCGGGTCGGTGACCGTCTCGCCGGCACCCCCGAGCGCCGACACCACCTGGTCGTACGCCGTGCGCGGGGCCAGGTCGGCCGCGACGTCGTACCCGTAGAGCATCTGCATCGGTCCCTTCTCCAGGCCCCAGGCGGAGTTGTTGCCCATCACCATGACCACGGGCAGGTCGTGGCGCACGAGGGTGTCGACGTCCATCAGCGAGAACCCGGCGGCGCCGTCGCCGAGGAGCAGCACGACCTGCGAGGAGGGCCGGGCGATCCGGGCCGCCACCGCCGCGCCGAGGCCGGCGCCGAGGCAGCCGTACGGACCGGGGTCGAGCCAGCAGCCGGGCCGCCTCGGCTCGACGAACTTGCCGGCGAAGGAGACGAAGTCGCCGCCGTCGCCGATCACGACGGCGTCGTCGGCGAGGCGGGGGACCAGCTCGCCGTAGATCCGGGCGGGATGGACCGGGTCGGCCTCGGCCCCGATCAGCTCGGCGTCCTTCGCGCTCGCCGCGGCGACGGTGTCCTGGAGCAGGGTGATCCAGTCCGAGCGGTCCGGCTGGCCGGCGCCGGCCAGCGCCTCGAGCAGGCCGTCCAGCACCCGGGTGAGGTCGCCGCTGACCGACGCGGCCAGCGTCGCGTGGCCGGACAGCTGACCGGGGGAGTCGGCGATGTGCACGACGGCGGCCGGCTCCGTGCCGTCCTTGCCACCGAAGACGCCGTACCCGAGCCGGAAGTCGAGCGGCGTACCGACCACGACCACCAGGTCGGCACCGTTGATCGCCGCGCCGCGGGCCTTGGTGACCAGCAGCGGATGACCGCCGGGGACCACGCCGCGGCCCATCCCGTTGGTGATCGCCGGGAGCCTCATCTCCTCGACCAGGCGCAGCGCCGCCTCCTCCGCGCGGTCGGCCCACACGTCGGTACCGAGGATCAGCACGGGTCGCTGCGCCTTCGCGACGAGACCCGCGATCCGTGCGACCGCGTCGCTGTCGGGCTCCGCGCCACGCAGGTCGCCGATCACCGGCACCGGTCCGGTGCCGACGTTGAAGAACTCGTCCATCGGGACGTCGACGTACGTCGGCCCGCGGTGCGAGGAGCGTGCCTCGCTGAACGCGGTGTGGAAACCGGCGGCGACGTCGTTCGCGGTCGTCAGGGTCGCCGCGTGCTTGGTCACCGGCGACACGATCGGCAGGTGGTCGATCTCCTGCAGCGCTCCGGTGCCCCAGCGGTTGTTGGGCGCCCGGCCACCGACCACGACCATCGGGGACCCGGCGAACCGGGCCTGGGCCAGGGCGCTGACGCCGTTGGTGACGCCGGGGCCGGCGGTCAGCACCGCGAGTCCCGGCACCCGGGTCAGCTTGCCGGTCGCCTCGGCCGCGAAGGCCGCGGTCTGCTCGTGGCGCACGTCGACCAGCCGGACCGGCGTGCCACCGTCCTGCTGCGACTTGACCGCGCCGTCGTACATCGGGAACACGTGGGCGCCCGAGAGCGTGAACATCGTCTCGACGCCGTGCGCGCGGGCGACGGCGGTGGCGATCTCGCCGGCGTGGCCGGTCAGCGGGGTCTGGTCCGGGGGAGTGGTGGTCACCCGGGCACCCTAGGCCGTGTGTCCCCAGGTCCGCGCCTGCTACGCGGCGTTTCCTCGCCGAGGGGCTCCGGTCAGCCAGCCTCAGCCGACGTCGTCGAGGAAGTACGGGTGCACCCGGCGCAGCGAGGCGACCAGGGCGAGCAGCAGGTCGGGGCGTACGGCGGGGTGGCGCGGCGAGATGGTGAGCTGGAGGTAGATCGCCCGCAGCACCGCCTGGGCGTTGCCGGTGGAGCGGTACGGGTCGCGGCCGCTGCGTGCCTTGGCCCGGGCGCCCTGCTCGAGACGCACCACCCACGGCTCCAGCACGCTCAGCGGCACCCGGTCGCGGCGCAGGACCTCCATCACCGCGTGCGCGATCCGGTCGGGCTCGCCGTGGACCAGCGGAGGCGTGTCGGGGTTGAGCACGCGGTCGGCGATGACGTCGAGCAGCACGGTCAGCTCGGTCATCCCGAAGTGGCGCGAGGCGGCCAGCGCAGCCAGGGCGTCGGCGCCGTGGGCCGCCGCGTGCGCCCAGCCCTTGCCGGGCACGAACCCGCGCAGGTCACGCTCGCGGACGTACCAGGCCGCGATCCGGTCACCCCAGTGCAGCACCTTGCTCGGGGGGAGCCGACGGATCCGGGTGTCGCGCTGGATGCACTCGGCGAGCAGCAGCACCGAGAAGCTGCGCCGGAACACCGAGTCGGTGTCGCGCTCGCCGATGCCGGTGTTGAGGCCGGCGCACATGCCGTCGCCGAGGCCGGCCAGCAGGTCGTCGTAGGCGCCGTGCTCGATCCAGGTGGCCAGGAAGGAGTACGCCATCCCGTCGCGCACCTGCGGGTCCGGGTCGCCCAGCATCTGGGTCAGCTGGGCGGTCAGGTCGCCGATCGGGTGGTCGGCGGGCGGGCGCCGTTCACCGTCGCGGAGGGCCTGTTGGAGGCGCGCCCAATCCACCGACACCATCAACCCACACCCTCCGGAGCAGCCGAGCCTTCATCCCCCGGGCCTATCCTGCCAAACAATGTGAAGGGACCCTAAGTCGGGACGCACTCCCGCTCTCTACAGTGGTGCTCGTGCCCTCCCTGTCCGCGATCGCCCGGCGTCACACCGACCTCGACGACGCGGACATCGCCTGGCTCCAGCTGATCCAGGCCGACTGGCAGGTGATCGCCGACCTGTCCTTCGCCGACCTCGTGCTGTGGCTGCCCGACCGCGGAGGAGCCGGCTTCTGGGCCGGTGACCAGATGCGGCCGACGACCGGCCCCACGGCGTACGTCGACGACATCGTCGGCACCTTCGCGCCGACGGGTCGCCGCCAGCTGGTGGACGCCGCCTTCGAGCTCGGCCGGATCGCCCGCGAGGGCGATCCGGAGTGGCGCGACGACGTGCCGGTGCGGGTCGAGGCGATCCCGGTGCGGCGGGCCGGGAAGGTGATCGCGGTGATCAGCCGCAACACCAACCTGCTCGGCGTACGCACGCCCAGCCTGCTGGAGATCAACTACCTCCAGGCGGCGACCGACCTGTCCCAGATGATCGCGGCCGGCCTGTTCCCGTCGACCGGCCAGCGCAGCGACCACGCCGACTCGCCACGGGTGGGCGACGGCTTCCTGCGGGTCGACGCCGCCGGCCGGGTCATCTACGCGAGCCCGAACGCGCTGTCGACGTACCGCAAGCTCGGCCTGACCGGCGACCTCACCGGCCACCGCCTCCCCGACCTGACCCGCGAGCTGGTGCCGCCGAAGAAGCGGCCCGACGAGGAGACGCTCAGTGCCGTCCTCGGCGGCCGCGCCCACCGTGACACCGAGCTCGGCGCCTCCGGCGGCCTCGGCGACGGGGCCGCGCTGATCGTGCGGTCGATCCCGCTGCGGCCGAAGGGCGAGCACATCGGGGCGATCATCCTGCTGCGCGACGTCACCGACCTGCGCCGCCGCGACCGCGAGCTGGTCACCAAGGACGCGACGATCCGCGAGATCCACCATCGCGTGAAGAACAACCTGCAGACCGTCGCCGCCCTGCTCCGCCTCCAGGCCCGGCGGATCGGCTCGCCCGAGGCCGCCTCGGCCCTCGAGGAGGCGGTGCGACGGGTCGGCTCGATCGCGATCGTCCACGAGACGCTGAGTCAGGCCGTCGAGGAGACCGTCGAGTTCGACGACATCGCCGACCGGCTGGCCCGGCTGGTCGTCGACGTGGGCTCGACCACCGCCCAGGTGGGGGTGCGGCGCGAGGGCAGCTTCGGCGTCCTCGCCTCCGAGGTCGCCACGCCCCTGGCGATGGTCGTGATGGAGCTGATGCAGAACGCCGCCGAGCACGGGTACGACGACGGCGCCTCCGGCCAGATCGCGATCCGCGCCGCCCGCCACGGTGCCGTGCTCGAGGTCGCCGTCGAGGACGACGGCCGCGGGCTGCCCGCGGACTTCGACCTCGACGCGGCGACCAGCCTGGGCCTGTCGATCGTGCGCACGCTCGTCGAGTCGGAGCTCGGCGGGCACCTGTCGCTGGGTCAGGCGCCGGGAGGCGGGACGCGGGCAGGCTTCAGCATCCCGGTCGAGTGACCGGGATGCAGCTCAGCCGGCGTCGATCAGACGGGGGTGCGGACCCGGGCGCGGGCGTTGCGGCGCTTGAGCGCGCGACGCTCGTCCTCGCTGAGGCCACCCCACACACCGTGGTCCTGCCCCGCCTCGAGCGCCCACGCGAGACACTGCTCGCGCACGTCGCAGCGACGGCACACAGCCTTGGCCTCCTCGATCTGGAGGATCGCAGGGCCGGTGTTGCCGATCGGGAAGAACAGCTCCGGATCCTCGTCGAGGCATGCGGAACGGTGTCGCCAATCCATGGGTGGGGATGCCCTCTTCTTTCGCTATCGGGGGTGCCCTCGACCGGGCACGCATGAAGCCGCAAAAGTGAACGGCTTCACGATCGCTCCGGCAAGGTTTCCAAGGATTGCGTCACGAATCAAGCAATTCGGGTGGTTCGTTGGGTCACAACCGGATGCTGGACACCCACCGCCTAGGCTGCGGCCGTGACCGAAGGGCCCCTCGACCACCCGTCCGACCACCCCGCCGACTCCTCGTCCGAGCGTCCGCCGCAGCTGACCGTGGCCGCTTCGCTGGCCGCGGTCCAGGGGCTCGTGCTGCTCATCCTGGCGATCCTCGAGCTGGCCAGCGTGTCCTCGGACCGGCTCGGCTTCGGGCTCTCCACGGCGGTGTTCTTCGCGGCGTACGGCGTCGTGCTGCTCGGTGCTGCCCTGGCGCTGTGGCGGCGCCACGGCTGGGCGCGCGGCCCCGTTCTGATCACGCAGCTGATCGTGCTCGGCCTCGCCTGGAACCTTCGTGAGCAGGTGCTCGCAGCGGTCGGGCTCGCCGCGGTCGCCCTGGTCGTCGTGGCCGCCGTCGTCCACCCCGACACGGTCGCGGCCCTCGAGGACCACCCCGGCGAGGACGCCTAGCAGCCGGGTACGCCGACGGCCCGGCCCCCGCGAGGGGACCGGGCCGTCGTTGCGTGAGCGAGGAGCCGGAGGATCAGTCCTGCACGGTCACGTTGATGAAGTTCGACGAGAAGTAGTCGTCGTAGCCGGCGTCCTTGGTGTAGTACGCCTGGAAGACGTACGCACCGTTGGGCAGGCCGGAGCGCAGCGCGCTGCCGGTGCCGCCGTTGATGATGCGCGAGCAGAAGCCGGTGCCGAAGTCGAACGTGCCGGTGGCGGAGTTCACGCTCGCGAAGCCCAGCAGGTAGGGCGAGGAGGAGCCGCCGGCCGCGTTGCCGTTCTGGTAGACGTCGACGTAGCCCGAGGTCGCCGGGCCGCCCTTGTACTTCACGCTGCCCGAGACCCGGGTGGAGTACTGCGAGCCGCTGCGGTCGCAGACGACCGTGGTCGTGTTGAGCGTGAGGTTCGAGTCGTAGACCTCGAACTTGGTCTTGCCCTTGCGGCCCTTGAAGCTGGCCTTGACCTTGTACTGGCCGGTGCCGAGCGCCGGGACGAGGAGCTTGGCCTTGCCCTTCTTGACCTTGGCCTTCTTCTTGTAGACCGTGCCGGCGGCGCCGTCGATCTTGAACTTGACCTTGCCGGAGCCCTTGAGTCCCTTGGCAGTGAGCACCAGCTTGCTGATGCCGGGCTGCACGCCGTCGGCCGACTTCTTGATCTTGAACTTGTTGGCCTTGACCTTCGCCGCGACGGCGGCGGTGGACACGTCGGCGGTGCCGGGGGTCGCCGCGGCGGTGGACGTCAGGGCCGGCGTGGCGAGGGCGATCGAGGCGACCGCGACAACGCCAGCGGAGACGAGCCTGCGCATGGAGGAGCTCCTTCGGGACGAGACCGACCCGTGCTGGACGAGGTCTCTGGAGTCGGTCAAGAGTGTGAGACGGAGGGCTTCCTTCCCGGGCCGGTGCCCGCCAAACGTCGCCCTCTCGCCGAATTCCCGAACGGGCTCAGGCCTCCGACTCGAGGGACTCGCGCAGCTGGGCCAGGGTGCGGCTGAGCAGCCGGGACACGTGCATCTGGGAGACGCCGATCTCCTCGGCGATCTGCGACTGGGTCATGTTCTTGAAGAACCGCAGCAGCAGGATCTTCTTCTCGCGTGGCGGCAGGTTCTCCAGCAGCGGCTTGACCGACTCGCGGATCTCGACGTGCTCGAGCGCCTCGTCGTCGACGCCCATCGCGTCGAGCATGCTCTGGCCGCTGCCGCCGTCGGAGTCGTCGTCGGTGGCGTCCAGGGAGAGGGTGGAGTAGGCGTTGCTCGACTCGAGGCCCTCGACGATCTCCTCGACCGAGCAGCCGATCGCGTCGGCGAGCTCGCGCGCCGTCGGCGAGCGCCCCAGCGACTGGGTCAGCTCGGCGGTGCTGGCGCTGATCTGCATGCGCAGCTCCTGGAGCCGGCGCGGGACGCGGATCGCCCAGCCCTTGTCGCGGAAGTAGCGCTTGATCTCGCCGATGATCGTCGGGGTCGCGTAGGTCGAGAACTCGACTCCGCGATCGGTGTCGAAGCGGTCGACGGACTTGATCAGGCCGATCGTGCCGACCTGGACCAGGTCCTCGTAGGGCTCGCCACGGTTGCGGAAGCGGCGGGCGCAGTGCTCGACGAGGGGCAGGTGCAGGTGGACGAGGGAGTCGCGGGCGACGTCGCGCTCGGCCTGGGAGGAGTGCTCGTCGCGGAGCACCACGAAGAGCTCAGCACTGCGGCGGCGGGTGAGCTCGATGTTGGTCGGCGTCCCGCGCTGGCCGCCGCCCCGAGACAGGTCGGTGGTCATGACGCCAGGGACGACCGCACCAGCAGACGGACGGAGTAGCGTCCGGCGACGGCGTCGATCGAGGCCTCGTCGGCGAGGGTCGCGAGGACCTGCCAGCCGAAGCTCTCGTAGTCGGGAGCAGTGGGGGACTGGGCGTCGGCCGAGATGGTCAGCGCGAGCTCGCTGGCACCGAGCTGGAAGCGGCACTCGAGCACGGCGTCCGGGTCGGCCTCGTCGAGCACCATGGCGGCGGCCTCGGAGACGGCGATGCGCAGGTCCTCGATGTCGTCGAGGGTGAGGTCGAGGCGGGCGGCGAGCCCGGCCGTCAGCGTGCGCAGGACCGAGGCGTAGGCACCGTCGGCCGGGAGGCGCAGCTCGACCTCGTCCGGTCGACCAGTGGCCGCCGTACCGCCGACAGCAGGGCTGCTCGTCTCCGACATGCCGCAATCCTCCGGGTAGGCGTGGGGAACCAGGTCGGGACCGACCCTACGCCAACGGCCGCGCCCCGGAGGACGCGGCCGCTGGACGGGGACGGTTCGCGTCAGGGACGCAGGTCGCCGAGACCCAGCAGGTCGAGCAGGCCGGTCTGGTCGAGCAGGTCGAGGACGGCCTCGAGGCCCAGCGAGTCGAGCAGGAACCCGATGCCCAGGGCGTCGAGCGCGTCGCCGACGTAGTCGAGCAGGTTGTCCTTGTCGGGCTTCCCGCCCGGGAGCGGGACGCCGTTGCCGGCCTGGCAGGCGGCGAGCAGGGTCATGGTGCCGCTGACGGCCTTGGCGGCGTTGGCGCGCAGCACCTTGGTGTTGCGGATCTTCCGGTTGACCTTGTTGAGCTTCTTGGTCAGCTTCTTGACCTTGGCCGCCTGGTGCTGCTTCTTGGCCTTCTTGATCTTCTTCTGCAGCTTGACGGCCTTGGCCTTGAGCTCCTGGATCTTGATCCGGGCCGCGGAGCGGGTGATGGTCGCGACGTCGACGGCCTTGGCCTGGGCGACGCAGTCGACCGCGCGCTCGGTGGTGGTGGCCACCGGCGCGGCGGACGCCATCGGAGCAGCGGACAGCGTGAGGCCGAGCGCAACGGCGATGCCGACGATCAGCTTGAGCAGGGCACGATTCATGCCGGTTTCTCCCTCGGGTGAAGTCGGCTGCCGCACGCCCCCCATGGCGGCGGCCGAGAAGCGGCCGGACGCAGGGGATGCCCGGCTCGCGGGCCACCTTAGAGCATTGGTGAGGCTTCCACGCACAGGGCCCCGGGACGACGTCGTGTCCCGGGGCCCGTGGCGGTGTGGTCCGGGCTCCGGATCAGTCCAGGATCGCGCCGAGCCCGAGGCCCTCGAGCAACGGGCGCAGGCCCAGCATGTCGATGACGGTGTCGAGGCCGAGCAGGTCGACCAGCAGGCCCACGCCGAGCAGGTCGAGCACCTCGCCGAGGAAGTCGAGGGGGCTGGTGCCCTCCGGGATCTGGCTCGGGATGGCGTTCTGCCCGCTCTGGCAGGCCGTGTACGCCGCCCCGGTGGCGTTCGCCGCGGTGGTGGCCTGGGCCTGGAAGGCGGCCGCCGCCCGCTTGAGCCTCTTGATCTTCTTCAGCTTCTTCTTCAGCTCCACTGCCCGCGGGCCGTGCGCCTTCGCCGCCTTCTTCTTCAGCTTCGCGACCCTCTTCGCCAGGTGGGCGGTCTTGGCCGCCGCGGCGGTGTAGGTGTCGTAGGCGCCCTTGGCGGCGGTGTACTGGACGGTGCAGCTCGGTGCGCGCTCGGCCGGGGCGGCGGTGGCGGCCGGAGCCGCGGGGGCCGCGGGGGCCGCGGCGAGCGTCAGGCCGAGTGCGACGGCGACGCCGAGGATCATCTTGAACAGGGCACGATGCATGCCGGTCTCTCCCTTGGTGTGGCCCGGCCGCCGCAGGTTCCCTCCCCGACGACCGGTCGCGGACGAGCCGGACCTTGGCATGCCCGGCTCGCCGGTCACCCTAGGGCATCGTGGTGACCCCTTGGCGGGTGTTGCGGGAGCTGTGGAACGCACAGGACCCCGGGACGTCCGTCCCGGGGTCCTGCGACCAGTGGTTCAGCTGGGTGTGATCAGCACAGCCCCGGGAGGGGGAGACCGATCGAGCACAGCGGGTTGGTGTCACCCGTGGGCAGACCCGGCAGGCCGGGCAGGCTCGGGAGACCGCCCTCGGGCAGGCCCGGGAGGCTCGGCAGGCCGCCGGCCAGCAGGTCGAGCACCGAGTCAAGGCCGTCGAGGATCGGCGCCAGCGCGTCGACCGCGGCACCGAGGCCGAGGTTGGTCAGCGTGACCTTGAGGATCTCGACCAGGCCGGTCGGGTCGGACAGACCGGCGTTGAACGCGTCGCACAGGCCCTTGAGCTCGGCCGGGGCCGAGGCGCAGAGCTGGTTGAAGGTGCTCGTCAGCGGGTCCAGCACGGTCGGGAACAGGTCGCAGAGCTGCTGAAGCTGCGGAACGGCGTCGCACAGCGCCTGGATCGGCAGCTCGGGGGTGGCCGGCGGGATGGCGCCCGGGCGGCCCTGGCAGGTGGCGTAGGCCGAGTACGCGGCGTTGTAGTTCGCGATCGTCTGGTTGCGGTAGGCGATGCCGGCCCGCTTGGCCTTCTTCGCCTTCTTGAGCTTCTTCTTGAGCTTCTTGATCTTCTTGGCCGGCGCGTGGTGCTTCTTGGCCTTCTTGAGCTTCTTCTTGAGCTTCTTGACCTTGGCATCGGCGGCGGCGACGTACGCGTTGGCCGCGGCGTAGTTGTTGTACGCCTTGGTCAGGGCGGCGCCCTCAGCAGGACAGCTCGCCTGCTGGGCTGCGGCGGCAGCCGGTGCGGCCTGGGCGACCGGCGCGGCCGACGCGACGGATGCCGTCGTGAACGTCAGACCGAGCGCAACCGCCAGGCCGATGAAGATCTTGAAAAGGGCGCGATGCATCGCGGCTTCTCCCTCCGGATGGTGTGGGTCCCCCCGACCCTGTGCTCCCTGGTCGGTTGGTGATTTCAGTCCAGACAACGACTTGCCTGACTCGCCGTCACGCTAAGGGAACCCACCAGTTTTCGGGACCGAAAACACGGACCGCACGCCCGAAATGGACGTGCGGCCCGGGTGGACTGGGCACTCTGGCCCGGAAGGACTAGTCCGTTGGGATCAGGCCTTCTTGGTGGCCCAGAAGATCTCGGCGATCTCGTCGATCTTCGCGAGGAGCTCGTCGGCCTTGGCCGGGTCGAGGGTGCCCTTGGTGCCGGTGGCGCCGGCCAGCTTGGTGGCCTCGTTGACCAGGGTGTGCAGCTGCGGGTAGGCCTCGAAGTGCGGGGGCTTGAAGTAGTCGGTCCACAGCACCCACAGGTGGTGCTTGACCAGCTCCGAGCGCTGCTCCTTGATCAGGATGGCGCGGGTGCGGAAGTCCGGGTCGTCGCTGTCGAGCGCCTTGGCGATGACGGCCTTGATGGACTCGGCCTCGATCCGGGCCTGGGCGGGGTCGTAGACGCCGCAGGGCAGGTCGCAGTGGGCGGAGACGTCGACGGTGGGGGCCACGAAGGCCCGGGCGATACGGGAGAACATGTCGGTCCTCTCAGAGGTTCAGGCGGGCAGGTACTTGCTGGCTGCGACACTACTCGTCATGGAACGGGCGGCAACGGGAGGTCGCCGCCGGCTCGGCCTGGCGGTGGTCCGCGGTGACTCGATGCGCCCCGCCCTGCGGCCCGGACAGCGCCTGCTGGTCCTGTACGGCGCACGCGCGCGCCCCGGTCGCGTCGTCGTCGCCCGCTTCGCCGACGGAACCCTCGCGGTGAAGCGGGTCGCCGAGCGCCGCGGCAGCGGCTGGTGGCTGCTCAGCGACAACGCAGGGGTCGGCGTGGACTCCCGGCACCGCGGCGCCGTGCCGGAGGAGGACGTCGAAGGCGTCGTCCTCGCCCGGGTGTGGCCGCGGCCCCGGCTGCTGTGAGCCGGCCGCTGTGACCTGTCCCATGCGGACACCTCCGCTGGGGCGGCGGGCGGTGTGAAAGGATGGATGATCGTGGCTGACGACGTTCTTCCCTCCCACCCGCGAGCGGGTGAGCCGGTCTTCGATCTGCACCTCGGCGGGAAGATGGCGACCGTACCGACGGCCGATGTCAGCACCCGCGACCAGCTCTCGCTGGCCTACACCCCCGGCGTCGCCGAGGTGTGCGAGGCGATCGCCGCCGATCCGGAGCTGACCCGGCACTACACCTGGGTCCCCAACACGGTCGCGATCGTCACCGACGGCACCGCCGTCCTCGGCCTCGGCGACATCGGTCCCGCCGCCGCGATGCCGGTGATGGAGGGCAAGGCGGTGCTGTTCAAGCAGTTCGGCGGCGTCGACGGCGTCCCGATCTGCCTGGCGACCACCGACGTCGAGGAGATCATCGAGACCGTCGTCCGGCTGGCGCCGAGCTTCGGTGGCATCAACCTCGAGGACATCTCGGCCCCGCGCTGCTTCGAGATCGAGGACCGCCTCAAGGAGGCGCTCGACATCCCCGTCTTCCACGACGACCAGCACGGGACGGCCGTCGTGACGCTGGCCGCCCTGGTCAACGCGCTCAAGCTCACCGGCCGTACCCCGGAGTCGACCCGCGTGGTCATCTCCGGTGCCGGCGCGGCCGGCGTGGCGATCGCGAAGATCCTGCTCGCCGCCGGCATCAAGGACATCGCGGTCACCGACCGCAAGGGCGTGGTCAGCTCCGACCGCACCGACCTGACCTCGGCCAAGAAGGCACTCGCCGAGCTCACCGCCGACCAGTGCGGTCGCCGCGGCACCCTCGCCGAGGCCTTCGACGGCGCAGACGTCTACATCGGCGTCTCCGGCGGCACCGTGCCCGAGGAGGTCGTGGCCACCATGGCCGACGACGCGATCATCTTCGCGATGGCCAACCCCAACCCGGAGGTGCACCCCGACGTGGCGCACCGCCACGCGCGGGTGGTTGCCACCGGGCGCTCGGACTTCCCCAACCAGATCAACAACGTGCTGGCCTTCCCGGGCATCTTCCGGGGTGCCTTCGACGTCCATGCCAGCGCGATCACCGAGGGCATGAAGGTCGCCGCCGCCGACGCCCTGGCCGCGCTGGTGGGCGACGACCTGTCCGAGGACCTGGTGATCCCCTCGCCGTTCGACCCGCGGGTCGGGCCGGCCGTGGCCGCTGCTGTGGCGGACGCCGCACGCCGAGACGGTGTCGCGAGGATCTGATCCCCCACTAGCGTCGGGGTCATGTTCGCCGTCTACGCCGACTCCTTCGCCAGCTCGTCCGACGACCCGCTGAAGGGCCTGGTCGTGGGGGAGCGACCCGACCCGGTCGCCCCCGATGGCTGGACCACGGTCACCGTCAAGGCGGCCTCGCTCAACCACCACGACCTGTGGTCGCTGCGCGGCGTCGGCCTCAAGGCCGAGGCCCTGCCGATGATCCTCGGCTGCGACGCGGCGGGGTACGACGAGGACGGCAACGAGGTCGTCGTGCACGCGGTGGTCTCCGACCCCGACTGGACCGGCGACGAGACCTTCGACCCGCGCCGCTCGCTGCTCTCCGAGCGCCACCAGGGCACCTTCGCCGACAAGGTCGTCGTGCCTCGGCGCAACGTCGTGCCGAAGCCGGCGTCGATGTCCTTCGCGGAGGCGGCCTGCCTGCCGACGGCCTGGCTGACGGCGTACCGGATGCTCTTCACCCAGGGAGGGCTCAAGGCCGGTGACACCGTGCTGGTCCAGGGCGCCGGCGGTGGCGTCGCCACCGCGCTGATCGCGCTCGCGCGGGCCGGTGGCCTGCGGGTGCTCGCCACCAGCCGCGACGAGGCCAAGCGGGCCAAGGCGCTCGAGCTCGGCGCTCACGAGGTGTTCGAGTCCGGGGCCCGGCTGCCCCAGAAGGTCGACGCCGTGATGGAGACGGTGGGGCGGGCCACCTGGTCGCACTCCATCCGCGCCCTGCGGCCGGGCGGGAAGATCGTCATCTCCGGCACCACGTCCGGCCCGAACCTCGACGACGCCGAGCTGACCCGGATCTTCTTCCTCCAGCTGTCCGTGATCGGCTCGACGATGGGCACGCGCGACGAGCTCGCCTCGCTGGTGACCATGCTGGACGCCACCGGGGTACGTCCCGTGATCGACCGGGTGCTGCCGATGGCCGAGGCCCGCGACGGGTTCGCCGCGATGGCGTCCGGTGATGTGTTCGGGAAGATCGTCTTCACGCGCTGATGCCAGTTTCACCGGTCGACCGGTGAATCTTGTGGCCAGTGAGGTTTGGTGAGGCGTTTTTAACCAGTGGCGGGAATGACTGTCGGTGCTGGACGATTGACTCCTGTCAGCGCCCGATGGGGTGGGCCGATGATTTTTCTCGGCTCGCCGTGTCGATCTGGTGACGGCCGGTTCGTCGTACTCATGAAGCGACGGCCAGCCCGAGCCGCACGGCGTCCCGGGGTCGGCCACCGCCAGACCCTGCCACCAACCGATAGGACCTGTCATGACTGCGCCCTCCGGACCCGCTGAGACCGGCGACATCGCCGCGCTCGAGCAGGAGTTCACGAGTGCCTCGGCGACCCCGGGGCGGACTCCGCTCGTCATCAAGCTCCTGGTCGCGGCGACGTTCGTCGTGATCCTGAACGAGACGACCCTCGTCAACGCCGTCCCGCGTCTGATGAGCGACTTCAACATCACCGAGACGACCGCGCAGTGGTCACTGACGGTGTTCATGCTGACCATGGCCGCGGTCATTCCGGTGACGGGCTGGTTCCTCCAGCGGGTGAGCACGCGCACGACGTACGCCACCGCGATGATCACCTTCAGCATCGGCACCCTGATCGCCGCGGTCGCACCGACGTTCGGCGTGCTGCTCGTCGGCCGGGTGGTCCAGGCCGGTGGTACGGCGGTCATGATGCCGCTGCTGATGACGACCCTGATGACGGTCGTCGCCGCCGAGGACCGGGGTCGCGTGATGGGGCAGGTCACCCTCGCCATGTCCTGCGCCCCGGCGCTCGGCCCGGCGGTGTCCGGCGTGCTGCTCCACTTCGGCTCGTGGCGGCTGATCTTCGTGGTCGTGCTCCCGATCTCCGTGCTGGTCGGCCTCTTCGGGTTCCGCCAGCTCGAGAACGTCGGCGAGACCAACCGCAGCCCGATCAGCTGGCTGAGCGTGGTGCTGGCTGCCGGTGGCTTCAGCACCTTCGTCTACGGCCTGAGCAAGGTTGGCAAGGCCGAGTGGACCGAACCGACCCTTCTCATCGGCACCGGTGTCGTGCTGATCGCGGCCTTCGCCGCCTACCAGCTGTTCCTGCAGCGCTCGGACCGCCCGCTGATGGACCTGCGCACCCTCAAGGTCCGCAACTTCACGGTGTCGCTGATCTTGATGTCGGCCGGATTCATGGCCTTCCTCGGCTCGATGCTCCTGCTGCCGCTCTACCTGCAGAACCTGCGCGGCCTCAGCGAGCTGCAGACCGGGCTGCTGGTCATGCCCGGCGGCCTGGCCATGGGCCTGCTCGGGCCGCAGGTCGGCAAGGTGTTCGACCGCATCGGTGCGCGCCCGCTGGTGATCCCGGGGTCGGTCGTGATGGTCGCGCTGCTGTTCGCGCTGAGCCGGATCGGCGTCGACACGCCGTACGCCGTGCTCGTCGCGCTGCACGTCGCGCTGATGGCCAGCCTGGCCACCATCTTCACGCCGGTCTTCACGATCGGCCTGGGCGACCTGGCGCCGCAGCTCTACTCGCACGGCAGCTCGCTGCTCGGCACGCTGCAGCAGGTCGCCGGCGCGATCGGCACCGCCCTGCTCGTCGTGATCATGACCAACCGCACGGAGAGCCTCGCGACGTCGGGCAGCTCGCCTGCCGACGCCTTCATGGGCGGCCTGCAGTGGGCCTTCTTCGCCGGCGCGGTGATCGGGGTCGTGGTGATCGCGATGTCGCTGCTGCTGCCGTCGAAGGCGAACCTCCCAGCGCCTGCCCACGGCGGGCACTGACCGACACGAGACGACCGGCCCGGCCCCCTCGGGGACCGGGCCGGTCGGCGTCTCGGGGCTCAGCGCCCGTCGAGGAAGGCGTCGAGGAGCGGCCAGCTGACCTCGGCGGCCCTCGGACCGGCGACCAGGCCGAGATGGCTCAGGCCGTCGGCGGCGGCGTAGCGGGCGCCGGGGACGACGTCCGCACCGGCCCGCACGGCCGGGCCGTCGGCGATGTTGTCGGTCTCGCTGCCGACGAACAGCACCGGCGTGCGTACGTCGGCCAGCCGCACCTCGCGCTTGCGGCTGAGCCGCACCGTGCCGGTGGCCAGCTCGTTGCGGACCATCAGCCGGGTGTGGATCTGGTGGTAGGCGCGCCCGGGGTAGCCGGGCATCTCGCCGATGAAGTCGTCGATCGCGCCGGTGCGGGCGAGCGCCTCGGTGTCGAGGATGTTCCTGGCCAGGTGCACGGCCTTGGTGAGCTCACGCCTGGGTGCCATCGCCCGGTAGCTGGCGCGCACCAGGTGGCGCGGCACGCCACCGAGCGCGGCGGTCGGAGCGGTGACCGCGCGGGTGCCGAGCAGCCGGTCGGCGACGACGAGCGGCTGGATCGCGGGGATCTGGGTGTAGTCGATCGGCGTGCCGAAGGCGGTCAGCGACGCGATCGGCAGGTCGGGGTGCGCGGCAGCGGTGAGCAGGCTCATCGTGCCGCCGAGGGACCAGCCGACCAGGTCGACACCGTCGGCCGCGTCCCCGCCGGCCGCGTGGTCGGCGAGCACCGCGTGGATCGCGGTCGGCAGGATGTCGTCGATCCAGGCCTCGAAGCCCATGCCGCGGTCGGCGAAGGTGATCCGGCCGTAGTCCACCAGGTACGTCGCCCGGCCGGCCTCCAGCAGGTGGCCGGCCAGGCTCTGGCCGGGACGCAGGTCGAAGCAGCGGGCAGAGACCGCCAGTGGCGGGACGAGCAGTACCGGGCGGGTCGCCCGGGCGGTCGTCGTCCGGTCGTAGCGCACGAGCCGCCGGTGCGGGGCGTCGGAGAGCACGGTGGCCGGCAGGCCGTCGTACTGCTCGACGCCGTCGCCGAGGGGCGAGATCGCCCAGGCGTTGCGGGCGGCGGTGCTCAGGAGGTCAGTGGCGGTCGGCACCGCGACATGGTCCCCGCCGCGGGATCGGCCCGTCCACCGAACGTGACGAGCGTGACGCTCACCAGCAGGGAACGATGTCCTGTGCCCCGGCGACGCCGTCGACGACCTCCATCGCGGTGCCGCGCATCGTGCGGACCTGCGGGTCCGCCCACGCCAGCGTGGTCTCGGCCGGTCCGCCGTTGCCGGCGACGGTGACCTTGCGGGCGGTGACGCGGAGGACGACGCGGGCCGAGTCGGTGCCCGGGAAGCAGGCCGAGCCGCGTTGCTTCGCCTGAGCGCCGGCCTGGTCGAGGCCGGTGCCGGCGGGCACGCCGCGGTAGCGCAGGGTCACGATCGCCTGGAAGCCCGACGGGTGCGGGGAGGCGGCCTCCCAGGTGCCGGTGAGGCCGATCGACATCCCGCGGGTCCGGCCCGAGGGCACGACGAAGACGACCTTGCCGTCCTGCACCGTGCGCGTCTTGCTGGCCCACCAGCGGTGGCGCAGGCCCTGCTGCACGAACACCGCGCAGCCCTCGCAGTCGGCGACCTTGATCACCACCCGGGTCCGCTCGGACGCGGCCCCGGCCGGCGGGGGCGTCGCGACGAGGAAGGTCGCGAGCAGGGCGACGGCGAGGGCGAGGAGGGTGCGGCGGCCCGAGAGGGACATGGGGGGCTCCTGGATCGTGGGAAGGGATGGTCCACGACGTAGACGGGCGAGCACCCCGTCGGGGTTGCATCGGACCCCTCAGGTCGTGCGGGAGCGCCAGTTGCGCGCGCCGACCAGCATCATCCGCAGCTGGGTGCGGGCGGCGTCGGCGATCCGCTCCTCGGCCGGGGAGCCGGGCTCGGTACCGAGCAGTCGCTCGGCGGTGGTGACCATCGAGCCGACGATCAGCTCGGAGAGCACCTGCAGGTCGCGCTCGGTCCAGGTGTCGGTGCCGGGCAGGTGGGCGATGTCGGTGGCCAGCTCGCGCTCGGCGAGCTCGATGCCGCGCGCGATCGCGTCGCGGACGCCGGCTGGACCGGCGAACCGCTCGCGGGCGATGAAGCCGTAGTGGGCGTGGTCCCGGCGCACCTGCTCGACGAGCACGGCGACCGAGCCGTCGATGATCGTGGCGGCGTCCTCGCCGGCCGTGTGCCGCAGCTCGCGCAGCAGGGCGCGCAGGGTGTCGAGCGACTCCTCGACCAGCGCCAGCCCGAGGTGCTCGATGGACGGGAAGTGGCGGTAGAACGCGGTCGGCACGATGCCGACCTCCTTGGCGACCTGGCGCAGGGAGAGGGCCACGAGGGCGGAGTCCTCGGACAGGGCGAGCGCCGCGTCGAGGATGGCGCGGCGAGTCCGCTCCTTCTGCTCGACACGGGTCTGGGCCATGGCCTCATCCTACGTGAGTGCACATGTGTGCACTGTCACGTGGTGGGGTCGTTGACCACCGCTGTGCCGTCGAGGGAGAGTTTGGGAGTACGGATGTACACCGAACTTCCCGCCAACGAAGGAGGCGCGATGTCCGCGCTCATCTCCCCGCCGGCTCCCGGCGGCCCTGTCGGGCGGCTCCTGCGCTCGCGGCTCGCCGCGGCGCTGACCACCCCGCACGGCGTCGACCGGTACCTCGAGCGGTTCAACCCGATGTGGGCGGCGCACGAGGTGCGCGCCCGCGTCGTGTCCGTCCACCGCGAGACCACCGGTGACGCCGCGACCGGCTCGGCCCCGGTCGCCACCCTGACCCTGCAGCCCACCAGCACCTGGCGCGGCCACCGCGCCGGCCAGCACGTGCTCGTCGGCGTCGAGCTGCCCGGGTCGGCGAAGCGGCACACCCGCGCGTTCTCGATCTCGTCGGCCGCCTCGGCGCCGGGGGAGCAGTTCACGCTCACGATCCGCGCCCACGACGAGGGCCAGGTGTCGTCGTACCTCGTCCGCGAGGCGCAGCCCGGCACGATCCTGCACCTGAGCCAGGCCCAGGGCGAGTTCACCCTCGTCGAGAGTCCGGCGACGCCGACGATCAGCCGGCTGCTGTTCATCACCGGCGGCTCCGGGATCACCCCGGCGATGTCCATGGTCCGCACCCTCCTGCGTGACGGGTACGACGGCCACGCGGGTCGCCGCGTGACCTTCCTGCACTTCGCCCGCAGTCCCGAGGACCAGATCTTCGCCGACGAGCTGGCCCGGATCGCCGCCGCCGACAACGGCGTCGAGGTCCACCTCCGCTACGGCGACCAGCTCTTCAGCGAGTTCGAGCTGCGCCGCCTGGTCCCGGACTACAAGGAGACCGACACCTGGCTCTGCGGCCCGCCGGGCCTGGTGGAGCTGGTCACGGCGGCGTACGACGGCTCCAGCCGCCTGCGGATGGAGTTCTTCAAGCCCGCCGTCGCCCGGGCCGCGGTTTCGACAGGCTCAACCACCGAACGGTCGGCGGTCGAGGGCGAGGTGTCCTTCACCCGGTCCGGCACGACGACCGCGGCCACCGGCGCCAGCCTGCTCGAGCAGGCCGAGGAGCTCGGCCTGAAGCCGGAGTTCGGCTGCCGGATGGGCATCTGCTTCTCCTGCACCCGCACCAAGACGGCCGGCACCGTCCGCAACGTCCTCACCGGCGAGGAGTCCTCCCTGCCGGACGAGGAGATCCGCATCTGCGTCACCGCCGCTGCCGGTGACTGCCACATCGACCTGTGACCTCCGAGGAGACCGTCATGAGCACCGACACCCTGACCGACGAGAAATACCACGGCCTCACGGCCGAGCAGATCGACCAGCTCGGCGCCGAGCTCGACGCGCTGCGCCAGCGTGTGCTCGCCGACCTCGGCGAGGACGACGCGGCGTACCTGCGCAAGGTCGTCACGACCCAGCGCAAGCTGGAGATCGCCGGCCGCGCGCTGTTCTACCTGCCCGTGGTCGGCTGGCTGCCCGCTGTCGCCTGCCTGAGCGTGTCGAAGATCCTCGACAACATGGAGATCGGGCACAACGTCATGCACGGCCAGTACGACTTCCTGGGCGACCCGGCCTTCAACTCCCGGATGTTCGACTGGGACACCGTGTGCCCGGGCGAGCAGTGGAAGTACAGCCACAACTACATCCACCACACGTTCACGAACATCGTCGGCAAGGACCGGGACGTGGGCTACGGCATCCTGCGGATGGACCCGGAGCAGAAGTGGCACCCCTACTACCTCGGCAACCCGCTCTACGCGTTCTTGCTGATGACCTTCTTCGAGTGGGGCGTGGCCCTGCACGACCTCGAGGTCGAGAACATCGTGTCCGGCAAGCGGAAGCTGGCCGACAACAAGCCGCTCTACCCGGGGCTGATGCGGAAGATCCGGCGCCAGGCGCTCAAGGACTACGTCCTGTTCCCGGCGCTGACCGGCCCGCTCTTCCCGCTGACCTTCGCGGGCAACGCCGTCGCGAACCTGGTCCGCAACGTGTGGGCCTTCAACATCATCTTCTGCGGGCACTTCCCGGCCGGCGTCGCGTCGTTCTCCGTGGAGGAGACCGAGAACGAGACCCGCGGCCACTGGTACCTGCGCCAGATGCTCGGCTCCGCGAACATCAAGGGCAGCAAGCTGATGCACGTGATGAGCGGCAACCTCTCGCACCAGATCGAGCACCACCTGTTCCCCGACCTGCCGGCCCGGCGCTACCCGGAGATGGCGGTCGAGGTCCAGGAGATCTGCGAGCGCTACGGCCTGCCGTACAACACCGGCCGCCTGCACCAGCAGCTGTGGAGCGTCTTCAAGAAGATCTGCCGCTACTCGCTGCCCGGCGGCGACGCGAAGGTCGCACCGGTCCGGGGCCCCGGCGCCGTGACCGAGGACTCGTTGGCAGCCTGAGCCCGCGCGGGGGAGACTGGCGCCCATGAGCGACGGACGCGACCACCTCAGCAAGGCCGAGATCACCAAGGACGCGCTCCAGGCGGGCGCCGAGGCCGCGGCCCAGACCGTCGGCGAGGTCGCGAGCATCGTGACCCGCGCCGTCGGCGAGGTGGCCGCGGCCGTCGGCGGCTTCGCCACCGAGATCTTCGAGATCAAGGACTCCTCGCAGCGCGCCCTCGCCGAGCACGGCGAGCCGTCCGAGGGGCCCGGTGTGATCGACGCACCTGACGAATCGGCTGTGGACTAGCCCGTTTGGCAGCCCATTCGTCAGGTGCGACGTCGGGAGGCGACGTCCTAGTCGAAGGCGAGCCGGAACCCGGCCATCCGGAACGAGCCCAGCTGGCGGGCCTCCCGCATGAACCCGAGGGGCCCGTCGGCGGCGAAGCTCCACCGCCCGCGACACGGGAGCGCCTTGGCGGTGCCCTTCATCACCACGCTGGCCGTCTCCGGGTGCTCGGGGATGCCGGGCTGCTCGACCAGGCCCGTGAACGGCACCCGCAGGGCCGCGCGCGACACGTCGGTGAAGCCGGCCTCGACGATCGGGCGCCGCTCCACGGTGGCCGACCACTCGGTCGACGTCACCGGGCCACGGAAGCTCGTGTCGAGGTCGAAGTCGCACAGCTCCTTGGGGATCGCCCACAGCGCGCGCCCGCCCGCCTGCGACGCAGGGGAGTCGACCCAGATGTCGGTGATCGTCACCGCGCCCTTGCCGGCACCGTTCTTGACCGTACGGGCCAGCAGCAGCTCGTGGTAGGTCAGCGGGCTCGGCTCCTCGTAGGAGACCAGCGCGACGCCGTACGTCCCGGCCGGGTGGTGCGCGTCGACGTCGCGGCCGAGCCGGAAGACCGACAGCCACAGGGACCCGTGCATGTGCCACGGAGCCGGGGGATAGGGGTTCACGACTCGTCCTCCAAGAACAGCTGGGCGGTGTGCTCGAGCTCGGCCTCCATCGCGGCCGGCAGGTCGTCGGTCAGCTCGTCGGCCATCGGGCTCTCCCCGCGCGGGCCCAGGCCCGCGGCCGCCTTCTCGACGGCGGCGCCCACGTCGATGATGGTCGCCTGGCGGACGTAGGGCTTCTCGAGCTCCCTGGCGACGTACTTCGCGACGAACCGGCGCAGCTCGCCCTCGACGTTGGCGGCCCTGCTGGTCAGCGACGCGCGCAGGCCCTGCGCCTTGAGGCGTACGACGACCTGCGCGGCCGCGGGCGGCGTCACGTCGAGGACGATCGCCAGGTCGGTGCGCGCGCGGGCGGTGATCACCAGGGGCACCGTGATGTCGGCGTCGAAGTTCTGCTTGTCCATGCCGAGGTCGATGCTGAACCTCAGCGTCACCGGCAGGTCGACGTGGAAGGACACCGGCTCGGCCCCGACCCGCTCGCCGGTCGCCGTGCCGATCGTGCCGTGTGCGGTCACCTTGGCGATCCGGCCGGGGCCGACGCCCAGCGGGCCCACGTCGATCGGGCGCCCGGCCAGCACGTTGACCCCGCTCAGCACCCGCTCGGCGGTCACCGCGGTGGCGAAGAAGCGCTCGCCCCAGGCCGCGTAGTCGATCAGCTCCTCGCTCACGCGGGTGAGACTAGTGGGTGCGCCGCCCCTGGGGGCCGGTCGCCAGCCCGCGGCTGACCATGTCGAGGGTGCGCGCGATCGCGACGTCCTGCTCGGCCGGGCCGAGCTCGGACATCGGCCCGTCGATGAGCAGCATCGCCAGCCCGTGCACGGCGGCCCACGGCCCGGCCTCGGCGTCGGGCCGGTCCTCGGCCGCGAGGTAGCCCACCGCGACCAGCTGGTCGAGCATCTCGCCGAGCAGCAGGTACGGCGCCGGGTCACCCATGCCGCTCCCGCCCTCCCCGCCCTCCCGCAGCCCC
>JADCLI010000045.1 GCA_016803235.1 Pimelobacter simplex
CGGCCAAGAAGGCGGCCCCGGCCAAGAAGGCGGCCCCGGCCAAGAAGGCGGCCCCCGCCGCGAAGAAGGCGGCCCCCGCGAAGAAGGCGGCCCCCGCCACGAAGACTGCCCCGGTGAAGAAGTCCGCCGCGGTGAAGAAGGGAGCTCCGGCCCCCGAGAAGAAGGCAGCTCCGGTGAAGAAGGCAGTTCCCCCGAAGAAGACCGCGCCCGCGAAGAAGGCGCCGGCCCGCAAGGCCACCCCCGGCTCCCTGGTCGTCCTCGACCACGAGGAGGCCTGGTCGGCCGCCGAGCTCGCCGAGGTGCTGGCCGAGCTCCACGAGCAGCGCGAGGCGAGCGCCACGATCCTCGAGGAGCAGGAGGCCGACCTCAGCGGCCTGCTGCGCGACTCCGGCGACGGTGCCGGACAGGACCAGGCCGACCTCGGCGCGACCAGCTTCGAGCGCGACCACGAGCTCACCGTCCTCAACCACGAACGGGAGAAGGTGGCCCAGATCGACCGGGCCCTGGCCCGCATCGACGACGGCACCTACGGCGTGTGCGAGTCGTGCGGCAACCCGATCGGCAAGATGCGGCTGATGGCCTTCCCGCGTGCCACACTGTGCATGACATGCAAGCAGCGCGAGGAACGCCGGTAGACCACCGCGACGACGGACCCGGCCGCACCGGCGAGCGCTTCCTGAGCCACCCGCGCACCTGGCTGGTCTTCGCCGCGGTCGCCGTGGTGATGGTCGTGATCGACCAGGTCGCCAAGTTCCTGGCGGTGCGCCACCTGACCGGCGAGCCCGACCGCGAGATCGTCGGCGAGCTGCTCCAGCTGCACCTGACCTACAACCCGGGTGCGGCGTTCAGCCTCGGCACCCGGTTCACGGTCGCCATCACCTGCCTGGCCTGCGTCGCGACCGTGGTCGTGCTGTTCACCAGCCGGAAGGTCGCCAACCCGGTCTGGGCGGTCGGCCTTGGCCTGCTGCTCGCCGGCATCGACGGCAACCTGCTCGACCGGATGTTCCGCGAGCCGGCTCCGTTCAAGGGTCACGTCGTCGACTTCCTGATGCTGCCGAACTGGCCGGTCTTCAACATCGCCGACATCTGCATCAACGTCGGTGTCGGCCTGATCCTGCTCCAGGTGCTGCGGGGCGTGAACCTCGACGGCACCCGCGCGGAGCAGTCCCGCACCGACCACGCCGAGGGGGAGTCGTGACCACGGTCGACCACCGCAGCCTGCCGGTCCCCGACAGCCTCGACGGCGAGCGCGTCGACGTCGCGATGGCGCAGCTCTTCGGGGTCTCGCGCACCCGCGCGGCCGAGCTGATCGCCCAGGACCTGGTCGTCCTCGACGGCGCCCCGGTCAGCGGCAAGAGCGAGCGTGTCCTCGGCGGCTCGGTCCTCGACGTCGCCCTCCCGGCGGAGGTCGACGCGCTCGAGGTCGTGCCGGAGCTGGTCGAGGGGATCAAGATCATCCACGACGACGACGCCATCGTCGTGATCGACAAGCCGGTCGGCGTCGCCGTCCACCCCTCACCCGGCTGGCGCGGTCCCACGGTCGTCGGCCACCTCGCCGGCGCCGGCTTCCGGATCTCCACCTCGGGCGCCAAGGAGCGCGAGGGCATCGTCCAGCGCCTCGACGTCGGTACGTCGGGCGTGATGGTGATCGCCAAGTCCGAGCACGCCTACTCGGTGCTGAAGAACGCCTTCCGCCGCCGTACCGTCGACAAGACCTACCACGCCCTGGTCCAGGGCCACCCGGACCCGCTCGAGGGCACCGTCGACGCCCCGATCGGCCGCCACCCGAGGTTCGACTACAAGTTCGCGGTGATGGAGGACGGGCGGCACAGCGTCACCCACTACGAGACGCTCGAGGCGCACCGCTTCGCCAGCCTGCTCGAGATCCACCTCGAGACCGGTCGCACCCACCAGATCCGGGTGCACATGAGCGCCCTCAAGCACCCCTGCGTCGGCGACCTCACCTACGGCGCCGACCCGGTGCTCGCCCGGCGGGTCGGGCTGGAGCGGCAGTGGCTGCACGCGGTGAAGCTCGGCTTCGAGCACCCGGAGACCAACGCCTACGTCGAGTACGAGTCGTCGTACCCCGCCGACCTCGCGCACGCGCTCGAGGTCATCCGTGGCGCCCACTGACCCGCCGGACGACGGGCTGCTGCTGCGTCCCGCCACGCCCCACGACGTACCGCAGATCGCCGCGGTCCAGGTCGCGGCCCGGGCGCTCGCGCCGATGCCGCCCGCGATCCACGCTCCCGAGGAGATCCGGGCCCACCTCGCCGCGCGCTTCGGCACGGCCGAGAGCTGGGTCGCCGAGGCGGGCGACCGCGTCGTGGGCTACGCCCGGTTCACCCGGGACTGGCTCGACGACCTGTACGTCGATCCCGCCCACCAGGGCAACGGGGTCGGGGGTGCGCTGCTGGACCTGGTGAAGGCCCGCCACCCCGACGGGTTCAGCCTGTGGGTCTTCGAGCAGAACGCCCCGGCCCGGGCGTTCTACGCCGCCCACGGGCTCGTCGAGCGCGAGCACACCGACGGCTCGGAGAACGAGGAGCGGGCCCCGGACCTGCGGATGGAGTGGCCCGCCGGATCTGTCGGAGGGTCGTCCTAGAGTCGACCCGACCGTCACGTAGGCTGGTCCTCTTCCCCGAGCGACCGCCCCTTGATCCTCCAGAGGAGAGCCGAACCACCGATGGCTGCTGACGCCGGGGACTTCGTCCACCTGCACGTCCACACCGAGTACTCCATGCTCGACGGAGCGTCGCTGCTCGACGGGTTGTTCACCCGCGTCACCGACCTCGGCATGCCGGCCATCGCGATGACCGACCACGGCAACCTGCACGGCGCCTACGACTTCTACTCCAAGGCCAAGAAGTACGGCGTCCAGCCGATCATCGGCATCGAGGCCTACATCACCCCCGGCACCCAGCGCGGCGAGCGGCGCCGGGTGCGCTGGGGCAAGGGCGACGCCGCCGAGGAGGGCGGCGACGACGTCGCCGGCGGTGGCGCCTACACCCACATGACGATGTGGGCCGAGTCGACCGAGGGCATGCACAACCTGTTCCGGCTCTCGTCGCGGTCCAGCCTCGAGGGCTACTACTTCAAGCCGCGGATGGACAAGGAGATCCTCGCCGAGCACAACAAGGGGATCATCGTGTCCACCGGCTGCCCGAGCGGTGCGATCCAGACCCGGCTCCGGCTCGGCCAGTGGGACGAGGCGGTCCGCGAGGCGGCCGAGCTGCAGGACATCTACGGCAAGGAGTCGGTGTTCCTGGAGCTGATGGACCACGGCATCTCCATCGAGAAGCGGGTCCGCGACGACCTGCTGCGCCTCGGCAAGGAGCTCGGCATCCCGCCGATCGCCACCAACGACTCCCACTACAACAACCCCGAGGACGCCGACGCCCACGACGCCCTCATCTGCGTCGCCTCCGGCAAGCGGCTCTCCGACACCAACCGCCTCAAGTTCGACGGCGGCGGCTACTACATCAAGTCCGCGGCCGAGATGCGCGAGCTGTGGGCCGGCAGGTTCGGCATGCCGGAGGCGTGCGACAACACGGTCGCGATCGCCGAGCGCTGCTCGGTCGAGTTCACCGAGTCGACCGGCGGCTACATGGCCCGCGCCGACATCCCCGAGGGCGAGACCGAGGAGTCCTGGTTCCGCAAGGAGGTCTGGCGCGGCATCGAGGCGCGCTACCCCGGCGACCGGCTGACCCAGGAGGTCAAGGACCGCGTCGAGATGGAGCTCTCGGTCGTCTCCCAGAAGGGCTACTGCGGCTACTACCTCGTGGTCGCCGACTTCATCCAGTGGTCCAAGCGCAACGGCATCCGAGTGGGCCCGGGCCGTGGCTCGGGCGCGGGCTCGATCGCGGCGTACGCCCTCAGCATCACCGATCTGTGCCCCCTCGAGCACGGCCTGTTCTTCGAGCGCTTCCTCAACCCCGAGCGCCCCTCGATGCCCGACTTCGACATCGACTTCGACGACGCCCGGCGCGGTGAGGTCATCCAGTACGTCTCCGAGAAGTACGGCGCCGAGCGCGTCGCGCAGATCGCCACCTTCGGCCGGCTCAAGGCGAAGGCCGCGATCAAGGACGCCGCCCGCGTGCTCGACCACGGCTTCGCGATCGGCGACAAGATCACCAAGGCGATGCCGCCCGACGTCATGGGCAAGGGCGTGCCGCTCAAGGAGATCTTCAACCCCGAGCACAAGCGCTACAACGACGGCGGCGAGTTCCGCGCGCTCTACGAGTCCGACCCCGACGTCCGCACGATCTACCAGACCGCCGTCGGTCTCGAGGGCCAGATCCGCAACTGGGGCGTGCACGCCGCAGGCGTGATCATGTCCAGCGAGCCGCTGATCGACATCGTGCCGATCATGGCCCGCCCGCAGGACGGCGCGGTGATCACCCAGTTCGACTACCCGATGTGCGAGTCGCTCGGACTGGTCAAGATGGACTTCCTCGGCCTGTCCAACCTGCGCATCCTCGAGGACGCGCTGGCCAACATCAAGGCCAACAGGGACGAGGTGGTCGTCCTCGAGGAGCTCCCGTTCGACGACCGGGCCACCTACGAGCTGATGGGCCGGGGCGACACCCTGGGCGTCTTCCAGCTCGATGGTGGCGGCATGCGGGCGCTGCTCCGCTCGATGCTGCCCGACAAGTTCGCCGACATCACCGCGGTCAGCGCGCTCTACCGACCCGGCCCGATGGGTGCCGACTCCCACAACAAGTACGCCCACCGCAAGAACGGGCGGCAGCCGATCGAGCCGATCCACCCGGCCCTCGCGGAGGCACTGGAGCCGGTGCTGGGGGAGACCTACGGCCTGATCGTCTACCAGGAGCAGGTGATGGCGATCGCCCAGGTGCTCGCGGGCTACTCGCTGGGCGCCGCCGACAACATGCGCCGGGTCATGGGCAAGAAGAAGAAGGCCGAGCTCGACGCGCAGTTCGAGGGCTTCGAGGCCGGCATGCTCGAGCGCGGCTACCCCAAGGACGCGGTCAAGACCCTCTGGGAGATCCTCGTCCCGTTCGCCGACTACGCCTTCAACAAGTCGCACTCCGCGGCGTACGGCGTCATCACCTACTGGACCGCCTACCTCAAGGCCAACTACCCGACCGAGTACATGGCCGCGCTCCTGACGTCCGTCAAGGACGACAAGGACAAGATGGCGATCTACCTCAACGAGTGCCGCCGGATGAAGATCCAGGTGCTTCCGCCCGACGTCAACGAGTCCGCGCACAACTTCACCGCCGTCGGCCACGACATCCGCTTCGGTCTCACCGCCATCCGCAACGTCGGGTCCAACGTCGTCGACGGCATCGTCGAGGCCCGGGTCGAGAAGGGCCGGTTCGGCGACTTCAACGACTTCCTGTCCAAGGTGCCCGCCACGGTCTGCAACAAGCGGGTGATCGACTCGCTGATCAAGGCCGGTGCCTTCGACGACATGAAGCACCTGCGCCGGGCGCTGGTCGCGATCCACGAGACCGCCGTCGACCAGTACGTCGACATCAAGCGCAACGAGGCGATCGGACAGGACTCGCTGTTCGCCGGGCTGGGCGACGACGACGGCAGCGACGGCGGCTTCGGTGTGAGCGTCGCGATCCCCGACATCGACGAGTGGGACAAGATGACGCTGCTCGGGCACGAGCGCGAGATGCTCGGCCTCTACGTGTCCGACCACCCGCTGCTGGGCCTCGAGCACGTCCTGTCCAATGGCACCGACTGCACCATCGGGCAGCTGGTCACCGACGAGAGCCGCCCGCACAACTCGACCGTCGAGGTCGCCGGGCTGGTCACCTCGATCCAGCGCAAGATCACCAAGAACGGCGACCCGTGGGCCACCGTGACCCTCGAGGACCTCGAGGGCGCGATCGACGTGCTGCTGTTCCCGAGCAGCTACCGGCTCGCCGCGCCCTACCTCACCGAGGACGCGATCATCCGGGTCCGCGGCCAGCTCGACACCGACCGCGAGCCCGCCCAGCTGCGCGGCCAGGAGGTCACCGTCCCCGACCTCGACCGGGGCAGTGACGGCCCGGTCGTGATCAGCCTGCCCTCGACCCGCTGCACGGGTCCGGTCGTGGCGCAGCTGCGCGAGGTGCTGACCAGCCACGCCGGGCTGACCGAGGTGCGGCTCCAGCTGCTGAGCCGCGACTCCACCAAGGTCATGCGCCTGGGGGACAATCTGCGGGTGACTCCCTCGGTCTCCCTCTTCGCCGACCTCAAGCACCTCCTCGGCCCGGGGTGCCTCGACCGATGAGGCTCCGCGACGGGATCGGCGCCCTCGTCGTAGCGCCGGTCCTCGGTGCCCTGCTCGGCGCCGCCGGGGGCTGGCTGTGGTGGACCTGGTGGGGGCCCGCGCCGAAGGGCAAGATCTACGACACCGCGGCGGGCAAGGCCTGGTACCCGGACCCGTTCGACCCCGGCATCACCCGTGAGTTCGGCGGTACGGCGACCTACGTCGTCGTCGCGTTCGGACTCGCCCTGCTGCTCGGCCTGGTCGGCGGCTGGCTGGCCCGCAACCAGGCGGTCGCCGGGATCATCGCGGTCCTGGTCGGAGCCGGGCTCGGCGTGCTGGTGATGACCGTGGTGGGGGAGCAGCTCAGCCCGCCCGACCCGGCCACCCTGATCGCGAGCCACCAGGTCGACGACGTGCTGCCGGGACACCTCGCCGTCGCCGGCTGGACGCCCTACCTGGCGTGGCCCGTGGGCGCCATGCTCGCCTACCTGGTGCTGATGCTGTCGCTCAACCCGGCGAGCACGTCGGGCGGCACGACCGCGGGCGACGGGCTCAGCGGCGAAGGGCAGCGACCCGAGCAGCCGTCAGCCGCACCAGCTCCGCAGGGCTGAGCTCGATCTCCATCCCGCGCCGGCCCGCGGACACGAAGACCGTGTCGTGGGTGAGCGCGGACTCGTCGATGACGGTCGGGTGCGGCTTGCGCTGCCCGAGCGGCGAGATGCCGCCGACGACGTACCCGGTGGCACGCTCGGCCGCCTTCGGGTCGGCCATCGACGCCTTGCGCCCGCCGACGGCCCGCGCCAGTGCCTTGAGGTCCAGCTGACCCGAGACCGGGACGACCCCCACGACGAGGGAGCCGTCGACGTCGGCGAACAGCGTCTTGAACACCCGGTCCGGCGCGATCCCCATCGCCTCCGCGGCCTCGCCGCCGTACGACTCGGCGCGGGCGTCGTGGTCGTACTCGTGGACCGTGAAGGCCACGCCGGCGCCGGTCAGCGCGGTGGTGGCCGGCGTACCGCCGGACTGCTTCTTCCGGGCCATCAGTTGGGACTCCACCGGGTCCGAGCCACCTCGGTCGCCGGCAGCGAGGTGATCACGTTGATCGCGCGCAGCTCGCTGCGCAGCAGGTCGGTCACGAGCACCAGCCGCTCGGCGGCGTCGTTCGCCTCGAGCAGCTGCTGGCGCTCGCCCATCGGCAGCGGCGTGCAGGCCGCCAGCGTCCAGGACAGGTACGTCGGGTCCTTGGGCAGCTCGCCCTGCAGCGGGTCGCCGGCGATCGAGCGGAGCACGTGCCGGTACGCCGTGAACGTGGCTCGGGCATGCTCGACGACCTCCGCGGGCACCTCGGCCTCGCGGCTCGGCAGCAGGGTGACCTCGCCGACGGGGAAGTCGCCCGTCGTGAGCAGGCGGTCCAGCTGGATCCGGTCGCGGCCGACGGCGACGATGTCGAAGCTTCCGTCGCCGCGGGCCTCGACATCGGTGAGCTGGAGCCGCACCCCGACCCGGTACAGCGACTGGGTGCCGTGGTCGCCGACCTCGTAGCCCTCCCGGATCGCGACCGACCCGAACAGGCGCTGCGACGGGTCGTCGGTGCGCAGCAGGTGGTGCACCAGGGCGCGGTAGCGGTCCTCGAAGACGTGCAACGGCACGCTGACCCCCGGGTAGAGCACCGCGTTCAGCGGGAACATCGGGAGCTGGTCCGTCACGTGTCCAACGTAGCGGGGACCACGTCGGCGACACGCGCGACGACCGTAGAATCAGGGCATGTCCCTGATCCGTCGCATCGACCTGCGCGAGGCCGGCCCCGAGACCGACTACCGCGCGGCAGTGCCCCGTGCCGACTTCGACATCGAAGCGGCGGTGCCGGCGGTGCATGCGATCTGCGAGGAGGTCCGCACCCGCGGCCTGGACGCGGTCGTCGAGCTCGGGGAGCGGTTCGACGGCGTCCGCGTCGACGACATCCGGGTCACGCCCGCCGTGATGCAGGCTGCGCTCGACGACCTCGACCCCGACATCCGGGCGGGGCTCGAGGAGTCGATCCGGCGCCTGCGTGCGACCTGCGCCAACGAGCTCGAGCAGGACGCGGTCACCGACCTCGGTCCCGGTGCCCGGGTCACCCACCGCAAGGTGCCGGTCGGCCGGGTCGGTCTCTACGTCCCCGGGGGCCTGGCGCCGCTGGTGTCGTCGGTGCTGATGAACGTGGTGCCCGCCCAGACCGCGGGCGTCGAGTCGATCGCGCTGGCCAGCCCGCCGCAGAAGGAGTTCGGCGGCTCGGTGCACCCCACGATCCTCGCCGCGTGCGCGCTGCTCGGCGTCGAGGAGGTGTACGCCGTCGGCGGCGCCCAGGCGATCGCGATGTTCGCCTACGGGGTCGGACCCTGCCGGCGCGTGGACCTGGTGACCGGTCCCGGCAACATCTGGGTGGTCACCGCCAAGCGGATCCTCAAGGGGCAGATCGGCATCGACTCCGAGGCCGGGCCGACCGAGATCGCGATCCTCGCCGACGACACCGGCAACGCCGCCTACGTCGCCGCCGACCTGATCAGCCAGGCCGAGCACGACCCGCTGGCCGCCTCCGTGCTCGTCACCACCTCCGAGCGGCTCGCCGCCGAGGTCGAGGCCGAGCTCGACCAGCAGGTCGCCGTCACCAAGCACAGCGAGCGGATCACCACCTCCCTCGGCGGCAAGCAGTCCGGCATCGTGCTGGTCCGCGACCTCGAGCAGGGTCTCGACGTGGTCAACGCCTACGCCGCCGAGCACCTCGAGATCCACACCGAGGACGCCGCGGCGTGGGCCGCACGGGTCCGCAACGCCGGCGCGATCTTCGTCGGCCCGCACGCCCCGGTCAGCCTCGGCGACTACTGCGCGGGGTCCAACCACGTGCTCCCCACGGCCGGCTGCGCCTGCCACTCCTCAGGGCTCTCGGTGCGTGCGTTCACCAAGTCGGTGCACGTCATCGACTACTCCGCCGCCGCCCTGGAGGAGGTCGCCGACCACGTCGTGACGCTCGCCGAGGCCGAGGACCTGCCCGGGCACGGCGCAGCGATCACCGTGCGGGTGAGCCGATGACCTGGCCCCCGCTCCGCGAGGAGCTGCGGGGGATCGAGCCGTACGGCGCTCCGCAGCTCGACGTGCCCGTGCAGCTCAACGTCAACGAGAACCCCTACGGTCCCTCGCCGGCGTGCGTTGCGGACATCGCGACGTCTGCGGCCGAGGCAGCGGTCACCCTCAACCGCTACCCGGACCGGGAGTTCGTCGCGCTGCGCCAGTCGCTCGCCTGGTACCTCTCCCGGGACACCCCGGCCGGCATCGTGCCGGAGCAGGTGTGGGCGGCCAACGGCTCCAATGAGGTGATGCTCCAGCTGCTGCAGGCGTTCGGCGGGCCCGGCCGGACGGCAGTGAGCTTCGCGCCGACGTACTCGATGTACCCGGAGTACGCCCGCGACACCAACACCCGCTGGGTGGCCGGTCGGCGCGCGGACGACTTCTCGCTCGACCTCGACGCGGCCCGCGACCTGGTCAAGACCGAGCAGCCGAGCGTGATCCTGCTGCCCAGCCCCAACAACCCGACCGGCACCGCGCTGCCGCCCGAGGCCGTCGGCGAGCTCTGCGAGGCCGCCGGTGACGGGCTGGTCGTCGTCGACGAGGCCTACGGCGAGTTCCGCCGGGAGGGCGTCCCGAGCGCGCTCGAGCTGCTGCCGTCGTACCGGAACCTCGTGGTGACCCGCACCATGAGCAAGGCCTTCGCCGGCGCCGGCCTACGGCTGGGCTACCTCGCCGCGGCGCCCGAGATCTGCGACGCCATCCGCGTCGTGCGCCTGCCCTACCACCTCTCCGCCGTCACCCAGGCGGTCGCGTTGGCGGCCCTGCGGCACGCGCCCGAGCTGCTCGGCAAGGTCGACGAGCTGCGGGCGGAGCGCGATGCGCTGGTGACCTGGCTGCGCGCCGAGGGGTACGACGTCGCCGACTCGGACGCCAATTTCGTGTTGTTCGGGCGATTCGCCGACCGTCATGCTGTCTGGCAGGGTCTCCTCGACCGGGGAGTCCTGATCCGGGAGACCGGGCCCGACGGCTGGCTGCGGGTCTCGGTCGGCACCCCCGACGAGATGGCGGCCTTCCGGGCCGCACTGAGCGATGTGAACGGAGAACGCGCATGAGCCGGACTGCTCGGATCGAGCGGCAGACCAGCGAGTCGAAGGTGATCGTCGAGGTCGACCTCGACGGGACCGGCAAGCACGACATCTCCACCGGCGTCGGCTTCTACGACCACATGCTCACCGCGTTCGCGCGCCACGCGCTGGTCGACCTCACCGTGCAGACCGCCGGCGACGTCCACATCGACGCGCACCACACCGTCGAGGACACCGCGATCACGCTGGGTCAGGCGCTGCGCCAGGCGCTGGGCGACAAGGCCGGCATCCGCCGCTTCGGCGACGCGACGGTGCCGCTCGACGAGGCGCTCGTGCACGCGGTCGTCGACGTCTCCGGGCGTCCGTACTGCGTCCACACGGGGGAGCCGGAGGGCCAGCAGTACGTGCAGCTCGGCGGCTCCGGGGTCTCCTACCTCGGTTCGCTGACCCAGCACGTCTTCGAGTCGATCGCCTTCCACGGCCACTTCGCGCTACACGTGCGGGTGCTCGCGGGCCGCGAGCCGCACCACATCGTCGAGACGCAGTTCAAGGCGTTCGCCCGGGCGTTCCGCGACGCCGTGGCGATCGACCCGCGCGAGACCGGCATCCCGTCCACGAAGGGCGCTTTGTGAGCGCTCCGTCCGTCGTCGTCCTCGACTACGGCTCCGGCAACCTGCGCTCCGCCGTACGCGCGGTCGAGCGGGCCGGTGCGTCGGTCACCCTCACCGGTGACCTCGACACGGCGATGGAGGCCGACGGCCTGCTGGTGCCCGGCGTCGGCGCGTACGAGGCGTGCATGCGCGGACTGCGGGCGATCCGCGGCGAGCGGATCATCGCCCGGCGGCTGTCCGGCGGACGGCCGGTGCTCGGCATCTGCGTGGGCATGCAGATCCTGTTCGAGCGCGGCATCGAGCACGGCGTCGAGACCGAGGGCTGTGGTGAGTGGCCCGGCGTCGTCGAGCGGCTGCAGGCGCCGATCGTCCCGCACATGGGCTGGAACACCGTCGAGGTGCCCTCCGCGACCCGCCTGTTCGCCGGGATCGAGGACGAGCGGTTCTACTTCGTGCACTCGTACGGCGTGCGGGACTGGACCCTGGTCACCAACGACCGCACGCCCGACAGCCACCAGCCGCTGGTGACCTGGGCCGAGCACGGCGGCGACCGCTTCGTCGCCGCCGTCGAGAACGGGCCGCTGTGCGCGACCCAGTTCCACCCCGAGAAGTCCGGGGACGCGGGCGCCCAGCTGCTGCGCAACTGGGTCACCTCGCTGGGCTGAGCAACCCGGGCCGGCCCAGCGGGCCGACCCGGGTCGAGGTCAGCGGACCTTGAGCTTGGTCGTGGCGCTCGAGGCGCCGACGCTCCCGCTGTAGGACGCGGTCACGGTGTACTTGCCCTTCGTGAGCTTCTTGAAGGTCGCCTTCGCGGTGCCACCGGTGAGCGGCACCGTCCTGGTCTTCGCCTTCGCGCCCTTCTTGAGCGTGAAGGTGATCGAGCCGGACGGGTTCGCGCCCGCCGCGGAGACGCTTGCCGTGATGGTCGCCTTGCGCGCCTTCTTGGCGTACTTCGCCTTGACCGTGGTGGTCGACGCGGGGGCAGCCGAGGCGGTCACCTTCCCGATGACCGTGTTCTGACCCGCGGCGGGAGCACACGGGATGTCGAACGGCGTGCCCGTGGCGCCGTTGAAGAGGGTCATCCCCACGTTCTGCGCTCCGGCCACGATCTGGTGGGTGGTGCCCTCGGGGCCAGCGGTGATGGCGGGCATGACCCCGGTTCCGGTGAGTGCGATCGGGCCGTCCGAGGGGACTGCCGTCTTCGGGATGGTGATGGTGGTCTTCACCGCGACGCCGTCGACCAGGTGGGTGGCCTGGACGGTGCCGCCGATCGCGTCCGGGGTGAAGAAGAACCGCATCTGGTCGGCCAGCGCGTCCGGCACCGTCATGACGGAGGTGACCGTCGGGCTGAACGTCGTGCCCGCGGGCGCGGTCGCAGGGGCGTTGGTCGTGACGTCGACCGCGAAGGTGTTGGCGCCGAGGACGGGCACGGTGCAGTCGAAGTCGATCGGTGCCGCCGCGGCCGACCCCGTCGTACCGAGGACGACCGCGGTGCTGGCCGCGAGGCCGAGAACAGCGCCGGCGGACACCGAGCGCAGGGTGAAGCGATGACGCAAGGTCATGTGGGTTTCCCTCCCGAAATGTGTGGTTGTGCCGGCCGCCACCCCTCCCAGGTGGCGGCCGGTTTCGACACCCCATCACAAAAAGAGAACAAGTTCTAGTCCCTTGGTCCCGTGTCTCGGCGGGCGTCGGCGAGACGCGGCACGGGACTTGGGACCTGCTCATCTAGGATCGCGGCCATGACCGGCTACCTCGAGCTGCTGCCCGCCGTCGACATCAAGGGCGGCCAGGCCGTCCAGCTGGTGCAGGGCGTGGACGGCTCGGAGAAGCGCTTCGGTGACCCGATCGAGGCCGCACTGCGCTGGCAGGAGGCCGGTGCCGAGTGGCTGCACCTGGTGGATCTCGATGCGGCCTTCGGCCACGGGCAGAACCGGGCGCTCCAGGCCGAGATCGTCGGTCGCCTCGACATCCAGGTGGAGATGAGCGGCGGCATCCGCGACGACGAGTCGCTCGAGGCCGCGATGGCGACCGGCTGCCGCCGGGTCAACATCGGCACCGCCGCCCTCGAGCAGCCGGAGTGGTGCGCGCGTGCCATCGCGACGTACGGCGACCGGGTGGCCGTCGGTCTCGACGTCCGCGGCCGCACCCTGGCCGCCCGCGGCTGGACCAAGGAGGGCGGCGACCTCTACGAGACGCTCGCCCGCCTCGACGCCGAGGGTTGTGCCCGCTACGTCGTCACCGACGTCAACAAGGACGGCATGCTGCAGGGCCCGAACCTCCAGCTGCTCGAGGACGTCTGCGCCGCCACGTCGCGCCCGGTCGTCGCCTCCGGCGGCGTCACGACGCTCGACGACATCCGCGCGCTGATGAAGCTCGTGCCTGTCGGCGTCGAGGGCGCGATCGCCGGAACCGCGCTCTACACCGGACAGTTCACCCTCGAGGACGCCCTGGCGCTCACCCGCGGCGGGCTCGTATGAGCCTGGCGGTGCGGGTGATCCCGTGCCTCGACGTCGACGCCGGCCGCGTGGTCAAGGGCGTCAACTTCCAGGAGCTGCGCGACGCCGGTGACCCGGTCGAGCTGGCGCGCCTGTACGACGCCGAGGGCGCCGACGAGCTCACCTTCCTCGACATCTCCGCCTCCCACGAGGGGCGCGCGACGACGATGGACATCGTCTCCGCCACGGCGGAGCAGGTCTTCATCCCGCTCACCGTCGGCGGGGGAGTCTCCTCCGTCGAGGACGTCGACCGGCTGCTGCGTGCCGGCGCCGACAAGATCGCCGTCAACACCGCGGCCCTCCGCCGGCCCGAGCTCATCGCCGAGATCGCCGACCGGTTCGGCAACCAGGTGCTGGTGCTGTCCGTCGACGCCCGCCGGGTCGCCGCCGACGCCGCACCGGTCGGGGAGTCGGGCTTCGAGGTCACCACCCACGGCGGACGCCGTTCCGCCGGCGTCGACGCGGTCGAGTGGGCCGTGCGTGCCGCCGAGCTCGGCGCGGGCGAGATCCTGCTCAATGCCATGGACGCCGACGGCACCACCGACGGCTTCGACATCGAGCTGATCCGCAAGGTCCGCGCCGAGGTGTCGATCCCCGTCATCGCCTCCGGCGGAGCCGGCGCGGTCGAGCACTTCCCGCCGGCCGTCGAGGCAGGCGCGGACGCCGTGCTCGCGGCGACCGTCTTCCACTTCGGCACGCTGCGCATCAGCGACGTCAAGGCATCGCTGTCCGCGGCAGGTGTGCCCGTCCGGTGACCGGGGAGGGTGCCGCCATGACCTACGACCCCTACGAACCCGGCTCCGCCGCGGGCCCTGCCGAGACTGCCGAGCTCGCCGACCCGGCCGAGCCCGAGGACCTGGGCGGCCAGGGGCCGTGGCGGGTGCTGATCGAGTACTCCAACCGCGGCGACATCAAGCCGCCCACCGTCGTCCAGATCGGCAAGACCGAGCACACCGATCGGGCGGTCGCCCTCCGGGCCGCGCTGCGCGCGTGCCGCGAGTTCAACCCGCCGGACCCGGCGTTCGAGCAGAGCCGTCAGGTCTACCGCGACGGCCCCGACGGCTTCCTGGTCATGCTCGAGGGTGCGATGTCGACCTTCCACATGAGCGTGCGGATCGTCAGCCCGCTGGCTTCCGCAGGTCAGTAGTCGTCCGCCACGCCGTCGGCGCCGCGGCCGGCCGGCTCGCCGAGGTGGCCGGACGGTACGTCGCGGGCCGGCGGCGTACGTCGGTCCGGGGCCTGCGCGCCGGACGCGGCACAGCCGGACAGCAGGACCGCGACGGTGAGGCAGAGAAGGCCGAGACGGGTACCGAGAATGTCCATGCCAGCAGCATGGATCGTCTGCGCCACTCGTGCGTCGGCTCATCCACAGGGGGCGGCCGGTCGTCCCGGGGACAGCTCAGCCGTCCCACCCCGCCGGACGCAGCGACTTCGGCAGCTTTGCCACGACCGCCCGGTACGACTCGTCGACCGCCTCCAGCAGCTCGTCGTCGGGGATCGTGCCGGCCAGGGCGAGGGTGTTCCAGCCCGAGCGGCCGATGTAGGCCATCACGGTGGCGTCGTCGGGGTAGCGGTGCAGCCACTCGTCGGCGACCTCGCGGGTGGCGCCGGCCTTGACGCCGACGGTGTCGCGGCCCAGGAAGGCGAAGATCTTGCCGCGCTCGGCGGGGCCGACCTTGATCACCGGCAGCTCGTGGTCCCAGGGGTTGTCCGGCCAGGCGCCCGGCTTGGCCAGGCAGTACGCGAGCATCGTCTCCACGTCCACGCCGCGACGGTAGTGGCGGTGCAGCGGGGACGTCACGCCCCGAGGGGAGGCAGCACCTGCTCGCCGAACACGTCGACGAACCGCTCCTGCTCGCGACCCACCTGGTGGAGGTAGACGCGGTCCACGCCCTGACGGGCATACGACGCGAGCCGCTCGACGTACCAGTCGGGGTCGGTCTGGATCCACACGCTCGACCGCAGGAGGTCGATCGGCACGTGCGCCGAGGCGGCGTCGACCTGGTCGGGGAGGACCAGTTCCTCGTTGAGGATCGGGGGCAGGGCGTTGGCGCGCCACTGGTCGAGGGCCTGTGCCTCGGCCTCGGCCTGGCTCGGCGCCCAGGACAGGTGCGCCTGCACGTGCACCGGCTTGCCCTCGCCGCCGCCGGCGCGAAAGGCCTCGATGACGGCCGCGAGCTCGGCGTCGGGGGCGTTCACCGTGATCAGGCCGTCCGCCCACGAGGCCACCGTGCCCGCGGTCGCGGGGGAGAGGGCGGCGGCAAACAACGGTGGCGGGGACGCCGGCAGCGACCACACCCGGGCGTCCCGGACGGTGACCAGACCGTCGTGGGTGACCTCCTCGCCGGCCAGCAGGCGGCGCACGATGTCGGCACACTCGGCGAGGCGCCGGTTGCGGACCTCCTTGGGAGGCCAGGGCCGACCCGTGACGTGCTCGTTGAGCGCCTGGCCGGACCCGAGCGCCGGCACCAGCCTCCCGGGGAACATCTCGGTGAGCGTCGCGATCGCCTGGGCCACGACCACGGGGTGGTAGCGGTCACCCGGTGCCGTGACCACCCCGGCGGGGAGCGAGGTCGTCGCCAGCGCCGCGCCGAGCCACGACCAGGCGAGCCCGGACTCGCCCTGCCGCACGCTCCACGGTGCGAGGTGGTCGGAGGACAACAGCGCGGCGAAACCGGCCTGTTCGGCGCGTCCGGCGACGTCGAGCAGGCGCGACGGCGGGAACTGCTCGTGGGAGGCGTGGTAGCCGACGTCCATCACGTGCCTCGGCGGCTACCCGAAGAGGTCCTGCGGGCGTTGCAGCCAGCGGTAGCCGTAGGCGGACAGCTCCACCCGGCCGCCCGCGTCGCCCGGAGACGTGAGGTCGTCGTTGGCCAGGATGTCGACCAGTGCGGCCGTGTCCGTGTCCGGCACCTCGACGGTGACCTCACGGTCGGAGAGGTTCACGAGGCAGAACAGCTGCACCTCGTCGAGCTCGTGGCGCACGCACAGCACGGCGGGATCGCCCACGTCGAGCGGCTCGCACCTCCCGGACCCGATCTCCCTGCGACCCAAGCGGGTCCGCACCAGGTTGCCCACCTGGGCGAGCAGGCTGGTCGTGGACGTCGTCTGCCGGTGGACCTCCTCCCACTGCATCGGGGTGCGCACCGCGCGGCGCTCCTCGCGCGACAGGTCGTCGGACATGCCGATCTCGTCGCCGTAGAGCAGGACCGGGGCCCCGGGCACGCTCAGGAGCAGGGCGTGCGCCATGGCGATGCGGCGCTCGTCGCCGTCGAGCATCGGCGCGAGCCGTCGCCGGATGCCTCGGCCGTAGGCCCGCATCGACTGGTCGGGGGCGAAGATGCGCACGACCTCGTCGCGCTCGTTCTCGGTGAGCCGCTCGAGGTCGAGCTCGTCGTGGTTGCGCAGGTACGTCGCGTACTGGCCACGACCGGGCGCGGGAGGCCGCTCGGCGAGCGCGCGCACGACCGGCTCGGCCTCGCTGCGCGCCAGCGCGAGGAAGAGGTGGTTGTTGGTCCAGAAGTCCAGCAGCATGGTCATGCCGCGTCCCCCGCGGAGGTAGTCGGCGTACTGCTTCGGCCGTACGTCGACCTCACCCAGCAGGATCGCGTCCGCCCTGCGCACGGCCAGGTAGTCGTGCATGTGCTCGACGAGCCACAGCCCGTCCTGCCGTGGGTCCGCCGCCCGCGCCCGCTCCACCATGGAGGGCAGGGCGTCGACGCGGAAGCCGCTCACCCCCAGTCGCAGCCAGAAGGACATCACCCGCTCCAACTCCGCGATCACCCGCGGGTGGCCGAGGTCGAGGTCGGGCTCGTGGCTGTAGAAGGTGTGCCGGTAGTACTGCCCCGCCTCCTCGTCCCAGGTCCAGACGCCGTCCTCCACGGTCGGGAAGTTCTGCTCGACGCCGGTGTCGACGGGTTCGTCGGCCCACACGTAGTAGGCCCGGTAGGGCGACGAGCGGTCCCGGCGGGCCTCCTGGAACCACGGGTGGTCGATCGAGGTGTGCTGCGCGACGAGGTCGATGACGACCCGGACGCCGAGGGCGTCGGCCCGGTCCATCAGGTAGGCGAAGTCCGCGACGTCGCCGAACCGCGGATCCACCGAGAGGTGGTTGGTCACGTCGTACCCGCCGTCGCGGTACGGCGTCTCGAAGAAGGGGAGCAGCCACACGCAGTCCGCGCCGAGCCCGCGGACGTACTCGAGCCGGTCGGCCGTCCCCCGGAGGTCGGTGCGGAAATGGGCGACGTCGATCTGGTAGATCACGGCGTTCCGGTACCAAGTGGGCTGCACCGCTCATCCCCTCTGTCCAGCAGGGCCGGTGCGACGGGTGAACGCGAGGACCCGGTCGTGGTCTGCTGCCAGGTCGCCGATCCCGCCGCCGTCGCCGAAGGTGCGCGGACGCTCCCGGTGGACGACGGTCGAGCGCCACCACGGGACGTCCTGGTCGGGGTTCACGCACTCGGCGGTGCCCCGGACCGGGCGGAATAGCCGTCCCACTGCCGCAGTTAGGGCTCGTCGTGGTGACATCTGCGAGCACGGGTACGACGTCCGCCGGGTTCGGCGTGCTCTGGGTGGCCATCAAGCGCGAGCCCTGGATCTTCGCGGTCTCCACGGTCGGCAGCCTGCTGTTCGGCGCGCTGACCGTCGCCGACGCCTGGGTGCTGGGCTGGTCGACCGACCACGTCGTGCTCCCGGCGTTCCGGGACGGCGAGATCGGTGCCGGACTGCTGTGGGCGGTGCTCGGACTGTTCGTCGGCGTCGCCATCCTGCGTGCGGTGGGCATCGTGGCACGCCGGCTCGGCGCCGGCGTCATGCAGTACCGCATGCAGGCCCACAGCCGCCGCGCCGTCACGCGCCAGTACCTCCGCCTCCCCATGGCCTGGCACCAGAAGCACCCCACCGGTGAGCTGCTGTCCAACGCGAACGCCGACGTCGAGGCCGCCTGGGGCCCCATCGCGCCGCTGCCGATGGCGGTCGGGACGGTCGCGATGATGGTGATCGCGGTGGTGCAGATGCTGCTCACCGACCTGGTCCTCGCCGCGGTCGGCCTGCTCGTCTTCCCGCTCGTCATCGGCGTCAACGTCGTCTACCAGCGCCTCGCCCAGGGCTGGGCGACCCGCGCGCAGGAGCTGCGTGCCGAGCTCTCGGAGATCGCCCACGAGTCCTTCGACGGCGCACTCGTCGTCAAGACGCTCGGCCGCGAGCCCGAGGAGACCCAGCGGTTCCGGGCCAAGGCCGAGGAGCTGCGCGAGGCCAACATCCGGGTCGGCCGGATCCGGGCGGCCTTCGACCCCACCCTCGCCGCCCTGCCCAGCCTCGCGGTCCTCGTCGTCCTCGTGATGGGTGTGCACCGCGTCGTGGCCGGCTCGACGCTCGCCGGCGACGTCGTCACGATCGCCTACCTGCTCACCGTCGTCGCCTTCCCGATCCGCTCGATCGGGTGGCTGCTGGGCGACTTCCCGCGCAGTGTCGTCGGGTACCGCCGGGTCGCCGCGGTCATCGCCGCCACCGGCGCGATGGAGTACGGCGACCGCGAGGCCCCGGCCAGGGCCGGCGGTGCGCGCCTCGAGGTCGAGCGTGCTGCCTTCGGCTACACCGCCGACCGCCCGCTGCTGCGCGACGTCACCTTCGAGGTCGAGCCCGGCCGCACCGTCGCCCTCGTCGGCGCGACCGCGTCCGGCAAGAGCACGCTGACCGGGCTGCTGGCGCGGCTGGTCGACGTCGACGCCGGCGCGATCCGCGTCGACGGCACCGACCTGCGCGACCTGCGACGCGGCGGGCTCGCGGAGGTGCTGGCCGTGGTGCCGCAGAGCGCCTTCCTCTTCGACGACACCGTGCGCGGCAACGTCACCCTCGGCGTCGACGTCCCCGACGACGAGGTCTGGGCGGCGCTGCGCACCGCTCAGGCCGACGGCTTCGTCGCCGCCCTGCCCGACGGCCTCGACACCCGGCTCGGGGAGCGCGGCACCTCCCTGTCCGGCGGCCAGCGCCAGCGCCTGGCCCTCGCCCGTGCCCTGGTACGACGCCCGCGGCTGCTCGTCCTCGACGACGCCACGTCCGCGGTCGACCCCGAGGTCGAGGCGCGGATCCTCGCCGGCCTCGGTGCCGAGGACACCACCCTCGTCGTCGTCGCCTACCGCAAGGCCACGATCGGCCTGGCCGACGAGGTCCTCTACCTCGTCGACGGCCGGATCGCCGACCGCGGCCCCCACGACGAGCTGGTCGCCCGCAACGCCGACTACGCCCGGCTCGTCAACGCCTACGAGGAGGTGCCGGCATGAGCACGACACTGACCCCGGAACGGCGCGCCCCCGAGCACACCCGCCTGGCGAGCGGCGAGGACATCGGCGCCTGGGAGACCATCCGCCGCGGCATCCGACACTCGCCCGAGCTGGTCGAGGGGATCGGCTGGACGCTGGCGCTCGCCGTGCTCGCCTCCATCGGCCAGGTCGTCGTCCCGATCGCGGTCCAGCAGACGATCGACAAGGGCCTGCGCGGCCCCGACGGCCCCGACCCGGCCTTCACCACCTGGCTCGCGATCGCCGCCACGGCGGCGATCGTGGTGACCAGCTGGGCGTCGTACGCCATGACGGCACGGCTGTTCTCGTCCGCCGAGCGCGGCCTGGCGACACTGCGGGTCAAGGCGTTCCGGCACGTCCACGACCTGCCGCTGCTCACCCAGAACACCGAGCGCCGCGGCGCCCTCGTCGCGCGCGTCACCAGTGACGTCGACCAGGTCAGCCAGTTCCTCGTCTTCGGTGGCCTGATCTTCGTCGTCAGCGTCGGGCAGATGCTGATCGCGACCGTCGTGATGGTCTTCTACAGCTGGCAGCTCGCGCTCGTCGTGTGGGTCTGCTTCGCCCCGCTCTTCCTGAGCCTGCGCTACTTCCAGCGCAAGCTGGCCGCCGCCTACGGCACGGTACGACGCCAGGTCGGCGTGCTGCTCTCCGCGGTCTCCGAGCCGGTCGTCGGCGCGGCGGTCGTGAAGTCCTACGCGATCGAGGCGCGCACCCAGGAGCGGATCGACACCGCCATCGACGCCCACAAGGCCGCCAGCACCCGTGCCCAGGGCTTCACCGCCTTCTCCTTCAGCCTCGGCGGCATCTCCGCCGGCTTCGCCAACGCGGGCGTGCTGATCGTCGGCATCTGGCTCGGCCAGGGCTTCGCGTGGGGGGAGGGGATCACGGCCGGCGAGGTGCTCGCCTTCGCGTTCCTGGTGACGCTCTTCGTCGGCCCGGTCCAGATGGGCACCCAGATCCTCACCGACGCCCAGAACGCGATCGCTGGTTGGCGCCGGGTCATCGGCATCCTCGACACCCCGGCGGACCTGGTCGACCCCGGGCCCGACGGCCGGAGCCTGCCGAAGGGGGCGATCGACGTCCGGTTCGACGGCGTCTCGTTCGCCTACCCCGGCGGATCCATGGTGCTCGACGACATCGACCTCGTGGTCCCGGCCGGGCAGCGGGTCGCCGTCGTCGGCGAGACCGGTTCCGGCAAGTCCACCGTCGCCAAGCTGCTCACCCGGCTGATGGACCCCAGCCGCGGCCGGGTCCTGCTCGACGGCATCGACCTGCGCGAGGTCGCCGAGAGCGCGCTGCGCCGCAGCGTGGTGCTCGTGCCGCAGGAGGGCTTCCTCTTCGACGACACCCTCGCCGCCAACGTCCGCTACGGCCGGCTCGGCGCCACCGAGGACGAGATCCGTGCCGCCGCCGACACGATCGGCCTCGGCGACTGGCTGGCCGGGCTCCCCGACGGCATCGACACCCGGGTCGGCCAACGCGGCGAGTCGCTGTCCGCGGGGGAGCGGCAGCTCGTCGCCCTGCTCCGCGCCCAGCTCGCCGACCCCGACCTGCTCGTCCTCGACGAGGCCACCAGCGCGGTCGACCCCGAGCTGGAGACCCGGATCGGCCGGGCCCTGGAGCGTCTGATGAGCGGGCGCACGTCGGTCACCATCGCCCACCGGCTCTCCACCGCCGAGGCCGCCGACGTCGTCGTGGTCGTCGACCGGGGCAGGATCGTCCAGCACGGCCCGCACGCCGAGCTGGTGCAGCAGGAGGACAGCCCCTACGCGAGGCTGCACGCGTCGTGGGTCGCCCAGCACGGGTGATCGGGGAGTTCGGGATAATGGAGCACGTGACTTCCCTTCCCACCGACATCGCCGACCGGCTCAAGCGCACCCCCGACGGGCTGGTGCCGGCCGTCGTGCAGCAGCACGACACCGGCGAGGTGCTGATGCTCGCGTGGATGGACGACGAGGCGCTGCACCGCACCCTGACGACCGGCCGGGCGACCTACTGGAGCCGCTCGCGGCGCGAGTACTGGGTCAAGGGCGAGACCTCCGGCAACCCCCAGCAGGTCAAGGAGGTCCGGCTCGACTGCGACGGCGACACGCTGCTGGTCAAGGTCGACCAGGTCGGCGTCGCCTGCCACACCGGCGCCCGCACCTGCTTCGACGACGGGCTGCTCAGTGGCTGACGACACCGACGGCGCCCGTCGTACCTTCGGCCCGGTCGTCCTCCTCGGCCTCGCCGGCAGCGGCTTCGCGGCGGTCGCCGGGCACAAGGAGATGCTCGCCATCCCCGAGGCGACGCTCACCGCGGCCGGCGGGATCGCCCCGACCGTGCAGGAGCGCTCGGTCGAGTTCCCGCTCGCGGGCGCGCTGGCGCTGGTCGCGCTCGCCGCCTGGGGCGTCCTCCTGGTCACGCGCGGCGTCGTGCGGCGCGGCGCCGGCGTCCTCGCGCTCGTCGCGGCCGCGGGCATCGTCGTCGTGGTCGTCGTCGGTGGGTTCGTCCAGGACGACGAGGCCGCGTCCGACCTCGCCACCCGGCTCGGCCTCAACCTGGCGGCCGTCGAGGTCGAGCGCAGCGGCTGGCTGTGGGTGGCGCTCGGCTGCGCGACGGTCGCGCTGGTGGCCGCGGGCGCCGCCGTCCGCCTGGTGCCGTCGTGGCCCGAGATGGGCAGCCGGTACGACGCCCCGACGGTCGCCGGCACGACCGCCGCGACGGCCTCAGCCGACGACCCTGCGGAACAGTCGAACCTCGACCTGTGGAAGTCCCTCGACGAGGGCCACGACCCCACCGACGGCCCGACCGACCGCTGACCCCTAGAATCACACCCGATCCACCCGAACGATCGAGGAGTTCCCTCTCATGGCCGACAACCACGGCAACACCCCCGCAGCCTGGACCGCGGTCCTCGTCTCGCTCGTCGGCTTCGTGGTGGGTGCCATCGGCATGTCGATCAGCCCGCTCAACTGGCCCCTGTTCTGGATCGGCACGGTCATCGTGCTCGCCGGCGGCGTCGTCTTCCTGGTGATGGCCAAGATGGGCTTCCACGAGGCCGGCCACTGACGGTCGCGGCCCGGCGGCGCCGCATGGCGCCGCCCGTCCTGGTCGCCGGCGGCCTCGCCGCGGCGACCCTCGCCCTGCGCCTGCGAGACCCGCACGAGCAGGGCAGCTGGGGTGCGTGCCCCTTCGCCCTGGCCGGGTTCTCCTGCCCCGGCTGCGGCGGCCTGCGGGCCGTCAACGACCTCACGCACCTCCAGTTCGGCGCCGCAGCGTCGAGCAACCTGCTCGTCGTCCTGGCCCTGCCGGTCGCCGTCTACGCGCTGCTGCGCTGGTCCCACGGTCGGTGGACCGGGCAGGCCTGGGTGGTCCCGGAGCGTCGCGCGGTCGTGCTCACCTGCGTCCTGCTCGGTGCGATGCTGGTCTTCGGGGTCGTCCGCAACACCGCGACCGGGGCGTGGCTCGCCCCGTGACCGCGGGTGCGACTCAGGCTCAGCCGTAGTAGCTGTAGTCGAACGCGCCGAGCGCGAAGACGAGGACCACGCTCGCGATGCCGAGCGCGATCCCGATGCCGCCGGTGATGATCCCGGCCAGGGCGAGTCCGTCGCCCGACTTGGCGCCGTGGGACTCGCGGATCTCCTTCTTCGCGAGGATCCCGCAGATCACGGCGACGACGCCGACCACGCCGAGGAAGCCGCAGCAGCACACGCCGGCGAGCCCGATGATCCCGCTGACGAGCGACACGATCGCGAGCACCGACTGCTGGGGGGCGGGCTGGTAGCCGTAGCCGGGCTGCGGGTAGCCGTAGCCGCCGTAGCCGCCGCCCTGGCCGCCGGGCGCGGTGTACGGCGGGTAGGCACCGCCCTCTCCCGGCGGCGGCGGGCTTCCGTACGGCGGCGGGGGCTCGTTGTTGCTCATTCTTCTCCGAAGGTCAGGTGGGTCAGGCGGGGGACAGCCAGGTCCAGCCGGGCACGTTGCGGGCCACCCAGTAGGCGAGCACCAGGACGAGACCGGTCCAGACCACGACCGGGGCGATCCCGGTCGGGTGCCAGCGGCGGGCACGCGGGCTGCCGTGGGCGTCGAGGAGCCAGCGCAGCCACGCCGCGACCAGGAGCGGGACCGCGATGACGGCCAGGGGGTTGCGCTCCCAGGCGGTCGCGACGTCGAGCCGGGTCAAGGCGTGCATGGCGCGCAGCGAGCCGCAGCCGGGACACCACAGGCCGGTCGTCGCGAGGAACGGACAGGTCGGGTAGTGGCCCGGCTCGTTGGGGTCGATCGTCGCGAGCACGCCGAGGGCACCGGCGGCGACGCCGGCGACCAGCCACGGACGTACGACGCCGCCGGACCGACTGGAGGTCGGCACGGCGGCGTCGGTGCTCTCGTCGATCAGCGGATCGTCGATCAGTAGTCCGTGTCGACGCTCGAGCTCGCGACGCCGAGGACCACGATGAGGATGATGTAGAGCACGATGACGACCACGCCGGCGATGGCGCTCCAGATGGCGAACTTCTTCGCCTTCTCGGCCGACTCGTTGGCGCCCGCGACGTCGCCGGCAGCCCACTTGCCGTTGACCTGCGCGGCGAACACGATCGAGGCGACGCCGAGCGGGAGGCAGCAGAACAGGGTCGTGAGGATCGCCCACACCAGGTTGTTGTTCGGCGGCGGGCCCTGGGGAGCGCCGCCGTATCCGTAGCCGCCGGCGGGCGGCGGGGGCGGGGTGCCGTAGTTCGGCGGCTCGTTGTAGCTCACGATGAGGTCCCTTCTCAGGTGTGCGGGTGGTCGTGTGGCCCGACCGAGTTCCGGGCGGTGTGTGGAACCCTAACGGCCGCGTGCCACACTCGACACCACGCGTGGGTGTGTCGGTGCCGTCGGACCTTCCCCCGCGCTGCGCAGTTTGAACCAGACCACCACGTAAAACGTCACGGAGGCGTCAGATGTCGGCCCCCCAGGCCCCCCAGTCCACGGTGCTGGACGGGATCGTCGCCGGAGTGCTCGAGGACCTCGCCGCCCGCCAGGCGGTCACCTCGGAGGCGGACCTGCGGGCCGCGCTCGCCGACGTCGACCCGCCGCGCGACCCGATGCCGCACTTCCGCACGGCGGGCTCGAGCGTGATCGCCGAGGTCAAGCGCAAGAGCCCCAGCAAGGGCGCGCTCGCCGCCATCCCCGACCCCGCGGCCCTCGCGGCGGAGTACGCCGCCGGCGGCGCGGGCGCGATCAGCGTGCTCACCGAGCAGCGCCGGTTCGGCGGCAGCCTCGCCGACCTGCGCGCGGTCCGGGCGGTGGTCGACGTACCCGTGCTCCGCAAGGACTTCATCGTCACCGAGTTCCAGCTCCTCGAGGCCCGCGCGGCCGGCGCCGACCTGGCGCTGCTGATGGTGGTCTCGCTGCCGGGGGAGCGACTGCGCCGGCTCCACGACTTCGCCCGCGAGCTCGGACTCACGGTGCTGATGGAGGTCCACGACGAGGAGGAGACCGCCCGCGCGGTCGAGGTCGGCGCCGAGCTGATCGGCGTCAACGCCCGCAACCTCAAGACGCTCGAGGTCGACCTCGACGTGTTCGGCCGGCTCGCGCCCCTCATCCCGGACGACCGGGTCAAGGTCGCCGAGTCCGGCATCTTCGGGCCGCAGGACGTCGAGCGGTTCGTCGGCGAGGGTGCCCGTGTGGTGCTCGTCGGCGAGGCGCTCGTGAAGGACGGCGCACCGCGCCGGGCAGTCGCAGCAATGACGGGAATCACTGCATGAGTGAGTACGACGCCGACGCGCTCGGCTGGTTCGGGGGGACGGGCGCCTTCGGCGGCCGCTTCATGCCGGAGGCGCTGATCGCGGCGCTCGACGAGCTCGACACGGCCTGGCGCGACGCGATGGCCGACCCCGCGTTCACCGGTGAGTTCGACCGGCTGCTCCACGAGTACGCCGGCGTGCCGAGCATGCTCTACGACGCCACCCGGCTCTCCGAGGTCGCCGGCGCCCGCATCCTGCTCAAGCGCGAGGACCTCAACCACACCGGCGCCCACAAGATCCGCAACGTGCTCGGCCAGGCACTGCTCACCAAGCGGATGGGCAAGACCCGGGTCATCGCGGAGACCGGCGCCGGTCAGCACGGCGTCGCGTCGGCCACCGCTGCGGCGTACCTCGGCCTCGACTGCACCGTCTACATGGGCGAGGTCGACACCGAGCGGCAGGCGCTCAACGTGGCCCGGATGCAGTTGCTCGGCGCCGAGGTGATCCCGGTCCGGAGCGGCTCGCGCACCCTCAAGGACGCCATCAACGAGGCGCTGCGCGACTGGGTCGCGAGCGTCGACGAGACCGCCTACCTGTTCGGCACCGCCGCCGGGCCGCACCCGTTCCCGAGCCTGGTGCTCAGCTTCGTGCGGGGGATCGGCGACGAGGCGCGCCAGCAGTGCCTCGACCAGTACGGCGCGCTGCCCGACGCGGTCGCCGCGTGCGTCGGCGGCGGGTCCAACGCGATCGGCCTGTTCGCCGGCTTCGTCGACGACCCCGAGGTCGCGATCTACGGCTTCGAGGCAGGAGGCGACGGCGTCGACACCGGCCGCCACGCGGCGACCATCTTCGCGGGCTCCATCGGCGTGCTGCACGGCGCGCGCACCTTCGTGTTGCAGGACGAGGACGGCCAGACCGTCGAGTCCCACTCGATCTCGGCCGGTCTCGACTACCCGGGCGTCGGACCGCAGCACTCCGCGCTCTCCGCGGCCGGGCGGGCGACCTACCTGCCCGTGACCGACACCGAGGCGATGGACGCGATGGCGCTGCTCGCGCGCACCGAGGGGATCATCCCGGCGATCGAGTCCGCGCACGCCGTCGCCGGGGCGCTGCGGGTCGCCAAGGAGCGCCCGGGCCAGACGATCCTGGTCAACCTCTCCGGTCGTGGCGACAAGGACATGGGCACCGCGATGGACTGGTTCCAGCTGGGCGAGGCGGGCGAGAGGTCGGGCCAGGAGCCGGGGGAGGGCAAGTGAGCACCACGAGCACCGCGTTCGAGAAGGCGCGGGCCGAGGGCCGGGCGACCCTGGTCGGCTACCTGCCGGCCGGCTTCCCCGACGTCGAGGGCAGCATCGCCGCCCTGAAGGTGATGGTCGAGGCCGGCTGCGACGTGATCGAGATCGGGCTGCCCTACAGCGACCCGGTCATGGACGGTCCGATCATCCAGGCTGCCGCGCAGCAGGCGCTCGACGCCGGCATCCGCACCGACGACGTGCTGCGGGTCGTCGAGGCGGTCGCCGCCACCGGCGCCCCCACGCTCGTGATGACCTACTGGAACCCGGTCGAGCGGTACGGCGTCGAGCGCTTCGCGCAGGGCCTCGCCGACGCCGGGGGAGCGGGCCTGATCACGCCCGACCTCACGCCGGACTACGCCCCCGAGTGGATCGCCGCTGCCGACGCGCGCGACCTCGACAAGGTCTTCCTCGTGGCCCCGTCGTCGACCGACGAGCGGATCGCGCTGACCACGGCCGCCTCGCGCGGCTTCGTCTACGCCACCGGCATCATGGGCGTCACCGGCACCAAGCAGGCGACCGCCGCCGGCGTCGCGCCGCTGATCGCCCGGACCAAGGCGACCACCGACCTGCCGGTCGGCGTCGGCGTCGGGGTCAGCACCGGCGCGCAGGCGGCCGACCTGGCGTCGTACGCCGACGGGGTGATCGTGGGCTCCGCCTTCGTCCGCACCCTGCTCGACCATCCCGGGGACCGCGCCGCGGGACTGGCCGCCCTCGCGGCCCTCACCGAGGAGCTCGCCGGAGGCGTCCGTGCGTAGCCTGCGGTACGGGTCGGCCGTCCTCCTCGCGGTGCTCGCCCTGGTGCTGTCGGCCTGCAGCGGGGCGCCCGACACCTTCAGCGGCAGCCGGCTGTCCAACCCCTACAAGGCGGCGGACATCGCGCTGACCGACACGAGCGGGGCGCCGTACTCCCTGGCCACGGACACCACGAAGCCGCTCACCCTGGTCTTCTTCGGCTACACCAGCTGTCCCGACTTCTGCCCGATGGTGATGAACAACCTGGCCGCGGCGATGAACCGGCTCGACGCGGCGGACCGCAAGAAGGTCGACGTGGTCTTCGTGACCACCGACCCGGCCCGCGACGACCAGGCGACGCTGCGCGCCTACCTCGACAGCTACGACGAGGACTTCATCGGAGTCACCGGCGACCTCGACCAGATCATCGAGGCCGGCGAGTCGCTGCACGTCTATGTCAGCGACGGCAAGAAGCTGCCCACCGGCGGCTACGACCTCGGCGGCCACACCACCAGCACGTTCGCCATCGACCGCGACCACCAGGCCGTGGCGCTGTGGAGCCAGGAGACCTCCAGCGCGGAGTTCGCCGCGGACATCCACACCCTGCTGACCGACGACGAGTAAGACGAGCAACCAGACCAGGAGTCGCCGTGCTTCCCGCGCTCATCGCTGCCACCATCCCCAGCCCGTCGCAGGGCGTGTGGCACCTCGGGCCGTTCCCGCTGCGCGGCTACGCCCTGTGTATCATCCTCGGGATCGTCGTGGCGATCTGGATCGGCGAGAAGCGCTGGCAGGCCCGCGGCGGCACGCTCGGCGAGGTCCAGGACGTCGCGATCTGGGCGGTCCCGTTCGGGCTCGTCGGCGCCCGGCTCTACCACGTCGCCACCGACTGGGAGAAGTACTTCGGCGACGGCGGCGAGCCGATCCGCGCCCTCTACGTCTGGGAGGGCGGGCTCGGCATCTGGGGCGGCGTCGCGCTCGGCGCGCTCGGCGCGTGGATCGGTGCCCGCCGGCGCGGGATCAAGCTGCTGCCCCTCCTGGACGCGCTCGCCCCCGGCGTCCTGGTCGCCCAGGCGATCGGCCGCTGGGGCAACTGGTTCAACCAGGAGCTCTACGGCCGGCCCACCGACCTGCCGTGGGGACTGGAGATCGACCAGGAGCACTGGCAGTGCCTCGTCGACGGCGTGCAGAGCAGCGGCGCCAGCTGCGGCGTGGCGCTGGGCGGCCCGTACGCCGAGGGCACCGTCTTCCACCCGACCTTCCTCTACGAGTGCCTGTGGAACCTGGCGGCCTTCGCGCTCATCATCTGGCTCGAGCGTCGCTTCCGGCTCGGTCACGGCCGGGTGATGGCGGTCTACGTCATGGCCTACACGCTGGGCCGCGGCTGGATCGAGTACCTCCGGGTCGACAACGTCCAGCTCGAGGACGTGCTCGGCCTGCGGTTCAACGTGTGGACCTCGATCGTGCTGTTCGTCCTCTCCGCCGCCTACTTCGTGTGGGCCACGAGGAACCGGCCCGGCCGCGAGGAGGACGTGTACGTCGACGGGCGCGGTCCCGCCGCTGGGGCCGACGCTGGGGCCGGCGCCGAGGACGAGCGGGCCGATGTGACCGGCGACGCATCCACGGACGAAAACGATTGAACACACGCAGTTGACATCCTGCTAACCTGAGGGCTCCGCCGCGTGGGCCAGTGCCGTCCCTTGCGCCCCACCTTCTGTTAGTCCCTCCTTCGGCCCGCGGGGTCGACCGGACGGACACAGACGTAGTCGACGGGAGAACCCTGGTGCCCTATTCGCACGCGTTCCCGCCGCCCGAGGGTCTCTACGACCCGCGTCACGAGCGCGACGCCTGTGGTGTCGCCTTCGTCGCGACGCTGACCGGTGTGGCCAGTCACGACATCGTGACGAAGGCCCTGACGGCCCTGCGCAACCTCGACCACCGCGGTGCCGCGGGTGCCGAGGCCAACTCCGGCGACGGCGCCGGGATCCTGCTGCAGGTGCCCGACGCGTTCCTGCGCGCGGTCGCGGCCGACGCGGGGATCACGCTGCCGGTCGCCGGCACGTACGCCGTCGGCACGGCCTTCCTGCCCGGTGACGAGGGCCAGGTCGCCAAGACCCGGACCCGGATCGAGGAGATCGCCGCCGAGGAGGGCCTCGTCGTCCTCGGCTGGCGCGAGGTGCCGGTCAACCCGGACATCCTCGGCACCATGGCGCTCAGCGTCATGCCGACCTTCACCCAGCTGTTCGTGCAGGCCCCCGGCGGCGCCCTCAACGGCATGGACCTCGAGCGCCTCGCCTTCTGCCTGCGCAAGCGGGCCGAGCGGGAGACCGACGTCTACTTCCCGTCGCTGTCCTCGCGCACGCTCGCCTACAAGGGCATGCTCACGACCGACCAGCTCGACAACTTCTTCCCCGACCTGCGCGACGAGCGGATGGCCTCGGCGATCGGTGTCGTGCACTCGCGGTTCTCGACGAACACCTTCCCGAGCTGGCCGCTCTCGCACCCGTTCCGGTTCATCGCCCACAACGGCGAGATCAACACCGTGATGGGCAACCGCAACTGGATGCGCGCGCGCGAGGCGCTGCTGGCCTCCGACGCCATCCCCGGCGACCTGGAGCGGCTGTTCCCGATCTGCACCCCGGGTGCCTCGGACTCGGCCTCCTTCGACGAGGTCCTCGAGCTCCTCCACATGGGTGGTCGCAGCCTGCCGCACGCGGTGCTGATGATGATCCCGGAGGCGTGGGAGAACCACACCGAGATGGAGGCGAAGCGGCGCGACTTCTACCGCTTCCACTCCGCCACCATGGAGCCGTGGGACGGCCCGGCGTGCGTCGTGTTCACCGACGGCACCCAGATCGGCGCGGTCCTCGACCGCAACGGCCTGCGTCCCTCCCGCTTCTGGGTCACCGACGACGGCCTCGTCGTCCTCGCCTCCGAGGTCGGCGTGCTCGACCTCGACCCGGCCACCGTCGTCCGCAAGGGCCGCCTCCAGCCGGGCCGGATGTTCCTCGTCGACACCGACGAGCACCGGATCATCGAGGACGAGGAGGTCAAGGACCAGCTCGCCTCGGAGCACCCGTACGGCGAGTGGCTGCACGGCGGGATCATCCACCTCGACGACATTCCCGAGCGCGAGCACATCGTGCACACCCACGCCTCGGTCACGCGTCGCCAGCAGATCTTCGGCTACACCGAGGAGGAGCTGCGGGTCATCCTCACCCCGATGGCCAACACCGGCGGTGAGGCACTCGGCTCGATGGGCACCGACTCGCCCATCGCGGCGCTGAGCGACAAGCCGCGACTGCTGTTCGACTACTTCAGCCAGCTGTTCGCGCAGGTCACGAACCCGCCGCTGGACGCCATCCGCGAGGAGCTCGTCACCTCGCTCAACGGCACCATCGGTCCCGAGGCCAACCTGCTCGAGCCCGGCCCGGCGTCCTGCCGCCAGATCGTGGTCCCCTTCCCGGTCATCTCCAACGACGACCTGGTCAAGATCCGCCACATCAACCGCGACGGGGACCACCCCGGGTTCCAGACCCACGTGGCCCGTGGCCTGTACGACGTCAACGGCGGCGGCGCCGCGATGGCGGCCCGGCTCGACGAGATCTGCCAGGAGGTGTCGGCCGCGATCGACGCCGGCGCGCGGATCATCGTGCTGTCCGACCGCCACGCGACGGCCGACCTCGCGCCGATCCCGTCGCTGCTGCTGACCGGTGCGGTCCACCACCACCTGGTCCGGGAGAAGACCCGCACCCAGGTCGGCCTCCTCGTCGAGGCCGGCGACGTCCGCGAGGTGCACCACGTCGCGCTCCTCGTCGGCTACGGCGCCGCGGCGGTCAACCCGTACCTCGCCATGGAGAGCGTGGAGGACCTCGCTCGCGAGGGCTACTACGTGAAGGCCGACCCCGAGCAGGCGGTCAAGAACCTCGTCAAGGCGCTCGGCAAGGGCGTCGTGAAGGTCATGTCGAAGATCGGCGTGAGCACCGTGGCGTCGTACACCGGCGCGCAGATCTTCGAGTGCATCGGCCTGTCCCAGGCCGTCGTCGACAAGTACTTCACCGGCACCACCTCCAAGCTGGGCGGCGTCGAGCTCGACGTCGTGGCCCAGGAGGTCGCCGCCCGGCACGCCAAGGCGTACCCGCCGGCCGGCATCGCGCCCGCACACCGCGAGCTCGAGATCGGTGGCGAGTACCAGTGGCGTCGCGAGGGTGAGCCGCACCTCTTCAACCCGGAGACGGTGTTCCGCCTGCAGCACTCCACGCGGACCGGTCGCTACGACATCTTCAAGCAGTACACGCAGGCCGTCGACGACCAGTCCGAGAAGCTGATGACGCTGCGCGGGCTGTTCAAGTTCAAGGACGCCGGCGCCCTCGGCCGCACGCCGATCTCGATCGACGAGGTCGAGCCGGTCTCCGAGATCGTCAAGCGGTTCTCGACCGGCGCCATGTCCTACGGCTCGATCTCGCGCGAGGCGCACGAGACGCTGGCGATCGCCATGAACCGGCTGGGCGCCAAGTCCAACACCGGTGAGGGCGGCGAGGACTCCGAGCGGCTCCACGACCCGGAGCGGCGCAGCTCGATCAAGCAGGTCGCCTCCGGCCGCTTCGGCGTCACCTCGGAGTACCTCACGAACGCCGACGACATCCAGATCAAGATGGCGCAGGGCGCGAAGCCCGGTGAGGGCGGCCAGCTGCCCGGCAACAAGGTCTACCCGTGGGTCGCCAAGACCCGGCACTCCACGCCGGGCGTCGGCCTGATCAGCCCGCCGCCGCACCACGACATCTACTCGATCGAGGACCTGGCCCAGCTGATCCACGACCTCAAGAACGCCAACCCCTCGGCCCGCGTCCACGTGAAGCTGGTCTCCGAGGTCGGCGTCGGCACGGTCGCGGCCGGTGTGTCGAAGGCGCACGCGGACGTCGTGCTGATCTCCGGCCACGACGGCGGCACGGGTGCGTCCCCGCTGACCTCGCTCAAGCACGCCGGCGGTCCCTGGGAGCTCGGCCTCGCCGAGACCCAGCAGACCCTGCTGCTCAACGGCCTGCGCGACCGGATCGTCGTCCAGACCGACGGCCAGCTCAAGACGGGTCGCGACGTGGTCATCGCGGCGCTGCTCGGTGCCGAGGAGTTCGGCTTCGCGACCGCCCCGCTGGTGGTCTCGGGCTGCATCCTGATGCGGGTCTGCCACCTCGACACCTGCCCGGTGGGCGTGGCGACGCAGAACCCGGCCCTGCGCTCGCGGTTCAGCGGCAAGGCCGAGTACGTCGTCAACTTCTTCGAGTTCATCGCCGAGGAGGTCCGTGAGCTGCTCGCGCAGCTGGGCTTCCGTTCGATCGAGGAGGCCATCGGCCAGGTCGACGTGCTCGACACCGTCGACGCGGAGCGGCACTGGAAGGCGAAGGGTCTCGACCTCGCGCCGATCCTGCACAAGGTCGAGATCGCCGACACGCACTTCCCCGACCAGGACCTCCGCAACACCGGTGGTCAGGAGCACGGCCTGGAGAAGTCGCTCGACGTCACCGAGATCCTGCCGATCGCGGCACCGGCGCTGGAGTCGGGCGAGCCCGTCCGTGCCCAGCTGGCGATCCGCAACGTCAACCGCACCGTCGGCACGATCCTCGGTCACGAGGTCACCAAGAAGTACGGCGGCGCGGGCCTGCCCGACGGGACGATCGACCTGACGTTCCTCGGCTCGGCCGGGCAGTCCTTCGGCGCGTTCGTGCCCCGCGGCATCACGCTGCGGCTCGAGGGCGACGCCAACGACTACGTCGGCAAGGGCCTCTCGGGCGGTCGGATCGCGATCCGGCCCGACCGGAGCGCCACGTTCCGGGCCGAGGAGCACGTCATCGCCGGCAACACGATCGCCTACGGCGCGACCTCGGGTGAGATCTTCATCCGCGGCGGCGTCGGCGAGCGGTGCTGCGTGCGCAACTCGGGCGCGACCATCGTCACCGAGGGCGTGGGCGACCACGGCTGCGAGTACATGACGGGTGGGCGCGTCGTCGTCCTCGGCGGCACCGGACGCAACTTCGCGGCCGGCATGTCGGGCGGCATCGCCTGGGTGCTCGACCTCGCCGAGGCGCGGGTCAACCCCGAGCTCGTCGACCTGCGCCCGGTCTCCGAGGCGTACGCCGCGGAGCTCGAGCAGATCGTGCGCGCCCATGCCGAGGAGACCGGCTCCGAGGTGGCCGAGGCGCTGCTGGCCGACTGGGAGGCCGCACTGCCGCGGTTCACCGAGGTCATGCCGCGCGACTACGCGAAGGTCCTGGCGGTCCAGGCCGAGGCCGAGGCCGAGGGCCTCGACGCCGACGCCTCCGCCGCACGAGTGATGGAGGTGCTCCATGGCTGACCCCAAGGGTTTTCTCAAGCACACCCGTGAGGTGGCCGGGCGTCGTCCGGTCGAGGAGCGGGTCGGCGACTGGGACGAGGTCTACCCGGGCGGGATCGGTCGCGCACTGCTGCCGATCATCAACGTCCAGGCCAGTCGCTGCATGGACTGCGGGATCCCGTTCTGCCACTCCGGCTGCCCGCTGGGCAACATCATCCCGGAGTGGAACGACCTGGTCTGGCGCGACGACTGGGACGGTGCCATCGAGCGCCTGCACGCGACCAACAACTTCCCGGAGTTCACCGGTCGCCTCTGCCCGGCCCCCTGCGAGACGGCGTGCGTGCTCGGCATCAACCAGCCGGCGGTCACGATCAAGAACATCGAGGTCTCGATCATCGACCGGGCCTACGAGTCGGGCTTCGTGCGGCCCCAGCCGCCCGAGTGGCTGACCGGCAAGACCGTCGCCGTGATCGGCTCCGGTCCCGCGGGCCTCGCCGCCGCCCAGCAGCTCACCCGGGCCGGCCACACCGTGGCCGTCTACGAGCGGGCCGACCAGCCCGGTGGCCTGCTGCGCTACGGCATCCCCGAGTTCAAGATGGAGAAGAAGCACGTCGAGCGCCGGCTCGACCAGATGCGCCGCGAGGGCACGGTCTTCCGCTCCGGCGTCGAGGTCGGCACCGGCAAGCTGACCGGTGACGCCCTCAAGGACCGGTTCGACGCCGTCGTGCTGGCCATCGGCTCCACCGTCGCGCGCGACCTGCCGGTCCCGGGACGTGAGCTCGGCGGCATCCACCAGGCGATGGAGTTCCTCCCGCAGGCCAACCGGGTCGCGCTGGGGGAGACGGTCGAGGGCCAGATCCGCGCCGACGGCAAGCACGTCGTCATCATCGGCGGCGGTGACACGGGTGCCGACTGCCTCGGCACCTCGATCCGCCAGGGCGCGGCCTCGATCACCCAGCTCGAGATCATGCCCCAGCCGACGGAGGACCGTCCGAACGGGCAGCCCTGGCCGACGTACCCGATGATCTACCGGGTCTCCTCCGCGCACGAGGAGGGTGGCGAGCGGGTCTACTCGGTCTCCACCAAGGAGTTCCTCGGCGACGAGGACGGCAACGTCCGGGCGCTGCGCCTGGTCGAGGTCTCCTTCGAGGACGGCAGGCTGGTCGAGCACGAGGGCACCGAGCGGGAGATCCCGGCCGACCTGGTCCTCTTCGCGATGGGCTTCCTCGGCCCCGAGCAGGGCGGACTGGTCGAGCAGCTCGGCCTCGAGCTCGACGAGCGCGGCAACATCAAGCGCGACGACAGCTACGCGACCAACGTCGAGGGCGTCTTCGTCGCCGGCGACGCCGGTCGCGGCCAGTCGCTCATCGTGTGGGCGATCGCCGAGGGCCGTGCGGCCGCCGCCGGGGTGGACACCTTCCTCACCGGCAGCACCCAGCTGCCCGCACCGATCCCGCCGACCGCGCGCCCCCTCGTGGTCTGACGGATCCCTCCGGTTCGTAGCGCCGACCCGTCCCGTTCACCCGGGACGGGTCGGCGTTTTTGACGTTCCAATTGCCCGATAGGCTCTGGGGGTGCGGAGAGCCAAGATCGTGTGCACCCTGGGTCCGGCCACCAGCTCGGAGCGGAGGATCCGCGAGCTCGTGTACGCCGGCATGGACGTCGCCCGCCTGAACATGAGCCACGGCAGCCACGAGCAGCACGCCGAGGCGTACCGCCTGGTGCGCGAAGCGTCGGACGCCTCTGGTCACGGCGTCGGCATCCTCGCCGACCTCCAGGGCCCCAAGATCCGCCTCGAGCGCTTCGCCGACGGGCCGGTGCAGCTCCAGCGCGGGCAGCGCTGGACGATCACCACGCGCGACGTCGAGGGCGACGCCGAGATCTGCGGGACGACGTACAAGGGCCTGCCGGGTGACGTCTCGCCCGGTGACCCGCTGCTCATCGACGACGGCAAGGTCCGGCTGCGGGTCGTCGACGTCGTCGACGGCACCGACGTCGTCACCGAGGTGCTGGTGGCGGGCAAGGTGAGCAACAACAAGGGCATCAACCTCCCGGGCGTGGCCGTGTCGGTGCCCGCCCTGTCCGACAAGGACACCGAGGACCTGCGCTTCGCGCTGCGCCTCGGCGTCGACTTCATCGCTCTCAGCTTCGTGCGCAACGCCGCCGACGCGGAGGACGTGCGCGCGATCATGCGCGAGGAGGGGATCGTGGTCCCCGTCATCGCGAAGATCGAGAAGCCGCAGGCCATCGAGAACCTCGACGAGGTCATCGACGCCTTCGACGCGTTCATGGTGGCCCGCGGCGACCTCGGCGTCGAGTGCCCGCTGGAGGAGGTGCCCTTCCTCCAGAAGAAGATCATCGTCGCGGCGCGCCGCAACGCGAAGCCGGTCATCGTCGCCACCCAGATGCTCGAGTCGATGGTCACCAACCCCGCCCCGACCCGCGCGGAGGCCAGCGACGTCGCGAACGCCGTGCTCGACGGCGCGGACGCCGTCATGCTCTCGGGCGAGACCAGCGTGGGGGAGCACCCCGTCCACACGGTCGAGACGATGGCCCGGATCATCACCGCCACCGAGGCGCACGCCCTCGTCGACGAGAGCTTCAGCCGCTTCGGTCGCATCGAGTGGGACCCCCACACCACCTCCGGCGTGATCACCAAGGCCGCCGAGGAGGTCGCCCAGCGGGTCGGCGCCAAGTACGTCGTCGCCTTCACCCAGTCCGGCGACTCCGCCCGCCGGCTGGCCCGCCTGCGCAGCCCGATCCCGGTCCTGGCGTTCACCCCCGAGGCCCGCTCGCGCTCCCAGCTCGCCGTCAGCTGGGGCGTCGAGGCGTTCCAGACCTCCACCGTCGAGCACACCGACGAGATGGTCCGTCAGGTCGACGAGGAGCTGCTGCGCATCGGCCGGGTCAAGGAGGGCGACCGCGTCGTCATCGTCGCCGGCAGCCCCCCGGGCATCCCCGGCTCGACCAACGCGCTGCGCGTGCACCGGATGGGCGACGCGATCAACGAGGTCGCCCCCGCCTACCGGCGGAGCTGAGTGCCCCGGGTGGGATTCGAACCCACACTGGATGTGGTTTGAGCACATTGTCTCTGCCGTTGGACTACCGGGGCAGGCACCGCAGCAAACCGTAGCCGAGACACTCCTCCGGCCCCGCACCGCCCGGCCCGATAGCCTGACCCCGTGACCGAGACCGCCCCGAACGAGCAGCCGCAGCCCCGCACCGTGGTCATCGCGGAGGACGAGACCCTCATCCGGATGGACCTCGCCGAGATGCTGGCCGAGGAGGGGTACGACGTCGTGGGGCAGGCCGGCGACGGGCAGAAGGCGATCGAGCTCGCGGAGGAGCTGCGGCCCGACCTGGTCATCCTCGACGTGAAGATGCCGGTGCTCGACGGGATCGCGGCCGCCGAGGCGATCGCCGGCCAGCGGATCGCCCCGGTCGTGATGCTGACCGCGTTCTCGCAGCGCGACCTGGTGGAGCGGGCGCGGGAGGCGGGTGCGATGTCGTACCTCGTGAAGCCGTTCTCGCAGTCGGACCTGGTGCCCGCGATCGAGATGGCCGTGAGCCGGTTCGCGGAGATCCGCCAGCTCGAGGACGAGGTCAGCGACCTCACCGAGCGGCTCGAGACGCGCAAGGCGGTCGACCGGGCGAAGGGCATCCTCCAGGAGCAGCTGTCGCTCTCGGAGTCCGAGGCGTTCCGGTGGATCCAGAAGACGGCCATGGACCTGCGGATGTCGATGCGCGAGGTGGCCGACGGCGTGGTGACCCACGGCGTCCCGGGTGCGCCGACGCCCTGAGCAGGGCTGACCTGCGACCTCGCAACGGCGTAAATCGTCCGACGTTCGGGTCCTCCAGGTAACAGATTCGTCATGATTTGTGACCTGGGCCACCGAGTTGCTTCCACCGCCCCCCTGCGCCGGTGTAGGTTCCCGCGGCAGGACATCCCGGTGGGCGGCGACCGCTGCCTGCCGGATCGAACAAGGAAGCGGGACTGTCTTGAGGCCTAACAAGGTATTCGCAGCCAGCATTGCGACGCTGGCGCTCGGTCTGAGCCTGGCGGCATGTGGCACCACGGAGGACGGCGACGGGGGCGGCGGCGGCGACGCGGGCTGCGACCTGAAGCTCGCCTTCTTCGGTCCGGAGACCGGTGACGCTGCGGGTCTCGGAAAGCCGATCATCCAGGGCACGCAGCTGGCGATCGACCAGTACAACGAGGACGCCGACTGCAAGGTCGAGTTCGTCAAGTACGACTCGCAGGGCAGCCCGGACGAGGCGCCGGCGCTGGCCACGGAGGCCGCGGGCGACGAGAGCCTCATCGGCGTCGTCGGTCCGGCATTCTCCGGTGAGTCGGCTGCCGCTGGCGACACCTTCGCCGAGGCGGGCCTGCCGACGATCACCCCGTCGGCGACCAACCCGACCCTGGCCGACAACGAGTGGGACACCTTCCACCGTGCGCTCGGCAACGACGCCACCCAGGGTCCGGCGGCTGCGCGCTACATCAAGGACACCCTGAAGGCGGCCAGCGTCTTCGTCATCGACGACGCCTCGGAGTACGGCGCCGGCCTGGCCGGGATCGTCGAGAAGGACCTCGGCGCCGCGGTCAAGGGCACCGACACCATCCAGCAGAAGCAGACCGACTTCTCCGCGACCGTCACCAAGGTGACCGACGCGAAGCCGGACGCGGTGTTCTTCGGTGGCTACTACGCCGAGGCGACCATCCTCATCGGCCAGCTGCGCGACGGTGGCTTCGACGGCACGTTCGTCGTGGCGGACGGCGTGAAGGACCCGGCGTTCCTCGACGCGAAGGACGCTGCCGAGGGCACCATCATCACCTGCCCCTGCATCCCGGACACCGAGCCGGCGGTCGCCGACTTCGCGAAGGCGTACGAGGCGGAGTTCGGTGAGGCTCCCGGCACCTACGCGGCCGAGGCCTACGACGCCGCGAGCATCTTCCTCGCCGGCATCGAGGACGGGATCGACAACCGCGCGGACATGCTCGAGTTCGTCAACGGCTACGACGAGGCGGGCATCACCAAGCAGCTCAAGTTCGACGACAAGGGCGAGCCGGCTGACGTCCACGTCTACGCCTACACCGTGAAGGGCGGGGCGATCGTCCCCGAGGGCGAGATCAAGTGATCGATCGCTGATCCGTTCCAACATGACAGGAGGCGCGGCCGGGGACGAAGTCCCCGGCCGTGTCCCTGTCCAGAACTGGGGGCTGACGCCTTGAACTTCGAATTCCTCTTCAACAACCTTCCCGAGCTCACCATCACTGGGCTCGCGTTCGGTGCGATCTATGCACTCGTCGCGCTCGGCTACACCATGGTCTACGGCGTGCTGCAGCTCATCAACTTCGCCCACTCCGAGGTGTTCATGTACGGCACCTTCGCGATGCTGTGGACGGTCATGGCGCTCAACGGCGCCGAGGCCGACGGAGTGAAGCTGATCGCCATCCTCATCGCCGCGCTGTTCGCGGCGATGCTGATGTCCGCCGCGATCGCGCTGATCCTGGAGCGGGTGGCCTACCGGCCGCTGATCAAGAGGGACGCACCTCGCCTGATCGCTCTGATCTCGGCCATCGGCGCCTCCTTCGTCCTGGCCGAGCTGATGGGCCTGCGCGACAAGGTCGCCGAGTGGCTCGGTCTCGACGACAACCTGGACGACTACGTGTCCGGGGCCCGCATCAACAACAGCATGGCCGGCGTCCTCGAGAAGCCCCGCTTCGACGTCGCGGGCGTGTCCGTCTCGAGCATCGACCTCATCGTCATCGTCGCAGCCGTGGGGATGATGGTCCTGCTCGACCAGTTCGTCCGGCGCTCCCGCCTGGGCAAGGGCATCCGGGCTACCGCCCAGGACCCGGAGACGGCGTCGCTGATGGGTGTCAACCCGACGCGGACGATCCAGGTCACCTTCCTGATCGGCGGCATCATGGCCGGCATCGCGGCCTTCCTCTACATGCTCAAGATCGAGACGACCCGCTTCGACGTGGGCTTCCTGCTCGGCGTCAAGGCGTTCACGGCAGCCGTGCTCGGCGGCATCGGCAACCTGCGCGGTGCCCTTCTCGGCGGCCTGATCCTCGGCGTCGCCGAGAACTGGGGCTCGGCGCTGTTCGGCACCGAGTGGCGCGACGTCATCGCGTTCGTGCTGCTGGTCCTGATCCTGCTCGTCAGGCCCACCGGCCTCCTCGGCGAGTCGCTCGGAAAGGCACGCGCATGAAGAACAAGCTCACCGGCCTGCCGAAGCCGGTCAAGATCCTGCTCTGGGTGCTGCTCGCGCTCTTCGCCTACGCAGTCCCGCTGCTCGAGCCCCCGATCATCTCGACGCCCGGCGTCGACTTCGGTGGCGTCCTGTTCACGGTCAGCATCTACTGCCTCGTGGCGCTCGGCCTCAACATCGTCGTCGGGTACGCCGGCCTGCTCGACCTCGGGTACGTCGGCTTCTATGCCATCGGCGCCTACACGGTCGCGATCCTCACCTCGTTCCACGCGAGCTGGCCGCTGCTGCTGGCCATCCCCGTCGGCGTCGTCGCGGCGATGGTCTCCGGCGTCCTGCTGGGCGCTCCCACCCTGCGCGTGCGCGGCGACTACCTCGCCATCGTGACGCTCGGCTTCGGTGAGATCATCCGGCTGGTGGCGGTCAACACCGAGTGGCTCGGCGACACCCGCGGCATCAAGAACATCGCGAAGCCGCCGGGCGTGGGTGGTGAGGAGGGCTGGTTCCAGATCCCGCACCTGTTCTGGGGGGACGGCACGGTCCTGCTCGACACCGAGGACAAGACGAAGTTCCTGTTCTTCGGCGTCCTCGACCAGATCCCGTACTACTGGATGGGCCTGACCGCGGTCATCCTGGTGCTGATCGCGGACATCCTGATCAAGAACAGCCGCGTCGGCCGGGCGTGGGAGGCGACCCGCGAGGACGAGGACGCCGCCGAGCTGATGGGCGTCCCGACCTTCAAGTTCAAGCTGCTCGCCTTCGCGACCGGTGCGTTCGTCGGCGGGCTCGCCGGCGGTCTCTACGCCAGCCGCCAGGGCTTCATCAACCCGCAGTCCTTCCTGCTGCTGTTCTCGATCCTCTACCTCGCGGCCGTCGTGGTCGGTGGTCAGGGCAACCGGTGGGGCGTCCTCGTCGGTGCCGCGCTGGTCGCCTACCTGCCGCAGCGGTTCCGGGAGTTCGACGACTTCCGGGTGCTGGTCTTCGGTCTCGCGCTCGTCGTGCTCGCGACGGTGCGGCCGCAGGGCCTGCTGCCACCGCGCCGCACCGTGCGCGCGAAGAAGCTCGAGCACGAGCTCGAAGAGCTGGAGGAAGGTACCGGGGAAGAGGAGAACGCCCATGCCTGAGGCAATTCTCGAGGTCCAGAACGTCACCTTGAAGTTCGGCGGCCTCACGGCGCTCGACGACGTGTCGTTCACCATCAACGAGGGCGAGATCCTCGGCCTGATCGGTCCCAACGGCGCCGGGAAGACGACCTGCTTCAACGCGGTCACCGGCGTCTACCGGCCGACCAGCGGAGGCATCAGCTTCCAGGGGCGCTCGATCGTCGGGCTGAAGAAGCACAAGATCACCCAGCAGGGGATCGCGCGCACCTTCCAGAACATCCGCCTGTTCCCGACCATGACGGCGTTGGAGAACGTGCTGGTCGGCGCCGACGCCCAGCACAGCACCGGCATGCTCTCGGCCCTGTTCCGGCTGCCGAAGCACCGGCGGGAGGAGCGTGAGGGTCACGACCGCGCGATGGAGGTGCTCCGCTTCATGGGCATCCACCGCAAGGCCGACGAGCTGGCAGCCAACCTGTCGTACGGCGACCAGCGGCGTCTGGAGATCGCGCGGGCGATGGCGACCAACCCGAAGCTCATCTGCCTCGACGAGCCGGCCGCGGGCTTCAACCCGGCCGAGAAGGTCGAGCTGATGAACCTCATCCGCCGGGTCCGTGACCAGGGCTTCACCGTGCTGCTCATCGAGCACGACATGAAGCTCGTCATGGGCGTGACCGACCGGATCGTCGTGCTGGAGTTCGGGCGCAAGATCGCCGAGGGCAGCCCTGCCGACATCCGTGACAACCCGGCGGTCATCGCCGCCTACCTGGGAGTGGACGAAGAAGATGCTTCTTGAGGTCGAGGGCCTCTGTGTCAACTACGGGCACATCGAGGCGATCCGTGACATCAGCTTCAGCGTCCCCGAGGGGACGGTGACGACGCTGATCGGCGCCAACGGCGCAGGGAAGACGACGACGCTGAAGACGATCTCGGGCCTGCGCAAGGTCCGGGCCGGCTCGATCCGGTTCGAGGGCAAGGACATCAACGAGGTCCCGCCCTACGACCGGGTCACGCTGGGGATCGGTCAGTCGCCCGAGGGGCGGCGCTGCTTCATCGGGATGACCGTGCGCGAGAACCTGGAGATGGGTGCGTTCACGCGCAAGGACCGCAAGTCTGCGGCGTACCGGGAGGACATCGACCGGGTCCTGGCGCTCTTCCCGCGACTGGAGGAGCGCATCGACCAGGTCGCGGGCACCATGTCCGGCGGTGAGCAGCAGATGCTGGCCATCGGTCGGGCGCTCATGTCCCGGCCCCGGCTGCTGCTGCTCGACGAGCCGTCGATGGGTCTGGCGCCGAAGCTGATCCAGCAGATCTTCACGATCATCACGGAGATCAACCAGCAGGGCACGACCGTCCTGCTGGTGGAGCAGAACGCCGCCCAGGCGCTGAAGCGCTCGCACGACGCCCACATCCTCGAGACCGGCGCGATCGTCCGGTCCGGCAAGGGTGCGGACCTCGCGGTCGACCCGGCGGTCAAGGCCGCCTACCTCGGCGGCGACGTGTAGCGCGTCCTGCGCGACGTACGACGAAGGCCCCGGGCGTTTGCCCGGGGCCTTCGTCGTCGTGGTTCCAGCAGCGCTCAGAGGACCTTCGAGAGGAACGACTGGGTCCGCTCGTGCTGCGGGTTGGACAGCACGTCGACGGGCCGGCCCTCCTCGACGACGACCCCGCCGTCCATGAAGACCAGCTTGTCCCCGACCTCGCGGGCGAAGCCCATCTCGTGGGTGACGACCATCATCGTCATGCCCTCCTGGGCCAGCTCCTGCATGACGCCCAGCACGTCGCCGACCAGCTCCGGGTCGAGGGCGCTGGTGGGCTCGTCGAAGAGCATCATGTCGGGGTTCATCGACAGCGCCCGGGCGATCGCCACGCGCTGCTGCTGGCCGCCGGAGAGATGCGCCGGGTAGGCGGACTCCTTCTCCGACAGACCGACCTTCTCGAGGTTCTGCCGGGCGATCTGGACCGCCTCGTCCTTGCCGCGGCCCCGCACGTTGCGCTGGGCCAGGGTGAGGTTCTTGAGGACCGACAGGTGCGGGAACAGGTTGAACTGCTGGAACACCATGCCGATGCGCGAGCGCACCTCGTCGAGGTCGACCTTGCGGTCGCAGATGTCGAGACCCTCGATCAGGATCTCGCCGGCCGACGGCTCCTCGAGCCGGTTGACGCAGCGCAGGAGCGTCGACTTGCCGGACCCGGAGGGGCCGATGACGCAGACGACCTGGCCGGAGTCGACGTGGAAGTCGATGCCCTTGAGCACCTCGTGGCGGCCGTAGTGCTTGTGGAGGCCACGGATCTCGATGGCGGGCACGGTGCCGGCCTCGGGCGTGAGGGACGCGGTCATCGAACGGCCTTCCTCTGGCGACGCTCGAGCCAGGCGACGAGCTGGGTGAGCGGGAGCGTGATGATCAGGTACAGCAGCGCCGCCTGGATCAGGCTGGTCGCAGTACCGGCGGACGGGCCACTGGTCAGGAAGTCCCGGGCGACCGAGGTGAGCTCGCGCTCGCTCGCTGCGGCTCCGAGCAGGAACAGCAGCGCCGTGTCCTTGATCAGCAGCACGAACTCGTTGGTCAGCGGCGGAATGACGATCCGGAACGCCTGGGGGAGCACGACCTTGACGGTCGTCGCCCCCGGACGCATGCCCAGCGAGCGAGCGGCCTCGGTCTGTCCCTTCGGGACCGCCTGGATGCCGGCGCGCAGCGTCTCCGCCATGTACGCGCCGGCCACCAGGATCAGGCCGATCAGGCCGGCGCCCACCGTGCCGCCGGGCGGCGTCCACTGGAAGGCGATCGGCAGGCCGAAGCCCATGAACATCATCACGACGAGCGCCGGGAGACCCCGGAAGAACTCGATGTACGCCGTCGCCATCCACCGGTACGGCGCCACGGGGGACAGCCGCATCAGCGCGAGGACCAGCCCGAGGGCCAGGCCACCGGCGAACGCGATCGCGGTGTACTTGATCGTGTTCACCATGCCGGTGGTGATCAGGTCGCCCCAGTTGCCGTCGGCCCAGCCGATGCCGTCGGAGCTCCAGAAGTTCTCCTTGATGACGGCCCAGTCGGCCACCAGCGCCAGGACGACCACCGCGGCCGCGAGCACGGCGTACAGCAGGACCTGGACCAGGAGCGCGCGTTCCCTGCGGGTCACGCCACTACCCTCCTTCTCGAGGCCGGGTTCAGTTCTCGGTCGAGAAGTATTCGTTGTAGATCTCGTCGTAGGTGCCGTCGCCGCGCATCTCCTCGAGCGCGCCGTTGACGTCGTCGACGAGCTGGCTGTTGCCCTTCTTGATCGCGAAGCCGTACTGCTCGTCGGTCTCGTAGGTCTCCACGACCTTGAACGCGCCGTCCGTCGTGTGGTCGAGGTTGACCGGGAGGTCCTGCAGCAGGGCCTCGACCTGGCCGGCCTTGATGGCCTGGAACATCTCGGCGTCGCTCGGGAAGGTCACGACCTCGGCGCCGGTGGCGTTCTCCTCGGTGTACGTCTTGCCCGTGGTGCCCTGCTGGACGCCCACCTTGACGCCCTTGAGGTCGTCGATCGAGGCGATCTCGCTGTCGGCGGCGACGAGCAGCGACTGCTTGGAGTCGTAGTAGCCGTCGGAGAAGTCGAGGTTCTTCTTGCGGTCGTCGGTGATCGTCATCGCGGAGGCCGCCAGGTCGCACTGGCCGGCGTTGAGGGCCTGCCCGCTCTGGAGCGCGTCGAACGACGAGTCCTTGATCTCGAGGTCGAGGTCGAGGCGCTCGGCCACCTCGGAGACGATGTCGACGTCGAAGCCCTTGAAGCCGGTGTCGCTGGACTCGTCGAAGTCCTCGAAGGGCGGGTAGGGCACGTCGGAGCAGACCGTGAGGGTCTCCTTCTTGACGAGGTCGGCGCCGCTCGCGGACTTCCCGCCGTCGTCGGACCCGCACGCGCTGAGCGCGAAGGTGGCGAGGGCGGTGAGGGCGAGCGCGGAGATGCGAGGCTTCTGCATGGTCGGCACTCTAGGCCCCCGCATCGGGCACCGCGAAGGCGTGGCGCAGGACACATTTCTCGGATACGAGATTGATACTTCACTGAAAATGGAGTGCGGGGATCCCCCTGTCCGGCTCGGCCGGGTCGGCGTAGTGTGTCCGCCTGACCGTTCGGGACCGTGCGGTCTTCGTCCGGGGGTCGAGAGGGGCAGGGGCGGATGAGTCGGTACTCACTGACGACGCGGATCGCCACGCGCGAGGACGCGCCCGTGCTGGCCGAGCTCTGGAGCGATGCCGTTCGCCGCGCCGACCCGGCCGAGCAGGTCGCCGACCTCGAGCTGATCGTCAAGGCCGCCGCGGCCTCGCCCGAGCAGCGCCTCGTCGTCGTCGAGTACGACGGTCAGGTGGCGGGGGCGGTCTACCTGCGGATCACCACGCTCTCGCCGCTCAACCTCGAGCCCTGCGTGCAGTCGATCCACCCGCGCGTCTTCGACGCGTGCCGCCGCCACGGAGTCGGTCACGCGCTGATGGAGGCCGCGACCGCGTTCGCGGAGGAGAACGGGATCCTCCACGTCGTCACCGCGGTGCCGCACTCCTCGCGGGAGTCGAACCGGTTCATGGCCCGCCTGGGCCTGGCGCCGGTCGTGATGTACCGGATCGCGCCGACCACGCTGCTGCGCAGCCGGGTCTCGCCGCAGCGTCAGCAGAGCGGCGTCGACGGCCGCACGCGGGTGCTGGCGGCCCGCCGCTCGCTGCGCCGTGCGCGCGCGGAGCGGCTGGCCCTGCCCGAGTAGCCGCGCTACTTCTTGCCGGGGTCGCGCTCCAGCAGCGCGCAGGTGATCCGCGAGGTGCACACCCGGCGCCCCGCCTCGTCGCTCACGACGATCTCGAAGCTGGCCATGGTCCGGCCGCGGTGCAGCGGCGTCGCGACCCCGGTGACGACGCCGGAGGTCGCCGAGCGGTGGTGGGTGGCGTTGATGTCGGTGCCGACGGCGAAGCGGTCCGGGCCGGCGTGGATCGCCGCGGCGACCGAGCCGAGGGTCTCGGCGAGCACGACCGACGCGCCGCCGTGGAGCAGGCCGTAGGGCTGGGTGTTGCCCTCGACGGGCATGGTGGCGACCACCCGGTCGGCGGTGACCTCGACGAGCTCGATGCCCATCCGCTCGTTGAGCGCACCCATGTGGGAGCGCATGTGGTCGGCGATGTCGTCGATGGTCGTCATGGGTCTGAAGGTTAGTCGGCGGGCATCGGTAGAGTCGCCGGGTGCCCGAGTCCTCTCCTGGTTCCGTGCGTCCGCGTCTGCTCCTCCTCGACGGTCATTCGCTGGCCTACCGCGCCTTCTTCGCCCTGCCGGTGGAGAACTTCTCGACTGCGACCGGCCAGAACACCAACGCGGTCTACGGGTTCACCTCGATGCTGGTCAACGTGCTGCGCGACGAGCAGCCCACCCACGTCGCGGTCGCCTTCGACGTCTCGCGCCAGACCTTCCGCACGGAGGAGTACTCCGAGTACAAGGCCAAGCGCAACAAGACCCCGGGGGAGTTCAGCAGCCAGCTGCCCCTGATCGAGCGGATGCTGACGTCCTTCTCGATCCCGTTCATCAAGGTCCCCGGCTACGAGGCCGACGACATCATCGCCACCCTGGTCTCCCAGGCGCTGGCCGACGAGACAAGCGGTCTCGAGGTGCTGATCCTCACCGGCGACCGCGACTCCATCCAGCTGGTCACCGACCGCTCGACCGTGCTCTACCCGATGCGTGGCGTCTCCGACCTGTCCCGGATGACGCCCGCCTTCGTCGAGGAGAAGTACGGCGTCCCGCCGCACCGCTACCCCGAGCTGGCCGCGATCGTGGGCGAGCAGTCCGACAACCTGCCGGGCGTCCCCGGTGTCGGCGCCGGTTTCGCGGCCAAGTGGATCAACACCTACGACGGCCTCGACAACGTCATCGCTCAGGCCGACAAGATCACCGGCAAGAAGGGCGAGGCGTTCCGCGAGCACCTCGGCGACGTGATCCGCAACCGGCGGCTCAACGCCTTGGTGCGCGACCTCGATCTCGGCGTCGCCATCGACGACCTCGTGCTGAAGGAGTGGGACCGGGCGTCCGCGCTCGAGCTGCTCGACGAGCTGGAGTTCCGTGGCGAGCTGCGCACCCGGATCCTCGACGTCGTCGCCCCGGGTGAGGACGTCCAGGTCGAGTCCGGCGTCGAGCTCGACGGCAGCACGCTCGGTGCCGACGCGGTCGGCCCGTGGCTGGAGAAGATCGCCGACGCGACCGTCGGACTCTCGGTGCGCGGCACGTGGGGGAGCGGCACCGGCCGGGTCGACGGCCTCGCCCTCGCACTGGCCGACGGGCGGGCGGCGTACGTCGACGTCGCGGCGATGAGTCCCGCCGACGAGGCCGCGATCGCCGCCTGGCTGGCGGACCCGGCGCGCCCGAAGGTGCTGCACGACGCCAAGGGCCCGCTGCACGCGCTCGCCGCCCAGGGCTGGCCGCTGGCCGGCGTCGTGGAGGACACCGCCCTGGCGGCGTACCTCGTCGCGCCCGACCAGCGCTCCTACGACCTGGCGGACCTCTCGCTGCGCTACCTGCACCGCGAGCTGGCGCAGGCGCAGGACCCCGACCAGGGCGAGCTGCTCTTCGACGACGGCGAGGCCGACCAGGGCGGCGTCGCGACCAGCGCGATGGTGCAGGCCCGTGCCGCGCTCGACCTGTCCGCGGAGCTGGCCGACGAGGTCGAGAGGGCCGGCGGCCGCGGGCTGCTCACCGACGTCGAGATGCCGCTCGTCGGTGTCCTCGCAAGGATGGAGCAGACCGGGATCGCCATCGACGTCGACCACCTCGAGGGGCTCGAGGCGCACTTCGGCGAGGAGGTCCGCAGCGAGGCCCAGAAGGCCTACGACGTCATCGGCCAGGAGATCAACCTCGGCTCGCCCAAGCAGCTGCAGGTCGTGCTCTTCGACGAGCTCAACATGCCGAAGACCAAGCGCACCAAGACCGGCTACACGACCGACGCGGACGCGCTGCAGGGGCTGTTCAAGCAGACCGAGCACCCGTTCCTGCTGCACCTGCTGCGGCACCGCGAGGTGATCCGGCTGCGGCAGACGATCGAGGGGTTGCTCAAGACGGTCCAGCCCGACGGCCGGATCCACACGACCTTCCACCAGACGATCGCTGCGACCGGTCGCCTGTCGAGCACCGAGCCCAACCTGCAGAACATCCCCGTCCGCACCGAGGAGGGGCGCCGGATCCGGGAGAGCTTCGTCGTCGGCAGCGGCTACGCGTCCTTGATGACCGCCGACTACAGCCAGATCGAGATGCGGATCATGGCCCACCTGTCCGAGGACGAGCTGCTGATCGAGGCGTTCCGGTCCGGCCGGGACTTCCACGCCGAGACCGCGTCGCGGGTCTTCGACGTCGCCCCCGACGCCGTCACCCCGGAGATGCGGGCCAAGATCAAGGCGATGAACTACGGCCTGGCCTACGGCCTGTCCGCCTTCGGCCTGTCCCAGCAGCTCGGCATCGAGCCGCGTGAGGCCAGCGCCCTGATGGACGACTACTTCGAGACCTTCGGCGGCATCCGCGACTACCTCGCCGGCGTCGTCGACGAGGCACGCCGAACCGGCTTCACCGAGACGATCATGGGCCGCCGCCGCTACCTGCCCGACCTCACCAGCGACAACCGGATGCGCCGCGAGGGCGCCGAGCGGATGGCGCTCAACGCGCCCATCCAGGGCTCGGCGGCCGACCTGATCAAGGTCGCGATGCTGCGCACCGACGCCGCACTCAAGGAGGCCGGGCTGGCCTCGCGGATGCTGCTGCAGGTCCACGACGAGCTCGTGTTCGAGGTCGCCGACGGCGAGCAGGACGCGCTCGACGCGCTGGTCCGCGAGCAGATGGCGGGCGCCGCCGACCTCACCGTTCCGTTGGACGTGTCGGTCGGCACGGGCCGGTCGTGGCACGAGGCCGCGCACTAGCTTTCGCGCCGCGAGTCAAGAGTGAGGTCGGGCGTGGGGCGTCGGCCGAGC